>JAWXAZ010000042.1:0-16265 GCA_034439755.1 bacterium
AGAAACACGGGCAGCAGCGGAACAATTTCCTTTGCCGCGAAAGTAGATTTTATAACGGGAGCTGGTCCTAGTAGCGTTTCAACAGGCGATTATGATGGAGACGGCAAGACAGACCTTGCTGTTGCGAATCAAGGTTCCAACACTGTTTCCGTTTTCAGAAACACAGGCAGCAGCGGAACAATTTCCTTTGCTGCGAAAGTTGATTTTACAACAGGAACACAACCTAAAAGCGTTTCAACAGGCGATTTTGATGGAGACGGCAAGACTGACCTTGCTGTTGCGAATTATAATTCTATAACTGTCTCCGTATTCAGAAACACGGGCAGCAACGGAACGATTTCCTTTGCCACGAAAGTGGACTTTATAACTGATGCATATCCAATAAGTGTTTCAGCAGGAGATTTTGATGGTGATGGTAAGCCCGACCTTGTTGTTGGCTCCAACACTGTTTCCGTATTCAGAAACACAGGCAACAGCGGAACAGTTTCCTTTGCTGCGAAAGTGGATTTTATAACGGGATCACCTACTCGCTGCGTTTCAACGGGCGATTTGGATGGAGACGGCAAGACAGACCTTGCTGTTGCGAATGACGGTAACAACACTGTTTCGGTATTCAGGAATTTAAATGGAATATGTTTCCCAACGATCACCTCTTTTACCCCAACTTCTGGTCTCGTTGGAACAACCGTAACCATTACCGGCACATACTTTAACGCAACCTTGGCTAACAACATCGTGTTCTTTGGCGCAACCAAAGCCACAGTGTCTGCCGGCAGCTCCACCTCGCTTACCGTTACTGTTCCCACAGGCGCATCTTACCAGCCTATTTCTGTTATTAATCTTACCACCGGTTTAACCGCTTATTCAGCAAAACCATTTATTACGACCTTTGCCTGTGGCGGTGAAATCAATTCTAATTCCTTTGCCACCAAAGTGGACCAAACAACGGGAGCAAATCCTTATAGCGTTTCAACAGGCGATTTTGATGGAGACGGCAAAACTGACCTTGCTGTTCATCGTGGGCCAATTTCCGTATTGAGAAACACAGACAGTACAGGAACAGTTTCCTTTACTTCCCCAGTGTATTTGGGAATGGGAAATGGTAGTATTAATCCCTATAGCATTTTAACAGCTGATTTTGATGGAGACGGCAAGCCAGACCTTGCTGCTACGAATGATGGCGCTGTTGCAGTATTAAGAAACACGTCTACCGCAGGAACAATTTCCTTTGCCTCAAGACTGGATTTTGGAACGAGTTCACAACCTCGTGGTGTTTCAACAGGCGATTTTGATGGAGACGGCAAGCCAGACCTTGCTGTTACTAATTATGACGGCAATTCTGTTTCCGTATTGCGAAACACCACCCCAGCAGGTATAGGAACAATTTCCTTTGCTTATAGAGTTGATTTTAATACGGGAACAAATCCTTTTAGTGTTTCAGCAGGCGATTTTGATGGAGACGGCAAAACAGACTTAGCTGTTACGAATAAAGGTTCCAACACTGTCTCCATATTCAGAAACACAAGCAGCAGCGGAACAATTTCATTTGCTGCGAAAGTGGATTACGCAACGGGAACACAACCTGTAAGCGTTTCAATAGGCGATTTGGATTTAGACGGTAAGCCCGATCTTGCTGTTGCGAATAATGGTTCAAATAGTGTTTCCGTATTCCGAAACACAGGCAGCAGCGGTACAATTTCCTTTGCCTCGAAAGTAGATTACGCTACGGGAACAGGTCCTCAAAGTGTTTCAATAGGCAATTTTGAAGGAGACGACAAGCCAGATTTAGCTGTTGCGAATTTGCTGTCATACACTGTTTCTGTATTCCGAAACACAGGCAGTAGCGGTACAATCTCTTTTGCCGCGAAAGTGGATTTTGCAACAGGAACAAGTCCTTACAGTGTTTCAACAGGCGATTTTAATAGAGACGGCAAAACAGACCTTGCTGTTGCCAATAGTAGTTCTAACGCTGTTTCCATAATAAGAAACACAGTATTAGTTCCAACTGTTACCGCCAATGCAACAGCAACAACAGTTTGTATAGACTCAAGTATTACTTTAACAGGAGGGGGGGCCAACACTTACGTTTGGACAGGTGGCGTAATTAATGGCGTTGCATTTGTTCCTCCAACAGGAACCACCACTTACACTGTTACAGGAACAGTTACTGCAACAGGATGTCAGAACACCGCAACAATAGCTATTACGGTTAATCTGCTTCCAACTGTTACCGCCAATGCAACGGCAACCACGGTATGCGCAGGAACAAGTATCACTTTAACTGGTACAGGTACAGCCAATAGTTATTCTTGGTCGGGTGGTGTAACTAATGGTGTGGCATTTGTTCCTCCAATAGGAACCACTAACTATACGGTTACAGGCATTGCAGGATGTAAGAAAACCGCAACAATAGCCATCACCGTAAATCCGCTTCCGATAGTCATTGCCAATGCAACTGCAATCAAGGTTTGCATAGGCGACACTATAACCTTAACAGGGGGTGGAGCTGATTCTTATACTTGGACAGGAGGAGTAATAAATGGCGTACAATTTGTTCCTCCAGTTGGCATCATAAACTACACCGTTACTGGAACTGATTTAAACGGATGTACCAATACTGCCTCTAAGAATATTACTACAAACCCTTTACCTGCAGTAGAAGCCATATTGGCTAATGACATAACAAAATGTAGTGGCATTTGTAATGCTACAGCAACCATTATTAATATAACTGGCGGACAATCTCCCTACAGTATCCTTTGGGATGCCAAAGCAAAAAATCAAACCACTTTAACTGCTTCATTCCTTTGCCAAGGCAACTATAGTGTTGTAATCAAAGATGCAAATCTTTGTTCAATAACCGAAAAGGCTCAAATAAATATCGCTACAATTTCTGACCCTAACGTTTACCTTACAAATCTGGCTGCAATTGACCAAGTGAATATTTCCCCTTCATTTGCTGCTTTTTATACATATAGCCTTCCAGCCACCATAAATCCAAACTCAACAAACCCACGTAACTTTGTTGACCCAGGGAAAAAAGCACGTTTTAAAGTAGAGTGCACAAACCAAAAAGGCAATGGGCAGTCTATTGTTAGTGGCATTTGCAAGGTTAGAAGTAACAATCCATACATTACAATAACAGATAGTTCGTCTGCATTAAATAATATTGGATGGAATAACAAGGCTTGGTCTGCAGATGAATTTGAAATAGACATTGATCCAAATACTCCTCCTGGTACCAATGCTTATATTGATTTTGTGGTACAAGAAAATGGTCAAGATTATTCAACAACTTGCATTTCTATTCCAATTACACCGTTAGTTTATTCTACTACTACCCCATCAACAATTGATGATGATAGCAATCCGGATAGTCAGGGTAATGATAATGACATTTGTGAACCCGGTGAAATAATTGAATTTTATCCTTGGCTAGATAATGTATCAACGTTAAATGCTGAATATGTAAGAGGTCGTTTTGAAAACCTAGAGAACTTAAGCTTTGTTGATATTTGGAACAATGTACAGGGCACAAACACCACCGTTTTCGATGCAGGCTGGTGGAATTTTTCATTTGCTAAACCTCAAATAATCAATTCTAACTCTTTTAACACAACACCAGAATATGATTTTGTGTTTAAGTACAATAATTCCAATATCATCAATAAGTTTAAATTGTATATGGTTATGGCTGGTGGTTTTAAACTATTTTCTGGAAACGCCCTTTCATTGGTTCAATGGTCGCTGCCTTTTACTTTTTTAGGCACAAGTTCTACATCTATTGGTTCGGAATTAGGAAAAACAGATTACTTAAATGTTTATCCTAATCCAACAAATGATATAATAACAATTGAAAATAAGGGAGCTAATTTAGTTTCAACTTATGTTATTCTTGACGCATTAGGAAAACAAATTTTATCAGGCAAATTAATTGGCGAAAGCACCACAATAGATATCAATCAATTATCATCAGGCATTTATCTTCTACAAGTTGGTGAAACGGAAAAATGGTGTTATAAATTAATAAAATTATAAAGTTAATCTTTACATTCTCGTTTATAGGGCTTTTCAAACTTTTCGAAAACTTCGGTTTCCCATTCAACTGGCAATGGACCATTGATTTTTTTATAGGATAAAGGCTCAATATACCTGAGCCAAAAGTCGAGGCCCTTTAGGTTATTCCTAACATCTAGCAGTTTACTTTTAATCAATTCAACTTGTTGGCTATCCTTTAAATTAGTTTTCTCTATTAATTGGACTTGCTTGCTTTCAAAAGTATCTAATTTGTTAAAGTAATATGATTTATAAGTATCAATAGGTTCAACCCGATCAAAGGAAAAACAAACCAGTAATGATACAAAGCCTAAAGAAAAAAATATGAATTTTTTAATCATAAATGAACCACCTTAATTTATATAAAAAACGGGTAGGCGCAATTTACACCTACCCGTTCTTAAAAAGTTTTAAAGAAAATTATTTGATAACAACCACTTTTACATGAGCTGATCTGCCATTTTCATCTTCTATTGATAACAAATAGGTTCCATCATTAAATTCACTCACATCAAACTTATTAATATCTGTTGCATTTAAATTGCGTTCGTCTAATAATAATTTACCTGATATTGAATATAATTTGATGTTCAATTTACCTTTCAATTGCTTGGTTTCAATAGTAATTATTGATTGGCTAGGGTTAGGGTAAACGCTAATATGATTAGCGAAGTTTACTTCATTTACACCCACTCCCATTTTACGAACCAACTTAATATTAAATGTTTCAACTGCTTGCAATGAATCTGTTGTTTCACTTGCAAATACAGTCCATTTTAAAGTTATTGAATCACCTTTAATAATACCATTTGAAGCCAATATTGCATCAATACCACCACTTGTTAATGTTAATTTGGCATCATTACCTGCATTGTCTGCGTTTAAGTTTAACAAAGGTGTTATAAAGTTACCAGCCATTGTGGTTGCTTTCCATTTGTACTTGTTTGCTTTTGCAGATGCTAACCAAGTTATAACTATTGGTGCAGTATTGCTTTCTTCAACTTCTACTCTTGCATTGTTTGCTGGTGAGGTTAAATTAAAGGCTCCTAAAATACGGTTACGGACTAATTTTACATTCCAATCTTGACCAGCTTTTAATGAATCTGTTGCAGATAGGTAAGCATAAACAGTCCATTTTAAAGTTATAGAATCTGTACGTTTTATAGTTAAGCCATTTAAAATAGCATCAATTGCACCGCTTGTTAATGTTAAAACAGAATCTACACCAGCATTATTTGAACTTACTCTTAACAATGGATTTGCAAAGCTTCCTGTTGCAGTTGTTGCAAACCATCTGTAATTAATTGCGTGAGCAGATTTTGTCCAATTGATATTAACCAAACTAGTATTTGCTTCTTCTACAACAACCCTTGCATTATTAACAGGTGCATTTAAATTGAATGAACCTAATACCGGTAAAACTGGCTTGCTTCTTGCTAATGTTAAGTTGAATACTTGTAAAGCTTGTAATGAATCTGAAACTCCTTTGTAAGCAAATACGGTCCATTTAGTTTTCACTGAATCACCCTTGTTAAGACTTAAGCTAGCTAATATGGCATCAACAGCACCAGAGGTTAAAGTTAATATAGAATCAACTCCAGCGTTGTTTGATGATAAAGATAATAAAGGAGAGGTAAAGTTACCTGCTTCGGTAGTTAACATCCATTTGTATCTAGCGGCGTTAGCAGAGCTAGACCAGTTTATTTGAAAAGGAGTTGCACTAGCGCTATCGGTTGTTACTTTAGCGTTGTTTGCAGGATTTAACAAGTTGAAAGCGGTTAATGGCATTTCAGTTATGTCTTTCTTACGAACACCATATACTTGATACCCATTGGTACAACCAATAGCAGGTGATGAACAGAATTGAGCCAATATACCTTCAAAAATAAATGCACCTTTAGGAATAGCCAATGCAGGTGCATCTTCTATTTCTGTATCTTGAGCAGATATAATTCTTAAAATAGTTGTATCACCTGGTGTAGCACCATCCCAAATGGTATTGTTGCTGCTTGCTGGGAAAGTAGCTGCAGTTGCATTGGTTCTTAAACCTACTATGCGTAACACTTTACTTTCATATTGCTCACCATTGGTATTTATTTCTTTTACAGTTACAATAGAAGGAGCAGGAATAGTTGCATTTGAGCTCATTTTTGTAACTCTACTGTTTTCGCCGTAAGCACCAGTTCCAATATTAATTTGCGCATAGTTGTTAAAATTACCTCTACCACCAACTACTTCAATGCTGTCGCCTTCTTTTATACCTGCGCTTAAGATTGAATCTACCATTGCACCTGAAGATTGACGAACAGCAATTGCACCTGTTGCATCTTGCATGTATATAAATCTACCCCAAACTCTTGTAACAACTCCTCTTACTCTTACGGTATCTGTTGTTAAAGCACGTGCTGCTGCAATTGATATGATTTGTTTTCCATTAGCTGATGCCGGGTTAAACATTTTTAAAATTTGTCCACCTTCTACTAACTCGCCTGGTATGCTATAATGAGTTTGATCTACCAATAGAAAGTTACCTGCACCTAAAATATCTTGAACATCTATAATTCCTGAAGATTCTTCATCTTGCGTTAAATAATTTGCTCCACCTAATACAAATCTAGAAGGATCATGTTGTCCAGCTAATTCTAATTTGTCAGTACCAATAGTATATTGCCAAATTTTTGCAATGTGTACATTGTTACCTGGATCTTCTTGAATTAAAATATGACCAGATTTATCAATACCAATATTATCCATCATTTGTTGGCCTTCAGTACCATCCAATACAGCAGTAATTGTACCTCCCAATGAAGGGTTGTTGATGTTTGTAAACCTTAATCTCCACATTCTACTAGGAGAGTTAAATCCGTTTGTAGTAACAAAATATAAATCATTGTAATTTGAAGGATCCCAAGCAGCATCTTCTGGACGTAAAAAGTTGGTGATTCCTAAAGCATTGCTTCTAGTATTTAAAGCAGCACCACTTGAGTCTTTTACATTTCCTAAATCAACCAAAGTAAAGGCAGTATTTGCCGCAGGGAAACTTGCAGAAACTTCTGTAGTTAAACCTGTAACGGCAACACCATATAACCTACCATTAGTTAAACCAGCCCTATCCACCTCAGAACCTGTATTTGTTTTATCACCAATATAAAAATAAACCTGACCAGGTGATGCATCATCTGTACCCACTACAACTGTTTTATTTCCAGTTGAAGGATGTGCAACTGAATTTTCCCAAGAGAACTTACCTAAACTTGGTAGTTCCCATGTAGTACCAGCATTTGTTCCGGTTACAATATGTCCAAATGCTCTTCCTTCTGCACCAGCTTCTTCACCATTCATGAAAATACGTTCCGGTGTTCCTAAACCTGAAGCAGCATTGTAAAATGCAGATACTGCAGGTAAATCAGCTGAACAAAAACGATTAAAAGATTTTCTTGGCGTAGTATCTGCAGGATTGAACAAGGTATAACCAATAGTAGCGGTATACAATTGTACTTTTTGAATTAAATCAGCACCACTCACAACTGAAAGGTCGTTTTTATTAATAACCCATTTAGATACAAAAGCACCTTTTCCACCATGAGCACGTGTTACACCGAGTGCGTTATTTAATTCATGCGCAACAAGCATAGTAAATGTTCCGTTTCCGTTATCATAAGCACCAGCACCATCAGGAATACCAGCCATTTTATAGCCTCCTACATTATCCCCAACTGAGATAATGGAAGTAAATTGAACACCAGGTGAAGTTGGCAATAAATAAGCTGATTGAGAACTTGAAGGCCCAGCATTTGGCACAATAACGCCATCCATTCTAGCATTTAATAACTGTATTCTTCTGTCCCCTTTTAAGGTAGTATCTCTAATAGAATAAGCATTTGAACTATGGAAAGTTGCCATATATTCAGCAAACGCATCTTGCTCTTTACCAATTGTGGTAAAAGTGGCTATACCTGCTGCTTTTAAAGCTGTGTCTAAATTAACTCTATTGTTAGCATTTGCTGCGAAAGGATAATTATCGCCACCACTATATAAGAAATCTAAGGTTACAAATTTAAATATTCTGGTAGTATCGCCTACCAATAAACCGTTTCTAACTATTGTATCTAATCTGTTTCCAGTTGAATCGGTAATTACAAATGATTGAATTCTATTACCAGCTGTTTTGGTAGTGTCGTAACTAAACATTACACCACCAACTTGAGGAAACTGACCTGGAGTAGCATTTGAAATAGTAGCTGAAATACCATGCTCAATTAAACGCTTTAAACCAGCAGCATTTGTTCTAGCAATAACTAAACCATTGTTAAAACGCAATGAGTTTTCAATATCTAATTGCGAAATATCGCCTTTAACTTTTCCTGCACTTGGATTAGCCAAAGTGTTTTCTAAAATTACGTTTGAACCAACCGCATTTACATTGCCAATGGCAGAACGAATGCCTCCACCATTTTTTATAGAAACCCTCACTTGGTTATCGTACTCACGAGCATACCATAAGTTAGCATCTGCAGTTAAGTTACCAAAGTTAGTTTCTTCTGTTCTTACAAAGTTTCTTCTGCCTTCTAAAAACACATTAGTTTTACCAAATTTATTGCCATCTTTAGCATTAATAACAGTGGCAATTGCAGATGTTAAAGTTCTAACATTTGCTCCTTTACTTCCAGTAATAAAACCAGCAGCATAAGTACCATACAATGAAGTAACCATTGCGGTATCTGCAGCGTAAGCACCATTGATGGTTGAATCTAATAAGTTTGGAATTAATCTTCCAACACTATCAAAATCACACACAAAACGACCAATATATTTCCACTCGCTAGTTGTGTTCAAAATTGCTAAAGGCTCATTGTCGTAGTTTACAGTTAAAATAGGATATCTATCTGCAACTGCAATTCCAGCGCGAAGTCTATCATTTCCATCAGCACACAAAGAATGTGAACCACCAGCTATAATTATATCTACTCCTTTTAATAATGGCGCTAAAGCTTTTTCATTTGCCAATTGTTGCAAATGACTCATCAAAATAATTTTATTGATTCCCATTGCACGCAAAGAATCAATTACTGGTTGCAATACAGCTGCTAAAGCTGGCATATTATCTGAACTTCCAGCTAAACCAGTTGTTAAACCTGGTGAAGAAATATTTGCCAATAATTGTGTGGTAGCACCAATAATACCAACTCTTTCGCCATTCATTTCGATAATAGCTGAAGGGGCAATGCCTTTCTTTTGTGAGTTAGCAGTTATGCCTGCCGAAGTTTTAAAACTATCAACAGACAAACGCTGCGTAGTTGTTAAATAACTTAGGTTAATATCATTTGCAAAATTCAAGTTAGCACTCAAATAAGGAAACTGTGCACCAACCCATCTTTTATCTGCACCATTGCTTCTTATATCTACACCTATTATACTATTCACTTCTGGTGTTCCTAAATCAAATTCATGGTTACCAAACGCTGAGCCTTGAAAGCCCATTATGTTCATCATGGCAACATCAGTTCTACCAATGGCAGCTCTTAAGCCAGAAGTAGTTCCAGGGTAATAACTTGAAGCTGTATTACGCAAAGGAGTTGCCATGCTTGGATCTTCACCCGCACTTAAAAAAGGACTAGGAATAAAACAATCGCCTGATGCTAATTTTACGGTGTTTGCATAAGTTCCTTCTAAGGTATCTAATACTGCTGCAAAATTAGGTGCATCTATTGGCGCATCAACTCCTGACTCCATATCCGAAGCATGCAAAACTTGCATTTGGAATGCACTTCGTGAATTAATTTGATAAATAGCTACCGTACCCGAAACTTCATTTGATAATAATACCAAATCTTTTCCATTTGGACTTTCGTTCCTTGGAATAAATGCTATTCCTTCAGGACCTAAATCTCCCACTGTTGCTAAGTTAGCTTGTCCAGGAGTTACACTGAAATTACGGGAGTTGATATATTGCACAAAATAAGGAGATAAAGGATTGGTAATATTATAAATCATAATTCCGCCAATACGCTCCAAACCTACAAAAGCATAAGTACTATCTAATATTTTTCCAATAGTTACACTTTCAGGCTCAGGACCTTTATTATCACTTCTATCGTCTAACGAATTGGTGGTATGTCCGCAATTAAAGTTAGCTGGAAACATAGCTAAAGTTCTTTGTTCAAAATCGTCTTTACTATCCCAAACCAAAGCACCTGTTGTTCCATTCCAAATGGTAAAACTACGTGCACCAAAAGTAAATATACTATCAAATTTACCATCGTTGTTAAAATCACCGTAACGGTTTGTTACATTTAATCTGCCTAAAGCACCGTTGGCTTTTAAGGCAGCCACAGCAGAAGCACCACCAAATTTTACAGTATCTAAAATATAAGTAGCATCGTTTACTCTTACTTCTTCATTATTTGCAGATCCCCAATCTCCTCTGGCATCGCCTTCATTGGCAGTTACCAAATAAGTTTGACTGCCTACTCTGTATGATGAAATTCCATCGGGCATGTACATTCCAAATACTGGCCAATTAGCTATTGAGGCCAATGCCGATGTATTGTTCAAACTTCTATCAGAAGGATCCAAACCGTTTCCGGGTAAATTGTGGTTTTTAAAACCAAATGGAATTAAGGAGGTAATTGTACCTGTATTGATATTTAAAACTGCCATACAATTGTTTTCTTGGCAAGTAACCCAAGCAGTTGTATTGTCATCAGAAATGGCAATGTATTCTGGTTCTAAATCTTCTGCCACAGTTGAGTTACGCAAAAATGCACCACCCGCAGTTTGTATTCTTCCAAATATCCTTATTTTAGCATCAAGCGTAGTTCCATTATACGAAGTAAAGCCGGCAGTTTGCACATTGGCTTGCGTTAATGAGGCAGCACCTCCAGAAACATTTATTATAGTAACCGAACCTTCGGGATCGATAGTATAACCTACATTAGGTTCACCTTCATTGGCACATAACAACCTATTTCCGTTTGGTGTAAATATAATGTGATCTGTATTAGCTCCTGCTTTTACCTTGCTTATAAAAGACCCGTTTGCATCTAGAAATACAATGCTACTTGCATTGGTCTTTCCGTTTGAATCTATCACAGCAATGGCAATTAACCCTTTCTTATTGGTAGCAATTGATGTAACATCAATGCCATAAGGTTTAACCGAAATAGTTGAGATTAAGGTAGGATTAGCCGGATTGGCCAGGTTCACAATTCTGAACGAGGTATCTGGTCCGTTTACCACATACATTCTCTTTGTACTTGGGTCGTAAGCCGAAATCTCTGCCACGCCTCCATTTGAATTATAGGTACCTATAGTGTACCTGCCCAGGAGTTGGGCCTGGATTTGCGAAAAAGCGTTTTCCCTAAGGCCAAATATGGCAGAAAGAAAAAGCATTGTTTGTAGCAATTTTATTTTCATGTGTAAGTATTTTTACACGCCAAAGTTGATTCTACAAAATAGTGGTAATGTTATGTGAGTCTTAACAAATTGTTAGCTCGCTTTCATTTAAAGGGTATCGCAAAAAGTTAATCATAGTATGATATAGACTTAACAATTTACCTACAATAAAATAACAAACCAGATAGATTAATCTTTACATTCCATTAGCAGTAAAGTTCCGCTTTCATAGCTAATTTCAACCGTACCATCTTGCAGGGCTTCGTTGCTGCTGCCAGACCTTACGCCGGTTTCCAAGGTATTGTTGTGTAGGTTATATTTTAATCCCCTGCTGCTTATGCCTGTTACCAATCCCAAGGGCATTAAAGAAAGTGGAGTTGCTTGGGTATACCATTTATCAAACTTAAGTGGCAAACAAAATATCTTTGAATAATCGTCGTACATCACCAAGTTAACCTGCTCTTTATAAGTGCCAAAACAATTAAGGTTATTGAGCGTATGATCTGCACGGCGCCCTGTTGCCCAAACCAAGTTTATGGCTTTATGTCCGCGTTGTATCAAAGTCTCAATCCCTTTTTGCAAATCGGTTTTTTCTTGATCTGGGGTATGAATAATTTCTACTGGAACTTGATGGGCCAAGTATTGTTCTGGATGATGCGCGCGGTCGAAATCGCCCAGTACAATATCAATCTTTATGCCCAGCTCTAATACCCTTTGCAAGGCACCATCTAAGACCATTACCACAGGATTCCATTCGAGCAATTGGTCTAACAGGTCTCTGCTACAGGCCTCGCCATTGGCTATGATTAAAGCAGGTTCTTGGGTATCTCTTACGATGTGGTGACTCGACATTTGGACAAAGATGCAAATTTTTATTTAAGAATAGTTAACGCAAACGATTTGGTTCAGACCGAAACCATTTCTACTTCTATTTGCCCTATGGCAGTGGCCTTTTCTGTACCGGTGTATTGTATGCAAAGAAAATTGGGCTGAACCAATACCGCGCCTGTTTCTTTAAAATGCAGAAAATTGAAAGGAATTTGGAACACCATATACCTGTTTTGATGTATGTTTAATTGCAGCTCTTGAATGACCAAACTCTTGGCACTTCTATCTACTTCTTGCAGCAACAAAGCCTTGGGTTTTACCTTAAAATGCAGATAATAATCGATGGCAACAAAGGCTTGCAAAAGTGCATCGTTGGGATATTTATGCAGGCAAAATGAGGCCAAAATTTCAAAACTTTCGTCGAGGGTATGTTTATGAAAATTGCTTCGCTGGCCAAACCATTGTCCAAGTTCTGTAAAGAACTGAAACATGCCACTCAACTGCTCTACGTATAACATGGTATGGCTTGCGCGCTTCTTATTCCAGTATAACTCTAGCGCTTCTTCTAAGAGCGTAATTTGCGTTAATTCTGCCGCGGTGAGGTAATTGCTTTCAATGATTTGATAAGGCGGCATGGGATCAAATTTAAAGCCATATTGCGCGTACTTTTCTCTTACAGGCGTGCCCTTTAAAAACTTTAAAAAGCCCAGTTGCAATTCTGGCGGATGCAGGTTAAAAACTTGCTCAAAGCTATGGGCAATATCGCTTAGGTAATCTAGTGGCAAGCCAACAATAAGATCGAGGTGCATTTCTACATAATCTTTTAATTGCAGAATTACACCCTTGGTCTTCTCAAAATTTTGCTTGCGGCTAACCACTAAATTGGCCTTTTGGTTAACGGTTTGAATGCCTATTTCGAAACGAAACAATCCCTTGGGGACTTTCTCTTGAATAAACTTGATGATATCGGGATGCACAATATCGGCGGTAATTTCGAACTGAAACACATTGCCTGGTTTGTGGTGATCTAAGATAAATTGAAAGATATCGAGGGTAAAATCTTTCTTAACATTAAAGGTTCTATCGAGGAACTTTATTACCTTACCATGTTGCATTAAAAAAAGCAGATTTTCCTTGATGGTATCGATGGGCAAATAGCGCACTTTGTTGTCTAAACTAGCCAAGCAAAACTCGCATTTATACGGACAGCCTCTTGAGGTTTCCATGTACGCTACCTTTGTTTTAATGCACTCTGCAGGCTCAAAAATATAGGGATTAAAGCCTTGTAATTGGTTAATATCGAAGCTATCTCCAGCAGGCGTAAATACTATTTTTCCTTCTTCTTTCTGAACCAAATTTGGAATGTCTAAGGTATTTGGATATTGGTTAAGGAAGGCCGCAAACGGAATTTCACCTTCACCGGCAATGATATAATCTACCTCTGGTTTTTTAATTACATCTTGCCAATCGTAACTCACTTCTGGTCCGCCTAATAATATTTTTATATTCGGATTTAGTTGTTTGAGAATTCGCGCTACCTGCAAAGTTTGGGTAATGTTCCAGATATAACAGCTAAAGGCCACCACCTCGTAATTGGCGCAGACTTTGGCAATTTCGTTGGGATCTTCTTTGATGGCAAACTCGTTCCAGTCTAAACCCGCTTTGTGTTGGTTGAGACCATAGAGAATGCGAATAGCCAAATTCATGTGAATATATTTGGCATTGAGGGTGGTTAACAAAACACGCATTAATTTTTAGGGACTAATTGGCGGTAAAAATTGAGTTTTTCTGTGATGATTTTTTTATTGTCGTATTGAGTGCGGGCAAGAGCTGCGGCATTGTTTCCAATGCGTTTTACCTCTGTTGGATGCTTGATAAGGTAGGCAATTTTTTCTTTAAATTCTTCGGCGGTATTGGCAATAAGGATGTGCTCGCCATCTACCACGTTAATGCCTTGGGCGCCCAAATTGGTAGAGACAATACACTTGCCAAGGGCCATTCCTTCTAGGATCTTCACCCTTATGCCACTGCCAGAAAACAGCGGTACAATCATAATTGCTTTTTCGTTCATGAGGCGAATGGCATCATCTACCTCGCCCAGCACTCTAATATTACTTTGGTTGTTATAATCGAAAAAGTTGAGCGGAATATTTCTGCCTGCCAAGTAAAAATGCAGCGAAGGAAACTCCATCGACACATCGTACCACACCTCCTGAATAAACCAGTTCATGGCCTCTTGGTTGGGCAGCCAATCCATAGAACCCAGGTGAAAAAGGCTTGGCATTTCGAGGTTAGTTTGGTTAATAACCAGCTTGTCTAAGTTAATACCAAAAGGATAAATGCCTATTGGCATTTGGCAATTATCGTGGCGCAACATATCTGCGTCGGTTTGCGTAAAAACAGTAATGCCATCAAATTGGTTCAGCACAGAAACCTCATATTTTTTTAACCGCGACGCCAGCAAACGCAGGTAAGAACGCTTAATAATATTGCCATCGTTTTGAGCCAAGTTTTCCCAAATTTTATATTCGATATTATGTTGCCTAAGCACGCAAACGGCCTTGCTATGTTGGCGAATGGCGGCGAGGTAAGGCGCAACAAAAACGCTTTCGAACACAATTACATCAAAAGTATTGGTTTCACAAATTTCTACGAGTTGCTTTTCAAAGGCATCGCAAATAAACCGATCTACATGGTAGGAGCGTTTGCTAAATAAGTTAAGCAAGGCATCTTGCGGTTTAATCCGATTATCGATATAGGTGAGGTGAATTTGGGCCATATTTTGCACATGCGGCGGCAGCGAATGAAATTCGATAAAATGCTTCTCTGTATTGAGGGCCGCCATGGTAAGCTCCACCCCTGCCTCATGGTAACCCTTGCTCTCGTTATAATTAGCAATAGCCCCGCCGTCTTTGAGCGGCCAAGGAAAGCGATTAAATAATTGGAGAATTTTCATTTACCCCGCAAAGAAAGCAAATTTTAAGGGAAGTTTAATAGGAATGAATTTGAGACATATTATTTTGGAAATCAAAAATTTAAAAGAAAGTGGCATGATTTGTGGAAAGTAAAAATGAAAATATAAAAACCAGTTACTGTTCAGTCCAAAAATAAGTATTATCCTCTTACCTTGGTTAACAAATCAAACACAAAGTTGTATGAATGATTAGCAGTTACATAGATATTTGCATTCATGATATCAGTACCTAAAGGATATATTTTAATAAAGGAAGCCGACTATTTAAAGTTAAAAGCTGAAAATGAAAATCTGCAAAAACAGGTTTTGATATTAATGAATCGGGTTTTGGAATTAGAATCGAGAATTAATAAGAACAGCGGAAACAGTTCCAAGCCGCCTTCAAGTGATGGTCTAAGGAGGGTAGAATAGCAGGGAAGAAAGCAATAAAAAGCAAGGTGGCCAACCTGGCCATACTGGAAATAGCTCAAAAATGGTTGACTGTGCAGATATAGTATAGTTATGGCCAATGGTAATGATTTATACAGTTTTAAATTGGCAAGTGGTGGTCGGCCTTTTAAGGATTGGTGCGTTTGACAAATTTCTTGAAATATCTGTTGATTGTTTAAAATGTGGTCAACAAGTTTAGTGGTTTAGCTTTGTTTTAGGGCTTGCTTTTTTTGGATATTTTTTAGTTGCAAATTTTCTGGTCGACAAAGTTACAAATTGGTTCAGACCAAAATAATGGAGACTAAATTGGCAAGAGTTTTATAAGCTGTTGCCCGACATTTTTATAAATTATTGAGGCTGTTTTTTGCAATGATCTGACTCTTAAATACTGGTCGATAAATGGCTTTTGCTAAACAGGTGCGCCGACGGCACTAACACTTTTTTTTGCTGTTGGACTTGGTTGAAATTGCTTTTATTTTAGTGCCTGTTTTAAGTGGTATTCAAAAATGTTTCGGGCTGACTTTTTCGACGAAAATCTTTTGTAAAAGCATAAATAAAATGACGGACTGACTTGGAAAGTTGC
>JAWXAZ010000043.1:0-28618 GCA_034439755.1 bacterium
CAAACAAATTTCTTGCAATTTATCGAAACGATGATTAGATTTGAATTGTAGCATGGTTGTATTAGTTTTTGTTTTTGATGTCTTAACTAACACAAACATGGGAACTTATATGCAACTTTGCTACTTTACTTATAAGCATAATGTGTTGATTGTCAAACATTTATCAACCCAGAAACATTAGTTAAATTAACTATAAGTTTAAAAAAAGTTAAAGGCTAAGGGCCAACAGCCTTTAGCTAACAGCCTGCTGCTACCAACTCAATTTCGCGCTGCACGTGAGAGGCGGTCGTTGATGGCTCTGCCAAGGTGCTCGTTGGGGAATAGCGCTGCCACAATGATTTTTACGGGGAGTTGATCGGCTTGTTTGAGGGCGGCGAATAGCTTTTGTGCAGCCTCGACTAAGTTGCCTTTTGGCGATAAAATAAATTGTTGCGATAAGGGTATTTGCGGATGTGGCTCGTTAAAGGCAATGTAGGCCATTTCTGCGAAACTGTATGCATTAGAAAAATCTTGGGGTTTGCCTATGCGCAATTTAATGGCTGGCGCATAGTGTTTGCTTAGCATGCCGGGCGCTTGTGGATTTTCGTTGTTGATGATTGCATTTAAGTTTAGGTTCAGACCGAGAACAGATTCTATGGCTTCTACAGAAAGGCCTCCTAAGCGCAGCAATTGCGGCTTTTCGTTCACAAACGATACAATGGTGCTTTCTAGTCCAATTTGGCAAGGGCCGCCCTCTAAAACGCCTTCAATTAGGTGTCCCAATTGTTGCGCTACATGTTGGGCGGTGGTTGGACTAACGGTCCCCGATAGGTTGGCACTTGGCGCGGCCAAAGGGTAGTTGAGCATTTGCAGCAAAGCTAAAGTAAGCTCATGGTTTGGAATTCTAATAGCCACTGTTGAATGTCCGGCTGTAACAATATCTGGAATGCGGTTCGATTTTGGCACCACAAAAGTGATGGGACCAGGGGAGTATGTCTGAGCCAATTTTAGCGCCTCCTTTGGGAGATGAATGCCCCAGGATTGAAAGCGTTCTAGGGAGTTGCTGTGCAAGATGAGGGGGTTAAATTGCGGCCTATTTTTTACGGCATAAATTTGGGCAATGGCGCTACCATCAAAGGCGTTGGCAGCCAAACCATACACCGTTTCTGTGGGTATAGCAAGCAATTTGCCCTGATCCAATATTCCTTTTGCGACTGTAAGCTCCGTAATAATCATGTGCTATGCAAAGAAACATAAATTATTGTTTGGAATTAATAATTCGTTTTGGAGACTTAATTTATGTATAGTCTACAGAACTTTTTTTTCGTTTTGGTTAGCATCCCAGATAGAAAGAATAATCATTTCTTTTGGGTTAAAATCGTAGGAAATTAAGTAATCTCTTGCAATTTTAACTCTTGTATTATTTAAATTTGTTTTCCTTACCGATTCAGGAAAATCTGGAGCTAATTTTATGGCTTCCTTAAAAAGATTGTTAAGCTTTATGCTGCATCTTTTAGTCATTGTGCGCTTAATCCGATCCAATAATATTTTCTATCTTTCAATATTTGCGCCAATGGTCCAAATTATTTTTCTCCTAGTTATTATTCGATCTCAGAATTTGCAGCTTCCCCTGATAAAGTTTGAGAATTTAAAAATTCGTCTTTTGCTTTTGATATTCTCTCATTTTGGGCATTAGGTAACTCAAAGACTTTTTCTTCCAATTCAAAATCTAGTAGCATTTTAATTTCTTCGATAATCCGAACCTCATTCAATCAAGCTATTTTATTGATTAAATTAGTTTTCAAATTAGAAACACACATTTCCATATTGTTTAACACAAGCTTACAGAATTAATTTGTAAGTTTTTATGACCAGCATTTGGATTATTTCTTTCGTCCTACAAATCTAATAACAGATCCTAGGCCGTTATGAAATAGCCCTTCATTGAGTTCAATTTCCATTTCTACCAATTCCTCAAAGTCATAGTTGGGAAAGTCTGTTTTTATTTCTTCTATTGAAAACAAGGAGCCAAGGTCTTTGGGTCCACCCACCTTTTCGTTTTTTGAGTTATATTGGAGGTGATTTTTGCTAAATGCTTCAAAAATAATTACCCCACCTTTTCGCAGAAATTTATCCAATATTTTGTGGCAGCTCGATTTAATTTCTGCCGGAAAATGCGCAAAAATAAGTGCAATGGCATCAAACTGTTCTTCCTCAAAATTCAGCGTTTGTATTTCGCCAACTCGGTAGTCAATAGTTGTCTTATTTGTTTCTGCTAATTGCAGGGCTTTTTTTTGCCCTTCCTTACTTATATCAAAAGCAGAAACTGCCCATCCCAATTTTGCAGCATACACGGCATTCCTCCCTTCACCCTCTGCCGCAAAAAGAATTTTGCCAAGGTTTAACTTGTCTAATTGTTTCTTAAGATATTCGTTAGGTAGCACCCCATAAGCAAAATCAGCTTTGCTATATCTTTCGTTCCATCTATCTGCCCAAATTGTTTCCATTTTTTTCTTTTTTCGGTTCTAGCCAATACAAAATAATTAAAGGGAAGGAATGCTTCACTAAAAAGGTTTTGTGTGCACAAAGATATTATACAGCGTTTCTTTACTAAAAGGTAAAATTATGAAAGTAAAACAACAATACCAACATTATGCGATGGATCAATCTATATAGGAATAGTTGTTATCTCCATATTTGGTTGTAGGTGCATCCCAAAACCTAGTTTTTTAAAGCAATTTACTTATTAGCCTTCACAGCTTTATTAATGAAAAAAAGTAAAGCTACCACTATAACCACATGCATTAGATCTAATATGATGGCAAATCCTGTTGTAACGCTTGGTATCTGCATAAACTTACTAGATAATGAGGCCAGCCCTAAAACGATGGAAATAATACCAAAGATTTTAAAGCCATTATTGGTGAATTTTTCCAATAAAAAGAATACCATGCTTGCTATTAATGTGGGCACTATGCTCTAAATAACCACCGGTACAATTGTTAAAGGTGTATTGGGTAGTACAAAAATGGTGTCGATTAATGTTCCTGTAGCTTGGAAAATTTAAAATATAATGGCATTCATAACAGCGGCTACTGCTGCTGCAGTTGCTCCAGCAGTGGTCGATTGTTTGAAATTTACTTTGTTCATTTTTTTTTATAAGTGTTTAAAATTATTTAGTCGTAGGTACAACTATTTATTTCGGCAAGTCTTTTTTCAATGTCCATTCGATGATGGAGAACTCGTATAATTTCAGTTTTATTTTGCTGTTCAATCACGTTATAAAAAATTATAGTTGACTTGACTTTTGAACAAACCCCGATTTTTCGCCTTTCTGGAGTTCTCTAACCAGCGTTACTTTTTTATTTTCTTCTTCTTCAAAAAAATGCAAAGCAGTTCTCTCTACCTCACTAGCCGATGAAAATCTTCCTGATTCTACTTGCTCACTAATTAATTTATCAAAATAATTGCCTAAAAGTATGGATGTATTTCTTGCCATTTTAGGTTCAATTTGAAGATAAATATACCCACTATTGGTATAAAAATTAATTAAGACTAGTTTGTCTACTAAATGCTTGCCCATAACTTTCGTTCCATCCATCTGCCTAAATTGTTTCCGTTTTTTTTGGTTCGAACCAATTCAATTTTTACAAGCAAAATCCAATTGCAAATTCAACGGCAGGTATGAGCTCCTCTTTATAATTATTCCAAATCAATGGCGTAAATGCCGCTCTTAAAACAAAATAACCATTTGGTTTGCGTTAGTTAGCATTATTTATTTTTGTTCCTCTCATTATACAAATAAACATATTTTATGCATAACTTTCATCCATCAAATTTTGAATATTATAGCTATGAACAAGCTTCTTTTGTTGGTTATTTTGTTGCCGCTTTGCGTGCAAGCTCAGCTTAAAAAGGGCAGGTATTATTTGCAGGCAAGTATGTCGTTACAAACCTCTGGCAACCTTAGTGTGAACGCGGCGAATTCTTCTGGCAACGTTAGTTCTAATTTGCCTCTTTCGCAAGTGGGCCTAGGCAAATTTGTTAGCAATAAGCAGAGCGTAAACCTCTTTGTACTAGGTTCTTTGGGCACTAGCGATATATTGGGTCAGGCTAAAAGTTATACGCTTGGCGTGGGATTGGGATATAACTTTTTTCATCCTATGAGCGATCAATGGGGACTCTTTCTTGGCAATGAATTGAGCTTTAGAAAAGGTCAGTCGGCCAATAATAAAAACATTTCCAATGCCGATGAATATTTGCAAAAAATAAACATCGTAAATGCCAAGGTTTCTCCTGGAATTTATTATTTATTTTTCGATAAGTTATGGGTTCAGGCCTCAATAGATTGGGTTACTTTTAGTTATATTGATTTGCAAAATAATCCAAATATTCCTTTAACTAATAGGCAACAAGCGAGCAAAAATGTCAGTTTTAGCGGACTACTTCCAGGAACTATTCAGCTTGCCAATATTCAATTTAGGCTTAGTTATTTATTTCCATAATTTGGTCTGAACCAATGTGCCACGTAAAGAAGAATTTTTGGATGTTGATACTGCTGTTGTTTGCCTTGCAGCCTTTGTTTGGGCAGTTTGCTGCGCAACAAAGGATAGTGGGTTTTACAGTGATGGGCAGTTATGGAAATAAATATACTGGCGACAGCTATTTTAGAAACAGCAATGGTACTTTTTCTGATGAAAACCAACGTACAGATTTTAACATCAGTAATTCATTTGGCCTAGAGAAATTGATTAGCAATACCTATGCTACAGGGTATAATTTTTTTCTATATTATAGGATGAGTTTGGAAGATAACAAAAGAATAGATAGCCTAAATAGGAGTTATGAAAAATTTAAAAGTAGGAGTCAGAATTTTAGCTTAGGGTCTGGCAAATCATTTAGGTGGATTATACCCATAGGCAAGAAATTTGGATGCGATTTAATGCAACATACCAATGTACTTTTGGGCTTAGGAAATTCTAATTTTATCAAAGATTCTTCCGATGGTTACAACGAGTTATGGAGTAAGGGCAAGAATGGCTTTGGCAACATTTACGCTAGTTTAAACCTTGGATTGTATTATTGGGTAACACCTAAAATTATTTTACGTACCAGCGTTTCTATTGCCAGTGCTTACATAGGTGTAAGCACCTATAAGTATAATGGAAGCTCCCCAGAATACACCAATATATATTACAATACGGACATGAGTTTTATTTTCACAAACAGCAGGCATTTGCTGAACCAAAGTATTGGTATTTCGTTTTTACTTAATTAGGTACACAAAAAAATCCTTTGCAAATTTGTTGGTTCAAACCGACATTTCTGCAAAGGATTTTTTTTGAATTATGAGTTATGAGTTATGAGTTATGAATTATTAGTTTTTGGTTCAAAATTCATAATTCATAACTACACGCTAATTGAATCTCGGAGAAACCACCAATTCCTTAGAACCCGGCGTGTAAACATAAAAGCCTTCGCCAGATTTTACACCTAAAATGCCGGCGGTAACCATGTTTACCAAAAGCGGACTAGGAGCATATTTTGAATCGCCCAAGCCATCATATAACACATTCATAATGGCAAGACAAACGTCTAGGCCAATGAAATCTGCCAATTGCAAAGGCCCCATTGGATGCGCCATACCCAATTTCATTACCGTATCAATAGATTCTGCCGAACCCACACCGCTTTGTAAGCAAATGATGGCCTCGTTAATCATAGGCATTAAAATGCGGTTGGCAATAAATCCTGCGTAATCGTTGGCAATAGCAGGAGTTTTACCAATGGCTTTCGATAATTCTACCACAGCATTGCTTACTTCTTTTGAAGTTTTGTAGCCGTTAATTATCTCCACCAATTTCATTACTGGAACTGGGTTCATAAAGTGCATGCCAATTACTTGCTCTGGACGTTTGGTAACGCTGGCAATCTTAGTAATTGAAATAGAAGAAGTATTAGATGCCAAGATGCAATGAGCTGGTGCATACTCATCTATTTGCTTAAAAATATCCAATTTGATGTTGATGTTTTCGCTTGCTGCTTCAACAATTAAATCGGCATTTGCGCTTGCCTCTTTTAAGCTAGTAAAAGTGGTGATGTTTGCCAAAGTTGCCGTTTTAGCTTCTTCGCTAATGCTGCCTTTGGTTACCATTCTATCCAAATTTTTACCAATGGTTTCGATGGCTTTTTTTAATTGCGCTTCGTTTACATCAATTAAATTTACCTTGTAATTGTTTTGCGCAAACACATGAGCAATACCGTTGCCCATGGTTCCAGATCCTATAACAGTTATGTTCTTCATTTTTTTTTAAATTGCTGCGCAAAAGTAAAAAAGCCACACCATTAAAAAAGTTTTCTCTACCATGAAATTGTTCACACAATTGTTTTATGTTTGAATCGATGCAATTTAAATACTTTATCTTTCTGTTTTTTAGTTTGTTAACAGCTAAATTATTTGCCCAGGATATTTATTGTCCCACGCAACAAACTTCGGAACAATTACAAAAACTTAAGGTTTTTCAACAAAAACTCGACTTAAACGGACCTTTTTTAGGTAAAAAGGCCATTCAATATGTGCCTTTTAAGATACACATAATTGGCAATTCAAAAGGAGTGGGGTACTACCAAACTCACCAAATTATGAACACCCTGTGCGAGCTAAATGAGCGTTTTATTCCCACAGGGTTTCATTTTTATTTGGCAGGTCAAGTTAGTTATATTAACGACGATGAGCTATATGTTGGAAGCAGCGATGCCATTTGGACCAGGTCGGGCAATTATAAATTAAATGGGGCGGTAAATGTGTTTTTTCACGGAGCCGGTATGCAGTGGTGTGGCGTTTATTTTGGTGGCGTGGATGTGGTGTTTATCAAAAATTCTTGTCAGGGAACCAATGCCACCACCCTTACCCATGAGCTCGGACATTTCTTTGGTTTACCGCATACTTTCTATGGTTGGGAGGGCGATAATGTTCCTTCCAATATCGAAAAATTGGATCAGACCAATTGCCGCAATGCGGGCGATGGATTTTGTGATACCAAAGCCGATTATGTTTCTCAACGCTGGGGATGCCCGCTATCGTGGACTTTAAAGGATCCCAATGGCATTAGTTTTAAGCCAGATAGTTCCATGTATATGAGCTACTCTTCAGACAATTGTCAGTCTAGGTTCAGCCAAGAACAAATGCAAGCCATGCAATCAGATTTGCAAAGTAGAAACATTGCCAAAGGCATAGCAGATACAAGGGTTTTGGCCAATCCAATAAAGGTTTTTCCAACACCCAATCAAAGCAAAGTAAATGCCCAAAATGTGATGTTTAAATGGCAAGCGGTGGAAGGCGCCTTTGCCTATCATTTGCAAATTGCGCGCTTTGGCGATTGGAATTACCTCAATGTTGATCAGTTAATTTACGATACCAGTGCCCTGGTTCAACTGTATGGCGAATGGCCGTATGCTTGGCGTGTAAAGGCTTTTACGGCAGCAAATACCTGTGCGCCCTTTGGTGTGGTAGATACTTTTACCACCTATGTTTTGCCGGCTGGTGTAAAAGAATTGAGTTTAAACTCGGGCACAAACGTGTTTCCAAATCCGGTAAAGGCCAACGAAAAAATCTTGATTCAATGCGATCAAACTGCGCAAATTCAAATTTACAATAGCCTGGGACAGCTAGCTTTTGAAGGGCTTGCCGAGCATGGTTTGCCTTTTCAATGCACCTTAACTCAAACAGGTTTATATTTTATTTCGGTTCGAACCGAACAAGGTTTTCAAATAAAGCGTTTGTTGGTAAATTAACATTAGGCTTGTCCCTTAAAGTTTAAACGATCATTTGGGGTATCAAAACTCTTTATTACTTGTGTGTTTCTTGCTGCAATGTTTGTATGGTTTGCCGTGTGCAAGAATTGCCTTAAAGAGCGTTTATCCTTAAAAAAGTTATCCTTTATTTTGGCCAAATCCGAAGCAGCATAAATGGCAAGCAGCGGCTCTTCTAGGTGTGTTTTTGGATGCACCAAGCAGGTGCTTTTGCCGTTTTCTTCAAAGGCTAAAACAAGGTCTCGTATATCGCTTAATGCCAGGTGTGGATAATCGCAAGCGAGCAGTAAAATTGGCTTTCCCGGGTGAAGTGCTGCTGCACTTAATAGCCCTGTCATGGGTCCGCCTTGGGCAAATGTTTCTTGGTCAAAGATTAACTCACATCCATTTTCAATTTCGGCAGCTTGTGAAGTTTGGCAAGAAAGGTAAGTTGGTAAACCCAAGCCTGTAAGGCAAAGTTGAGAGAGCCATTTATATTGCGGCAAGCCATGGTAAGCTAGCAAGTACTTGGCTTCTCCCATGCGAGCACTTTGTCCGCCACAAAGAATTACAGCAATCAAGTTGGCACTTGTTTTCATGCGTGCTTTGGTTCAGACCGAAAAGGCAAACATGCGGCCTTTTACCACCATGTCTTCATCTATATTGGTGAGGTGTAATTCCATAATTTCATTTACCAAGCTGGGGTCGTATTGTGTTTTTACGCGCACATAATTTGAGGTGAATCCAAACATGGTGTTTGCCTCATTCTCTGCTTCCCACAAGACCGGAAAGGATTTTCCAATTTGTTGTTCGTAGAAAAAATGTCTTTTTTTATCCGATAAAATATGCAACATTTTGCTGCGTTCATTTCTGGTGCGCATCAACACTTTGCCTGGCAATTTGTAGGCAGTAGTATTTACACGCTCACTATAGGTAAACACGTGCAAGTATGAAATATCGAGTTCGTTGAGGAAATTATAGGTCTCTAAAAACAGCTCATCTGTCTCGCCTGGGTAGCCAATAATTACGTCCACACCAATGCAAGCATCGGGCATGAGTGCCTTTATTTTGGCCACTCTTGAGGCATATAAGGCCGAATCGTATTTGCGGCGCATGCTTTTTAAAAGTGTATCGGAACCCGATTGTAAAGGGATGTGAAAATGCGGCACAATGGTTCTGCTGCTGGCGGCAAATTCAATGATTTCATCGCTCAATAAATTGGGTTCAATGCTGCTAATGCGCAAGCGTTCCAATCCTTTAACCTGATCCAATGCTTGCAACAATTGAAAGAAATTTTCTGAGGTGCCTGCACCAAAATCGCCCGTGTTTACGCCTGTTAACACAATTTCTTTGATGCCTTGTGCCACCACTTCTTCGGCCTGTTTTACGGTATTGGAAATGCTGTCGCTTCTGCTGCTTCCACGTGCTAAGGGAATGGTGCAAAAGGAACAAAAATAATCGCAGCCATCTTGCACTTTTAAGAAAGTTCGGGTACGGTCGCCAATAGAATAGGAGGCATGATAGTCTAAAACTTCCTTTATTTTGCCTTCTTTTATTTCTGCAATTTCCTTCTTAGATAAGTTGCCCAGGTAATCGTTAATATTAAATTTTTCTGCAGCACCCAAGACCAAATCAACGCCTTCAATTTGGGCAATTTCTTGTGGTTTCAACTGCGCGTAACAACCAATAATGGTTACAAAAGCTTTGGGATTGTGCCTCAATGCTTCCTTCACAATTTTTCTACATTTTCTATCGGCATGGTCGGTAACCGAGCAGGTATTAATTACATAAACATCTGCACCTTCGTGAAACGCCACTTTTTGGTAGCCGTTATCGGCCAAATTCCTGCCAATGGTAGAGGTTTCGGAGAAGTTAAGCTTGCAGCCCAAGGTATAAAATGCGACAGATTTCTGCATAAGTTTACAAAGGTAATTTATTTCTTCCATTGTTCATGCATTGCACAATACACAGCATAACAACCTGCACGCCATATAAAAACCAAAGCAAACTAATTATTCAAAGCAACCTGCACGCCATATAAAAACCAAAGCAAACTAATTATGCAAAGCAACCTGCACGCTTCATGAAATTTTAGCATATTATTCTTTACCCAAAACTTAGGGTGCTTAAAATACAAACTGCACAAATTATAAATTTGTAATTACCTTCGAGCACAATACATGAGCATGACAGATTTTTCGATTTTAGGATTATCCAACACATTAGTTAAAGCCTTGGCCGCGCAAGAAATTGTTCGCCCATTTTCTATACAAGAACAAGCGATACCCGCAATTTTATCTAAGCGCGATATTTTGGGAATTGCCAAAACGGGCTCTGGAAAAACGGCCAGTTACGTACTGCCAATTTTGATGCAACAGCAAGGAAAGCAGCCTAAAAACAGGCATGTACAGGTATTGGTTATGGTTCCAACCAGGGAGTTAGCTGTGCAGGTGCAGGGTGTATTTCAGCAATTTGGTCGGTTTGAACCGAAACCCATAAAATCGTTAGCGGTATATGGCGGTGTGTCTATAAACCCGCAAATGATGGCCTTGCAAGGCGTGCATGTTTTGGTAGCAACGCCTGGGCGATTAATTGAATTGTTGGCATGCAATGCTGTACAAATAAATGAAATTGAAACCTTGGTTTTGGATGAGGCCGACAAAATGTTGAACATGGGCTTTAAGGCAGAATTGGATCAGATATTGGGATTGTTGCCAAAGCGCAAACAAAGCTTATTTTTCTCTGCTACTTTAAGTGATGATGTACAAAATATTCAAGCCGGTTTATTGCACAATCCGCTGGTGGTAAAGGTGCAAGAGCCTGTAGAAAACCTCAATCTTATTACGCATTCGGCCTATTGGGTGCGCGAGGAAAAGAAAGGTCCACTACTAAGGCAAATACTTGCAAACCCAACTTATACGCAAGTGCTTATTTTCTGTTCTACGGTTTACCAAGTAGATAATGTAACCGATAAATTGTTGAAGAACGGGTACGATGCCATGTCTATTCACAGCAAGAAAAGTATGGGTGCCCGAACCGATGCCTTGCGAAATTTTAAAGATGGTAAGCTGCGTATTTTGGTCACCACCGATTTATTGGCGCGTGGCATTGATGTGCCATATTTGCCTTGTGTAATCAATTATGAATTGCCTCGATCGCCCAAAGATTATATTCACCGGGTGGGCAGAACGGGTAGGGCAGAGTCGCCAGGTGTTGCCATTTCATTGATAACGGCAGCCAACGAGCAACATTTTAAAGTAATACAGAAAAAAATAAAACGGAGCATTGAGTTACAAGATGCAGATGTTATTTCTAAAATTTAGATTTTAACAAGAATAGAAATTTGCAAATAATCTCTTAAATTTGGCCATTATGGAAATATTTGAAAGCTTAGCCCCTTTGTTAAGGACTTTTTGGTTTGTTGCCATACCAACCAGTTTAATTTTTTTGGTTCAAACCATCGTAACTTTTATGGGGGCAGATGCAACCGATGGGTTTTCGGCCAACTTTGACGGCGATTTATCTGGGGCAGACGATTCGTTTCAATTGTTTTCTTTTAGAAATTTGGTAAACTTTTTATTGGGATTAAGCTGGAGTGGAATTTCGTTTTTTAACCTTATTTCCAATCCAATTTATTTGATTTTGTTTTCGCTTTTGGTTGGCGTTTTGTTTGTGTATGTTTTCTTTTTAATTATGCAGCAAGTTCAAAAATTGGCGGAAGATAATTCATTTCAATACACCGATACACTGCATAAAACGGCCGAGGTTTACTTAACTATTCCGGCAAATAAAAATGGCAAGGGCAAAGTAATCGTTAGTGCAAAGGGGGCGTTTCACGAGTTGGAGGCCATAACCGAAAACGACAGCATCCCTTCTGGTTCTATGGTAAAGGTTGTAGGAGTTGAAGGTAGCAACCTGTTAATAGTCGAATTAATTTAATCATAAAATATGTCGCCAATTATTCTCATTGTAGTTGCAGCCGTTGTGCTGTTTGTAACCATTTCAGCGCTTATCTCGAGGTATAAACGTTGTCCGTCTGATAAGATTTTAGTTATTTATGGCAGAACGGGCGGCACGTCTGCTAAGTGTGTGCATGGCGGCGGAGCCTTTATCTGGCCTGTGATTCAAGATTTTGCTTTTTTAGATTTAAAGCCGCTTTCTATTGAGGCCAATTTAACCAATGCCCTGAGCCGACAAAACATTCGCGTGGATGTTCCTTGTAGGTTTACCATTGCTATTTCTACCGAAACGGATAGCATGAATACCGCTGCCGAAAGGCTGTTGGGCCTTAGCTCTGAACAAATTCAAGAGTTGGCAAAGGATATTTTATTTGGTCAATTGCGTTTGGTTATTGCTACCATGACCATTGAAGAAATTAACTCCGATCGCGATAAGTTCTTGGATAATATTTCTAAGAATGTAGACAGCGAGTTAAAGAAAATTGGCCTTAAGTTAATCAATGTGAATGTAACAGATATAAAGGATGAATCTGGATATATTGAGGCGTTGGGAAAAGAGGCTGCGGCCAAGGCAATTAACGAAGCTAAAATTAGCGTGGCAGAACAAGAAAAAATTGGTGAAACGGGTAAGGCTTTAGCCGATAGGGAGAAGGATACGCAGATTGCAGAAACGCATAGAGATAGGGATGTAAAAATTGCCATTACGAAAAAGGATAGGGAGATTAGCATTGCCACGGCCGTTAAAGATGAAACCATTGGAAAGGCCGAAGCGCAAAGAGATACCCGTGTAAAAATTTCTGAGGCAAATGCCATTGCGATAAAAGGGGAGAATGAGGCAAAAATTGCCATCGCAAATTCGGAGGCTTTAAGAAGGGAAAAAGAAGCCGAATCTTTAAGAATTGCTATCACGGCAGAAAAGGTTCAGCAAGCTAGGGCATTAGAAGAATCTTATGTGGCAGAGCAGCGTGCCGAGTTGGCTCGTTCGGAAAGAGAACGTTCTACTCAGATTGCCAACATCGTTATTCCGGCCGAAATAGCCAAGCAAAGAGCTATTATTGAGGCTCAAGCCGCGGCAGAAACCATTAGAGAAAATGCCAAGGGTGAAGCCGATGCAATTTTTGCAAAAATGGAAGCAGAGGCAAAGGGTTTATTTGAAATTTTAACCAAGCAAGCAGAGGGTTATAAAGAGGTGGTTGCCGCAGCAGGTGGCGATCCTACAAAGGCTTTTCAATTGTTGTTACTTGAAAAATTGCCAGAATTGGTTCGAACCCAAGTAGAGGCTGTTAAAAATATTAAAATAGATAAAATTACGGTTTGGGATTCTGGAAATGGCTCCAAGGATAACGGAAATTCGTCGACCGCAAATTTTGTTTCTGGTATGATGAAAACCGTGCCTCCTTTAAATGATTTATTTAATATGGCCGGACTCAATTTACCTAATTATTTAAAAGGGACAGATGTTCAGGAACAACAAGAGGAAACAGAAAAAGAAGATAGAACAAATTAATAAATATGGCATTACCTCGTGTTTTCGATGTTGCAGTAAGCAACGAAATTATTCAACGCATTAAAAGTTTGAATCCGAATACGCAAGCGATATGGGGCAAAATGAATGTTGCCCAAATGTTGGCTCATTGCAATGTAACCTACGAGATGCTTTATGAAAACAAGCATCCTAAGCCGAATTTTGTCATGAAATTTATCTTAAAGTCGTTTGTTAAACCAACTGTGACCAATGAAACGCCCTACAAAAAAGTTTCGCAAACAGCACCTGCATTTATTATTAAAGATGAGCGTGAATTTGAAATGGAACGCGAGCGTTTAATTCAATATATTCTAAAAACACAAGCATTGGGTGCCAGCAGTTTTGAAGGAAAAGAGTCGCATTCGTTTGGTCATTTAACAGCCAACGAATGGAATAATTTACTTTACAAACACCTCGATCATCATTTGCGCCAATTTGGTGCTTAATGGTTAAAAAGGGGTTGGTTGTAATGTAAAAAAAGAGGGATAAAAACGAATTAAGAACTTTTAAAGCATTTTATTTGACTTGATTTAGTACATTCCCGATTGAAATTATATTGCATGAGGAAAGCCTTACTAATTATTATTGCCCTTTTACCCCTTTTATTATTGGGTCAAAACTGTAAAATAAACACAGCCACAAATAAGGTTTGTTTAGGAAATACTTTGTTATTTACGGTAAGCATTGATCCTGGTTTTACCCCTACTTCTTATGCCTGGAATTTTGGCAATGCCGCCTCTAGCACCCAGCCAAGTCCGGTTTACCAGTATCCATCCCGTGGCAAATTTGTACCTACTTTAACGGTAACTTTTTCTAATGCAAGCACGTGTACCCTTGCTGGCGATACCATTTATGTAGTGGATAATCCAAAGGCCAATTTTAATGTTATTACTGCCCTTACTCAGTGTTTTAAAGGCAACAATACTTGCGTCAAAGATATCTCCACGCCTGGTTTAGATAATGCCGCCATTAACTCCAGGTTGTTCTTATATGGCGATGGTGGTTTCACAAACCTAAGTCCAGTTTTTGGCGACACGCTATGTCACACATACACCAATCCTTTGGGTGGTGTTTATACCTTGGTGCTAGAAGTATATGATGTAAACAATTGTACCTCCAGAAAAGAATTGGTAGACCACGTTACTGTATTCTCAAAAATGCAGGACATTAGCTTTAAAACAACGTATAACAAGCAATGCAATACCACACCTGTTACCTTTATTAACACTTCCAAAATGCCCTTGTCGCAACTTGCTTCCTATCAATGGAGTTTTGGTGATGGCCAAACTGCTGCGAGTCCATGGACAAATTTTGTGCACAATTATACTGCCTCAGGATTATTCACAGCCAAACTTACCGTGTTAGATAAAAATGGTTGTAAAGATAGTTTTGTCTTAACACCTGCTGGAGAAAATTACAGAATAGATAGCACCATTTACCTCAGTCAAATTAGCTCTTGCTACAATGGAAATGGCTTTGTTCTTAATTCCAAAAATTCTTATCCAGGGGCCGCAGTTTACTGGGCAGTCTATAAAGTAGGCAGTCCCAATAGATTAGATACCAATGCCAGCAACTTGTTTGTGGATAGCATAAATTTTGATGATTGTGGTGAATTTCAAATTCGCATGTATGTGCGCATCGGAAATTGTTTTGTAAAATCGGATACCACGGTTAAGGTTTATGGTCCAAAATCGGTCATTGAATTGCGAAGAGACCCCATCATAAATAGCATTCAATGTGAGGTGAGTGATACGGTTTATTTTAGAACACCTACAGGCGATAACTCCTGTTATTACGGCAATGGTGCCATGTATAGGCTTTGGGATTTTGACGATTCTTTTGCACCCAATTGTACCACCGATACCAAAGGCAATATAAATGTGGGTGTAAACTGTAGGTATAGCAAAGACAGTGTTTGGGTAAAACACCAGTATAAAATTGGGGAGGATAAATGTTATTATCCAAAATTAATTTTGGGCGATCCAACAAGACCTTGTTATGATACAAGCACCACGGCGCTAAAACTTACGCAACCAGATGCAGGTTGGGATAGCATTGCAACGCCAATTAGGCCCGGACTAACCTACCAACCTGCGAAGCCTTGTTTAAATAGTGTGGTTACTTTTGATATTTCTAAAACCTTGCCTTCTTGCGGAAGAGAGATGGCTTGGTATAAGCCAGATTCTGCCTGTGCAGGCGCTGTTTGGATTCCGGTAGATACCTTGGTGAATATATTTACACATGTGTATAATACCACCTGCGACCCCAGTGGTAATGTTACTTTCGGACTAATAATTAAAAATGGAAAAGATAAAAATGGGAAAGATTGTTACGACACTGCTTGGTACCATTATATATTCAAGTTTTTTCCTTTAAACCCATTATTTACTGCGGTTCGAACCAATACGGGTTGTGGTCCATTTGCGGTAAAAGTTACCATGGCCGATTCTATTCAAGATAGCCTTAAAACGGTGGTGATTAATTTTAACGCCCCAGGTGGCGTTCGTACCTTAAACTACGGCCCAAATGATTCTATTATTCCTTCGCAATATTATACTTATACCACTCCTGGAATTAAGCGCATTACTGTTAATTTAACCAATACCAGAAATTGTTCTCGATCCTATGATATTTATATTTATTTTGGTTTCTTAAAATCGTTTAGGCCAGAAAAACCCCTTGTCTGTTTAAGCGATAGCGCCCTGCTTATCGACGATATTTCATATTATAACTCTTCCTATGCGTATTGGAGAGACCCTGCAAGAAAGGCCAGTGGATTTGAACAAATGTATTGGGATTTTGGTGATGGGGGTGGCTTTGTTGCATCTGGACCACTTCCTATGCATAAATACAAACGAGTAGGAAATTATAGACTGCGCATGGTTGCCATAGATAGTTTGGGTTGTAGAGATACCTTTAACTATGGTACCTTGCTAAAAGTAGTTGATGTAGATGCTCGGATCAAACCGATGCTACCACGTTACCTGTGTGCACCGCAAATTCTTTCTTTTGTAGATCAATCTTTTTATGCCGATTCGAGCAGTTTATATGGTGCGCCGGCTTACGATTATATTAAATATTGGACTTGGGAATTTGGTGATAACAAGCCCTTGAGTTTGCTTCAAAATCCCGTGCACGATTTTACCGCCAATGGAAGTTATCAAGTAAAACTGTTGGTTGAAACCAATGTAGGATGTAGAGATTCTACCTTTGAAACTATTTGGATTGATGGGCCTCGGCCAAAGTTCGACATTGTTTCTGATACCGTTGGTTGTGCGCCTTTTGAAGTGGTGTTAAAAAATACTACGGGTTACCCATTGATCAATTGGGTTTGGTATTTTAGAGATCAAAACAATGCCACTGCCAGCACTCAAATCGATACAAATGTGAAACATGTTTATACCAAAGCCGGTATTTATAAATTGTATTTGGTGGGCGAGGATACCATTTATAACAGCTTAACAGGGCAATATAAAACTTGCCTTTCTGTTTTTCCAGATTCCTTAAATATCAATGCCGCTCGCAGAACCATTCGCGTAATAGAATCGGTGAAAGCCTCCATTGAAGGTCCCGATACCATTTGCGTGGGTGTGCCATTTCAATTAATTGCGCATCCAGATAGGTTGGTGCCAGGTTTTGGGTGGTTATTTGGCGATACCACGCCTGTTAAGCAAACGTTATATCCAGATACCGTAGTTAACTATACGTATAATTTTATTGGTACGTATAAAGTAAAAATGTACCCTATTTTGCCGGGAGCTTTGTGTACCGATACAGCCGAATTAGATATTACCACCACTACCGTTATGGCCGATTTTGAAATGGATCAAGACCAAATTCCTTTGATCAAGTTTCAAAATAAATCGCAAGGAGCCGTTCGCTATGATTGGAATTTTGGTCAGCCTTCTAGTGGCCAAAAAAACTTTAGCAGGTTGGAAAATCCAACCCATAATTTTGTGGGTGATTCTGGGTCTTTTGTGGTTTGTTTAATTGCCTATAACCAGCAAGATTGTTGGGACAGTATTTGTAAGAGAACCTTGCCAGCCGAAATGCGCATTATCATGCCCAATGTGTTTACCCCAGATGGCGATCAAAATAATGATGCGTATGATATTGATATTGTTGGTTACACAGAATACGCGCTCATTATTTATAACCGTTGGGGAAATGTGGTGTTCGAAACAAACAAAGATGGTTTTGGAAACGATGGCATTAATTGGAATGGGAAAAATCGCAACAACGGATTAGAATGTCCAGAAGGCGTTTATTATTTCGTTTTTAAATACCAAATGCTCAACCAAAATTCGCCGCAATCTGTTCATGGCACCATTACTTTAATGAGGGGCAACTAAAACCATTTGGCTTGTTTAAAATTTTTATTAATAGCGCGTTAGCCGTTTTGGTTTAACCCAAATTAGGGTTGCCATTTTGCCAGTATTGCGATATAGTAATACGCAATATGTAATAGTCCAAAAATATTTGAAAGCTTATTAGTGGCATATACGTACTAAAATCGAATTGTTACAAGGCCTAATTTGATTTTAGTAATGGTTTAAAAAGGATACCCAACGCCAAAGTTGAAAATGGTGTTTTTAAACAGCAAGCCCACATTGCTATAGGTGCTAAAAACATTGCGCGAACCTTCTGCTTTTCTTGGATCAAGAATAGGGAAGGATGCATCCAGCCTTAAAATCAAGAAGTCTAAGTTTAACCTCAATCCCGCGCCAGTTCCCAATGCCATTTGCTTGTAAAAGGAGTTTAAATAGAAGACCGCATCCTTTCTTCCATCATCTTTAATACGCCATATATTTCCCATATCGCCAAACAAAGCGCCCTCAATAAAATGATTAAATATATTGAACCTATACTCTAAATTAAACTCCAATCGCACGTCTCCACTTCGGTCTGTGCTACCATCAGAATCGTAAGAACCCGGACCAATAGACCGGGGTAAGAAGGCCCTGATGCTATTGGCTCCACCCGTAAAAAAACGCTTGTCGAATGGTACATAATCTGGAGAGTTTCCAAAGGGCAATGCCACCCCAATAGCCATTCTACTTGCCAATCGGTTGTTGTCATCTAAGTAGCGGTTATACCTAATATCGACAAAGGTTTTGGCATATTGGAAATATTGAACCCCTAGAAATGTATTATACCCGCTATCTGATGGGGTAATTTTTAATAAACGATAAGCTTGGTCTATAAAGGTGCCGGCTAGCTCCAATACATCCCACTTTACATAGGTATAATGCTTTTTTCTGATATTAGATTGGTTGTTAAATATAAAGCCATAACGTGTTGCCGTAACCAAGTTATTGCTAAATACACTCTGCAAATAAGGGTCGTTCTGGCTTTGATCTTCCAAAGCCTTGCTGTTAAAATCTGTTTTGATATAACTGATTTCTGAAGGTACAAAATACTGGTTAAAATATTTCTGGTTCTTTTGCCAGTTAAAGCTCACTGCATAAACCGTTCTAATCCAATCTACATTCTTTTCCCAAATGGTGGTGGCGGTAACCTGACTCTTATTGGTTGAATTGGTCCACATTTTATCAATTCTTGGTAAGAAGAGTAATTTTGGAAATTGTAAACTGGCCGATAAATTGGATTCATAACTATTGAAAATCGGACTAGTAGGGATATTTGGTCCGCGTTGTGCCTCTACCGAAATTCGGTAAGAAAGCTGCAATATTTCTGCGTTGTGAAAAATGTTTTTATCTGTTAAGGTAATCTGCGAAGCTATACCATAATTTCTACCGTTAGTGTTGGTAACCAAGTTAGATTGATCCGAGGTAATAACCTGTGGCTCTATGGTAAAATCATATTTTTTACTCGGCTGTAACTTAATTAAATAATTCACGCTTGGGGTGTCTGTATCTTCATTGATGGGCGTTGCCATCATGTTTACAGATTTAAACAACTGTAAATCATTTAGCCTTTTAAAGGTTGCATTGGATAAATCATGAACAAAATATTTGTTTGGTTCAAGCAAAACAACCCTGTTTAAAATATCTGGATTAAGGGGAAATTGATTGGGTTTATAAGAAAAATTTTCCATGTAAAAACTATCCAATTGGTTAAGTGTACTGTCTTCATTCTCAATTTCTACATGAATCTTTTTAACCTTGTATTGCACATACCTTTTAAAGTTATCGGGATTGGCAATATTGACGGCCATCATGGCGCGGTAATCTAGCAAGGCAGTGTCCAAATCAAAATTAACAAGGTCTTTACTGAAAGAAAAATACCCCTGATTTCTTAATTGCTCGCTGATGCGATTTTTCTCTTTGAGTAAATTCTCTAAACTAACGCGGTTACCATATCTCACAAAGCTAAATTCAAAATTGGCTTTAACCATCGAATCCAATTTCTTATCCGAAATATGTTGTTCAATTCTATAAATGTGATAGGCCTTACCGGTTTCTATTTCATAGGAGACCTTTTGCTTATGAATTTTGCCTTTAACAGTATAGCTTAGCTTAGGATAATAATAGCCCTCTGTGCGCAAATATCCCCGCATCCCTCTAATGGATGCATCAATTAAAAAGCTATCCAAAATCACTGGCGCCTCGCCCAATTTAATTTGAAGGGTTCTGCCAAACCAAGAATTAGGATAACGAGATCCCATTTTGTAAAATCGCAAGCCAAAGCGCGTAATGCCAAAAAGAGATCTATTGGGCTGTTGCTTGATATAACCATCTAAGTTGCTAGAAAATAATCGCGCTTCTCTTTTTTCTTTTATAACAATGTTGTTTTTATAAAGAATAGGTCCTTCTTTTCTGGCAAGTTTTGGTAAATTGCAAGCCTGCATCACTCCTAAAAGAATGATGGCATAAAATACCCAACGTATGTTAACAAAAGCAGCTATCAAATTTGTAAAATCCCTCGAAGATAAATCAATTCGCCATGCAAATAAGCTATTTGTTGCCGAAGGTAGCAAATCACTCTTAGATTTATTATCGTCAAATTTAGTAGCGCAAGAGATTTTTGCCTTAGAGTTGTGGCTTCAAACCCACGCCAAATCAATACCCGAAGGCGTTCAGGTAAATATTGTCAGCAGCAAAGAAATGAGTCAATTAAGTCAATTAAAAAGTCCTAGAGAGGTAATTGGCCTGTTTCAAATGCTCAAATTTCGGTTCGAACCAAAGCAAGCAAAGGGCTTGTTTTTAGCTTTAGATACCATTCAAGATCCAGGTAACCTCGGTACTTTAATTAGGTTGGCAGATTGGTATGGCATTCAACAAATTCTGTGTACGCCCGAAACCGCAGATTGTTTTAGCCCAAAAGTGATACAATCTACTATGGGCAGCATTGGCAGAGTAGCGCTGCATTATGGCGATTTGGCAGCATGGTTTAAAGAAATGAACATACCAGTTATTGCGGCCAGCATGGAAGGAGTGAGCGCACGCAAGTATAATTTTCCAGAAAACATGATTTTATTATTGGGCAACGAAGGCTCTGGTATTAGTGCATCTTTGGCCGGTTTGGTAAGCGAAACCGTTTCCATAGAACGAATTGGCTTGGCCGAAAGCTTGAATGCTGCCGTGGCAGGTGCTATCTTAGTGGACAGGTATTTTGGTCAGTTTTCAAAATAGTGGCATAGGTATTGTAAAACAATAGAGCCTTCGGTAGAAGGTCAAAATAGGAAATATGGGAAGAATACAAGACAGTTTGATTTTTAGCGGTATAATAAGCGATGAGGGTGATAATCCCGACTTCATTTCGATGTTGAGTGAAGAGGAAGAGGACCAAATGAACAAGGAGAATTTGCCAGAGAGTCTGCCAATTTTACCGCTTCGCAATACAATATTATTTCCAGGTGTGGTAATGCCCATTACGGTAGCACGCGAGAAGTCGATTCAATTGCTAAAAGATGCCAATAAAAAAACCGAAAAATTAGTTGGGGTTGTGGCGCAATTGAGCACTGATATTGAGGAGCCTGGCTTATCAGATTTATATCAAATTGGTACGGTGGCTAGCATTTTACGCATGATAAAAATGCCCGATGGCAGCACCATGGCAGTTATTCAAGGTAAGCGTCGTTTTAAAATAGATACCTTGGTTCAGGACGAACCCTATTTAAAAGCCATTGTATCTCCTTTGCCCGAAGGAATTTTGGTGGAAGACGATGAGTGCAAGGCTTTGGCCGAATCTATTAAAGAGGTATCGCAACAAATTATTAATGTTACCTCAAACTTGCCCAATGAGGCGGGATTAACAGTAACCAAAATAAAGAGTCCAACCTTTTTAGTGAATTTTGTTGCCTCTAACCTCAATTCAGATTTGCCTACTAAGCAGGCTATTTTGGAAGAAGTACCTTTTAAAACCAGGGCGCAAAAGGTGCTTGAGGCCTTAAGAAAGGATTATCAATTTGCCGAAATTAAATCGCAGATTGAGAACAAAGTGCGCAGCGAATTGGATAAACAACAGCGCGATTTTTTCTTGCAACAACAAATTAAGGCCTTACAAGAAGAGTTGGGTGGCGATTCTCCCGACCGTGATGTTGATGGTTTAACTGCATTGGCCAAAAAGAAAAAGTGGGATTCAAAAGTTGGCGAATCGTTTAACAAAGAATTGGAGCGTTTGCGCCGAACCAACCCAATGGCACCAGATTACAGCATTCAATTAAACTATTTACAATTGCTATTGGATTTGCCTTGGGGCGAGAATACCAAGGATAATTTTGATTTAAAACGGGCCGAAAAAGTATTAAACGAAGATCATTTTGGCTTGGAAAAAGTAAAGCAAAGAATCATAGAATATTTGGCTGTTCTTAAGTTAAAGAAGAACATGAAAAGCCCTATTCTTTGTTTATACGGTCCTCCAGGGGTGGGTAAAACATCCTTGGGAAAATCTATTGCCAAAGCCTTGGGTAGAAAATATGCGCGTGTGGCTTTGGGCGGATTAAGTGATGAAAGTGAAGTGCGCGGTCACCGCAGAACTTATATTGGTGCCATGCCTGGTAGGATTATACAGAATCTAAAAAAGGTAAACTCTAATAACCCAGTGTTTGTGTTAGACGAGATTGATAAAATTGGAATGAGCTTTAGGGGCGACCCAAGTAGCGCGTTGTTAGAGGTTTTGGACCCTGAACAAAATTCTACTTTCTACGATAATTATGTAGAGATTGAATACGATTTATCGAATGTGATGTTTGTGGCAACTGCTAATTCTTTGGATAGCATTCAACCTGCTTTATTAGATCGCATGGAAATCATTGAAATCAATGGATATACCATGGAGGAGAAAGTGCAAATTGCCAAGAAATATTTGATACCGAAGCAAAAAGAAAACCATGGTTTGGTAACCAAAGATTTTGAGCTTTTGGATGAATCTTTAAAGAAAATTATAGATGGCTATACCCGCGAAAGTGGGGTGCGTGGTTTAGAAAAACAAATAGCTTCTGTGGCTAGGCACATTGCCCGCGAGAAGGTGATGAATAAAACCTATCAAAAGAAAATTGATGCCGAAATGGTGATCAAAATTTTGGGTGCAGATAGGGGAGAGAAAGAGATTTACCAAGGCAATGATGTGGCTGGTGTGGTAACAGGTTTGGCCTGGACAAGTGTAGGTGGTGAAATTCTTTTTGTGGAGAGTATTTTGAGCAAAGGAAAAGGAAAATTAACCCTCACCGGACATTTAGGCGAAGTGATGAAAGAGTCTGCAATAACGGCTTTGAGTTACCTTAAAGCCAATTGTCATAAGTTGCATATTGACCCTCGTGTATTCGATAATTTTGATTTACACATACACGTGCCAGCGGGCGCGGTGCCTAAAGATGGTCCATCTGCGGGCGTAACCATGTTAACTTCATTGGCATCGGTATTTACCCAAAGAAAGATAAGGCCTCATTTGGCCATGACAGGTGAGATTACGCTAAGAGGCAAGGTATTGCCAATTGGCGGTGTTAAAGAGAAAATACTTGCGGCAAAACGTGCAGGCATAACCGATATTATGTTATGCGAAGCCAATAGGAAAGATATTTTGGAAATAAAGGCAGATTACCTAAACGATTTAACGTTTACCTACGTAAAGGAAATGTCTGAAGTAATTGACTTTGCCTTGTTGCCAGATAAAGTTGCCAATGCCATGGATTTAAGTATAACCGAAGAAATTAAGAAGGAAAAATAAATTCAAAATTACCTATATTTGTATTTGAAAGGTCGGTGTAATATTTGAAAAAATTAATACCAAATTTTAAACGGCTCAACCACACATCAAAATCAGGCTTTTTTACCCTTGTGGGATTTTTGATGATTTATTGTCAAAGACATTAGAAGATTGCGATACCAGTGGAGGCTAAATCCTATTTATTTACGGATTTTTATCAAAAGCCGACCTTTCTTTTTTGAATTTATTGCCGGTGTTTATTGGTCGTGTTTTTTGCTCTCCAATGCATTTTTGCCCTCTAATGCATTTTTGCCCTCCAATACATTTTTGCTCTCCAATACATTTTTGCTCTCCAATACATTTTTGCTCTCCAATGCATTTTTGCTCTCTAATGCATTTTTGCCCTCTAATGCATTTTTGCTCTCCAATAACGGCACTATGTTGTTTATAGTGGGTAAAATTAAGACTAAATACTCCTTCGGGCCATTAGCCAACGTAATTTAGGTAAGCAACCAATTTTTACCCTGCTTTTCCTGATTTCGGCAATCATAATTGATAGCCTCCAATAAAATAAAACGATTGAAGCTCAGACATATATTAAAATTCAAATTATTCCTTTTCCATTAGCCGTGCACCAACTTTAAATTTTACCCACCACATATCACATAGAGCCAAAATAACACAAAACTTTTGGTCTGAACCAATTGCGCTTGCGTCTACAAAAAAAAGTTAATAAACTGAGTGACTCTTCTTTAAAATTTCATAATAATGTTGTTTTGAGCTTAAACATTGAACTTTTGTAAAAACCATTATTTACCTTTGGTTTAACAAAACAATAGCACAATGAGGTATTTGTCGAAATTGTTCGCCATATTTTGTGTTTTCGATTTAGAACCATTTATAAAATTAAATCATAACACAATTTGATGCAAGTATGGTAAATGCCCAACGATAAGCAATAGGGATATTACTTCTTAAAGTGTTTGATAAGTCTATGAAAAAAAATTACCAAAGTATTCTTATACTTTTTTTTATACTTCTGTCTCAGGCAAAATTTGTGTATGCTAATCATATCATTGGGGCCGAAATAAGCTATCAATGTTCTACCATTCCTGGAATTTATTCCGTTACAACTAAGATTTATAGAGATTGCTCCAACACACAATTTTGTGCTAATTGTCCAACTGGTTTAAACCCTACTTGCAATGTTCAATTGAGTATAATAGGGGCAGGACCAACCAGTGTGCCGGGCATTCCGAGTAATTTATGTGAGGGTATTGGTTTTGGTACCACAACCTTATTTGTAAATACTGCCACAAGTGGATTTGATGTGGTGCAGTTATGCGCTACCTCAAAAACAATTTGCAGCAATTGTGGCACCCGCACACCGGGTACTGTTACACCCGGAATAGAAGTTTACACTTTTACAGGCAATGTTAACTTGAGTGCCATTCCAAGCACTTGCTGTTATGTAAATTTGATTTATTCTACTTGTTGCAGGAGTTATGGCATTCATACCATTGCTAATTCTGGTGTTATAAATTTTTATTCTTTCATTACTTTAAATAGATGCGAAACCAATTGCAACAGCGCCCCAGTTTTTACTTCGCCTGTATCTTTTACTGGCTGTTCTGGACAAGAATTTACGTATAATTTAGGTGCCATCGACCCAGATGGAGATTCGCTGAGTTATTCATTTGGTTCAGCCCTACAAGGCAATAATACTCCAGTACCTTATATTTCACCCTATAGCGGACAATTACCGGTGAACTTTCAGGGATTTCCTATTCCCAGTCCACCAGCAATTCCGCCCAATGGCATCAGTATAAATTCTGTAAGTGGCGACGTTCGGTTTAAACCGATTGGTGCATTTATAGCCACAATAGTAATTGAGGTAAAGCAATGGAAACGATTTACTAGTGTGCCTACTTTGCTTGGCGTAACAAGGCGCGAAGCGCAGTTTTATAGTCAGGTTTGTGCACCCAATAATCCGCCTTCGCTTAAGGTCTATAGCAAAGATGGAAGTGCAATGATTGAACCTTTGTATTTTAACCACAGTGTTTGTGTAAACAACGAAATTTGTTTTATTGTGGTTGCTAACGACAATGATTCTGGCACAGATACCACTCATTTAAATTGGAATGAGCCAACTTCTTTGACGAGTAAAGGGGCTACTTTCACCAAATTATACAATGCTGCCACGCGTTCTAGCAATGGACCTAAATATGATAGCATGCTATTTTGTTGGACACCCACCGCCAATGATTTAAGCAGCATGCCTTATTCTTTTTTAGCAACAGCTACAGACCAAATGTGCCCTTTTGGAGGGAAAACCATGAAATCGTTTAGCATTACGATAAAAAGTGTACCCCACATAAATTTTACTAAAATAGGTAAACCTTGTAACGCTTTTCAATTAGGATATAGCCTTACAAATGATGCCACCATAGATCCATTTGCCACCAAGTTTTTTGTAGAAACAGAGCCGCATGCTAAGCAGTTTATAACCTATACTAGCAATACCCCCATTATTCATAGATTTACTAAAGGAGGCTGGCACAAAGTTGGCGTTCAAGTGAGCACGTATGCGCCGCCCATGCCAAATGGTTGCGTAAAAGAAATGTGGGATTCTGTTTTTGTTATGCCGCCAGTAAGAGTAAGTATTTCCAATGCCGCTATTTGCGGTCAAAACCCCGTTCAAGTTAACGCAAACGGCAAATTTGGCTCGCCATTAGTTTCCAGTTATCAATACACTTTTTACAAAGGTGCTTTTGGTTCAAACCAAATAATTAGGGCGCAAAGTTCCGATTCAAATTGCCTTATTCAACCACCCTATGCCAGCGATACAAATTCTTATTATGTGGTCATCCGCGATTTATTAGGTTGTACAGATTCTGCATCGTTTAACGTTATTTATCGGGCTGAACCAACGCGTGAAATGCCCTTATCTGTGCAATATTGCTTTGGTAAAATAGACAGTTTAGATGCAGGTACCAACGCCGGTACAGTAACAAGTTGGCAATGGAAAAAGCTTGATGGCCAAGATAATTTGACTGATTCTTTGTGGCAAAAATTATGGCCAAATGCAAGTGGAAAATATGCGGTAAAAAAAGTGAATCAGTACAATTGCACCGCAACAGATACCATTGAGGTGCTGCTTTTGCCCGACCAATTAGCGATGATAACACCCACTCAACCTTCGGCCATTTGCGAAGGGGAAACGGTTTTGCTTACAGCCAACAGTGCTGCCAAACAAAGTTATAAATGGTATAAAAACACTAGCATTTTGTTGCCACAAACAACTGCTAGCATTTTGGCTTATGAGGAAGGTAATTATCATGTAGTAATTAAAGATTCCAATTCGTGTAGCAAGGCTTCCAACATAGTTTCGGTGCAGGTTAATAAACTGCCTCTGCAATTTGGTATTACAGGCGAATCTCAACCTATTCAAGATTCGATTTACGTATATGAGGTAAACAGAATACCTGGTTACCAATATTTGTGGGAGACAAATTCATCTGTAGAATTAATAATTTGGGGCAAACAAGATAGCAATGTGAGCCGCATTTCTTGGTTGCCTGGGCAACTTGGTCCTGGCTTATTTAATCTTCGTTTGTGGGTAAAAGTTACAAATGCTGCAGGATGTTTCATTAGAGTTGATAAGTTAATTACGGTAAATCCGCGAGGTCCAGAAATCAACTCATTTGCACCCATGGTTGCTGGTAAAAACGGACAAGTAAATATTTATGGCAAATATTTTTATGCACCCTCTATCTCGCAGGTTCGTTTCGGTGGGGTAAATGCAGTCTCTTTTCAAGTTATTTCCTCTAAGCAAATTACATCTGTTGTAGACACAGGAGCAAGCGGCTTCGTTGAGGTGATATCGCCGTTTGGTTCAACCCTAAAAAATGGCTTTGTGTTTTTGAGTACCGGGCTAAAAACGCAAAAGGAGCCGAATACCATTCAAATGTATCCCAATCCCACACAAGGAAAATTAATGGTTAATTTTGGTGGCAATCCTATACAAGAATTAAAAGAAATTCGCATCACCAATGCCTTGGGTCAGCCTTTGTTATCTGTACCCATTGATAAACCACAAATGTTGTTAGATTTAAGCAAATTTGGCGACCTCACCTTTTGTTTTATCGAAGTGCTGAACCAAAACGCCGAACGTGTTTTTTTAGAAAAGGTAATTTTTTCAAAATAAGATAAAGAGGCACCATAAACATAAGCACCCCAAATTACAAAACCTAAAAAAGAAGCTTGCAAAAAAGGAAACTTGTTCATGCCGCTGTCCTCTCCCCTACAAACTTCCAACGCCAATAACTATTGACTATGGGCTACGGACCTTAGACTTCCCCCACAAACTTCCAACACCAATAACTATTGACTATGGGCTACGGACCTTAGACTTCCCCCACAAACTTCCAACGCCAATAACTATTGACTATGGGCTTTCTTCTTAACTATCGTATTTCTCCAAAAGCTTCACCAACACCGCAAAGTCTTTCGGATACGGCGCCGTAATGTGGTATTCCTTTTCAAACAAAGTAAAGTGAATGGAATACGCATGCAAGGCCACACGCTTCATCATTGGGCCAGCGTTTTCCCACTTCCCTTCCTTAAATTTGGGCTTAATTTTAGCCAAGAAAGGCATGGTTCCACCGTAAGTTACATCTGCCACCAAAGGGAAATTTTGTGAAGCCAAATGTATTCTTATTTGATGCAGGCGACCCGTAATTGGCATGCAAGCCAACAAGGTATAATGGCGGTAAATTTTTAAAGTTTTTACCAAAGTTTCAGAAGGTTTGCCCGCTAACTTATCTATTTTGGCCACGCCTTTTGCGGTCTGACCCAAGGGCAAGTCGACAGTCATTTCCTCTACTTGCAAATTACCTGCTATCATGGCATGATAAATTTTCATTACCTGCCTTTTTTCGAACAGCATGGCCATTTCGCGGTACACCATTTCGTTTTTGGCTATAATCAAAACACCGCTGGTTTCCTTGTCTAATCGGTGACAAAGTTGCAAGTTTTCATCGTGCTTTTTAGCCTGACGAATAATGGAAAACACATCGCCATGCCTATCATCTAAAGAAGAATATAATGCTGGTTTGTTTATAAAGATGAAATGCTCATCTTCCTCAATAATCATTTGCTTAAAAGGAATTACCCGTGGATTGTCCATGCCGCAAAGGTAATGTTTTTTGGCGTTAAGCCGGTAGAATTTAGCTGTTAGCTACCAGCTTTTGGC
>JAWXAZ010000044.1:0-15490 GCA_034439755.1 bacterium
AACACAAGGTATAAAAGGTGATTCTGGAGTGGCAGGTACTGTTGGGGCTCAAGGTTTACAAGGTAACCAAGGCTTACAGGGCAACCAAGGAACGCAAGGTATAAAAGGTGATTCTGGAGTGGCAGGTACTGTTGGGGCACAAGGCCTGCAAGGACTTCAAGGTTTGCAAGGAACACAAGGTATAAAAGGTGATTCTGGGGTAGCAGGTACTGTTGGGGCTCAAGGTTTACAAGGAACACAAGGCATAAAAGGAGATTCTGGAGTGACAGGTACTGCTGGGGCACAAGGGCTGCAAGGACTACAAGGCTTACAAGGTATACAAGGTATAAAAGGTGATTCTGGAGTGGCGGGTACCACTGGAGCTCAAGGTTTGCAAGGCTTACAAGGAATACAAGGAATACAAGGTATAAAAGGAGACACAGGAGTTGCGGGTACCACTGGAGCTCAAGGTTTGCAAGGCTTACAAGGAATACAAGGTATACAAGGTATAAAAGGTGATTCGGGTGCAACTGGTGCTACGGGTGCGAGTGGCGCTGCGGGTACTCAAGGTATTCAAGGAATAATTGGCGATACAGGTATTACTGGAACTCAAGGCCTGCAAGGTATTCAAGGAAATGTGGGTATTCAAGGAAATAATGGAACCAATGGATTAAATGCAGTTGTTGCCTTTGCAGATTTTTATGCAATCATGCCTGGAAATAATGCCAGCACGGTTGCGGTTGGATCTGCTGTAGAATTTCCTCAGAATGGTCCTTCCAATAGCATTATTACGCGGGTCAATACAAGTCAATTTACCTTGCCGGCTATTGGCACTTATTTGGTAAGTTGGCAGGTAAGTGTAAATGAACCTGGTCAATTGTTATTAAAATTAAATGCAACAGAATTGGCTTCAACCGCAGTGGGACGAGCTACTGGAACAAATCAAATAGCTGGAAGTAGAATGATTACAACTACCGTTATAAACAGCACTTTGAGTGTTGTAAATCCTACGGGTAATTCTACCGCACTTACTATTACACCTTATGCGGGTGGCGCGAGTGCCGTTTCTGCATCGATAGTGATCTTGAGAATTCTGTAATTATTGGATGGAATTAAATTGATTCATAAACTAAAAAAACTAAAAAAAGGCCACCCAATTGGGTGGCCTTTTTACAAAGAGAAAAAAAACAATACTAGTCTTTAATTATTTTGGTTCTAGCAATTAATTCGTTATTTAACTGTAATTCAACAATAAACAACCCAGGACTAAGATTTTCTGTATTTAATAATATTACATTATTACCAGCCGAAACTTGATTCATTTTAGTTAAAACAGTTTTTCCATTTAAGTCGTAAATTACTACAGTAGCATTACCATTATAAAAAGCATTTAAGTTAATATTTAATTCGTTTGCAATTGGGTTAGGATAAACATTTATTCCATTTGGCAAATTAACATTAAAATTTGTTACACCAGTAGGCGATGAACTTAAAGAAGATATGCGGTAATTACGCAATAACTGTCCACGAATTTCACCATTTGCAAAAACCGAAGTATGGATGTTTACATAGGTACTATCATTTCTTCTCATGGCTTGCGATATTAAATCGTTAAATCCTAAATTACTTTTTGCATACAAATAGCTTCCATTATTGGTAAACGGATCTAAATCAATAGCAACGGCACCCATTTCGCCCTTTTTACCTAAATGAATATGTGCACCAGTAATGTTTCCTTGCAATCCTTCTAATGCTACCATGCTGTGCAAGTTAGTTCTATCTCTATCGTAACTGGTAATTGCAGTTCCATTGGCAATGCTATTCGTATTTGACTGCATACCATTTATTTCGGCAATAAACCCTTCTCTAGCTAAACGATAAACTTGTCCGCGAATTTCACCATTTGGGTTATTAGTTGTATGAACTACAAAATAAATATTTCCTTTTAATAACTCGCTAATTAATAAGTTAGTGAGTGGGTTCATGCCATCATTTTTTGTCCAAACACCCGAAATCATGTTTCCAGCGATAGTTAATTCTTTTACAACGCCACCATTACTTATTTCGTTTGCATTATGAAAATGTGCAGCCGTGGTAATACTTGATAAGCCTGTAAACAATACATTAAACTTTAAGGTATCCATGGTGTTATTTAAAGAAAGCGATGAAACACCATATGCATTGCTCATTTGATTTGGAATACCTCCGGCATTAACAATTGCATCTTGATTTAACCAAGAATCAAATCGCAATGTTTTTGTGGTATTCAATTGGCCTCTAATTTCACCATTTGGAAAAGAACCTGTATGCAAATTAATATAAACACTATCGCTCAATAAGGCTGCCATTAAGTTGGTCCAGCTTGCAGGTGAGATAGTTGTTCCGCCTACCAATGAAAATCCATCTTTGGCAATTAAACCAGTTAAATCCAAGGCTACTCCGCCTGCTTGGCCAGCTTTTCCGAAATGTAAATGTACTGCTTGAATTTTATTGCTTAAAGTTGAAACCAATTTAACAACTGCAGTATCGCCTTTCATACCAAAACTAATGGTTGCATGTCCATTAGCCATAGAGTTAGTGTTTGCCTGAGCGCCATCAATGTTTGCAGCATAGCCCCAATCAGATTCTAGCTTAACAAATCCAAATATTTCTACTGCAGGATTATTTACGGTGTGAACAGCTACGTATAAATTTCCTTCAATAAAATCGGGCAATAAACTAGCTAATTGGCTTCCTGTTATAAAGCTCCTAACATTAGTACCATCAATTTTTCCATCAAAATCGATTATAACATCTCCACCTGTTCGGCCATTATGAATGTGATAACCATTAATTTTACTCGATAATTTTGTAGCACTTAAAGTAAAGTATAAAGTGTCGCGGCTTGAGTTTAGCATAAATGCCCCAACGCCATTGCCACCTGTTGTAACCCCAGCAGCAGGATTTAAACGAGCTGAAAAAGTTAATCTATCTCCTAAATAATCGGGTGTTTCTTTTGGCTCCATTTCCATTGAAGGAGATGATATTTTGTAGTTTCTCCATAATTGAGCTCTTACTTCGCCATTGGGAAACATAGCAGTATGGATATTTACATATATACTATCTCCTCTGCGCAATGGCAATGATTGTGTGTTATTAAAGCCATTGGCTGCAGTCCAATAGTTATAAAATCCATTATTTATAGGCATACCTAAATCATAATGCACACCACCAGCCATACCCACCACACCCTTATGTAGGTGGGAAGCTGTAATATCTGATGTTAAATTATCTATGGTAAACATGTAATGTAAGTTGGTTCTATCCCTATCATAGGTTGCTATTGCTGTTCCTCTGCCTTTGCTATAAGTCATTGCTTGTTTGCCATCAAATTCGCCAATAAAACCTTCACGGGCTAAGCGCAATGCTTGACCACGAATTTCTCCTCCAGGATTGCTGTCTGTATGTATCACATAATATAATGAACCAGCTAATAAATTACTAATTAAAGCATTTGTTAATGGGTTCATGGCATCATATTTTGTCCAAACACCCGAAAGCATGTTTCCAGAAATTGTTATCTCCTTAACAACTCCACCACTTTGATTAGGTTCGCCCATGTGAAAATGTGCAGCTACGGCATTGCTAGATAAACCGTTAAACATTACCTTATAAGTTAAAGTGTCCATGCTATTATTCAACCATAAAGTTGAAACACCATTTCCTGTTGAAGGTTTAGTTAACATTCCACCACCTGTTGTAATTGCAGCGCTGTTTAACCACGAATCAAAACGAAGTGTTTTTGTAGTACTTACTTGTCCGCGAATTTCGCCATTAGGGAAAGCACTCGTATGAAAATTAATATAAACACTATCGCTCATTAACGCAGCCATTAAGTTGGTCCAAGCAGCACCATTAATGGCAACGCCACCATTTAGTGAAATGCCATTAGAAGTAACAGTATTATCTAAACCCAATGCAACGCCACCATTCTGCCCCATTTTACCAAAATGTAAATGCACTGCAGTTATTGGGTTGGTGAGATTTGTTACTGCTCTAACAATAGCAGTATCTCCTTTCATTCCAAAATTAATGGATGCATGTGCAATTGCCATAGAATTAGTAGCTGCTTGACCACCATTAATTGTGGCAGCAAAACCCCAATCTGATTCTAACTTAATAAACCCGAAAATTTCTACAGATGGATTGTTAACTGTGTGTGCAGCTATATAAAGATTTCCTTCAATAAAATCGGCGACTAATCGCGCATTTAAATCGGGTCCAGTAATAAAACTGCGAACAGAATTATCCTCAATTTTTTTATCAAAATCAAAAATAACATTTCCGCCAGTTCTGCCATTGTGAATGTGGAATCCATTAATAGGGCTCGATAATTTTGTCGCACTGGTTGTAAAATACATGGTGTCTCGGGTTGAATTAAGCATAAATGCTCCAACGCCATTTCCATTGGTGGTAACTCCGGGTGCAGGTGTTAACCTGGCCGAAAAAGTAAGCCTATCAGCTAAGTGATCGGCATTTGCAAAGTTCATTCCTAATATGATAGTTAGTAATAAACTCATTTTTCTAATTGTAATCATTTTCATGTTGTATATTGGTTTTAAACTTTGATATATAAACGAGATTAAAAATGAAATGGATTTATAAAATGGTTTTTTTACACAAAACTACTTAATAATGAAGCATTTTAGTTTCACTATGTTTTTCAAACAAAATTGAAATAAGCATTGTTATAATTTACTTTGATAATTGTTTCTTTAATATAAAAAAAGTTGGGGAAAACAATAAAAATAGTTGTTTATCTGTCTCAAAAATTGCCAATAATTATCCTCCTTATAATTGCCATTATAGGGTAAATACTTTATTTTATTTAGGCAAATATTTGCGTTAACTAATTGTATACTAAGCATTTGATTTTTAACAAAAATAACGTTAAAATAAAATTAAGATTGACATTGGTTTTGAAAATTTTATGATTAATTTTGCTAATTGGACAACCTCAAACTATTAATTAAATCAACCTAAAATCAATAAAATCATGAACAATTATTTCTTAAAATTCTTTAAATCAAGTTGGCAACTAGTTATCTTGTTCATTTACCTGCAAACAACCTCGGCAGTTGCGCAAATTTCTGTAACCACCACCAATTCGTTTTTAAATAACAATGGAAGTGGTACTGTTACCTTTAATCTTCACAACTCTAACAATTATCCTATTATTATTCAAGAGTTTCATGGTGTTATAGGTGCAACAATTACTGCAACTGTGCAAGTATATTATAACACTACTCCTCTAGGTGGCGCACCCACTGCGTTCACTGTTGTTAATGGTTGGAACCTTGTTGGATCTGGAAGCGTATCTGCTACAGCCAACACAACCACCACTGCTACCATTCCACTATTAACTGGATTAAATTTTATAATGCCTGCAAACACAACTTATGCATTGGCGGTTTTTGGAACTAGTCAGCGGTATTCTACCCACCCAGGAGGCACCACAATTGATTCTGCAGGTGGTGTAAGAATCATTACTGGAACAAGTATTGGTTATGGAGGAAATACACCTCCAACAGCGCCTACAATAAGCCCAAGGGGGTGGATTGGTACAATTAAATTTATTCCTGCCGTTCCTTGTTCTGGAACACCATATCCAGGAACTGCAATCACAAACAAAGGAGTGGTTTGTTCGGCACAAAATTTCAACTTAGGTTTAGCAGACGATTCAATTAGGATGAACCTAAGCTATCAGTGGCTTTCGTCTCCAAGTGGCTTGCCAAACACCTATTCTGTTTTAAGCAATGATACCCTCAGAAATATTACCAAGTCGCAAACAGCAACCAATTGGTATAGGTGCTTGGTTAGTTGTGGTTCTAATTCTGACACTTCTGATGAAGTTATAGTAACCACTCCTACTGGCAGTTTAAGTGGAAATTATACGGTAAACCCAGCTACAACATTATCTGCCACTAATTTCCATTCATTAAACGACCTTGTAACAGCCATGAATTGTAATGGCGTAACTGGCCCAGTGAATATAAACATACCTCAAGGTGTTGGTACCTTAACTGCAAATATAAATTTTGGAAACATAACAGGTACAAGTGCCACCAATCTTATCACCATTAATGGTCATGGTAACACTATTACAAGCGCGTCCTCTCCAATTGTTACTTTTGGAGGCAGTAAGTTCATTGTTTGGGATAGTTTAAATGTGGTAGCAGCATCAAATTATGCTGGTTTTGGAATTCACATTGGCGGTGCAAGCGAAAGCATTACCATTTCCAATAGCACCATCAATGTGGGAACAATCTCAACAGCAACGAGCAATGCTGCCATAGTTGTTTCTGGAAGTCAGTCTGCCGTTACCACCGTGGGAAATAATGGTAAGAACCTTACCATTCAAAACAACCAAATTATAGGTGGTTATTACAGCATTGCATTAATTGGAACTGCGAGTTACCTTAACAATTCTGGTAATAGAATTATTAATAATAGTATTAGCGACTTCTATTTGTATGGTATTTATATGACTAATTCGGATACTACCTATATTGAGAACAATGATATTAGCAGGTTAAACAGAACTGTATTTACCACATTTTATGGTATTTATGGAGCAACTACCAGAAACTCTAAAATAAGAAATAACAAAATTCATGATTCTGGTCCGGGTAGTTATACTGCCTACCCAATGTATTTTACAACTATGGCAAATAATGCAGGATATGAAACAGAAATTACCAATAATTTAATTTATAATATTAACACCACTGGTACCTTCTATGGAATGTATTTTTTAACCAGTTTTGTTAACGCTAAAATTTATCACAATACGATTGACCACAATAGTTCTGGAGGAACCGGCGCCAAGAGGAATTTATTTATTTCGACGGCTCCAAGTAATTTAGATGTTAGAAATAACATATTTAGCATTAATGGAAATGGTACAAGTATAAAATATAATGTTTATATTACTACAGCCTCTGCCACATACAACTCTAACAGAAATGTAATGTATATGGGAGCAACTGCAGGCACAAATTATGCTGGATATTGGGGAGCCAATGCAGTAACTTTAAGCAACTGGCAAACCCTTTCATCTATTGATACAAACTCAGTGAATTCAGATCCTGTTTACACTTCTGTTGCTGCAGGAAACTTGATACCAATTTCTAACAATATTGATAATTTAGGTACACCTGTTGGCATAACAACAGACATCAATGGAGTAAGCAGAAGTTTAACTCAACCAGATGCAGGTTCTTATGAATTCACTGGAATAAGTGGGGATTTAAAAATTGATAATGCTATCCTATCAAGGTCGAGTCAATGCTATAGCACAGCCGATACCTTAAAAATGTCTATTTCTAATTTAATTGGTTCAACCGTAAATTTTAGCATTAACCCTACCACCATTGTTTATGAAATTACAGGACCAATAAACACAACCGATAGTATTGTTTTAAGTACAGATACTTTGGGAATGAATGCTATGATAACCCGCGTTAGGTTAGTAAATTTAAGCATCCCAGGAATCTATTATGTGACTGGATATATTAGGCCTAATGGAATTAATAATATTTCAAGCAATGACACCTTAATTTCACCAAGTATGATTGAAGTAAAACCAATCATTTCGGTTACGCCAAAAACAGGAACAGCTAACACGCCAACAGACACTTTTGTGTTAAGGGCAAACTCTCCAATTTTCCCTGCTGGAGGTGCCAAATTCACTGAAATTTGTCATTTTAGAGGTGCAACCAATGGAGCGCCAGTAGGTGGCTGGCCAACTTATTTAACAGCCGATGATTATGTAGAAATAACAGGCGTTGCAAACAGTGATCTTGCTGGGTATACGATGGAGGAATGGAATGGCACTGCACTACAACACACAGTAACATTCGCATCTGGAACTTTATTTAGCCCAAGTGGTATTTTAATTATTGCCACAGGCCAATTGGGAGCAAGTAGCCCTTCGCCAAGTAATTTTTATTACCACTCTGGAAACACCTTCACACATGGTTCAACCGGAATTGGTGGTTATATTATTAAAAATGCATCAGGAACAATTATAGATGCAACCACTTATGGTGCATATACCTTCCCTGCATTAGCAGGTGTTTCAACAAATGATTGGTCTGGTAGTACGCCGGCTGTTTCTAGTCCGGGTAATCGTTTAGCGGGACCAGACAATAACTTAGGAGCTGATTGGATTTCTTCGAGCGCGTTGGTACCACAAGATCCAGGCGTATTAAACACCAATGTGCCTTCACCAGTTCCTAGTAGCATGGTGGGCTTTAATTGGTATTATTTGGGATCGCCAATTGACACCAATGCACAAATTACAGTTGGGCCTTATACCACGCCAGGTGTTTATACTTATGTAGCTAGGTATGTTACTGCTTGCGGCACTTTTACCGATACGGTAAGAATTACGGCAAGCAATACAGTTCCAGTTATAATGAACAAATTTGATGCGGTAAAAATTGGTTCAGTCATTCAATTAAATTGGCAAACTGCTTCAGAAATAAACAATGCTTACTTTAATATTGAGCGTTCATTTGACAACCAAAACTTTGAAGCAATTGGGCGAGTAAAAGGCAACGGAAATTCGAATAGAATAATCAATTATGAATACAACGATTTTGATGCAGCAGAAATGTTTAGCAGTCAAAAGCAATTATATTACCACTTGAAGCAGGTTGATTTTGATGGTAAATTTGAATACAGCAAAACGGCCGTTGTTCAGTTAAATGAATTAAATACAATTGAACCTGTGGTTATTCCAAATCCTAACAATGGTGAGTTTAACATTCAATTGCAGGGCATTCAAAGTGAGCAGCAAGTGAGTATTGAAATTTATGATATTATGGGCAAATCGGTATATGAAAGCAAGCTTTTAATGGGTAAAGAAATAAACCAGATGAGCATTAGCAAGCAGTTACCTGCTGGAATGTATACTGCCGTTATTCAAATGGCTGATACCAAACATGCTGTTAAGGTGATGATTAAATAGGTTCTTGAAATAGGTTAGTTTGATGAATTGGTAAAGAGGCAGTTTCTGAAAGGGGAACTGCCTCTTTTTTTTACTTATTTGAGGGAGGGCGGGATTTATAATTATGAAGGTTGAAGTATGAGCTATGAGTTTTAAAGTTTGAGGTATAGTTAAGGGTTTTAAAGTTTGAGGGATGAGTTATGAGTTTTAAAGTTTGAGGGATGAGGGATGAGGGATGAGGGATGAGTTTTGAGTTTTGAAGGTTATGAGTTTTAAAGTTTGAGGGATGAGTTATGAGTTTTAAAGTTTGAAGTATAGTTAAGGGTTTTAAAGTTTGAGGGATGAGTTATGAGTTTTGAGTTATGAGTTTTAAAGTTTGAAGTATAGTTAAGGGTTTTAAAGTTTGAGGGATGAGTTATGAGTTTTAAAGTATGAAGTATAGTTATGAGTTTTAAAGTTTGAAGTATAGTTAAGGGTTTTAAAGTTTGAGGGATGAGTTTTGAGTTTTGAAGTTTGAAGTATAGTTAAGGGTTTTAAAGTTTGAGGGATGAGTTATGAGTTTTAAAGTTTGAAGGATGAAGGTTGGGTTTTGGGGTGAGGGGGATTTATATTGTTAGGTGGTGTTGATTGCTGATTGATTTTGTAGAGGCAAATTTTGTTATATTTGATTTTTAATAATCCATCTATGAAAGTATCGGGAATTGGGCTGATCCTAATGTTTATGCTAAATAATTTACATGCGCAAATTGGTTCAGACCGATTGCCTTTGGTGCCCTTGCCGAACCAAATTAAAACCATGGAGGGACATTTTGATTTGAGTGCTAAAACTTTACTTAAATACCCGAGTGACCTAGAGATGGAAGCTACTCATTTTGGGCTGAACCTAATGATTAGATATGGAATTAAAATGCAATTTGAGCAGAAAAATAAGTCTAAAAATCAAATTGAATTGCGTTTAAACTCAATGCTTGATCCAATGGAAGGCGCTTATCATTTGGTGGTTAATAAGAACAAAATTTTAATTGAATCGAGCAGTAAAGCGGGTGTGTTTTATGGCTTACAATCGTTAATCCAATTATTGCCTTTGAATGGAAAAAACAAATTACAAATTCCTATATTGGAGATAAATGATAAACCAAGGTATGCTTGGCGTGGCATGCATTTAGATTGCAGTCGGCATTTTTTCCCTGCTTCTTTTGTGATGAAATATATAGAACTGTTGGCGTTATATAAAATGAATGTTTTTCACTGGCATTTAACAGACGACCAAGGTTGGCGCATTGAGATAAAGCAGTATCCGAAATTGACGGAAATAGGTGCTTGGCGAAAGGGATCGATGGTTGGGCATTATCGCGATCAACAATTTGATAGCATAAGGTATGGCGGATTTTATACCCAAGAAGAAATTAAATATATTGTGGCGTTTGCAGAGTCGCAACACGTAACTATTGTGCCAGAAATTGAGATGCCCGGTCATGCCGTGGCGGCTTTGGCAGCATATCCCGAATACTCTTGCAGCAAGCGGCCTGTAGAGGTTTCGATGCGCTGGGGTGTGGAGGAAAATGTGTTTTGTGTAACAGAGGAAACTTTTACTTTTTTGGGCAATATTTTGAAGGAGGTAATGAATTTATTTCCTGGAAAATATATTCATATTGGAGGTGATGAGGTGTTAAAGGATGAATGGAATAAGTCGGATGTTTGCAGGGCCATTATGAAGCAAGAAAACTTAAAGGATGCGCATGAGCTGCAGTCGTATTTCATCAAAAGAATCGAAAAAATTGTAAATGAAAATGGTCGCGCTATTATTGGTTGGGATGAGATTTTGGAAGGTGGATTGGCGCCCAATGCCGCGGTAATGAGTTGGCGCGGAATTGAGGGTGGAATTGCGGCTGCAAGGCAAAAGCACAAGGTGGTGATGACGCCTGGTTCGCACTGTTATTTTGATCATTATCAGGGCGAGGCTAAAGATGAACCATTAGCCATTGGTGGCTTTACGAACTTGGAGAAAGTATATAGTTATGAACCTACACCCGATTCGTTAACCGAGGAAGAAGGCAATTATATTTTGGGTGCTCAAGGAAATGTTTGGACAGAATACATAGACACACAAGAAAAAGTTGAGTATATGGCCATGCCAAGGCTGGCGGCCTTATCGGAGGTTTTGTGGCTTGATAAAAACAAAAAGGATTATACCGATTTTTATGCAAGGATGAAATTGCAGATACCGTTTTTAAAGAGAAGGAATATCAACTTTTCGAGAAGTACGCTTCACCCGTCATTAGTAAAATAATGAAGACTAATAGAAAGAATTTTATTAAGGCGGCGGCGCTTGCTGGAATGGGGCTAATAGCAAAGGACGGATTTGGTGTAGCGCGTTTAGAGGCGGGTGCGCTGGAGGCGGGTGCGCTGGAGGCGGGTGCGCTGGAGGCGGGTGCGCTAGAGGCGGGTGCGCTGGAGGAAATGAGCTTAACAACAAAAGTAAAGTTGAGGAAGCCGGTGGTTATTTCGACTTGGCACTTTGGCATACAGGCTAATGAGGCGGCTTGGAAGGTTTTAGCAAATGGAGGCAAGGCTTTGGACGCGGTGGAAGCTGGAGTTAAAGTTCCGGAGGCCGATGCCAATGAAAGAAGTGTTGGTTATGGCGGAAGGCCAGATAGGGATGGCAGGGTTACTTTAGACGCTTGTATCATGGATGAATTGGCCAATATTGGATCGGTGGCTAGCCTAGAATTTATTAAGCACCCCATTTCGGTTGCGAGGGCAGTGATGGAAAAATCGCCCCATGTGATGTTGGTAGGCGATGGTGCTTTGCAATTTGCCTTAGCGCAAGGATTTAAAAAAGAAAATTTATTGGTGGCAGATTCTGAAAAAGAATGGAAAGAATGGCTTCAAAAAAGTGATTATAAACCCATCGTAAATATAGAAAATCACGATACCATTGGCATGATTGCCTTAGACCAATTTGGCAATCTTTCTGGTGCTTGCACAACCAGTGGCATGGCCTTTAAAATGCACGGTAGAGTGGGCGATTCGCCCATTATTGGAGCTGGCTTGTATGTAGACAATGAGGTGGGCGCGGCCACCGCAACCGGACATGGAGAGGAGGTAATTAGAATTGCGGGAAGTCATTTGGTAGTTGAATTAATGCGGCAAGGAAAATCGCCAGAAGATGCATGCCAAGAAGCAGTTAATAGAGTGGTTAAATTAATGGCCATAAGAAAGAAAAATTTAAAAGATATTCAGGTGGGATTTATTGCGCTCAATAAACAAGGAAAAGTGGGTTCTTATTGTGTTCAAAGTGGGTTCAATTATGCCGTTTGCACCCAAGAGGGAAATGTATTAATTGATGCAAAATATCACCTGAATCCAAACAAAAATAAATAAGGTATTTGCATGCAAAATCTCCAATTGGAAGTCGCCTGTTTCTCTTTGAAAGCAGCGGTAAAAGCAGCAAAAGCAGGTGCACACAGAATTGAATTTTGTAGCAACAAATCGCTAGATGGTATTAGTGGAAGTGAAGCAGAAATACAGGAATTATTGCGTGAAGTAAAGATACCCATTTATGCAATGGTGCGGTGCAGGGGTGGAAATTTTGTATATACAGAAGATGAATTTTTGTGGATGCAAAACTATATTAAAGTAATAAAAAAATACGCCATAGCAGGTTTTGTTTTTGGCTGTCTGAACCAAAACCACAGCGTTAACAAAAGTCAAAACAAAGCGCTCGTTTCTCTGGCAGCTCCCCTCCCATGCACGTTTCACAAAGCATTTGATGTGACAGAAAATGCGCTTAAAACACTTGAAGATTGCATTGAATGTGGGTTCAAAACGATCTTAAGCTCTGGACAAAAACCAACTGCCCTTGCGGGAAAAGAAAACCTAGCTCAGCTTATTATTCATGCTAAAAATCGCATACAAATTATGCCCGGCGGAAGTGTAAGAAGCACACATGTTACAGAATTATTGAGAGATACAGGGACTACATTTTTACACGCATCGTGCATAACCAATGACAGTGAAATGCCCGACACCAAGGAGATTGAAGCCATTTTAAAAAGTATGCAGTCATGAGGTTAGGTTTTATATTGATGCTACTTTTCGTGCCAAACTTGCTTTGGAGTGAGGTGCGTGTGCAAAACTTAGCAGGCGAAAATTGGCAATTTAAAAATGCTAGCTCCAAGCAATGGTATAGCGCCCAGGTGCCCGGAAATATTCACAAAGACTTATTGCATCACAGACTTATTCCCGACCCATATTTGGCTGCCAATGAAAAATTAGTGCAATGGGTGGAAGCAGAAAATTGGACCTATCAATGTAACTTTACCTTAACCAAAGAATCCCTTCAGTTCCACCAAATTGAGTTGAGCTTTGAAAATCTTGATACCTATGCAACAATTTACCTAAACGGACAATTAATAGGCAACACAAACAATCAATTTAGGGCTTGGAAATACCTGGTAAAAAGTTTACTAAAAATAGGCAAAAATGAGCTCAAAATTGATTTGAAATCGGCATTGAAACAAGGCAGAGAAAAGGCTAAAAAACTGCCCTATACCCTACCCGGTGGCGAGGCTGTTTGGACAAGAAAAGGTCAGTACCAATATGGCTGGGACTGGGGTCCGCGCTTAATAACCTGCGGCATTGGCAAAGTAAATTTAAGCTATTGGAACGAGGCTAGAATTGTTGCCGTACAAAATAAATATGATTTAAAAAAAGATGCTTCAGCGGAGGTTATCTTGCAGCTAAAAATTGAATCAGAAAAGTTCACCAATAGCCATGTTGAAGTCTCCATTAAAGGTTTATCATTTCAGCAAAAAACTTGGCATAAGTTATCTCCAGGAATCAATGAGATAACCCTACATTTTAAGCTAAACAAAGTAAACTTATGGTGGACCAACGGGCTAGGTGAGCCATCGCTATATAAATTTGAGATAAGCTTAAAAGAGCACAATAAAACCTTGGATACAACAAGTTTTGTTACGGGTTTTAGAACCTTAGAAGTTTGCCAAGAAAAAGACAGTATGGGAAAAGAGTTTGCCATTAAACTCAATGGCATAAAAGTTTTTATGAAAGGAGCAAATTACATTCCGCCACATAATTTTTTAAACGGTCTGAACCGAAGCATTTATGCCGATTTAGTGAACCAAGCAGCAGCAGTGCATATGAACATGTTGCGCGTTTGGGGCGGAGGTGTTTATGCCGATGAGGCATTCTATGATGCCTGCGATAGAAAAGGCATTTTGGTATGGCAAGATTTTATGTTTGCCTGTGCCATGTACCCTAGCGATACTGCCTTTTTAGACAATGTAAAAGAAGAGGCAAAATTTCAAATTTCCCGCTTAAATAAACATGTTAGTTTAGGTATTTGGTGTGGCAATAATGAAGTAGATGAAGCATGGAATAATTGGGGATGGCAAAAGCAATATCAATACACTGCGGTAGATTCTAGTGCCATGGCACAGGCCTATCACAATTTGTTTTTGGACTTATTGCCTAAGGCAGTTGCACAGCTCGATTCGGGTCGATTTTACTGGCCCTCATCGCCATCCAATGGTTGGGGAAGACCAGCAAGTTTAAAAGAGGGCGACCTACATTATTGGGGAGTTTGGTGGGGCTTGGAACCCTTTGAAAAGTATGAGCAAAAGGCAGGTAGATTTGTGAGTGAATATGGTTTTCAAGGCATGCCCAATATTCATAGCATGAACCAATTTATGCAGGGTAAAGAAGACCTGCTCGATTCAACTATTTTATTGGCCCATCAAAAGCATCCAACAGGATTTGAGACCATAAAAACTTATATGGAAAGAGACTATAAGTTGCCCAATAACTTTAAAGATTTTATTTATGTTTCGCAATTGTTGCAAGCCCGGGGAATGCAAATTGCCATTGAGGCGCACAGGCGCGCTATGCCTTATTGCATGGGAACCTTGTATTGGCAATTGAACGATTGCTGGCCTGTGAGTTCGTGGAGCAGCATAGATTATTACGGCAGAAAAAAGGCATTTCATTACGAGCTTACTCGCTTGTATAATGAGCTCTTAATTTCCTTTGAAACGAGACATGATTCTATTTTAGTTTATGTGGTATCTGATAAGCTTAAACCAAGCAAAGGCAACTTGCGGTTGAAGCTTGTTAATTTTGAAGGAAAGGTATTGTTTACAAATATTATACAAGTTGAAATAGTGCCACAAAGTAGCGCTGTATATGGCGTTTGGTTTGAACCGAACCTAAAGGAATTTAACCCAAAGAATTGTGTTTTGATGGTGGAATTGAATACTGATTTAGATACGATACAGACAAATTATTATTTTAACAAACCGAAAGATCTTGATTTGAAAGTGGCAAGTATCAACTTAAAAATTGAAGGAAATCATTTACTAATAAGCAGCAATACTTTGGTAAAAAATCTATATTTAGTGTCTGCCCGAAAACTACCTTTTTTTTGAATTTAAATTTTTATCGCGACCTATTTTATCATGATTTTATGTTTTGCCAATAAATCTAAAGAAAATAACTACC
>JAWXAZ010000045.1:0-11762 GCA_034439755.1 bacterium
ATGCCAATGAGGTTATTGCTAATATTGGCTTGGAGTTTATGGGCAAGAAGAAAGGAGATTATGATTTCTTGCATCCCAACAACCATGTTAATTGTTCGCAATCTACCAACGATGCATACCCAAGTGCGTTTAGAATTGCCTTATATATGAAAATGACCGATTACCTCAAAATCTTAGTGGATTTAGAGAAGGCATTTAGGGCAAAAGGCAAGGAATTTGAAAGCGTGTTAAAGATGGGTAGAACGCAATTGCAGGATGCTGTGCCCATGACTTTGGGTCAGGAATTCCATGCCTTTGCCACCACCATTGGAGAGGATATTGAGCGCTTGAAGGAGGCGCAAAAATTAGTTTTAGAAGTAAATATGGGAGCCACTGCCATCGGCACACGCGTAAATGCGCCAGAAGGATATCCAGAAATTTGCGTGCAACATTTGGTTCAGGTTAGCGGTGTAACTGTTACTTTGGCCCCCGATTTAATTGAGGCCACAGGTGATACCGGTGCGTATGTGCAAATAATGGGTACTTTAAAAAGAAATGCCGTTAAAATTTCGAAGATATGCAACGACTTAAGGTTATTGAGCTCTGGACCAAGAACTGGATTTAACGAAATTAATTTGCCGGCAAGACAGCCTGGAAGCAGCATTATGCCGGGCAAGGTAAACCCTGTTATTCCAGAAGTGGTGAACCAAAGTTGCTATTATGTAATTGGTCAGGATTTAACGGTAACGATGGCGGCAGAGGCAGGACAATTGCAATTAAATGTGATGGAACCTGTGATAGCATTTGCCATGTTTACCTCTTTTGAATATTTGGGAAATGCCATTATTTCATTGATAGATAAATGTGTGGTTGGTATAACGGCCAATAAAGAACATTGTGCCAGTTTGGTGATGAATAGCATTGGCATTGTAACCCAATTGAATCCTATTTTAGGTTACGAAATGTGCTCTAGCATTGCAGGTGATGCATTGCTAAGTGGAAAGAGCGTACATGAAATTGTGGTAAAAGAAAGAAAGCTAATTAACCAAGAAAAGTGGGATGAGATTTTTTCTATTGAGAATTTAATTCACCCTAAATTTATTAATAAGTAAAGCCGGCAACACCAATTTCACCGCTTCTTACGCGAATGCCATCTACAAAATACGCAGTGCCCCCAATGGCACCTTTAAAAATGGGTTCTTGCCCATTAATGTTTTGAACACCCATGGTCATGCCCGAAATTTTGTTGATGCTGCGAGTGGGTAAATTATTTAATTCGCTGGCTCCATAAACGGTGCCCACAACCCCTTGAACATTGCCCACAAATTTGGGCGCTTTGTTTATTTGGGTAATTTCTCCATTGGGTTCTTTTATCTCGGCATAAGGCGTGGTAATATCGTGGTCGCCTCTTTTTTGGGCAAAAGATGGCAGACAATATAATAAGAATAATAGACTAAAAATGAGGGTCTTTTTCATGGTCTTTCCATTTTAAAACAAAATCGAATTTCGGCACATTAATACTTATTCAATCTGCCGCTTATCACAATTAGGCATAAATAACAGGAAATCTTTGATAATTCAAAATTATTTAAGACATTGCACATTCAAAATTAAAACACAAACTAAAATTTATTAATAAAATGAAAAAACACCTACTTCTAGCATTGTCTTTTTTGTTACTAATTGTAACAACAAATGCACAGTATTACCAAATTAAAATTTCTGGGGGTAATCCAAAGGGACTTAATAATGATCCAGAATTCCCTCCTGGAGGAGGTTTGCCAAATGATTGGGCAACATTAATTACTGGCACTACAAGCACAACTGCCTCGTGGTCTGCAGACCAATTGCTGCCATTTAATTTTAAATTTAATGGTTCAAGTGTATCAACTTATCGCGTTTCTAGTTCTGGGGTTGTAAATTTTTCTGCGATGGCTCCAACTGTTCCAGCATATGGTACTGCTGATTTATCGTCGGCTACGGTGCCAGATAATTCACTTTGTGTATTAGGGTTAGGAACCACAACTGCAACAGATTATGTTGTTAGAAAAATATTCGGAACTGCTCCAAATAGGCAATTATGGATTCAATTTAACTCTTGTACTGAGCCTAATTTGTCGGCAGGTTGGGTCTATTTCTCCATTGTATTGGAGGAAACTAGCAATAACATCTATTTTGTTGATCAAAGGACGCAATGTGTAAATGGAACAACAATTTGCTCAAATAAAACAAAATTATCTGTAGGTATTAAAGTTGATAATACCAATGTGTTTGCAGTTGCAGGTTCGCCAAATTATGCTTCAACAAACCTAAATGATCCCCTTCCTATTGACAATACTTATTTCATGTTTATTCAAGGAACACAACCTACTGATGAAATCAACTTGGTATCTTTAAACTTACCAAAGTTTGTTCAAAAAAATACTAATATTTCAATTAAAGGAACAATCAGTAATTATGGTTCTAGTGACCTTACATCATTTAAACTTTATTATTCTGTAAATGGAGGAACTGCCAAAACAATGCAATTATTAGGTTTAAATATTGCCAAAAATGGTGGAACTTATGACTTTACTCACAATGCCCCTTATGCACCAACAGCAGCTGATGTATCAAATATAAAGGTTTGGGTTTCTTCACCAAATGCAGCTTCAGATCCAAATCAATTAAATGATACTTTAAATGGTGTTATTACTGTATTGGATAAAATGGTAGCAAGAAGATCAGTTCATGAGGTATTTACATCCTCAACTTGTCCTCCTTGTAAACCAGGAAATGAAAAATTGGATGCAGTATTAAACCAAAGAGTTGGAAAATTTGCTGTTTTAAAATATCAATATTATTTCCCAGGGAATGGTGATCCATATTTCACAAATGAGGGTTATAACCGTGGAACCTATTATGGCGGAATAAACAGCGTACCAAACTTACATGTTGATGGTGGATGGAATAACAATCCAAACAGCTATTCTACAACAGTTTTTGATCAGTTCCAAACAAATCCATCTGTAGTTGAAATGAGCGCTACTTTAAATGTAACTGGTCAAAAGGCAGATATTGAAGTATCAGTAACTCCAGTTGCAAATATGCCAACAGGAAACTACAAAATGATAATTGCCTTAGTTGAGAAACAAACAGTTCAAAATATTAAAAGCAATGGTGAGACTGTTTTCAATTTTGTAATGAAAAAAATGCTTCCAAATGAGAACGGTTCTACCTTTACATTCCCTGCAAAGGATATTGCTAAAAAAGTACCAATGACGTTCACTTTCCCAGGCACTTTCCGCTTGCCTAGCAGTGCAAGACCTAATTCTGGCGCTGTTCCTACTGGAACTAATTATGGAGGCATCAATTTAGCTTCAGAACACAATGTAGAAAAATTCTACGACCTTCAAGTAGTTGCGTTTATCCAAAATGATGATACAAAAGAAATACTTCAATCATGCTGGACTGCCCAAGATTGGGCTGTGGGTAGCAAAGAAACTGAAGTTAAAACAAACTCATTTGAAATGTATCCTAACCCTACCAATGGTATTGTAGATATTAAACTGAATAAATTAAGCGAAGGCTCTGTTCGTGTTATTGACATTAATGGCAAAGAGTTATATAACAGCAAAATCACTCAAACAGAATCTCAAATTAACCTAGAATTCCTTTCTTCAGGTATGTATTTTGTTGAAGTGCTAAACAACGGACTAACTTCTATTAAGAAGTTAAATATTATCAAATAAGTCTATTTAATTATATAAAAAAGCCGACTCATCTTATTGGGTCGGCTTTTTTATGCTCAAATCTGTTAAAATAATTTGATAAGGAATATCTAAATTGTTTATTTAAATGTTTTTTTTGCGTTTGAAAGACATTACATCAAATGTAAACGCAATTTAAAATTAATTTATTTAAACATGAAAACAAAAAAACCACCCTTATCGCATTTTTAATGCTCGCCACAATTTTCTCTTTCAACTTTGCTAAAGCACAATGTAATGGAAATTGTGAACCCTCTATGTTATGTAAAGACATGACTTTTTCTGATTTTCAAAATTCAAGCGAACCATATCCTTGCCCTATTGTCTTCTGTTTTGACCAACAATTAGTTTGTGGTGGAATTGTTTGCCAAAGCTATGCCCCATTATGCAGTGAAATTCAACATAGGCATACAAAGCCTTATTCACAAATTTGTTATCGCTCAACTGGTGCTGTAATTAGCGAAAACTGCGAAGGTTGTGAGATTCAAACCACTTCTATAAGTATTTACAGAAAGTATCCAGGGGGAAGCTCTTTCGCAACTATTACATTATCAACAACAGAAATTACGAACTTAATGACTATCCTTAATGGAGGAGGAGGAAGTTTACCAATCGTTGGAATGCTTAATGATTGTGAAGGGGGTACTATTCCTTCAACTGTAACAGTTGGAACTAATCCTGGAGGAGGCTTATACTGTATTGTAAATTAATCTATTCATCATTCGTTAATTAGAAATATCATTTCATAAAAAAAGGGACGCCCAATTGGGTGCCCCTTTTTTTATGAATTTAAATTAGGTCTTTTTTAAAAGGCAATTTACACAAAGCGCTGCTTTAAAAAACATTAATTTCTTTTGGTATATTTGCCTTATGCAAAGAAACTAATCTATATTTACTAAACAGAACTTTAAAGATGCACCAAATCACCAAATAGTCTGCATGTGATATGGGTATAAATAAACGCCCAATTGTTTTTAATAAATGAAATTATCCCATAATATCCTAAATGAATACTTCCAAGATTTTAGTAAAGTCTTAAACTATGAGGAGGTAAAGTATATGTTAGTTGGAGATTATTCTGTTATCATTCATGGTTACCCTAGAACAACAGGAGATATTGATATTTGGATGTAGGCTAGTCAGCAAAATTTTAATCTATTAATAAAATCATTTTCAAAGTTCGATTTACCTGCAACTGCAATTTCAATAGAAGACTTTCTTGATGCTGGAAATCAAGATGTATTTACTTTTGATAGACCTCCAATGGCAATTGATATTTTAACAAAAGTAAAAGGACTCGAATTTTCAATATGTTTTCTTCAATCTGAAATTCACCAAATAAACAATATTCCTGTTAGGGTAATTCACTTAAATCACTTAAAACAGGCCAAAATTGCTGCTGGTAGATTTAAGGACTTGCATGATTTAAACAACCTTTGAATAGAATTTTCACATACTAAACATGTATAGCGCGGTTGCCTGTAGCCGCTAAGGCCGCCTCTTTTACCGCTTCGGCATAGGTTGGATGCGCGTGACTCATGCGGGCAATGTCTTCTGCACTGGCCCTAAATTCCATGGCTACAACTGCCTCGGCTATTAAGTCGGCCACACGCGGACCAATCATGTGTACACCCAATACTTCATCGGTGGCCTCATCGGCCAATATTTTCACTAAACCATCAATATCCATGCTGGCACGTGCTCTTCCTAAAGCTCGCATTGGGAATGATCCCACCTTGTATTTTACGCCGTTCTTCTTCAATTCTTCTTCTGTTGCTCCTACGCCTGCAACTTCGGGCCAGGTATATACCACACCCGGAATTAAATTATAATTGATATGCGGTTTTTGTCCGGCCATCACCTCTGCAACAAACACACCTTCCTCCTCTGCTTTGTGTGCAAGCATGGCACCTTTCACCACATCTCCAATGGCATAAATTCCTTTTACATTGGTTTCCAAATGGGCATCGGTTTCTATTCTCCCCCGATCATCCATTTTCACTCCCACGGCGTCTAGGTTCAGACCAAAAGTAAAGGGTTTTCTACCTACGCTTACCAAACAATAATCGCCTGTAAAACTTACTTCTTCGCCTTTTTCATTGTTTGCCAAAACCGCAACTTCATTACCCTTGTTTACGGCCGATTTTACCATGTGGTTAAAGAAAAATTCGAAACCTAATTTGCGCAAGCTGCGTTGTAATTCTTTGCCTAATGTGGCATCCATAGTTGGAATAATGGTGCCGGTATATTCTAACACAGAAACTTTTGAACCTAAACGTGCGTAAACAGAACCTAGCTCCAAACCAATAACGCCGCCACCAATAATGATGAGGTGCTTGGGAATTTCTTTCATATTAAGCGCTTCGGTAGAAGTAATAACACGTTGCTTATCTATATCAATGCCCGGCAAGGTGCTAGGCTTAGAACCAGTAGCAATAATTACTTTATCGGTTTCAATGGTTTGCTCGGTTTCGCCGCTAATTTTGATGGTATTTTTAGTAACAAAAGAACCAATGCCTTTGAACACATCAATCTTATTTTTCTTCATCAAAAAATCGATGCCATCGCAGGTAATTTTTACCACGCCATTTTTGCGCGAGATCATTTGTTCTAAGTTTACCTGAATATCATGGATGTCTATGCCATGCGTTTTAAAGGTATGGGTGGCATTATGGTAATGCTCTGAGCTATCTAACAAAGCCTTTGAAGGAATGCAGCCCACGTTTAAGCAAGTTCCACCCAAGGTATTATATTTTTCTATGATGGCCGTTTTAAAGCCCAATTGCGCACATCTAATGGCAGCCACATAGCCGCCAGGACCAGAACCAATAACCGTTACATCGTATTTCATATCTAATCAATAATTTTTTAATGCCGCAAAGGTAGCCCGATTCATTTGAAATGAAAACAAGGAAATGATAAATGACCATTTACATTTCCATTCAATTGCCTTAAATTTGTGACATGGCACTTTTACCCTTATCCATTGTTATCATTACCCGAAATGAGGCGGCCAATATTGCGCGCTCCATAGCGTCTGTTTTGCCCGTTTCAAACGATATTGTGGTAGTAGATAGCGAGAGTACTGATAATACCGTGCAAATTGCCAAAAGCCTTGGCGCCACTGTAATCGTTAACCCTTGGGAGGGTTATTCTAAACAAAAAAATATTGGCAATGCGCAGGCAAAATATGATTATATTTTTAGCATAGATGCAGATGAATCCTTTTCGCCAGAATTAAGAGAAGAGCTCATTGCCCTATTTGCGCAAAAAGAAATGAAACCGCTTTACCGGGTTAACCTCATTAACCATTATTGTGGCAAGCCCATTAAACACGGTGCTTGGTACCCCGATTGGCATTACCGATTATTTGATAAGCGCCAAATGCATTGGACCGAAACCGATGATGTACATGAAGGATTAAATTGGAACAAAAGCACGCCAAAGGCCTTGTTAAAAGAACATCTCTACCATTTTACTACCCAAAATGATGATTTTTACCTGCAAAAAATGGAGCAATACGCGCAACTTTTTGCTTCAAAAATGAGGGCCAAAGGAAAATCGGGCGGACTAATAAAAGCCAACAGCAGTGCTTTTTTTAGGTTTTTTAAGGAGTACTTCCTGCAATATGGTTTTTTAGATGGCATGGCAGGACTTAAAATTGCCAAAGCACATTTTATCTATACCTATAAAAAGTACAAATATTTAGGCTGAACCAATCTATAATCCGAGTAGTAATTTAAATGGATCCGTACCTGAGGTTAACAACAAAGTTGGGTTCTCCAAACACTGCTTCACCTTTACCAAAAAGCCAACCGACTCGCGGCCATCTATGATGCGGTGATCGTAGCTTAAGGCCACATACATTATTGGACGAATCACTATTTGCCCATTTTGAACCACTGCACGCTCTACAATATTGTGCATGCCAAGAATGGCAGATTGCGGCAGATTAATAATTGGCGTACTCAACATGGAGCCAAACACACCCCCATTGGTGATGGTGAAAGTTCCACCCGTCATCTCCTCCAAACTCAATTTATTTTCGCGGGCTTTGCCAGCCAATCGCATCACCTCTGCTTCAATTTCTGCCAAGCCAAGACTTTCTGCATTTCTAATTACCGGCACCACCAAACCCTTTGGCGCACTTACTGCAATGGAAACATCGCAATAATCGTGGTAGATAATTTCTTCTCCGTTTAGATATGCATTTACTGCCGGAAATTGCTGCAATGCCACACACACAGCCTTGGTAAAAAAGCTCATAAAACCCAGGTTTACCCCAAACGTTTCCTTAAATTGATTTTTATACTGGTTGCGCAAATCCATGATAGGCTTCATATCCACTTCGTTAAAAGTGGTAAGCATAGCGGTTTCATTTTTAGCAGCAACCAAGCGTTTAGACACTGTTTTGCGTAAAGAAGTCATCTTCTCTGTGCGGTCGTTGCGCTGTTTGCCTTCGTTGCTTGTTACTTTTAGTTCGGCTTGCAGGGCATCCATTTTGGTAATTCTGCCATCCTTGCCTGAACCAATTACTTGTTTTGTGTTGATGCCCTTCTCAGCCAAAATCTTCTGTGCTGCTGGGCCGGCCGAGCCCGAAGCATAAGTAACAGGAGTAGCCGATTTATCTGCATCTGCTTTTGGAGCCTCAGTTTTAGTAATATTGGATTTACCTACATCCGCTTTTGGTTCAGCCATAGCTATACCTTCTGGACGTTTGGCATCGGTATCGATTTCGGCAATTAGATCACCTACTTTTATGGTATCGCCCTCATTCCCTTTGGTGGTAAGTACCCCAGCAGCTTCTGCATTTAATTCAAAAGTAGCTTTATCGCTTTCTAACTCGCAAAGCAATTCATCCATTTCAACATAATCGCCGGTTTTTTTATTCCAACGTGAAATGGTTACTTCACTAATAGACTCACCAACAGTAGGGACATTTAATTTAAGCATAATTAATAAATAAAATCAACTGCAAATAAAGCTAAACAAGGCTGATTATTCAAGTTATACCCTTACTTAAATTAAATTAGTCCAAAGAGCAATTTGATTTAACCATGGTAAATGCCGAAAGAAAAGATGTTTAGTCCAAATATTTTGGAACAATTACCTAATGCATATCGGTATTAATAGCAGAAATGACTTAGATAATTTGCTTCCAACTCATTTTTTGCCTTTTTTTGTTCCGAAACATTTATTCGAAACTAAAATATTATCCTATGAAAAAAACAGGTTTATTTTTATTCTTACTCCTATTAATTGGAGGTAAGATTAATGCGCAAAAACAAGAGGATTCATTGCCGAGCCGACATTTAGGCATTTCGGCAAATGCAGGAATAACAGGCATTGGAGGAAGTTTGAATATCAAATTAACAAAGAAAATTGAATTAACCTTGGGTTATTCGTTAATGAGTGCAACGGGTAAATTAGAAACCACTTTTGATGGGCAAAAAGTGGACCTAACCATTTTAAATAAGAACAATTATGCGTCTTTTATTTTTAACTTGTACCCATCTGTTAATTCATCCTTTCACTTTTTAGCGGGTGTTTTACAATCAAATAATAAATATAGCATACAGGCTATTTCAACCGATTCGCAGGAATATGGAAATATGATTTTTGCGCCCGACCAAATGGGTAAATTAGAGTTCAATATCAAAGGAGCAGAATGGATGCCAATGGCTGGCATTGGATTTGGACGTTCTATCCCAAAAAGACGCATAGGATTTGGCCTCGATTTGGGCGCAGCTTATTGGGGCAAATTAAACGCCAGTATTTCGGCAGATAAGGCGTTTGAACCTACAAATAGCGAACACAATGTTGAGGTAATTCAGAAAGCATTTTCAGATTATAATTGGCTACCCTTTGTAAATTTTAGATTAAACATTAAATTATTTTAGCATAATGAAAAAAATATTTATACCATTCGCTTTATTGATTGCGGTATTCTTTTTTCAATGGGCCTGTAAAAACCCATTGAATGAAATGAAAGATTTTAAATTGAACATAAACGGAGGCGCGTTAATTAATCCTATTGCCACCATAAACTTTGCCTACGACGATAGTTCTGTGGCCAAACCAAGTAATATTAAAGTTTCATTTACCGGAAATGGAGCCAAATTTATTTACGATGAATACGGACAATCTGTGTTTAAAGTAGCGCCAGATGGCTCTTTAAAATTAATATTGGGTCCAAATGCCTATCCCAATAAAGAAAATCCTATTATGGTGCGCATTGAAGTTGAGGCAGACGATTGCTTGCCTTACGAAGATTACATTTACATTTTTGATAGAAATGAAACTAAAATCACCTTTCTATTAACCAAAGTACAAAATGCACCTGCAAATATTAAAGTTCAAAATTATTCGGCAGATTTCTTGGGCAAGAAAGCAAGTGAATCATTGATTTTGGAGCACACCAACAAGGATGGAATTACATTTAAATATACGTATCCAAAACAAGGTGTTATTTTCATCAACCGCAGAGACATGTATTTCTATGAAAATGAAACAAGAAATGTAAAGATTCCAATTACAAAAGATACCACTGTTCTAGATACAGTTACCGTAGTAAAAAATGCCACACGTTTCCATAACAACCAACCCATTGATGGAACTGCAGAAAGAATTTTAGCCCCTGTAAATAAAACAATAACCATTGGGTATATGGATTCTAGCTACAAGGTGCCAGTTTTAAGGTACCAAACCATTTGCGATACCATTCCCATTCAAAATGTAAATGCTTCTATTTATTCGAACAGCGAGGACTTTGTAATTGCGAGTGGATTTTACGATGAGAACGGGCAATACGTAGATAAGCCAAGAAAATTTTTGGATGCCGTTCAAGTTCCAAATGTTTACTTTTATACGCCCAACAAGCAAGGCTATGTTTACCCAATTTATTCGGGTGGATTGAATGGCCCGGAAATAGAAATTTCTTTTACAGCAGGGGGAAATTACAACCTATTTATGAGTGGTACTCGATACAATAAAGAATCGGGTAAGTACTTTGCGGTTGAATCTGTTGTGCCTGCAAAAGACATTAAACTAAACAATCAAAATCGCTTTACTTTTGAAAACAACCTGTTTTATACCAACCAATTCTTTTTCTTTAAAACCATAGAAACAGGTTGTGGTTTTGGTTCAATAAACTGGAATACCAAGGATATTGACCTACTTAATTTTGATGTATCTTATGTAATTTCTACCAAACACCAATATACAAGAGGATACTTCTCACCTTATTATCCAGAAAATGAAATCAGGGTTGCTGCTTTTAATGGCGATGATGCCACCACCATCATTGTAGAATTGGATCATTCATTAAACCAATGCGAAGGAAAACCTTTGCTTTACAAGAAAACTGAGAAAATAAATGCTTGTAGTTATGTCAATACGCCCTTTACATTTAACGTAGATTACAACACAGATGATTTCTTAAGCAAATATACTTTTGCGCCTTTAGAGGTTAGCACCGATTTAATTTGCCAAACAGGTAGCAAAGTTACCTTGCCAGATCAAACGATTAATTTTAGAAGGGAGGGCTGTCCTACCATCACCGGAAAACTCTATTTAAATAGTGGCAAGGGCAAATATTCGTTGTTGCCTAATGTAGAATATACCATGTTTGTTTATAGTCCAATTAACCAGCAAGAATTGTCGGAGAAGTTTACCCTTAGCGGCCAGGCAACCCAATCGATTGTAGGTGAAATTAAAAACCAAAGTGGCGTGGTTATAGATACTGCTTACATTGGTACTATGAAATATAATGCATCACTTAGAAAATACGATTTACACATAGATTTGTATAACAAGGTGTTTAAATATAAAATTCCAGGCTGTAATTAGGTAAGGTCACCCATTAAAAAAGAGGCTGTTTCACCTATTGAAACAGCCTCTTTTTATTTTTATACAGATACGCATTATGTAATTGTCCCAAAATATTTGGACTAAACATTTTTTCTGCCGGCATTTACTGCGCTAAAATCAAATTACCATCTTAACTAATTCAATTTAAGTAAGGGCATTATGTAA
>JAWXAZ010000046.1:0-27932 GCA_034439755.1 bacterium
AATATTTGGGTTATTCTCAAAGTCTTCAAACTTGTTATACTCATGGCAAGTATAAAGCTTCATATCACTTATTACAGCCAACACATTGCCCAAGTGGTTACTTAGCTCATAATGTTTGTTACGTGGCTGTAAGGCATAAAATACACCAGGGTTTATATGTTGGGCAATCTTTTGCAAGTGCAGTTTTTATATAACGAATTTAGCATTTATTTTTAGTTTTCAGCATCCTTCGGGCTGAACCAAACATTTTTTAGGTTAACCATTCTGACAACAAATTTTGAACTAGCATTACATCATAACCAACTATAAAATCTCATTAGACCAATTGCTATCAAACGTAAGAATTATCTGTTTACTATAACCCACCAAGGAGCGCAAAGAGCAACCATTATTTATACACTATTGGCAAACTGCAAACTAAAAAAAATCAAACCAGAACATTGGCTCATTGTTGCATTAGATAAAATAACTTCAAGAAAGGCAAACAACATCAAAGACCTTTTGCCTCGTAATTGTAAACCTGATTTACAAGATGTAGTTTAGCGAGTGCTTAAGTTGAAACCAGAATTAGTGGCCAAATTGAAACCTAAATAGTGGCGCAGTTGGTACCGAAATATTCAACTAACTTTTGCAACACATTCATCGAACAATCTGAAGGCAACGCAAAATAACTGCCATTAGGCAAATGAAACTCTATTTTTCCATCTGACTTATTTGGTTTAAGCAAGGTGAATCCAGAGGAGGCAACCACGCCAGAAGTTTGTTTATTAACAAAGTAAAGAAATTGATGATAGATGATTTGATTAGCCTTACAATAAGACATTTTTGTTAAGCTACTCGCTAACCATAAGTCATAATGTTTAGCCATGTTTTCTTTTTTATTTTCCATGCGCCAAATTTCTATATTCAATTTCTATTTAAAAATATGTACTTTAGCGTGAGTTTAAAATTTAGAGGAAATCCATACCCTAATTCCTATGTAAGTATTGATGAAGCAGAGATTAAAAATGAAGTAAATCCAGAACCAAAACCTTAATAACAATAAAATCTAAAGAGCTTTTTAAGTGCCTTTTAACTAGAACCTTTCCTGTCTCTTATTATCCTCTAATCTCGTATGTTTTGGACATTTAGTTTGAAGCATTTAATACGCCTATTCGTTTTTTACTTCCACAACTATATCCTCCTGCTTACCATTAAGATCACGGTTATAGGTAAGAATACTGATTATTATCTCTTTACTTTTTGAATGAGTCAATAAATAATAATATCCGGGTTTATTTGTTGAATTAATTGTTCCTTTGTCTACCGATATTTTTAATGCATCGTAAGGACAATTTTCTCTAACAATGAAAACTAATTCCTTAATATTTCGTCTAATATATCCTTTGTTATTTAAAAATTTTATTTTGACATCTCCAACCTTCTTTAATTCCATTGGTAAGAATCCTTCCAAATGAATTACTTCACCTTTCTCGTTAAATTTCTTTTTAAATCTAAGGACATCATTAGCATAAAAAGAGATTCCCTTCAGCTTTTTATTTGGATAAAAATCATATGAAAAACCATCAGTAATAGTTTGTTTCATATATGAAAGATTTTTTAAATTTCCGTTTTCATAATAAATTAAAAAAATACCATTCACTGAGTCGTTTCTTGCAATAAACATTGCTTGAATATTGCCAGAGGGATAATATTTAATAACTGGTCCATCATCAATGGAGTCATTTAATACCCATATCTCAATTTTACTTCCATCTTGATATTTGATAATCTTTTTTTGATAATTTGAATTACATGATGAAAATAGACAATATAATAGTGATGTCAAAAACGAAATAAATTTAATTGCTATTTTCATAATTTGCTTTATTAGTAGGTACAGAAATAAAAATGTTACCGTTTTTATCAAATGAGTCTCTGAAATAATGCATAATATTCCCTTTCATGATTTTTCTATTTAAATAAGAATTTTTATATACGTTTTGATTTCTATGTATATTATCAGAAGCTTTTTGTGGAATATTTTTGGGGTCATTTGGTTCCTTATCTTTGTTCTCATATGCGGTAATAATATTGCTCGCAAGTGCAGGGGTTCCTGGAGGTTCTGCTTTTATTGTTTTGGTTGACCCAGTTATTAAGGCAGGCATTGTGGCTGTTGTTGCCCAAATAGCTTCCATAGGAAGTTGATTAATTACCATATTAGGTTGAGCTTTGTTTGTTTTTCCATTATCAACATTACCCCCATCTCCGTTTTGCTTAAACATTATTCCCCATCTTCCATGTAACCAATCTATACATTTATAAATTTCCATACCTACACGCATTTCAAATGGAATTACACTATTTCGTATTATTCGAGTTGCACTAATCACCACTTCTTTTAAAAGCAATGACAGTGAAGATTGTTCCATTCCAACTTTCCAAGGAGTAGGGGATTTACTCTTTTCTATTGGTTTCCCATCTGGTGTTGGTTCATCTCCACTTGGGTCAATAAAAAAAATTGGATTGTTATTAAAACAAGCATATAAACTTTGCCAAGCGTAAACCATTAGGATCAACATGCCACCTTCTGCCCAACCTACTTCCATACTCCCAAAACTCAGCAGTCATGGCATTTCCTAAACCAAAAACTTCATCATAGCGCTTGCCCATTAATTCCCAAATCTATAACTACCCAAATTTAACCCCGCGCAAAGTATTTAGTTTTCTTTTTTCTTGGCGTCGAAGAGTGCTTCTTTGCTTACTTCTTTTACTTCGTCGTTGTGTTTTAGTAATTTTGAAATGGCACTGTATGGTCCAGATATAATGATGTCTTCATCTCTTATGCCTTCCAATATTTGTATGTATTTATCGTCTTGTATGCCGGTTTTTACTTTTCTAATTTTGGCCTTATTGCCTTCTTTAATAAACACCACTTCAATGTCGTCTTTGCTGGTTTCTTTGTCTTTTTTCACCTCTGCTTTATCCGCTTTTTCCAAGGTATCCAATGCGCTCAATGGTCTAACCGTAACAGCTTCAATGGGCACCGATAACACATTCTCCGTGCGCTCGGTTTGTATCTCCACACTGGCACTCATGCCGGGCCTAAAAACCGATTTGCGTTTGCCAAACTTTGCCGTTAAATCGGCATAGCTGCTCCTTAAAATGCGAATCTTCACCACAAAATTAGTCACTTGGTCGCTGGTAGTTTGCGCAGAGGTTGTAGCACTGTTTGCCACCTCAGTTACCAAGCCCTTAAATTTTCTGTTGGGATAGGCATCCACTTCAATCTCTGTAGTATCGTGCAAGCCCACTTTTATAATATCGTTTTCGTTTACATCTACACTCACCTCCATTTCGTTAAGGTTGGCAATGCGCATCATTTCTGTACCTGCCATTTGCGATGTTCCAACCACGCGCTCTCCCTGCTCCACACTCAATTTAGAAACCGTGCCATTTACCGGCGCAAAAATTTCGGTACGCGTTAAGTTCTTCTTTGCCTCCTTTAAACTGGCCTCAAAACTCTTCACATTAAACGATGCAGATAACACACTTTGGCCACCAGCTTCCACTTCTGCTTTGGCATTAATAAAAGTGCTCTTTGCCGTCTCAAATTCACCATCAGAAATTAACTTCTGCTCATACATTTTTTTGTTCCTTTCATACGCAGAATTAATCTCTTGAAACCTTGCCTCGGCCTGCGCCATACGTGCCTTTGAACTTGCCAAAGCAGCCTTGGTATTATTCAAAGATGCATCAGACCTATCCAAGGCAGATTGATATAACTCGGGGTCAATGCGCGCCATTAATTGTCCGGCCACCACAGAATCGCCTTCATGCACGTACAATTCCCTAATTTCACCCGATACATCGGAGCTAATTTTTATCTCTTTTTCGGGTTGAACACGACCGTTTGCTGAAACAGATTCGATGATGGTTTTACGCTCCACCTTACTCACGGTAATTGGTGTGCCTTCCTTCTTGCCAATCCAGCCAGCCTGCTTACCAATTATGGCAATCACAATTAAAACCCCAACGGCAATGCCAAGGTATTTTAGGGTGTTATTTTTTTTCTTAACAGTAGTCATATTTCATTTTTTAGTATAGCGGTTTGCCCATATAGAAGTCCAACACTTTTCTCCTAAAAACCAATTCGTATTTGGCTTGGGTAAAATCTGCCTGTGCGCGAATGTAGCCGTTTTTCGAATTTAAATAATCGGCCATGTTCATGCCTCCCAATTCAAATTGTTTTTCGGATACCTCAAAAGCTTCTTTATTAGCTGCCAAGTTCTCTTGATTGGCTTCATATCTCTTAAAAGCCGATTTAAAATCGACATACGATTGCGAGATGCTTCTGTACAAATTATTTTTAGTTAATTTCTCGTTCAGTTTATTCGATTGAACCCCAATGCGCGATTTCTGAACATTGGTATTCACACTCCAACCATTAAATACCGGAATGGATAGGTTTAGACCGATATTGCTACCTAAGTTTCTGTTAAATTGATCTGAAAAGGGCGTGGTAACGTATGAACCATAGCCTGTTGGCATGGTGGTATAAACCGGAATTGGGTCGCCATTATAGCTGCCCGCGCCAATTTGTGTGATGTTGAAATTTAGCGCGCCAACCCCCGTTACGCTTTGTGTAGAGTAAAAGGAAGATAGGTTTCCAGATAAGGATAAACGCGGACTGCGGCCACCTTTTGCCACGTGATAAGAGAGTTCAGAGCTGCGTGAGCGGTGTTCTGCGGCCACCACATCCGGACTGTTTTTGCTAAAATCCATAAAGATGGCATCAATGGTTTTGGGCTCGTCTTGAACCTCCAAAGATGCCGAGTTGGGTTGCGCAACGCTATAGCCCGATTCTGGTTTTACCTCTATTAATAACCACAAATCTAAGTAGGCCTGCAACACGGTGTTTTCTGCATTTACTGTCAATAATTCTTCGTTCGATAATTGGGCTCGTAACTGAAGATACCTGCTTTTATTGCTGCTGCCAAGCTCAAACATTCTTTTTTGGCGGTCTGCCAAAGCCTTAGTGGCATCTACTCTGGCCACAGAAGAATTGTACAATTCTATGCTTTGCAATACCCTTAAGTAAGCGTTGCAAACATTGAGGGTAATGTTATTTTTGGTCTGATCCAAATCTTTTTCGCTGGCTTTTAAGCGCTCTTCCTGACCCCTCACATTGTTGATGTTTTGGAAGCCACTAAACAATGGTACACTGCTGCTAAGTCCAAAAGAGTTGGTTCTAAACGAAACCCCTTCGCGTGCAATATTGGTGGCAGGATTAATGGCAAAACCCGTTTGCCAATTGTTGTTTGCATTGCCATTTAAATTGGGCAATAGGACCATTTTACTCTGAAAATAATCGGCCTTGGCAGATTGTGTAGTTAAGGATTGTTGCTGAACGGTAATGTTCTTACTTAGGGCCTGCTCTATGCATTCCTGCAAGGTCCACACTTTTTGTTCCTGCGCAAATAAATTGCCGAATCCAATTAAACAAATTGTCAAAAGGGCGGTATTTTTTTTGAATATTCGAAGCATTGATTAAATTTGGTTTTTTTAAGCTATTGGGCAAAAATAATGTTTATATACAAAATTCCTTCCTTTATTCAAAAGCTATTCCCTGCCTATACATGGAAGGTTAATACAAGGGATAAACAACTATTTTTAACCTTCGACGATGGGCCACACCCAAAAATTACGCCTTGGGTGCTTCATTTGCTTTCGCAATTCGGAGCCAAAGCTACCTTTTTTTGCGTTGCCGATAATGTAAAAAAATATCCTGAAGTGTTTGCCCAGATTTTGGCCGAAGGGCATGCCGTGGGCAACCATACTTTTCGCCATTTAAATGGGTATAAACATACTTGTTCTGAGTATATTGCCGATGTTAAGCATGCCGAGAAATACATTGATTCAACTTTATTTAGACCTCCTTATGGAAAAATTAAAAGGAGTCAGGCCAAGGCTTTATTGCCCAATTATAAAATTGTGATGTGGGATAGGTTGAGTGCCGATTATGATAAAAATTTAAATATACCAGAGAGCACCGCAGAAATGAAAAAGGTAGAGAATGGGAGCATTGTGGTTTTTCACGACAGCGAAAAGGCTTTTGCCAATTTGCAATTAATGTTACCCAACTTATTATTAAATTATAGCAACAGGGGATTTCAATTTTGTTGCATAGCCCCTAAATAAATGGAAGTTATTTTAGTAATCTTACTTTGGTTGTATCTCTTTTTACAACTCTTGGTTTTAGCCGGTTTTTTTAGTGAAAGGCCAAGGGCTAGAATACCTGCAATATTGCCGCCTGTGGCGGTATTGGTGCCCGCTCGCAACGAAGCCGATAACATGGGCGAATGCCTAGATAGTTTGTTGAAATTAAATTATCCAAAAGACCTGCTTGAGATTTGGATTGGCAACGATGCTTCAACCGATCAAACGGTCAAATTGGTTCAGCAATATGAACAACATTATCCGCATGTACATTTGTATGAGGTAACAGAAAACTTAGGTTCGGCCAAAGCCAAAGGAAATGTACTGGCGCATTTGGTGAAGCAATGTAAGGCCGATTATATTTTTGTGACCGATGCCGATATTGAAGTGTCGCCCAGTTGGATTGCGCATTTGTTGCCCTTTTTAATGCAAGATAAAGTAGGCATGGTAAGTGGCACTACCGTGGTGGATGGCAAAAGTTATTTTGAGAAATGGCAAGGTTTGGAGTGGATGTTGGGCAACGGTCATATTATTGGTTTGGATAGGCTTGGGCTAAAGAGCACGGCGGTTGGCAACAACATGGCCTTTACCCGCGAAGCTTATTTGGCAACGGGAGGTTACGAGCAAATGCCCTTTTCTGTAACAGAAGATTTTCAATTGTTTAAGGCCATTAGGCAAGGTAGATTTAATACCCATAATTTAATTGAAACCCGCTCGCTTAATTTGTCAAAAGCACAAACACAATTGGGTGAATTGTTGCATCAACGCAAGCGCTGGTTGCAAGGTGCGCAAGGCCTGCCTTGGTATTGGTTGTTTATCTTTATGCTGCAAGCCTTATTCTATCCGGTACTCATTGTATTGTTGTTTGTGCACCCTGTTATGGCCTTAAAATTATGGGTCGTAAAGGTATTGGTTCAGACCGTATTTTTATTATTAATTAGCCAAAGATTAAAGTTAAAAATTCATTGGCCAACGCTAATTTTATTTGAACCTTACTCGTTCATCATGCAATTTTTAATGTTGGGATTTTATGCTTTACCCATTAAAATGGATTGGAAAGAAAGGAAATACAGCAACTAAGGAATTTGTTTAAATTACCTTTAAAATTATGTTATTATTTTAGTCTAAAAGTTTCAAATTTAATACCAATGCAATACCTGTTGCACCAATTTTTGGCCACATACAAAAAAGCTTTCAGTATTGGTTATATTTGTGAAATGTTATGAAAGAAATTAGCCTTGTTATATCTGTGTATAAAAACCTTGCTTCCTTACAGCTTATTCTAAAAAGTATTGAAGCGCAGCAGGGGTTTCCAAGCATTGAAGTAATTGTAGCCGAAGATAATAATGGGGAGAAAATGCGATCTAAAATTATGGAATGGCAAGCGCAATTTTCATTTCCAATTATTCATGTTTTTCAGGAGGATATTGGGTTTAGAAAATGCCGTATTTTAAACGAAGCGGTGCGCAAGTCGAATGGCGCATATTTGGTTTTTATAGATGGCGATTGTTTGCTGCATCCTAAGTTTTTAGCAGAACATAATGGCCTTAAAAATATGGGTGCCGTAACATATGGCAGAAGGGTTATGCTCTCGCCTTTGTTGAGCCAAAGAATTGAACAAGAACAAAATTTGAATTTGATTCATTGGCCAAATTTAATTCGGTATGGTTGTAAGCGTTTGGATGCTGGATTGTATCTGCCTTTTTCGAAGCCAGAAACTAGACCTGGCTTTTGGGGACATAATTGGGGAATTTATAAGTTAGATTTTGAATCCGTTGGTGGTTTTGACGAAAGTTATATAAAAGCGGGAATAGGGGAGGATACCGATATTGATTGGCGCCTGCAACAACATGGAATGCACTTTCAAAGATGTAAAAATAGGCTGATCCAATACCATTTATACCACCCAGAAAATTATTTAGATACCCGCGAGGTAGAGCAGATTTTGGCAGATAAAAAAGCGTTGTTTACAAGCTCTGGTGACCCTCAATTACTCATGGGTGATTTGTAGTTAATAGGTGGCAAACAAAGGGAATAATAGTTTACTTTTGACACATTAAAAAGGATAGGAAAATACTTTGCAATTTATAGACACACATACACATTTGTATGCATCGGAGTTTGATGCAGATAGAAAATTAGCCATAGAAAAGGCCATACACAACGGTATTGATACCTTGTTTTTGCCCAATATCGACGTGCATTCCATACAGCCCATGCTCGATGTTTGTTGGAGCTTTCCTGCCAATTGTTTTCCAATGATGGGCCTTCATCCTTGTTCGGTGGATGAGCATACGAATGCCTCACTTTTTCAAATTCAGAAATGGTTTAAGAAGCGCAAGTTTTATGCAGTAGGGGAGATTGGTCTAGATTATTATTGGAGCACCGAGTTTAAGGAACAACAGAACAAGGCCTTTCGCATGCAAATTCAGTGGGCCATACAAATGGATTTGCCCATTGTAATTCATTCGCGCAACAGCAACGAAGATGTAATAGCCATTTTAAAAGATATGAAGCACGCTAAATTACGCGGTATTTTTCATTGCTTTGGCGGCAATGCAGCACAAGCGGCCGAGGTGGTTGATTTAGGATTTATGTTGGGTATTGGTGGCGTACTTACCTTTAAAAATGGCGGCTTAGACAAGGCCATTGAAGACATAGACATTGCACATCTGGTATTAGAAACAGACTCGCCCTACCTAGCTCCAGCGCCACACAGAGGCAAAAGAAATGAGAGTTTTTATATACTAGAAGTGGCCAAAAAACTAGCAGAATTAAAGAAACTCGGGCTTAACCAAGTTGCCGAAATCACCAGCGCCAACGCCAAAAAGGTTTTTGGATTTTAGTCGAAGTAAATCTGTTCATTGTGGCACCGAATTTTACCTGTACCAGCGCCATGATATTTACCTGTTGTTAAAAAATCTTTATACAATCATTATTTTTCATCGGTTCAAACCGAAATAGTTTTTATATTGGTAACAATAAGGCTAAGTTGCTTGTTGAAAAAATAATATAAAACAAACATGAATAATTTTGAATTTAAAAATCCTACTAAAATATTATTTGGAAAAGGACAGATTGCTCATATAAAAAACGAGATTCCACTAGGTGCCAAAGTGTTAATGTTATTTGGTGGGGGAAGCATTAAAAGCAATGGCGTTTATGACCAAGTTAAAGCGGCATTGGCCAATTTTGAGGTGTTAGAATTTGGCGGAATTCCGGCAAACCCAGAATACTCGGTTTTAATGCAAGCCTTAAAAGTGATAAAGAACGAACAAGTTACTTTCCTATTAGCCGTTGGTGGTGGTTCGGTAATAGATGGTACAAAATTCCTTTCTGCTGCTACACTTTATGATGGCAATGAGCCTTGGGATATTCTGGTAAATAAAATTGTTACGCTTAAAGGATTGCCTTTTGGTACGGTTCTAACTTTACCCGCCACTGGTTCAGAAATGAATTCGGGTGCAGTCATTACAAGAGAAGAAACCAAAGAGAAATTGGGTATGGGTGGCGCTGGGTTGTTCCCGCAATTCTCGGTTTTGGATCCGCAAGTGATCCATTCTATTCCTCAAAAGCAATTGGCTAACGGCGTTACAGATGCTTTTACACATGTGTTAGAACAATACTTAACCTATCCAATTGGGGCAAGTCTTCAAGATAGATTTTCTGAAAGTATTTTGCAAACGCTTATTGAAGTTGCACCTCAAATAATGAAAGACCCATCGGACTATGTGGCCGCATCAAATTTTATGTGGAGTTGCACAATGGCTTTAAACGGTTTGATCCAAAAAGGCGTGCCAACAGACTGGGCTATTCATGCTATGGGCCATGAGCTTACTGCGCTGTTTGGCATAGACCATGCACGCACCCTTGCCATTATAGCACCTAGTCATTACCAATTTAATTTTGAATCTAAGAAGGAGAAACTTGCTCAATATGCAGAACGTGTTTGGAATGTTGTAGACGGGTCTACCGAAGATAAAGCGAAAGCGGCCATTGAGAAAACAGAAGCTTTCTTTAATGGCTTGGGAATTGATACCAAACTTTCTAAGTATACCGCCAACTATGAAGGCACAGCAGAATTGATCTCAAAAAGGTTTATAGAGCGCAGTTGGTTAGCACTAGGAGAACATCAAAGTCTTACACCCCAAAACGTGGAAGTGATAGTGAAAATGGCCTATTGAAATTCATGATTTTACAAATATGCACATAACATGTCAAAAATAACCTTAGCTACTTTTGTTGGTTTTATTCTGCTGCTTTCTCTTAATACTTACGCCCAAAACAAGCATGAAATCGTTACCTTAAGAATTTATCAAAATTATTTTCTTGGCAATAGATTCGAATCTTATATTCGCGTTTCCTACGCTAATAAAAGTGCCAAGATTATTAAATTGGAAAAGGCTGGATTAAGGATGAAAGATGCGGCAGAGGATGCCAATTCTCTGCTCATTCAGCATACAATTAATGATATTGTAAAAGATGGCTACAAATTGCTTTCAAGTAGCATTTCGGGCACTTATCAATATACCAGAACACTCATAATTTTTGAAAAGAATGAGTAACCTATGATGTATGATTTATCTTCCTCAAAAGTATTTTTAGGATTAAACAGAACCCAAATAATTAAACCATAAAAGAAAATTAGTATTGATTGAAAGCAAAGTTTAAAAGGTTGGCAGCGCTAAAAGTATGGCTGGCAATTTGTCCATGAATTGCCTTGTTTTTATATCTCTTAGAAGAGCCTTTGGGCACATTTTCTATCAATTTATATCCTTTTTTCTTAGGCTTATTTTGGTGCTGTATGTGGTCTTTATTGGCGTGCCATTTGTAGAAATAATTTTCGCTTTTTTTGGTTCTCACCAAAACAAAAATTTAGCTTAATAGGGTAAGGATTTATGATGAGACTCGCATTATATCTCTCTCATTGCCAACTAAATTTTATATGTTAAGCATCGAATTAGTTGGGTTAGGATAGATGCGAATGGTGCTTGCATTCATTTTTTTTTGAATTCGGTAAAATTTTTTGAACAATCGGAATTTTTTTTCTGGCGAGTTTGGCGTTTGAATGTATGTTAAATTTATAAACCAATTTTTCAAAGTTATCTAATTCAAACCGCTATATTTTTAAGTGCGCTAGAGGGTTTTATGGAAAATTTTATAGGTAAAGTAATTGCCTTAATTTGGCGCAAAAAGTTGTGTTAGGAGTACCTTTATTATTCGGTTTGAACCAATTTTGCGGGTTTTTATTTTTGCAACTTTTGCAAATGCTGTTGAAATTTAACTAGTTTTCTTATTATTGGATAATAATAGGAGCATCATTTGAAGAAGTTTATACCTGCATTTTTTACGATATTTTTGTTTTTTAGTTCCTTGGCATTTGGTCAACAGCCAATTGTTATTAAGGGGATTATTAAGGATTCAAAATCTGCTGAGCCGCTAATCGGTGCTACTGTTTCGGTAAAAGGAACGAGCACGGGTGTAACTACCGATTATGAAGGTGCTTTCTCCCTCAAAACCTCAGCGCCCTTGCCTTTAACCCTCATAATTTCCTATATCGGATATGTCAAAGCCGAGGTTTTGGTTCAGACCGTAACAAAAAACATAGACATAAAATTAAAGGAAAACACACGGGAATTAAGAGAAGTGTCTATTAAGGATTCGAGAATTACCATGAAACAAAAGCAGGCGCCGCTTACCATTGAAACCATGGATGCCATTGCCATTAAAGAAACGCCCGCAGGCAATTTTTATGAGGGATTGGCCTTGTTAAAGGGTGTGGATATGACCAGTGCCAGCATTGGTTTTAAGATAATAAATACGCGTGGTTTTAACAGTACTTCCCCAGTTAGAAGTTTGCAATTAATTGATGGGGTAGATAACCAATCGCCGGGCTTAAACTTTTCTCTGGGCAATTTCTTGGGCGCTTCAGAATTGGATGTGCAGCGTGTAGATTTAATTGTGGGTGCAAGTGGTGCTTACTATGGTCCAAACGCATTTAATGGGGTTATTAATATGGTTACCAAGAATCCTTTTATTTACCAAGGATTATCGGTGCAAATGAAATTGGGTGAGCGCAGGTTAACCGAGGTGGCCATAAGATATGCCGAGGCTTTTAAGAATAAAAAAGGGGAGGAAAAGTTTGCCTATAAGTTTAATTTGTTTGCCATGAGTGCCAACGATTGGGAAGCTACCAATTATGAGAAAACGGCGCAAAGTCCGGTTAACGAATTGAACCCAGGTGGCTATGATGCCGTAAATGTATATGGCGATGAATATTCTTCCAACCGTTTTAAGCAAAGTGGTATTCCTTATTTGGGCTATGGGTATGCCATGAGGAAGGGGTATAAAGAGGTTGATTTGGTGGATTATAATTCGCGTAATTTAAAGATGAGCGCGGCCTTTCATTATAAGGTAAAGAAGGATGTTGAATTAATATTGAATTCTAGTTTTGGCAGTGGTACCACCGTATATCAGGGCGATAATAGGTTTAGCCTAAAGGATATTTTGTTTAACCAAAATAGGATAGAAATTAGAAAAGAGAATAGTTTTTTTGTGCGTGCTTATAACACAAAGGAAGATGCGGGCAATAGTTTTGATGCTTATGCGGCGGCTTTGCTCTTGCAAAATTATGCCAAGTCGGATAACAATTGGGCAAAGGATTATTCTGAAAACTGGAATGGCATTTCTTATAATACCATGATAGGCTTGAGGCCAGCAAATAACAGTGTGCCGCCTGGTGTAGAGCATGAGAAATATGCCAATCATTATTTAAACAATTACTACCGCGATACTTTGGTGCGTTACCATGGTTTGGTGCGCGATGTAACCGATACCAAGCCGTCTAATCAAACTGGTGGTTTGGCGCGTTTTGAACCGGGTACTACAAGGTTCGATTCGGCCTACAAGGAAATTATTAGCTTGTCGAATCGCGAGGGTGGTGCGCGATTTTTTGATCAATCTGCCTTGTACCATATGATGGGCGAAAAGCAATTGGTGGTGAAAGGATTTGAGCTTAAGTTGGGGGCTAATTATAGGTTATACGCTCCTTATACCAAGGGGACCATCTTTTTGGATACTGCCGGTATGGACCGTATTTTTAACCAAGAAGTAGGTGGTTATTTAGGCTTGGAGCATAAGTTTATCGACAATAAAATGAAGGTGAGTTTTACCAACCGTTTAGATAAAAATCAGAACTTTAATTTGCTATGGTCGCCTGCTGCTAGTGCCGTTTATACGCACAAGCAGCATGTTTTTAGGTTTTCTGCTTCGAGTGCCATTCGCAATCCTACTTTATCAGATCAGTATATTAATTTAAATGTGGGTAGGGCAACTTTATTGGGCAACCTAAAAGGGTTTGATAGCCTAGTTACTGTGGAGAGTTTAATTGATGCCTTTAATACCAACAAGAGTCGCTTGTCTTATTTTAACATTGCACCTATTAAGCCCGAGCGCGTAAAAACTTTAGAGGTTGGTTATAGAGGTAATTTGGGCGAGAAGTTTTTTGTGGATATAAGCTATTATTTTAGTTGGTACGATGATTTTATTGGTTACAAAATTGGTGCAAATGTAGATTGGCCAGAGCTATATCCTAGTTCGGTGAAAGTGTATAGGGTAAGTACCAATGCCGTAGATCAGGTAACTACGCAGGGTTTAACGGTGGGCTTAAATTATTTTTACCAAAAGTACTTGGGCTTTGCGGCAAATTATTCTTGGAATAAATTGGACCGACATGGGTCTTTGGATCCTTTAATTCCTGCTTTTAATACGCCAGAACACAAGTATAATTTGGGCGTAAATGGACGCGATATTGAGTCGAATATCCTGGGATTTTGGATTCGCAATTGGGGTTACGGCGCTAATTATAAATGGCAACAAGGTTTTACCTTTGAGGGTTCTCCGCAATTTACGGGTGTGGTTCCAGCTTATGGCATGCTCGATTTTCAGGTAAACAAATATTTTCCGGATGAGAAATTAACCATAAAAGTGGGTGCCAGCAATGCCCTTAATAATGAGGTAATTCAGGTATATGGCGGACCCAGAGTAGGCCGTATGGCGTATTTTTCCATGCTGTTCGACTTCTCTAAATAGTTGCGCAAAATCATAAAAGGTTTGATTTTAACTTAAAAAGTTATTACTTAGCACCATCATTTAGATAAAACTTAAAACCAAAACATAAAAATGAAGAAACAATTACTAAAAGGATTGGCTATTGTGGCCAGTATGTTTGCGCTGAGTGCGCAAGCTCAAGTTCGTTTCATTGATCCAGTTTTTGCAGCAGTAACAAAAACTAGCAATGTGATGTATGATTCAAATGCCGCTGTAAATATTCTATTTGGTCAGGTACCAGGAATACAGCCTTTGTTTTCAAACAAATTAATGTGTGATATTTACCAACCAACTGGCGACACTGAAGTGAAGCGTCCATTGGTTATTTTGGCTCACACCGGAAGTTATTTACCTAGTATCGTAAACAAGCAAACTACTGGTAACAAAAACGATAGTACCATCGTACAAGTTGCTACCGAATTGGCTTTAAGAGGTTATGTAGTTGCAGCAATTAATTACCGTACAGGTTGGAATCCTACTACTACAAACCAAAGTGCAGCTACCGAGCAATTGTTAAAAGCTACTTACCGTGGTTTACAAGATGTGCGCAATGCGGTTCGTTTCTTTAAAAGCAATGCCGCCATGTACAAAATTGACGATAAAAAAATTGTACTAGGTGGACAAGGTACAGGTGGATATATTGCTTATGGAGTTGCTACGGTTTCATCTCGTGGTGATATTGAGAACAACTTAAAGTTCTTACGTGGAGATCTTTCTCCAATGGTAAGTGTAGATACCTTAGGCGATTGGACTGGTTTAGGTGGTTATGGCCCTTTGAACTATGGTGCTGATGCTGCTGTATCTAGTGATTTAAACATGGTATTTAATTTTGGTGGCGCTATGGGCGATACTGCTTGGATGAAATCGACCAGCTTACCTATTGTTAGCTTACAGTGCACAAAAGATCCATTTGCTCCTTACGGAACAGGAAACGTAATTGTTCCTACAACTGGTATCACTGTTATTCCTAACGCAAGTGGTGCTTCACATGTAATTCCTAAAGCAAATAAATTGGGTATCAACAACAAATTAAACTCTGTGATGTACTTAGATGCCATTAGCGAACGCGCTATGATGGTGCCAAATGCAGAAAACAACATGTTTGGTTTTGAATCTTCTTTCCCTTTCGAAAATGCTCCTTGGGAATGGTGGAGTCGCGTTATTCTTCAAAATACACCAGGTGTTCCTTATGCTGGTGCACCAATGTCTGCACCATTTAATGGTTTTATTCCCGCTAATGGCCGCGAGGCAGATTCTTTGTCTTTCTTAACTAACCCTAATATGTCGGCAGCAAAAGGAAAAGCTTATTGCGATACCATCGTTAAATATGTTTCTCCTCGTATGGCTATTCAGTTAGATTTAGCTGGAAGCGCAACTTTAAATAATTTCAATTTAATTTCACCAGCAAACAATGCATCTGTAGTTGTTTATGATAGTGCTTCTTTGTTTTTGAATATCGACTGGCAAAAATCTAGTGCTGCTAATGCGCAATCTAATAGCACTATTTATTTGTTCCAAATGGATATTCCTACTGGAGATTTTAGCGATCCTGTGGTAGAAGTTCCTGTTATAGATGCAGATTCATTGGTTGTTGATCATGCTACTGTTTATGGTTTATTAGTTGAACTTGGTGCACCAGATAACATGCCTGTTCCTTTGAAATGGAGAGTGGTTGCTACCAACGATTATTTTGGAAAAGCATCTAACTCTTTCAATATCTCTTTAACAAAAAATGCGCCTACAGGTATCTATGAAGCAAGCTTAAACAGCTTCGTTTCTATTTTCCCTAACCCAGCAAAAGAGTTCGTTAACATTAGCATGGATAACAACAAAGCACCAATTGCTTCTGTTGCAATTTATGATATTATGGGTCGCGAAATCTCTGTTAACAACAACGTACGTGCACACCAAACTCAAATCAATACAAACGGATTTGCTTCTGGTATGTATATTGTTTTAGTTAAAAATACAGATGGTTCTATTGCTAGCAAGCGTTTAACTATTAACTAATCACACTTTATTTATTTAAAAGCCCTTCCTTTTTTAGGAAGGGCTTTTTTTATTTTCTATACCCAATCAAACTAGTTTTCTGTCTGACCCCAAATGAAGCAATTGTGATTTTTTATTTTCTATACCCAATCAAACTAGTTTTCTGTCTGACCCAAATGAAGCAATTGTGATTTTTTATTTTCTATACCCAATCAAACTAGTTTTCTGTCTGACCCAAATGAAGCAATAAGAGCCTTGAAAAGGCAAATGATTTGCCTAATAAAATGGTATAATTTAGGTTTGGTCAATTTCTATTGTACTTTTATACCGTTTATGCAGAATTAGAGAGAGGATAATTTCATGGTATGATTATTTTGTCTTATCGCCATAAATCATTTTAAATGATTCGTAGCTATATATTTTTACCATAAAAAAACACTTTAAATTATGAAATCAACAGACTGGGAAACAACCAACAATCAACTTTGCAAAACCTTCGTTTTTAGCTCGTTTCCAGAGGCAATTGCCTGGATGGTTAAAGCCGCTTTTGTCATCGAAAAAGCCAATCACCATCCAAATTGGAGCAATGTTTATAACAAGGTAATGGTGCAATTAAGTACCCACGACGATGGCAATATCATTACGCAAAAAGACCATGATTTAGCCAAAGCTTTGGATCAAATTGCCTAATTAAAAGGCTGCTAAAAACTGTAAATTATGACAAAACTAAAATTAAATTTGTTCTAAGAACAATTTGATTTTGTATGCTAAATGCCCAACGATAAATTGGGTAGTCCATTTTTTTTGGCTATCGAATATTGCAATTCGGCATTTCAAGCACTGTTTTAAAAAGCACTATTTATAACAATAAAACTTTCAAAGTATCCTAAATGCATTTTGTTTTTGATGGCATTTTTCCAAATCCTGAGTTAGCCGATGCCGATGGTTTATTAGCCGTAGGCGGCGATTTACAGCCACAAACACTCATCAACGCTTACAGCATTGGCGCCTATCCTTGGTTCAACCAAGAAGACCCCATTCTTTGGTGGTGTCCAGACCCAAGGTTGGTCCTATTTCCTGGCGAAGTTAAGGTGAGCAAAAGTATGAAACAACTGCTTCGCAAAGGCAGTTTCTCCTTTAGCCTGAACCAAAATTTTGATGAAGTAATTTTCAACTGTAGGCAAATTAGGCTCACGCAAGAAGGCACTTGGATCAGCCCGGAAATTGTAGATGCATACAAGCAAATGCACCAACTTGGATTGGCACATTCGGTAGAAGTTTGGCTCAATAACGAGCTGGTGGGCGGATTTTATGGACTGCAATTGGGCAAAGTTTTCTATGGCGAAAGTATGTTTAGCAAGGTGAGCAATGCCAGCAAAGCTGCACTAATTTACTTTTGTTTGCATGCCTTGCAAGAAGGAATTCAGGTGATAGATTGCCAACAATCTACCTCGCACTTAATGAGCTTGGGTGCCCGCGAAATTAGCCGACACCAGTTTCTCGATTTGTTGAATACCTATATTTAACGGCCTAGTTCGTTTACCCTGTTAGCATCGAGCCTTATAAAGATAAAGAGTAAAATGGTGAAGCTTAGCAAGGCCGAACCTCCATAACTTATAAACGGCAATGGAATACCAATAACGGGCATCAAGCCCAATGTCATGCCCACATTAATTACAAAGTGAAAGAATAAAATACAGACCACGCTATAACCATAAATGCGGTTGAATTTTTGTCGCTGTCGCTCTGCCATTACCAATAGCCGGTAGAGCAAAAAGATGTATAAAACCACAAAGGCTAAGGAGCCCACAAAGCCATATTCCTCGCCAATGGTGCAGAAAATAAAATCGGTACTCTGCTCTGGCACAAACCTAAATTTGTTTTGCGTGCCTTGCAAGAATCCCTTGCCCCACGGACCGCCACTGCCAATGGCAATTTTGGACTGTTGCACATTATAACCCGCTCCTTTAATATCTACTTGCTTGCCCAATAAAACATTGATACGGGTACGTTGATGGGCTTGCATCACATTCTCAAAAACATAATCGATGCTGCTTACCATGGCGCCAGCAAGTATAACTGCACCTATGGTAATCATCACCAATTGTGTGGTTCTTCGCACTGCCAGCAGAAAGATTCCGGCTAAAAAAGCAAGCCCAATGATAATATATAAGGGTGGTACCAGTAAGGCCATAACGGCCAATATCACCAATACAAATCCCGCAAACAAAATCCACCCCGACAAACCTTCTCTAAACAGCACCAAAATAAACGAAGTAAATACCAAAGTAGAGCCCGTTTCATTTTGCAAAAGAATTATGATCATGGGCGCTATGATGATAGCAGCGCTAATTAGTTGAACTTTTTTATCCTTTTCAAAATTGATGTTATAGCCACTAAGGAAACGTGCCAATGCCAAGGCTGTTCCAAACTTGGCAAACTCTGCTGGCTGTGCCCTAAAGCCGCCAATTTCAATCCAACTCGACGAGCCTTTTACCGTAGTACCTGCCACCAAAACCAAGATGAGCAAGAATATGGTTATGCCAAAAATAGTATAGGCAAAGGCGTAAAAAAACTTCTCGTCAATAAGCAAAATCATGAGGCCAATAAAAGAAGAAATGCCTATCCATATTAATTGTTTGCCATAGTTCTGGCTGGCATCCCAAATATTTGGATTGGACTCTTTATACACCGAAGCATAAATGCATATCAAGCCCACTATTACAAAAAAGTAATATAAACTTAGGGTGATCCAATCTATTCTACTTGGTTTGGGTTGAGATACTGTCATTTCGGTGGGTTAAATTTCCTTTTAACATTCTATCAAGTAAAGCTTTTCTGGTATCGTGTTTTCCTGTGAGGTATTGCTCCATCATTAAGCTGGCAATAGGTGCCGCCCATGTTGCGCCAAATCCTGCATTTTCTACCACCACTGCTATGGCTATTTTAGGATTATCCTTTGGAGCAAAAGCAAAGAAAATAGAATGGTCTTTTCCATGTGGGTTCTGAGCCGTACCCGTTTTACCGCAAACTTGTATTCCCGGAATGCGGGCAATATACGCGGTACCGCGCTCTACCACATCGTACATGCCTTCTATAACAATAGGAAAGTACGAGGTGTCAATGGTGGTCCAATGTTTAATATTATACTCGGGATTTGGATTGGCATGGTTGTTTACCTTTCTTACAATATGGGGTGTAATATAGTACCCTCTATTGGCAACTGCTGCTGTGGCATTGGCCATTTGTAATGGCGTTATTCCCAATTCTCCCTGCCCAATTCCCATAGAGATGGTAGTGAGTGCTTGCCACCTGTGTCTACCATAAAGCTTATCAAAATATGCAGCTTTTTTTAACACTCCCGGACCTTCACCGTATAAGTCGATGCCCAAAGCATGACCCATTCCAAAACTATAGGCATGTTTATAGAATTCATTGTAGGCATCTTCTACATGCTTGTATCTTGGATTGTTGATGATGCTTCTGTAAACCTGACAAAAATATGCATTGCAACTTACTGTAATTGCCCCGCGCAAAGCAAGGGGAGAGTAGTGTGCATGGCAGCCTACAAATAAATAACCATGGTGACAAGCATAGGTGGTGTTCTCTGTTAATACCTTTTCTTGCTGACCCATTAAACTCATGATAACCTTAAAGATGGAACCAGGTGGGTAGGGGGCAGAAATAGGGCGATTAAACAAAGGCTTATCTTTGTCTTGCAGCAATTCCATATATTTATTGCCACGCTCTCTGCCCACCATTAAATTGGGGTCGTACGTAGGAGAACTAACCAAGGAAAGCACTTCACCTGTTCTGGGTTCAATGGCAACAATACTGCCAATTTTGTTTAACATTAGCGATTCGCCCAAAGCCTGTAAATCTTGATCAATGCTTAGATTAATATCTTTACCAGTAATGGCTGCAGTATCAAAATCGCCATTCTTATACCTGCCTTGGGTTCTATTTTTACTATCCACCAAAACGTATCGCGTTCCTTTAATGCCACCTAATTCTTTTTCATAAATACGTTCCACACCACTCTTGCCAATAAAATCTCCCATGCGATAATAATCGTCACTCTTTTCAATGTCGGCATCGGTAACCTCACCAATATATCCCATCACATGTGCGGCATTGCTGTGTTTATATTTTCGATCGGTTCTAACCTCAACAAAAAAGCCCCTAAAATCGAATAGCTTCTCTTGAAATGCTGCATAAGTTGGAATGGTAATTTGCCTTTGAAAAACAATAGGCCGCCATTGGCTATAGCCTTTTTGCCTGCGCAAACGAGCAAAGGTGGAAATAAACTCTTCCTTGGTCATTTTTAAAACTGCGCAAAAAGCCAGGGTATCCAAATCTTTTACCTGTTCTGGAATAACCGATAAATCATAAATAGCATCATTATAAACCAAAAGCTCCCCTGTGCGGTCATATATTAATCCACGAGCTGGATAAATAGTTTGCTCTTGCAAGACATTGTTTTGCGCAAAAAACACATAACTATCATCAACCACCTGTAAGTAAAATAGCCTACTAATGTATATTACCGCCACACCTACGAAAATTATGAGGAGGGTGCGTTGTTTTCCTAGCTTATCCATTATCTAGCTTTGTCTGATGGGTAAAATAAAATCTGTCCAACAGAAATAAGCAAAACAGTAAAAAAGCTGCTCGATAAAACACGAAGCAAGGTTCTGAAAAATTCCTTTAAACTATAAATTTCTAAATAGAATAATACCATGTGATGCATCAAGGTCATGATGCTAACATAAACCAAAAACCACACAATGCCTTTTCTAGAAATAGAAGGTTTTATCCTGCTTTCATAATCTTCCTTGCTACAGGCAAATTGCAAATAGAAATTCCTGAAATAGCCCATAAACCCTACAGCCGCCATGTGTAAACCCGGCGTGCTGCTAAATGTATCCATTATCATTCCTGTGCCAAAAGAAATTACCACCACATGCCAAGGCTTGGTGGTAACAGGCAAACTCAATATAAAAATGATATAGATATACGGGTTAACATAAGTGGTAAGCTCTATGTTATTTATAACCAATAATTGTATCAATAAAATTAACACAAAACTGGCAAAATATTTAATTAACTCAATTATCACCTTTTAGGTTGCTTTCTAAAGTTTCTTGTTCTTCTTTTAATATATTTTGTATCACATACACATTTTTTAAAGTAGAAAAATTGGTGTATAATTCTACTTTAATCAAATGAAAATTTTCGCCTGCATCCAAGCTATGAGAATACACATGCCCAACCGGAATGCCTTGCGGAAAAAGGGTGGAATAATTACTGGTTACAATTTCATCATTCATGCCAATGGGCACATGCTTGTTCACAAACTTCATGCTCGAGAATTTTGGGTCATCGCCATTCCATTCTAATGAGCCAAAAGCATTGTTCTTTTTAAGCATGCAGCTAATTTTTGTATTGCCATTTAAGGCCGACCTAATCGTTGAAAAATGTTCAGAAACGCTGGTTACAATTCCCACTACCCCATTGGCACTCATTACGCCCATATCTGGTTTTATGCCATGTAAACTACCTTTGTCAATGGTGATATAATTGTTCCTTTTAGTTACCGAATTGTTCACCACATTGGCCGAAATATAGGTGTATTGTTGCTTATACGCCGAATCATTTATGGAGGTTTGTGTAAACCCACTTTGATAATATGCATTAAGCATTTGCGCCCTTAAACGCGCGTTTTCTGCCAACAAACTGTCATTTATATTTCTGAGCCCAAAATAGTTGGTGGTGCTGTTTACCGATTCGTAAAAACCACTCGCCATGCCTCCCGTAAAATTCAAGAAACTGGCCTTTTGGTAATTATTGTATTGAAATAATATAACGAAGGAAAACAGTTCCAGTAAAAAGAAGAGAATGAAGGTATAGTATTTGTGAAAAAAGAATATCAGGTTTCTCATAACTTCTTTTGATTCTGATTGTGTCTCAAATTAGGTTCAACCCAATTCGAAAAATTAGGTCATAAGAAATTTATGATTGTCGAGGTGCTTTAAGGCCATACCAGTGCCTCTAACTACTGCCCTAAGTGGATCTTCGGCAACATGAACAGGCAATTTGGTCTTGGTTGCAATGCGCTTATCCAAGCCCCTTAACAAAGCACCACCACCCGTTAAATACAAACCAGTAGAATAAATATCGGCCGATAATTCTGGTGGTGTAAGCTCCAATGCACGCAAAATAGCCTCCTCTATTTTAGAAATTGACTTGTCTAAAGCAGAGGCAATTTCTGAATAACTCACCGTAATTTGCTTTGGAATACCTGTCATCAAATCTCTACCATTTACCGCAAAATCTGGTGGCGGATTTTCCAATTCTGGCAGGGCCGAACCAACCTCTATTTTGATGCGTTCTGCAGTGCGCTCTCCCACCAACAGGTTGTGCTGCCTGCGCATATAGTCTAAAATATCCTCCGTAAATTCATCCCCAGCCACACGAATAGATTGATCGCAAACAATACCCGCTAAGGCTATTACCGCAATTTCGGTAGTACCACCACCAATATCAATAATCATGTTTCCCATGGGTTCAAACACATCTATACCAATACCAATTGCAGCAGCCATAGGCTCGTGAATTAGGTAAACTTCCTTGGCACCTGCACGCTCTGCACTGTCTTTTACCGCACGTTTCTCCACCTCAGTAATGCCAGATGGAATGCAAATAACCATGCGTTGCTGCGGCTTAATAAACTTGCTGGTTTTAGGTATCATGTCTATCATGCCCCTAATCATGTGCTCTGCTGCCTGAAAATCTGCAATTACTCCGTCCTTAAGCGGACGAATGGTTTTGATATCTTCGTGCACTTTGCCATGCATTTGTTGTGCCTGACTACCAACTGCTATTACGTTTCCACTTCTGCGATTAATCGCAATGATAGAAGGTTCGTCAACAACAACCTGGTCTTTATGTATAATTAGCGTGTTGGCCGTACCAAGGTCAATAGCTAAATCTTGTGTTAAAAAACTAAATACGCTCATGAATCTTTTTTTTCCTTACAAAAGGTTTTTGCCCATGCAAAATAATAATATTTAAAAGAAAAGAATGAAAAGTTTTGCAACTCCAATCTTTTTAATGTTTAAAGTGTCTAATTCCACTAAAGTACATCGGCATTCCATTGGCTTGGCAATAAGCTATAGATGCCTCGTCTTTAATAGAACCTCCAGGTTGAATTACCGCCCTAATTCCTTCGCCACGCGCTATCTCCACACAATCTGGGAAGGGAAAAAATGCATCACTACTCATGGCCGCATCTTGCAAGCTAAACCCAAATGCATGTGCCTTTGCTATGGCTTGCTTTAAGGCATCAACCCGCGAAGTTTGTCCACATCCTATTCCCAACAATTGCTTGTTTTTGGCTAAAACAATGGTATTCGATTTAGTGTGCTTGGCAATTCTATCCGCAAATAACAAATCGGCTAACTCTTCCTTGCTTGCTGCATGGGAAGTTACGGGTTTTAAATCGCTTTCTTTCAATATTCCTAAATCTCTGTCCTGAACCAATACACCATTCAACACAGAACGGATGGTTTGAGAGGCTGGTAATTGACCTTTTTGTACTAATAATATGCGGTTCTTTTTACCCTTTAACAAAGCCAATGCATCTTCATCGTAACTTGGCGCAACCATCACTTCCAAAAATATTTTATCCATCTCAAACGCGGTAGCCAAATCTACGTTTTGGTTCAGGGCAATTACCCCTCCAAATGCACTCACCGGATCTCCTGCCAAGGCATCATTCCAAGCTTCCAACAATGTGCTTCTAGATGCCACCCCACAAGGGTTGTTGTGCTTAATTATGGCCACGGTAGGTTCGTTAAAATCTGCCAATAAACTTACCGCCGCATCCACATCAAGTAAGTTGTTATAGCTTAATTCTTTGCCATGCAATTGGTTCAGAAAGTCCTTTAAATGTCCAAAGAAAAATCCCTTTTGATGCGGGTTTTCTCCGTATCTTAAAGTATGCCCGTGGTCGTAACTTACTTTAAAGGCAGCAAGGTTTGAACCGGAATTGAAATAGTTGAAAATAACAGTATCGTAATGCGAGGTAACCTGAAAAGCGTTGGCTGCAAAATGCTTGCGCTGATCCAAACTGCTTACCCCATTTTGTTCGTTTAACAATTGAAGTAATGCTGCATACTGCTTGGTATGCGATACAATTAATGAATGTTTAAAGTTTTTGGCTGCGGCTCTAATTAATGATACCCCGCCAATATCTATCTTCTCTATAATTTTACTTTCATCGCTGGTGCTTGCCAAGGTCTCCTCAAATGGATATAAATCTACCATCACCAAATCGAAAAGCGGAATTTCAAATTGTGCTACTTCGGCCAAATCCTGCGCCAAATCTCTTCTCGCAAGTATGCCACCAAAAACTTTTGGATGCAAGGTCTTTACCCTGCCGCCCAAAATACTTGGGTAGCTGGTTAATTGTTCAACCAGAATTACTGGAATACCCAACTTCTCAATAAACTCCTGTGTGCCTCCTGTGGAGTATATGTTTACGCCTTGCTCGTGGAGCTTTTGGACTATGGGTGCTAAGCCATCTTTGTAAAATACTGAAATTAAAGCGTTTGAGATTTTGTTGGGCGATTGCATGTGCGCAGATTTAAAGAGCTGCAAAGGTAGTGAACCTACAGCACAAAAAACTATATGCCCCAATAAAAAAAGGAAAAATTTCTAGTGTTTTTTTAATACTTCCTCAATTACTGCCGGAACATGTTTTTGTTCTAACAAATGAATGTAATGTGCAATGGCTTCTGCATCGTCGCTTTGGTTCAGACCGCATCTAAATTGAGCAATGGTGGCGCCTTCATCGTATTGAGCATTTACCCAGTGTATGGTTATGCCTGTTTCGGTTTCGCCGGCTGCTTTTACGGCCTCGTGCACATGGTGACCGTACATGCCTTTTCCGCCATATTTTGGCAACAATGCGGGGTGCAAATTAAGCATGTTTGGATGTGCCTCAACGAGGTAAGCAGGTACTTTCCATAAAAAGCCAAGAAGCGCTATGAGCGTGGGTTTAAAGGTTTCTAGCAAGGGTAGAAATTCGCCTGCGGTATTAAAAGTTTGTTTGTTAAATAGCACCACTGGTATGCCCAAATGCTTCATTTTTTCAATGACACCCGCTTGTGGATTATTGCAAAACAAAGCTACTACTTTTACCTCATCATGGTGCCTAAAATAATGGCAAACATTTATAGCATTGCTGCCACTTCCGCTGGCAAATAAAACTAAGTTCTTCTGCATCAAAATCCCAATTCTTCAATGAAAATTTTTCTAAACAAAGAATCAATATTGCCATTGCCATTAAAGCGCTCGAGTGGCAAACTGCTCACCACAAAATTGGTTTTGTTGTTGCCAGTTGCAAAGCGCTTAGAGATTACTGCCGATTGGCCTGTCCAGTCGATGGGCGATTGACCTGTTTTGCTCTCAATAATGCCTCCATAATAAATTGAATCGTAGCCAACAGTGGGCGTGTTGCTTGGAATTTCGAACGGACGAACGCTTGCAATAATGGCCGTTGATTTTAAAGTAGGCCAACCATTGCTTACAACTGGTTTAACCAAGGCATTGATGTTTACCCTAAACACCGAGGCCGGTGGCGGATTAACCAAACTCTTGATGGGGGTCCAATCTAAGAAATTAGAAAGCGGATCGAAATTAGAATTGATGGCTACGGCCATAAATAAATTGCCGCCATTGTTAAAGAAATCGTTGGTGGTACGCTGCCCATAAGAGAAAGAAAAGCTGGCATCGTCGCCAAACCAAACAATCTTTTTAAAGAGGGCAAAGGTCTTGTTTTGCGTTAAGAAATCGGGTTGTAATTGGGTGTAATTGCTGTTCACCACTTCAGTTGCTTGTAGCGTGTCAAATTGGTTCAGCCCAACGTTTTTTAAGTTGTTGAAATAGAAGTTTTGTACAAATATTTTATTGCTGGTATAGGCATTCACAACCAAAATATTGGATTGTACTTTCTTGACCCAAATTTCTGGCGTGGCCACGTAGCCCGATTTTGAAAGTGCCTTGTCTACAACCCTTACATAAATAATGTTGCTTGTGCCTTGTTTTAACCCAGATACAGTGCCCGCAAGGCTGTTGTTGCTGCCGTTAATAAATACTTTGCAATCGCCAGAATCGGCCTTAGGCACATTGGATAGCAACAAGAAATTATTGGTATTTGCTGGCAAAATAAAAGGCGTTCTTAAGGTATCGTTTAGGTATAATTCATATTCTTTAATGTCCTCGGTGCCGTCTGGATCTTGGCCAAAAAGAGTATAGCGCAATACGGGGAAAACGATGCTTGGATTTTGTGAAGGAATGCCTGCTAAGGATTGTGAAAAAACGAATTTAACACTGGGTTTTGAGTTTTTTATTGGAAATAAAGTGGATGCCGGCGTTTGGTCTTTTTTACCCAAATGGTCAACGGCGCGCACATACACCACAATATCGGCACTGTCTTGGCCAGGTGGTATTTTAAGTAAAAATGTGCTATCCTGACTTTTCGTGAAATGCCATGATACTTGGTTGTCGGTAGAAATTTCGTATCCCACCACAAATCCGCCGTCGGCTACACCCCACCAATGTGCGTCAATTAAGGTGGTGAGCCTGTTTTCGCCAGTACGGTAAATGGTGTCAACCGACATAAAAGTTTGCGGTTCTGCCAAGCTGGTTTTGTTGCCATCGAAGCCCTTTTTACAGGCTGCTAGCCCTAAAACGCTTACTATGATAAAAAAAATGCGGTTAATAGACATGTTCATTAATTACTTCAAACATACGCCAAAGGCATAAAATAAAAAAAATTTGGTCTGACCCAATTGCGCCATTTACTCAGAAATTTGGTGTTTAAGCAAAAGCATTTTTAAGGCAGTTTCTGCCGCTTCAATACCTTTATTACCATGTTTACCGCCTGCTCTTTCTTGCGCTTGCTTTTGATTTTGTGTGGTTAAAACACCAAAAATTACCGGTTTGTTTTGTGTTAACCCAACCTGCATAATGCCGTTGGCACACGCATCACAAATAAAATCGAAATGGCGGGTTTCGCCTTGTATTACACAGCCTATGGCTATAACCGCATCTATGTTTTTCTGCTGAGCCAAAAACTGCGCACCCAATGGCAACTCAAATGTACCCGGTACGGCATGCACCTTAATTTGCGAATTTTTGAGTCCCTTTTCCTTTAAATAGGAAATGGCCGCATCGCGCATGGCATGAGTAATTTCTGGATTCCAATCGGCTGTTACCAAACCAATGCTTATTTTCTTGAAAAGTTTGTTTTCACCCAAATTGGTGCTCGATAAGTTTTTTAGGGCTGTGGACATGGTTTTTCGCGCAATTTTTTGTGCTTGGGCAAATCTAAAGAACTAATCTTAAGTAATCGTAAAATTATACACCCAATTTGCCTCAACAAAAATTAATTCGCAGAAAACTTTGGTTGGTTCAGACCGATTTTTTTTTATGCTGCCTTGCCTGCCTTTGATTTTAGGGTTTTTGAAAACTCATTTTCCTTCTTGCTTTATGATGAATTGAAAACTGGGTGGCTGGTAATTTTTGTCTAAATAATTGCTGGGAATGGTGGTGGCGTTGCCATCTCTGGC
>JAWXAZ010000047.1:0-56148 GCA_034439755.1 bacterium
GTAAAAATGATTATTTGAAAACTGAATATCAATTATGAAATCATGAACATTAGATACCCTTTCTAACCTTGTCCTCAACGAATGCTTCACCTTAAAAACACCCTCCCCTTTTATGGTTTCATAGGTATTGGTACTTTCTTGGTTCTTTTCATCTAAATGGGGACCACAACCTGGAACGCCATAATAATGGAAATCATCGTACCAGGTGGTGTCTGTGCTTTTCTTAACAAAGATTAAGGTGTCTCCCTTGCTGCTTTTAAACTTAATGGTGTCGAAGCTTGGGTCGGTAAAATACTTGGTTCTTTCAAGAGAACTTGCTGTTAAATATTTGTAGGTAATAGCCATGCTCTTACTACAATAATCTTCATTCCATTTGCAAGAAAATAAGACTAAAAAAAGGAGTGAAATAATTAGTAAAGGATGTTTTATTAAAATTGATTTTGTTAATCAAATATAACTTACACGGAGTTAGTGCTAACTTGAAATTTATGTAAAAAATTAATTTTTAGAACTCCCCTTAATTTCATTAATATCCCACATAACAGTGCCTCAAGACTATCTAAAATTTAGTTCTTAATAAATTTTAGGTTTCCTACTGTATTGCCACAACTGATCCAAATAAAGTAAGTGCCATTTTTTAATTGATGAACAGGCAAGGTAATGCTTCTGCTGCCTGTTTCGGTGGTCTCTAAAACCAGTTTTCCGGCCACATCGGTTATCCTTATCAGAACAGGCACGCTTGTGGCAAGAGCTGGACAGTTTATTACTATTTCTTTGGAAGCAGGGTTTGGCATTAAGCTAAATTCCACCGATTTTGAATTTGTAATTAGACCAGAAACACCAACCGTTAAATTAAGCTTAGTGGTATCCTCACAATTATATGCATTTTTTAAAATGGCATATAATTTTGCGGTTCCAATATTACTCCAACTTACCTGCACAGAATCTGTTCCCTGACCAGATATTATTGTGCCTGGATTAAGCACCCAGTTTACCGAAACGCCATTTTGCGGAGGAAGGCTATACGTGTAAGTTTGGTTTGTAACCAGGCCAATTTCCTGCCCAATTATTGTAAAGGCAATTGGCTTTGGATTCTGCAATACACTTACAGGAGAGGATGTAAATGTACAATTTGTACTATCGCCAATTTTAACCCTATACTGGCCGGGTAAATTTGCTTCATAAGTATGGCTTGTAGCGCCATTAATATCATTGTTGTCTAAAGTCCATTTGTAGGTTAAACCAGCAACTAATGGTGTGCTAAGCAATACACTTTTGCCTATGCAAAAGGAGGCATTTGCATTAGGTGAAATGATAGGCGTGCTTAGCAGATTTATGGTCACAGAAATAACCAGGGTGGTGTCTTTACAACCCGTAGAATCTGATAATATTACGCTATACGCATTTGCTTGTTTGGCATAAATTATTAGGCTAGTAGTATCTGCTGTAGGCACCCCATTTTTAAGCCACCTTAGCTTTCCATTTGGCGTGCTATTTACTTGCAAGCCAACACTGTCATAGCTGCAAATTCGGGCTGAACCAATTGCGCTTAGCGTTGCAAATTTCTTTTGAAAACTGCTTACCACAACCATGTCCGATGTGTCTTTACAACCTATTAAATCGGTAAGAATTAGTTGATACGAGCCTGCCAATGAAACCTTAAGTTTGGTAGAATCTAGGTTGGATATTCCAACATTATTCCTAAGCCAAGTATATTTTGCGCCAGTTACTTGGCTTGCAAATAGCGTGGCAGAACCACCCAAACAAAATGATGCAGCGGTGTTAGGTGTTGTAATTGCCAATGTTGGATTTTTAATGGATAGGTTTATCGCAGGGGAAGAGTCGCTTGCTAAGGCACCAATATAAAGAATGGCCTTATAGTTACCGGCTTGCCAAGCATAATAGGATCCACTTACAGCTCCAGGCAAAAGGATGCCATCTTTCTGCCACTTTACTGTAAATCCTGCCGAATCTGGGAAGCTAAGTAAGCTGCCTCCTCCGGGACAAAAGATTAATTTTTCTGGAAGAATATTGTAATTTTTTAAGGTTATTTTGAATGATTGAATGATTCTAGCTGGCATCGGACAAATTCGATCTGCACTTTGCACCGCTAAAATATAGGGCTGTTTGTTCCACAACGTAATGGGTGGTGTCCAGCAAAACCGCAAACTGTCGTACCGAGGTCCATTGATGCCACGCAAGATTGGGTTATACAGTTTAGTCACTGTTGCACCCTTGTTTTGGAGTTGTGCTGGCAGAAACAAAGTAAGGTCTGTTGTATCAGCCTTATTTGAGGTATCTGGCGCCGATACAATAAAACATAGCGGTTTTCCGGCAAAGGCGGTTCGGTTGTAATGGGGAGTATTGGCATGAATTACACCGCTCGAATCATAGGTTTTTATAATTGGAGCCAAATTGGGGCCGCAAGGGGTAGAATATACTTGAATATCCCTTCTTGTCATACCAACGAGCATAGGTGTGCCACCTATGTTTCTCCACTGCCTTACCATGATAACTAAATTGGCAACAAATGACCCAATGGGCCTAAAGAAAATATCACCGTTGGTTGGATTAATGTTTATCCCAATTGGATAAACTCCTGGAGGAGACTGACTAGGAGCACCTAAATATGGAAAGGGCACTGTTATACTGAATTGTGAGGTATATGGGGCAGGTGTTCCAGGTGCTGTAAGGCACGGCCCAAACGCATAACTCAAGGAGTCTCCATCTGGGTCTGAAGCGCCTATATTGTAATTGAAATCTCTGCCTGCACACATGATAAAAATTGGATCAGTATTGAAGGTTGGCGAACTGTTGGGAACTGTTAAACAGCGATTAATAAATGCCTCAGTATAGAAAGGATGAGAGCTTGGATTTAATAAGGTTGTAATAGTTGAATTTCTGCAACAGGTAGAATAACCAATATTAATTAAGCAACAGGTGGAAGGTATGCTGCTAAGGTTAATGGTTCCAGTAAAAGTATATATCTCAATTCCTGGGGTAAATGACCCTGGGGTGCGCGACCCACAATTGCTGCAAACTGTTTTTTCGGTGGAACAGAGCTGAATCACGTCAAATCCACTAGAACCGGTTACAACGCTTAGATTTTGGGTGCCAAATCCAGTTCCTGCGCAAGTGCTAGCAGGAAGCCCCGATCCTGCAGGAATAGCAGCTCCAGTAATGGTTAACCCTATTGCGCAAGTTGGACTAATTCCTGCAGGACAATTGGCGCACATTTGTAAGCCTGTACAATCCCGGTAAACTTTTAGGGTAACACTATAAACGTTTGGATTGGAAGTGCCTTGATACACAATATCCGAGCCCACCACATGAGAGGCCATTGCGGGAAAAGTAAATAATAGCAAATAGGTAAATACAAAAAACCTGGTAAGCTTAAAGCATACAATGTAATATGTTTTCATAGGTATTAAATAAACGTGGTTAAACTTAAAATGGGGGCGAAAAAACTATTTCACAAATAGCATTTCGCGGTATTTTGGAAGTTTCCATAATTCATCGTCAATCATGAATTCTAGGGCATCGCTGCTCTTTCTAATTGGATCGAACAATGGCTTAATTTTACTCGAGAATGCCACCGCAGTTTTGTGTGTGCTGTCCAAGTGATGTGCCTTGTCTAGCTCTGCCAATAGTTTGGTTACATGCACACTAATGTTCTTAATATGCCCCGCCAATTCTTTAATCATACTCACTTGAACTTCGGTATCCGATTTGCTTAAACCCGCATCTTTCATGGCTTTTACATTCTCTGCTAAATTACGTTGGTAGGCAATGGCAGCAGGTATAACGTGGCTAGTTGCCAATTGCGCCATTAATTTTGCCTCAATGTCTATTTTCTTTACATACAATTCTTGCATGATTTCGTAACGCGCATCTAATTCTACTGCATTAAAAATCTCATTTCTTACAAACAGTTCTCTGGTGCCTTTGCTAATGTATGCATTTAACGCTTCGGGTGTGCTCTTAATGTTGTTTAGGCCGCGTTTTGCTGCTTCCTTCACCCACTCGTCGCCATACCCATTGCCTTCAAATAATATCTTCTTACTCAATTTGTAATAGCCTTTTAACACTTCTAAAATGGCTTCATCTTTCTTCTTACCTTTTTTAATTAAAGCATCCGAATCGGCTTTAAATTTGTTTAGCTGGTCGGCCATAATGGTATTCATTACAATCATGGCATTGGCACTGTTGGCGCTAGAACCCACTGCCCTAAATTCAAACTTGTTGCCAGTAAAAGCAAAAGGCGAAGTACGGTTGCGGTCTGTATTATCCAACAAAATATCCGGAATTTTTTTCACATTAATAGAGCCAGCTTTATTCATATTACCCGTGGTTTTGTTGTTTAACAAACCTTCTAAAACCTCGGTCATCTGACTGCCAATGAATATACTCATGATGGCCGGTGGCGCTTCATTGGCACCTAAGCGGTGCTCGTTGCCAGCGGAAGCAATAGAAGCACGCAATAAATCGGCATGATCGTGTACCGCTTTAATAACGTTAACAAAGAACGATAAGAATTGTAAGTTGTTGGCAGGATCGGCCGTAGGTGCCAATAAATTGGTGCCTGTATTGGTAATTAAACTCCAGTTATTGTGTTTGCCGCTGCCATTTACGCCTGCAAAAGGCTTCTCGTGCAACAATACCTTAAACTTGTGACGCAAGGCAACTTTTTCCATTACATCCATCAACAATTGGTTGTGGTCTATGGCCAAATTCACCTCTTCAAAATTAGGCGCACACTCATACTGAGAAGGCGCAACCTCATTGTGACGTGTCTTTAAAGGAATACCTAACTTGTAACACTCGGTTTCATAATCCACCATAAAATCGTGGACGCGAGGTGGGATCGAACCGAAATAATGGTCTTCTAATTGCTGACCTTTTTCTGGCGATAAGCCAATTAAAGTTCTGCCGGTTAGCATTAAATCTGGACGTGCCACACACATGGCTTCGTCAATTAAAAAGTATTCTTGCTCAATGCCCAAAGAGGCAAATGCTTTGGTTACTTGCTTGTCGAAATAGCTCGAACAAACATTTACGACGGCTTTTTCAACCGCGTGCAATGCCTTTAGCAAAGGTGCTTTATAGTCTAAAGCTTCGCCTGTATAAGAAACAAATATGGTTGGAATACACAAGGTACTGCCATTGGATCCTTCCATGATAAAAGCAGGAGAGGAAGGGTCCCAAGCCGTATAGCCACGTGCTTCAAAAGTGTTGCGAATGCCGCCATTAGGGAAGCTAGAAGCATCTGGTTCTTGCTGAACCAAAGCGCCTCCTGCAAATTTTTCGATGGCTCTGCCATCTTCGGTTGGCTCAAAAAATGAGTCGTGCTTCTCTGCTGTAGCGCCAGTTAAAGGCTGAAACCAATGCGTATAGTGACTCACGCCTTTAGAGATGGCCCAATTTTTCATACCCGCTGCCACCTGATCGGCCATGGAGCGGTCAATTTTTTCGCCATTTTTAATGGCAGCAGAAACGGCTCTATAGGCTTCCTTTGAAAGGAATTCCATCATGGCCGAATCGTGAAATACGTTGGAGTTGAAGTAATCTGAAATACGTACAGAAGGTGGGGTTACAGTAACCGTTTTTCTGCTTTGTACCGTGTCGAGGGCTTTGGAGCGTAAAGTAAGCATAGTGCTGGTATGTTTTTATATTATGGGTCCGAAGATAATACACCCAATAATTTTGCGAAAGAAAATTGTAAACAAAAATTCCGCAAGGCGCTCAGCAATAGTAAATATTGCTGTCTTAGCTATATAAGTTTTTTTAGCAGGCCCTCTTTTAAGGCATAATTACTGGCTACCAAATGGGCTATTGCATAAGTTTCCAAAACATATTTAAATAAAAGTGTGGCCACCACAATCATATCAACCCTAAAATCTAAGAGGCCTTTCATTGCTTTCCTATCTGCTTCAGTTGAGTTTAGGATTAAACCGAAAAAAGCTGAAACGTTTTCTCTAGAAACCTCGTGTGCAAAGGGAGTTACGGATTTACAGGTTTGGTTTAAGTGGAGTTTTAATACCTCTAACAGTGTTTCAAAACTACCCGCAGCGCCTATCAATAAATCTACTTTTCCTTCTTTTTGTTCGGTTTGAACCAAGGCCAAGGTTAATGGTTTTAGCATTTCTTGCAAATAGGATGCTATCTCTTCCATTTCATGCCTTAGAATTGGATCAGACGGATTAAAACGCTCCAATAACCTGGCTGCTCCAATTTCAAAACTTTGTTTCCAAAGAATTTTGTCTTTTTTACCTATGATAAATTCTACGCTGCCGCCGCCAATATCCATGACCAAAACTGGCTTTTCAGGAAAAGGAAAAGATAGGCTCACGCCTTTGTAAATTAGCTCGGCTTCCAAATAGCCGCTAATACTTTCAATATTAAACCCAAAACGATGCTTGGCTTCTGCTAAAAAGGCTGCACCATTTTTTGCATTTCTGATGGCCGAGGTGCCAATAGCAACAATACTTGTAAGCTTATATTGTGCTATTACTTCATCAAATTTGCCCAAAGCATCCAGGCCTCTTTTGTAGGCCGCTTCAGTTATAATTCCGTTGTTAATACCACCAGCACCAATCTTCACAGGAATTTGCAATTGATAATGTTCAATCACCGCGTCATCCTTCAACTCCGCAATAAGCAGGTGAAAGGTGTTGGTGCCTAAGTCTAGAACAGCTCTCAATGAAGACGGATTAACGTAATTTGACATTTAGTTTTGGTTGGCAATGCAAAAGTATGAATTGGCATCTTATCATCAATACTTTTGCCTCTTTTTAAATGTGTACCCAAAAGATAAGCCACCAAATGGGATTATTTTTTCTTCGAAATTGGATGCATAAAATGGGGTAAAACCTGCTCTAAATAAAAATCCCTTTGAAGCTGTATAGCGATAACCGATTCTTGCAAAGCATAAAACCTTGTGTCGATTAAAACTTAAATCAGTGATATATTATTGAGCGCTATAATAATAGTTAGTTATCCCCGCTCCAAACTCAAGATAATGCTTCTTACCTTTACCATTAAATATTTTGAATTCGAGCGGAATTACAGTTTCATTAAAAACAAATGGTTTACTATTTGTAAATCCATAACCAAGGCTAGTGGCTAGTGTCCATTTTGAAAACTTTGCTAACTCTTTTTCGTAAAAAATAGTTTTCTAGTTACTTTTACCAGTGTATCTTCTATATTAGTTATACAAGTATTAAAGGGAGCGCAAATAGCTAAAGAAACCTGAATTTGAGATTCCCATTTTCCTTTAATCCTGCTAGAGGGCAAAATCGTATTTCTTGTCTTGCCTTTGGATTAGTAATTTCCAAACCAAGTTTGCCTTCCGTTTTTAGTGTAAAATACTGAATGTTGTTAGTTAAAAAATTGAGGTCAAAAGCATGGGTTGTTCCTAGTTTTTCATTTGCAGCAGAGCTGTTACCAGTTGTTTCCCAATTTCGAGAATTTGCATTGAATGCTTATCCAAAAACAGCGATCAGAATTGTAGTTTCATAGTTTTAGAGGTTAGTTAATTTGTTTCGATTGTTTAAACAAAAATTTAACCTTTTAAATTAATTTACTCATGTTTAAAACCTATATTTTACATATTCTAAAGCAGGTCACCACTCACAAGTGCAGTATTTTTTTTGATATACAGTTCTTGTCTAGGACAGTGAATATTGAGATAACATCTTTTTGTAGCTTCTATTTTCCATGGACTATTTTTAAACAAGCATCTTAACCGGATTTTCCAGCAAATCCTTTAAAGTAACAAGCAATGCAGAGCCTACTGCACCGTCTACCACGCGGTGATCGCAACTTAAAGTTACTTTCATTACCTGGGCAATTTTCATGGCACCATTTTCTGCAACCACAGTTTCTTTAGCCGCACCTACTGCTAAAATACAGGCATCGGGCGGATTAATAATAGCTGTAAACTCGTCGATGCCAAACATACCCAAATTTGAAATGGTAAAAGTATTGCCTTCAAACTCGTTGGGTTGTAATTTCTTGCTTTTTGCTTTCTCGGCCAATTGTTTTACCTCGGTGCTTATGTGCGCCAAACTTTTATTGTCGGCAAACTTCACCACAGGTACAATTAAGCCGTCTTCAATGGCTACCGCTACGCCAATATTGATGTGTTGGTTATAGCGAATTTTATCGCCCAACCAAGATGAGTTGGCGGCTGGATTCCTGCGTAACGAAAGGGCTACAGCCTTTATAATAATATCGTTCACCGAGATTTTAACCTCGCTGTATTCGTTCATTTGTTTGCGTGCGGCAATGGCTTTATCCATGTTAATAGACATGGTTAAATAGAAATGCGGAGCGGTGTGTTTGCTTTCGCTTAACCTGCGGGCAATGGCTTTGCGCATTTGACTCACCGGCACTTCGGTATAGCTTTCTTGGGCCACAATTGGCGGCAAGGCAATGGCCGCAGTTTTTTCGGTTTGAACCGATTTGCTTGCTGGAACAAAGCTTTCCACGTCCTTTTTTACGATGCGTCCGTTATCGCCGCTGCCTGCAACCTGACTAAGGTCGATGCCTTTTTCTTTGGCTACAGATTTTGCCAAAGGGGAAGCTTTTATTCTATTGCCGTGCGAGTTGTTGGCGGCCAGAGTTTCTTGTTCGGGAGTTTCTTTTTCGGGCGCATTATTTTCGTGCACATTATTTTCGGGCGCAGCATTTTCGGGCGCAGGCGATTCTTTGCTTGCAGCAGGAGCGCTTTCAGCAGCGTTTGGTTCGGCCAAAACGGCCTTAGAACTTGCGCTATTAAGCAGAGTAGAAATGTCTTCACCTTTCTGACCCACAATGGCAATTAACGCATCCACCGGAACCGAGCCACCTGCTGGAATGCCAATATGCAAAAGCGTGCCTTTTACATAATTTTCTAGCTCCATGGTGGCCTTATCTGTCTCCACTTCGGCCAAAATATCGCCCGGTTTTATATCGTCGCCCACCTTTTTAAGCCATGATACAATAACCCCTTCGGTCATGGTATCGCTCATTTTGGGCATGTTAATTACTTCAGCCATGTTAATCCTTCGTTTTTAAACAAGTTGCAAAAATATCTATTCTAACCTGCTATGCAAGCCACAATTTTGTAAATTATTTAAGATACACGCACATAAATTTGGCGGTAGACCGTTTGTTGGCATCTTCCAGCCTTAAGAATTCCTCTGTAACAATGAAGTGATCGGTGCTTTCTAGGGCATCGCGCAGGGTGGCTTCAGTCTCTAAATCGGGACACGACATCATGGTTGTAACCAAGTTGCTAAAGCCAATTTTGTTGTTGTTGCCTAATTCGTATTTGCCCAAAAGGGTATTGCAACCGCCATTACCAGAGAAGGAAGGTGTGCCCGCTTTAAACATAATAAACGGCTCCTTGGTTCGGCCCTCAACTTGCTGTATAGGCTTGCCATTGAGTTCAACCAAACGCCAGTATTTTTCTAAGATGCTCACTTTGTCTTTGCTCAATACATAATACGGCGCCTCTGGTCCCGTAATTACCTTGCCATCTCTGTCTAGTAAAATGAGTTTGTTATCTGCAATTTTTGCGTACGAAGAATCTTTACCTGCCAATAGTAATAGCGTAAAACCATCCTTGTTCCAGAAAATTTTGCCCTTGTCTTCGTAAATGTCTGGCCCTTTGCCTACGTATTTGGTTTGGATAATGAATTTATTGTCCTTGCCTAGGCGAATCATGGTTTTGATACCTTCACAGTCGGCACAAGGCACCGAGCCCAAATAAACACCATCCCACTCCTTCACTTTGGCTGGAGCTAGGTTGGTCCAAGGATTTTTTTTGTCCTTTTTGCTTTTCTTTTGCGCAAAGGCTGGCGAAAGCGAAAGTGAAAACAACGCCAATAGGAGCGATACCTGAATTATTTTTGAGTTTTTCATAATTGACACATTAGGGCATAAAAGTATATAAAAGTTTTATTTTGGCAAATTTTCGCATCGTTAAAAGGCGTGAGGTGTTCATTTTAATTTGGGTTCAATGTTTGGCAGGTTTTTTTTTGAAGTGCATTTTTTTTGATTTGAACCCATTTAATTCAAAAGCTGGATTAGGCAAGATTTAGCCGCTATTTGGTGAGCAAGCCGAAGTGAAAATAGCCGATCAATGTAGGGTGCTCTGTTGTAAATTGCTAAGCTATACCGAAACTGAAATTGCAAATGATTTTAACATACAGCAATCCGCTGTAAATTAACGTTCCAATAGCGCAGGCTGGAATGCGATTCATGCAATGGTTCAACGACTTGAAAGTATCTACACCCATGAATAAGGATTTGGTTCAATTTACATTTGAGCAAGGAAACATATTAATTCTGATCCTATTGGCGCATGTTTTGGCCGATTTTGTTTTTGAAACCAATAAAATGGTAGAAGAAAAAAAAAGTGGCTCAGTAAACAAATGTGGTATCATATAGCCATCGTATTTGCTGCTACCTTTTTACTCACATTTTTATGGGAATTAACAGTGGTAATTTCAATCACACATTGGGCGATAGATTCAGTAAATGTACATTATTCAAAAAAGACAAAAAGCGAATTTGGATTATTTTCATTGAATTAGCTTATGCATGTAGGGGTGATAATCTCTGTTTGGGCTGTCTTTTACCAGTTATTTAACCCCATGGGTAAATTAGTTTTTGCCTATTCGCTTGTAATTTGGCCAATGGGTTATGGGTTAAAATTTGCCCTTCGTGCCATGGCACCTAAGCATAATATGAATAAAGTTGAACATGGTGGAAAATTGATTGGACAATTTGAACGCATTATTATCCTCACTTTTGTATTGCTGAACCAATATGAAGCCATAAGGTTATTAACTATAGGAAAAGGCAATATACGATTTGCATAAAAAGATGAAAATTTTAAAAGCGAATACGTATCACTTGGAGCTATGATGAGTTATGCCTTGTCTATTACTATAGGGGTGCTAGTAAATTGGTTAATGAGTTTAGCTTATAGAAATGTTAGCGATAAATACTATTTTGGCAAACAATTAATATGAATACATTTTCAAACGTAAAGGAATTGATTACTGCGCTTAATAGAGAGCAGAAACTTCTTACGGAAATGTTCCAGAAGAGAAAATCTTTGTCCTATAAATATGAGTATGCCCTAGATTTGGTAGAAGGACAAGATAGCAGAATTCAATATTTACTCGAACGTTCTGTGATTAGACTAAACGGTAATTTTTTAGAAATTGACGACCAGTTTTTGCAGTTTTTTGAGCAGGTTTTGGAGATTAATGAGGAAATAAATACTTCTTATATCAACGAGAATATTCAGAATATAAGGCAAAATATTATTTACTATTTTAATGAACCAAATGAGCAAAGGAAATATAATTATTTAAGGATAATTAAAAACACTTTAAGAAAATTGGGGTCAATTACGCTCAGGAATGTGGTTGACTTGAAGCGGAATATTGAAACAACTTTTAAAAATGAGCCGACTTATAAAATCAAGAAAACGAAACTCGAAAACCTCGACAAAAAGCGAAAAGACATTGCTGTTCTTATAGATTTAACAGACAAGCTTATATATGAGGATGAATTAACCTTTTTTAAATCGGCTTTAGATGAAGAATTAAATAGGATTATTATTCAGCTAAAAATCCAGGTAGGTAAATGTACGCACAATTTAATTGATATTGAGAAGCAGATAATAGACTTCCTCAATCAAATAAAATATCAAAACAATGTAATTGAAAAGTTAAGAATTATAAAACACCTCAAAGATCAATTTATCTTGCGAACAGTTACAGATTTTGATTCTTTGCTTTCTTTAAACTCTTCGGTTCTGTTTGAACCAAACCCGACGTTTCCCTTAAAGCTTTCATTAGAATATTTGCAAACAGATGAGGATGCTTATGCGAGTATTAAAAAAGTTGTAAAGAGAGTGGGTTCAAGCAGTACTTTAAAAAGAGCCCTTGCCGAAAAGATATCGAGTGAATACTTGGAGACGCAAAACGAGGAGGAAATACAAATTAACTTGGAAGAGGTGAAGAATGGATTTGTAGCCTCTGGTTATAACCTGTTTGATTTTGTGGTGAATTATAACTTTTCAAAAGTGGTTACATTTGATGAAAGAGTGACTATTTTTTGTCAGTTAATTTCGCAATACGAATCTATTTTTGAGGTGACAGAAAATTTTAAAGAAGAAAATGAGGTTGAATTTGCTATGGTTTATCCAAAATAAATATTAAAAGAATGAAAGTGCCACCCCAAACATCAGAAATATTTGAAAGCCTCATTAAGGGTCAGTTCATTAGTTCGAATAGCAGCAATCCTGATATTCGTAAATTGTATGCCATAATAGAGGACGACCAAAACTTTGAGGAACTCTATGCCTACTTTAGAAATATTAATTTCACTTTGGAAAAAGGAGAGGAGTATTTCTACTTTAGCAGGGTAGAAAATAAAGTTGACCTAGAAAGAAAAATTGAAATTGCATTTAGGTGGATAGACATCATTGATTTTTTTAAAAACTTCGATAATAGTTTTGGTTCAGGCCATAGATTTACACCCTCTGATATTTTAGGTAGAGTGAAAATTGATGCAGATTTGGAGTCTAAATTGGAAGGACTTAAAAAGCATACTGGGAAGGAAAAATACCAGGAAATTATTGAAAAGTTGCTATCCATGCTTGTTAATGATACTTATATTGAATTGGAAAATGCAATTACGCACCAATACAAGGTTTTGGCTTCTTTTAAATACCTCGAACAACTCATATTAACCATCAATATTCCAGAGGAAGTAAAGAATGAGATCTCTAAATAAAATTATTTTCATCAATAGTGCCAACAAATCTATCAAGTATGCGGAAGTAAACTTGGATGGAAATGTTCACCTTATAGGAACGCAAGGCGTTGGGAAAAGCACCTTGTTGAGGGCTATTCTATTCTTTTATAATGCCGATAAAATAAAACTAGGTATTGATAAAGGCAAAAGGACTTTTGATGAATATTACTTTCCCTACCAAAATTCGTATATTGTTTATGAAGTTAAAACAGAAACTGGATTGTTTTGTGTTCTTGCTTTTAAATCGCAGGGGAGGGTAGCTTTAAGGTTTTTTGATGCCGCATTCGACAAAAACTTTTTTATTGATAAGGAAGGAAAGGCGCATGAAAGTTGGGATAAGACAAGAGAGGCATTTGGGAAGAATATTTTTTATACGAAAATAATTCATAGTTATGAGGAGTATAGAAATATTCTTTATGGAAACAACAAGGGATTGACGAATGAATTTAGAAAATATGCCTTACTCGAAAGCAAGCAATACCAGAACATTCCAAGAACCATTACCAATGTATTTTTAAATGCAAATTTAAGTGCAGAGTTTGTAAAGGAAACCATCATAAAATCTTTGAATGAAGAGGATATAAAAATTGATTTAACAAACTATTCGCATAACCATTTAAGGGATTTTGAGTCGAATTTAAGCGATATAAAAAAGTGGACAGATAGAAATAAAAGCGGTGAAAATGCGGTAGAAAAACAAGCAGGTCATGTTTCTAGGTTTTATTCTGCCTTAAAACATTTAGATAAAAAGAAGATAGAATTGGCCTTGCAACTAGGCTGGGCCTTAAACAATTTAAAGGAATTGCAGCCTCGGGCTAAAGAAAAGTTGGCAATAGAGGAGCTTAAAAGAAAAAAGCTAAGTGAAAAGCTAAGGGACCTAGATGGGGTATTTGATAAAAAGAAGGAAAAGGCAATAGAGCAAATAGGAAAATTTAAGGGAAAATTAAATGAGATAAAGGAAAGACGTGGGCAATATGAAGTATTAAAGATAGACCTTATTCTTGAGAAGGTTTCTAAGAGGAATTCTTTGGAAATTGATAAAAGAAACCTCTTGGTTGAACAAGCTATCCTTAGCTCTAAATTTCTCGAAATTACGCAACGGTATGATGCATTATTAAATCAATTAGCAAATCAGTTAAAGGAGTACAAAAACAGCAAGCAATTCGATAAGATCAATGCCCAAGAAGCACTTTTTCTATTCAAAGAAAAAGTAAGTAAGGAGTATGAATTGCTTTTTGAAGAGATTAGAAAGCAAAATAAGAGGCAATTAGAGATTGCAAATGGGCTTGTAAAAGAAAAAGCAGATGCCATTACAAATCTTAGGATTAAGCGTTCTGAAATTATAAACAAACATCTTTATGAAACCGAAATTGAGGGTTTTAAATCGGAAATACTTGCTTTAACTAATTCTGTTGCAGATGCTGAAAACGAGGTTCGAAGGGCAAACGAAAAAATTAAGAATATACAGAAGGAGTGGGAGCTTGAAGAGATAGGCGTTAAAGCTACAAATGATAGACTGCTTGAGAGGCAAAATGATATTCAAAGCTCTCTTTTGGGAATTGTTGCATCTATTGAAGCCAAATTAGAAAATACCAAAGACTCACTTTATGGCTGGCTAAATGAACATGTGCCCGATTGGGCCATGTCGATTGGAAAAGTAATTGATGAAGAAAATGTATTGTTTAAATCGGGCTTAAATCCACGAATAGTGGGTAAGTTAGACTTAAGTTTCTTTGGAATTGGGATCAACACCGAAGAAATTAGTAAGTCGGTTAAGACCGTTGCAGATTATGAAAAAGAAAAGGAAGAGTTAAAAGATAAAATTCAATCTGGGCTGCAGGCCATTGCTACTTTAAATGTTAAGCAAGCCGAAGATTCGGAAAAATTGAAACGAAAATTTCAGCCAAAAGTTAAAGAGCAAAAGGAGGTTATACAGAATAACGAATATGCATTAGGCCAAAATAAAATTCGCCTTCAAGAAAAAGATGTTCGATTGGCTGAATTAAAAAGCAAAATAGAGGTAGAAAAAAAGGACGCATTGGCGAATAATGAGGATGAAACAGCCAGATATAGTGAAGAGGAACTTAAAGCCAAAGATGAAGTTATAAAGATTGAAGCCGGTATCAATAAATTAATTGATGGAAAGCGTAAAGAAAAAGAATCTAAATTTAAAGTTGAACAGCAAAAGTTCTCTGAAATTCAGGCAAGAATTGAACTTGAAATTCAACAAAACAAAATTGAATTGGCTCGGAAAGAACTGAACATAAAAGCGCTACAAAACAGGGAATTAGACAAAAAAGGTGCAGACACAAAAAAGCTTTCCGAAATTGATATACGTCTTATAGAAATCAATACCGAATTAGTTTTTATTAATACTAACAGAGACACTGTTGCCGAATACTATAAGGATAAAAGAGAGTTGTTTGATAAAGAGGATGAATTCAAGAATCAAAAATTGAGTTTTGAAAGACAATTGGACGCAGACCTGAATAAACACAAACAACAGCAGAAAAAATTCTACCAAGAAATGGGTGAACTCAAGGCAGAAATAGAGTCAATTAATAGAAAGTTAGGGTTGTTTGAAACCGATATTAGCGCTTACGAATCTTTCCTGAAAACGGATACTTATGAATCTTTTGATATAGATATTTCGACATTTGATGAAAAGCATAAAACCGACTTGCTATGTGTAAAAATTATTGAAGAACTAAATCAAACTTATTATGCATTGAAGGATAGAAATACTGATTTACAGGAAGCGGTTAATAGGTTCACTGGTAATTTTCAAGAGAGCAATATCTTTAGCTTTAAAACGAAATTTACGGATAGAAAAGAGTATGTAGAATTTGCGGAATTGTTGAAAGAATTTATTGATGAAAATAAAATTGACGAGTATAAGAAAAGGGTTGAAGAAAGGTTTGCCCATATTATAAGGCAAATTGGAAAGGAAACAGGCGATTTAGTGTCAAAAGAGGGCGAAATTCATGAAGTTATTAGCGACATTAATAAAGATTTTGTTGCTAGAAAATTTGTCCAAGCCATTAAAAGCATGGAGCTTAGAACGGTGGCTAGTGCAAACAGAATATTCCAATTATTAGTTGAAATAAAAAAGTTTAACGATGAGAATAGTTTCACTTTAGGTGTTCCAAATCTATTTGCCCAAGAAGGACAATCGGGTAAGAATGAGAAAGCCATTTCTTTACTTAAACAGTTAATAAAAGAGATGTTGGTATCTAAAGAAAAGGAATTAACACTTTCCGATTCCTTTGAACTTCAGTTTAGAATTGTTGAAAATGATAATGATACAGATTGGGTAGAGAAGTTGTCAAATGTTGGTTCAGACGGAACTGATATTTTGGTAAAAGCCATGATTAATATTATGTTGTTAAACGTGTTTAAAGAAAGAGCGGCTAAAAAAAATAAAGATGATTTTCGTTTGCATTGTATGATGGATGAGATAGGGAAGCTTCATCCTAACAACGTAAAAGGGATTTTGAAATTTGCAAACGATAGGAATATTTACCTTATAAATAGTTCGCCAACCTCATATAATGCCGCAGACTACCGTTATACATACCTATTGGCAAAGGACGATAAAAACGTTACAAGCATTAAGCGATTAGTAAGAAAAATTCCAAATTTGGAAAGTGAAAATACAGCTCAAGCAACATGAAAATTCCTATTCAAATAGCCGAAAGCTTATTGTTGCTTTCTTTGGGTGAAACCATTGCGAATGGTTCTGCCAAACACGTTTTAATAGATGAATTGGTTAGGGAGGGAATTCTTGAAAGAAATGGCAGAATTAAGAAAAACCTGCGACTGCAAGATGTTAAAGCATTGAATACGTATTTGGAAAACCAATGTGCTATCTACAACCTCAAAGACTATATTATTTTAAGCCAAAAGGAAGAAGTAACAAGAGCAGAGTTAGTATCTGTTTCTTCTGATTCTAAGCTTGTAAAAGTGCGCACATTTAAAGGCTTTTTGATTAACTGTTTCAGTCCGGTAAAAGCCACGCTTAACGGAAAACAAATTGTCCTAAATCCTGCAGAGGGTACGTTTCAATTTATTTATGATTTTGAAAGTTTTTTCCCTTCACAAGACACCTTAATTGTTGGAGTAGAGAATCCTGAAAGTTTTAGGCATATACATGCACAGACATATTTATTCCCTAAAACTAATTTGCTTTTTGTAAGCAGGTATCCACAAAATCAGAGTAAAGATTTATTAAAGTGGCTACAATCTATTCCCAATCATTATTTGCATTTTGGCGACTTTGATTTTGCTGGAATAGGCATTTTTATAAATGAATTTAAAAGGTATTTATTGGGTAAATCAAAGTTTTACGTTCCAAAAAATATTGAATCCTTATTAAAGCAATATGGCAATAAAGACAGATATAATAACCAGAAAATTAACTTTGATGCCAATTTAATTGAGGAGGAATCACTTGTTAAGCTTATTAAATTAATTCATCATTATAGAAAAGGATTAGACCAAGAAATTCTAATTAACCAAGATGTGGTTATAAATTCAACTCATTCATCTTTGAGAATTTGAAGATGGAATTGTTTGCCTAGTATTGCTAAAATTAGATTGAATTTAAGAAACAATTGAAGCACCAATAAAATAACCTAATTTTGCTAAAAATTATGGAAATAAAAAATAATCCTTGGCACAGTGTTTCTTTTGGAGATGAGGCTCCAGAATTTATAAACGGAATCATAGAAATTCCCAAAGGTAGCAGGGCAAAGTATGAGCTTGATAAGGAAAGCGGATTGTTAATGTTAGACCGGGTATTGTATTCTTCTGTTTATTACCCTGCTAATTATGGTTTTATACCTAAAACGTATTGTGACGACAAGGATCCTTTAGACATTCTTATTATTTCGCAAATTGATGTGGTTCCTTTATGTTTGGTTAAGGCAAAGGTAATTGGGGTAATGAGAATGATTGATGGGGGAGAGGCAGATGATAAAATTATATCTGTGGCAGCAGGTGATCCAAGCGTGAATCACATCAGTGATATCTCTGAATTGCCGCAGCATTTTATCTCTGAATTAAGAAGCTTTTTTGAGGATTATAAAAAACTTGAAAATAAATCGGTAGTGGTTGAAGAGTTTCAAAACAAGCAGGTAGCAATTGAGATTATTCATAAAGCAATTGAGGACTATAAAATGAAATTTGCCTAATTAAATGTCCAATAAACAAGGGCATTTGAGTTGAATTTTTAGGCGTACTTAAACTTTAAATGATTTGAGGTTTTTGACCTAGAATTGCTTTTATTTCATCCCAATGACTATCATTAAGGCTTATAAGGGGGCTTGTTAATATTAATTTGTAAACCTCTTTCTTGAAAGATTTTTTTTACGATGGTATTGTAAACCTAGACTTATAGGAAGTTGTGAGCGTAACAGTGGTGTTCTCAGAAATTAAATTCTGAAGAACCTTTACAGCCTTTTTGCCAAATGCAGGAAATCCATCATTTAATAATTCTGTACTTTTCCAACTTTTGGCAGGAACCAAAACGCCATCAATGTCTAAAAAGAGTAACCTAATATACAAAAAATACTGCTTATTTAAGTAATTCGATAATTTTGGTTATTTCAATATCATTGTATTTGGCATCATCTTCTTTTAACATTCTTATTCCCAAGGTTCCATTCGCTAATTATTGTTGCCGAAGTTTTTATTTCCGGCACTGTTTCTAAAGTTATACCTGCCAACAAATGACGTCATTTCTGTTCACTCAGATGCCAAGCATTTTTTGGGCGCGGACACAAAGAGGCCACTCAAATTGACCTGAGTTCTTTTTCTGAAGGCCTATATTTCTTGCAAGTTGGAACCGAAAATAGTCGAACCTTTAAAGTGGTAAAACAATGAATTCTAATTTGTTTTGATTTTACTTTGCAAACTATTTTTTAGCAGTACTTGTAAATACTTCAAGCCCTTTGTTAATTGGTATTGGTTTTATACTTAAATTTAAAGTGTAAACTTGTATTAAAGTTAAATTTTAGATGGGTGTTTTTCTATTATGAAATGTTTTTTAATAACCTTTTAAATATTTTAAAGTAATATGAAACTTTATATTAAAAATATGGTTTGTAACCGGTGTATCATGGTGGTTAAAAGCGAATTGGAAAAGTTGGGCTACCCTCCTTTAAATATAACTTTGGGCGAAGTTTTATTAGGCCGTGAAATGATAGACAGGGATAAGGAGCTTTTTAACAAGCGCCTAACGTCATTGGGATTTGAAATTATAGATGACAAGAAAAGTAGGCTTATTGGGCAAATAAAATCTTCAATTATTGAAATTGTTCACCAATTAAATGGTGATTTAAAATCTAATCTATCTAATTATTTAAGCGATAAACTTAATCACGATTACACCTATTTGTCTAATCTTTTTTCTGAAGTTGAAGGTACCACTATTGAGAAATATTTTATTGCCCAAAAAATTGAGAGGGTAAAAGAATTATTGGTTTATGATGAATTGTCATTAAGTGAAATTGCCCACCAAATGAACTATTCCAGCGTTGCCTATTTAAGCAATCAATTTAAAAAGGTTACCGGACTTACCCCTACATATTTTAAAAATATTAAGTCCGAAAAACGTAAATCATTAGACCAAGTGTAAATGTTACAAGGACTATCCAAAATTAGGTAACAAGAGAAACAGATAGTGTAGCGATCTTTGCTGTGTAAATATATTTAAACACATGGCAACAAATACAATTAGTCACGAGGTTTTTCTTCCTCTCGAAGGTGTTGAAAGCGAACATTGCGCCCTCATAGTAGATAAGGGCTTAAGCAAACTGCAAGGGTTAAAGGCTCATAAAGTAGAGTTTAACAATAAGCGGGCTGTTATTGAAGCAAAGAATGCCAGCGATATTTCAGAGGCAGTAAATATAATTAGGGACTTGGGTTATGGGGTAACAACACTTAAAAAGACATTTCCTGTTCTTGATATGACCTGTGCATCGTGCGCAGTGAGTGTAGAAAGCATGTTAAAATCTCAAGAAGGTGTAGTGGGAGCCGCAGTGAATTTTGCTACAGCCACGGTTATGGTAGAATATATTCCGGTAGTGGTTGAACCAACAGATTTAAAGACGGCCGTTCAATCTGCTGGTTATGATATTTTGATTACACAGAATAAGGATGAAGCCAATGAGATTGAAAGCATGCAGCTTGAAAGATTTACCCTACTTAAAAAGAAGGCTTATTGGGCATTGGCGTTCTCTGCTCCCTTGGTAATAATTGGAATGTTTTTTATGAATATGCCTTATGCCAATGAAATTATGTGGCTATTAAGTACGCCAGTGGTTTTGTGGTTAGGAAGAGATTTTTTTATAAATGCATGGAAGCAAGCCAAACACCGAACAGCCAATATGGATACACTGGTGGCTTTAAGCACAGGTGTTGCTTATAGTTTTAGTGTTTTTAATACACTGTTTCCGAGTTTTTGGCACCAAAGAGGCTTGCATGCTCATGTTTATTTTGAAGCGGCAGCCGTGGTAATTGCGTTTATATTATTAGGGAAACTCTTGGAAGAAAAGGCCAAAGGCAATACGTCTACAGCAATAAAGAAATTGATGGGTCTACAACCAAATTCTGTTACCGTTGTTCGCGAAGGGGATCATCATATAGAAATTCATATTGATGAAGTTCAAATTGGCGATACAATTTTAGTAAAGCCTGGTGAGAAAATTGCGGTGGACGGAACGCTCATAAGTGGCAATTCTTATGTAGACGAAAGTATGCTAAGTGGGGAGCCTGTTCCGATTTTGAAAATTGAAAATGAAAAAGTTTTTTCTGGCACCATTAATCAAAAGGGGAGTTTTCAATTTAGGGCCGAAAAGATTGGCAGTGATACCCTGCTGGCCCATATTATTAAGATGGTACAAGATGCACAAGGGAGTAAGGCTCCGGTACAAAAGTTGGTAGATAAAATTGCAGGTATTTTTGTGCCAGTTGTGATTTTTATTGCCATTGCTTCTTTTATTGCTTGGAACATATTGGGTGGTGAAAATGGATTTACACAAGGCTTATTGGCTTTGGTTACTGTATTAGTTATTGCTTGCCCTTGTGCACTTGGATTGGCTACGCCAACGGCCATTATGGTAGGCGTAGGTAGGGGAGCAGAAATGGGGATTTTGATAAAAGATGCTGAAAGTTTAGAACAAGCAAAAAATATAAATGTAATTATACTTGATAAAACGGGAACTATTACTGAAGGCAAGCCAAAAGTAACCGATGAGTTTTGGTTAAATGAAAATGCGCAACTCAAACAAATTTTATTTAGCATTGAACAGCAGTCAGAACACCCACTGGCCGACGCTGTAGTAAAGCATTTAAAAACGCAAACCAAATTAGCGATTTTAGATTTTGAAAGCATTACAGGCAAAGGAGCTAAAGCCATTTTTGAGGGTGAAACTTATTTTATAGGCAATAAAAATTTATTAGATGAAAATGGAATTGTCTTTGAAGATACCTTATTAAAAAAAGTGCAACAGTGGAGCAATGAAACTAAAACTGTTATTTGGTTTTCTGATAGTAAAAAAGCATTGGCTGTATATGCTATTGCCGATCAAATAAAAGTAAATTCTAAAATTGCCATAGCTGAATTACAGGAAGGTGGCATTGATGTATTTATGCTCACAGGCGACAATGAAACTGCCGCCAAAGCAATAGCAGCAAGTGTTGGCATTACTCATTATAAAGCGGGAGTATTACCCGAACAGAAAGCAGCTTTTGTAAAAAAACTACAAGCAGAAGGTAAGGTAGTTGCCATGGTTGGTGATGGTATTAATGACAGCACGGCTTTGGCTCAGGCCGACGTAAGTATTGCAATGGGAAAAGGAAGTGATATTGCGATGGATGTAGCTAAAATGACCATTATTTCGTCTGATCTCAAAAAAATACCTGAAGCCATAAGTTTATCAAAATCAACCGTAGCTACCATTAAACAAAACCTTTTTTGGGCATTTATATATAACTTAATTGGGATTCCCATAGCAGCTGGAGTGCTTTATCCAATTAATGGTTTCTTGTTGAACCCAATGATTGCTGGTGCTGCTATGGCATTGAGCAGTGTGAGTGTGGTGAGCAACAGTTTGCTTTTAAAATGGAAGAAGTAAATACACGTAAATATCATAAATCAATTCCAACATGTAATAACGAATCGACCGCGAATTATGGCGAATTTTGTAACAGTAATTTAAACTAAAGAAGATGAATACCGAAAATAATAACTTACAATTTAAAACCAACATCAACTGTAGTGGGTGTGTGGCTAAAGTAACCCCTTTCCTAAATGAAACGGAGGGAATTTGTGATTGGGAAGTAGATATAAGCAGCAAAAATAAGATTCTTTCTGTGCACTCAGAAGGCATCACCAATGAGGAGGTAATACAAAAAGTGCAAGAAGCCGGATTTAAAATTGAATTATTAAACCAATAAAAATATTATGATGAATTTATTATCAAAATTTACAGCAGCCATTATCTTTTTGCTCACCGTCTACGATAGCGAGAAAACCAACCAGCAAGAAATTGTGAAACGCATTGCTTTAGCAGGATATGATAGCGATCAGTTTCTTGCACCAGGCGATGTGTATGCAAAGCTTCCTGAATGTTGTCAATACGAACGTATGAATAGCCATTCTAAGCAACACTCAAGCGGAAAAACTGTTTCAACGTTAGAAACAAAGCAAGATATTCAGCAGTTAAAACCAGTTTTCGAAAATTACTTCGAACTAAAGGATGCTTTGGTAAAATCGGATGGTAAAATGGCTTCCTCAATTGCAAAAAAGTTGCAAACGACTATTAAGAGTGTGCAAATGAGTGAACTCTCGGCCGAAGAACATTTAGTTTGGATGAAAGTAATGAAGGGCCTTGCTTTTGATGCTAAACATATAGAAGAAACTAAGGATGCTGAACACCAACGCGATCATTTTATTACATTATCCAATAATATGTATCTATTGCTTAAAGTTTCTAAACAAGAAACGCCAACCTATTACCAACATTGCCCTATGGCAAACAAGGGCAAAGGTGCAAATTGGTTGAGCAAAGAGAATACAATTAAAAATCCATACTACGGATCGCAAATGCTGAATTGTGGTAAAACAGTAGAAACGATAAAATAAATTATTCATTAAGTCTAGTTAGACTTCGAAACTTGTTAAAGTTATATAATGGAGATTAACAAAACGAATTATAAAAGATTATTTCCAATAGCATTTTTGCTATTGGCAACATCATCTGTGGTGGCACAAAAAGTAGTACGCTATGATCTTTATGTAAAGGATACGCTTGTAAATTTTACAGGAAAAGAAAAAAGGGCTATTGCTGTAAACGCACAAATTCCAATGCCTACACTGGTATTTACCGAGGGTGATACTGCCGAAATTCACGTACACAATCAACTTAAAGAAACCACTTCCTTGCATTGGCATGGGTTGTTACTACCCAATAAAGAAGATGGTGTGCCCAATCTTACCCAAATGCCTATAGAACCTAATACAACCCATATTTATCGATTCCCAATCATACAAAATGGTACTCATTGGTATCACAGTCATTCTGGATTGCAAGAACAAATTGGGATGTATGGAAATTTTGTTATGCTTAAAAGAATAAGTGATCCCACTTTTAGAAAAGGCATAGACGATTTACCCGCTGTACCTATTGTTTTAAGCGAATGGACAGACTTTAAGCCTCAAAACATACACAGAATGTTACACAATGCAAATGATTGGTCGGCCATCAAAAAAAATGCCACTCAAAGCTATGCTGAAGCAATTGTTGCAGGACATTTAAAAACGAAATTGACCAATGAATGGAAACGAATGTTGGCAATGGATGTAAGTGATGTATTTTACGATAGAATTTTAATGAATGGTAAACCTAGTTATGATTTGAAATCTATTGATGACAAAGCATTGAAAGCTGGTGATAAGGTTAGACTTCGTATTTCTAACGGGGGCGCATCGTCTTATTTTTGGCTTACTTATGCAGGCGGAAAAATCACTGTAATTGCGAGCGATGGCAATGATGTAGAACCCATTGAAGTAGACAGATTGATTATTGCCGTTTCAGAAACCTATGATATTGTTGTAACCATTCCGTCAGAAAACACAGCCTTTGAATTTTTAGCAACCACCGAGGACCGCACCAAATCTGCGTCACTTTATATTGGCAATGGCATCAAACAACTCAAATCTCCTCAACCTAGGTTAAAATATTTTGAAGGAATGAAGATGATGAACAGCATGATGAAAATTGAATGGAGATTTAGATGATATGGGTATGCAAATGAGCTTGAACCAAATGGATATGAATGTAGTTATGTATCCCGAAATTACTGGAGAGATAGCAAAGAAAACTAAGCATAAAAAGAAAGAAATGGATATGATAGATGAACATGCTAATTATGCCCAAAATCAATATAATTCAAATGCGCTTTCAGATATTGTTACCCTAAATTATGCTATGTTAGAGTCGCCAAATAAAACAACGCTTCCCTCAAATGCGCCAATACGGGAATTACGTTTTACGCTCACTGGAAACATGAACCGTTATGTTTGGAGCTTAGATAATAAAGTAATTTCAGAGGCAGATAAAATACTGGTTAAGAAGGGTGAAAATGTACGCATAGTTTTATACAACAATTCTATGATGCGCCATCCAATGCACTTGCACGGACACGATTTTAGGTTGTTGAATGGGCATGGTGAAAATGCACCACTTAAAAATGTTATAGACATTATGCCTATGGAAACCGATACCTTAGAATTTAATGCAAATGTAGAAGGAGATTGGTTTTTTCACTGCCATATTCTATACCATATGATGAGCGGAATGGGTAGGGTTTTTACCTACGAAAATCAAGCGCCCAATCCATTAATACCAAACCCCAAATTAGCACAACGAAAGCTATATGCCGATGATAGGGCGTTTCATTTTATGTCAGAAAATGATTTTGCTTCCAACGGAAATGATGGCATGGCGATGATTCAAAATACACGTTGGAGTATAGGGTCGGAATGGCGTTTGGGTTATAATAACATGCACGGTTATGAAACCGAAACGCATATAGGTAGGTATATTGGTAGAATGCAATGGCTAATGCCCTTTATTGGTTTTGATTGGCGATATAGAAAACTTGGAATTGACGAACAAGAAGTAAATGCATTTGGGCAAACAAACAAAAAGGATAACAGAAATGCGTTCAGTTTGGGATTTAAGTATACCCTTCCAATGTTGGTAAACTTTCAAGCAGAATTATACAGTGATGGCATTACGCGCTTTTCTTTAATGCGGGAAGATCTTCCAATTTCTAAAAAAGTAAGGGCAGGTTTTATGTTAAATACCGACAAAGAATATATGGTTGAATTGCGCTATATTATAAACAAGAATTTGGGCATTAGAACTCATTACGATAGCGATATGGGTTTTGGAATTGGGGTAAAATTTAATTATTAATAATTACAATAGTTATTAAATGTATGATTTGTGTAAGTTCCTTTGTGTGTTTTGCAATGATTTTAATGGGGTTTGGTCGCATATTTGTTCTTTAGATGGCCAACATTCGCCTTTAGTTGAGGCAACTAATACCATCTAGGTATTTATTTGACTTTATGTCCATCCTTTCTTACTATAATTATGAAAACAAAAATTGAATTAGATAGGGATATTTTAAACATCTCCAATTTTATTTTATCGGAATTTCCTGAACTCTCTAAATATCTAAATGAAGGGCCTGTGCGTGGTTTAAGCACTGGTGAAATAAGCAATTCGGAATTAGAGGAGTACTATAAATCTTTGGTATACTTGGTGTCGAAATATGATACGTCTAATAAACTTGTGCTAGCCCAAAAAGGCCCCCAAAAAAATGTTTTTCCTGGATATCCCATCTACCCGCCTTCGGAAGATATTTATGAACAAGGGAAGAAAGAGGCCGACTTAAATCCGGAGGATTTAAGTAAGAAAAAAACACCTAACGAAAAGCTTGGTTCGCCCAACGAAATGGGTTTTGAAAACCACATGTCGGGTGGCGATTTAGATGTACCTGGGTCTGAATTGGACGATCAGCAAGAAAGCGTTGGGAGTGAGGATGAGGAGAATGATTATTACAGCTTAGGTGGCGACGATCACAACGATTTGGAGGAAGATAGAGCGTAATTGAGCAAGATTTTTAACGATTTTTTGAACCTATTTTGAAGGTGAACTTCATGGGTATCGGTTTAGGAACATTTAAATACATAAAATATGAAAATAAATAGAAACTTGGGCATTTGGATGGATCATTCCATTGCCAATTTGATTGATTTAACAGCGGTAGAAAATTGCCGTTCTATTGAATCGAATTTCACGTTTGAAACAAAGGTAGAAGCGCTAAACAGAAGCGAAGACATTATGCATAATAAGGAGCAACAAATGCACAATGCTTTTTATAAGGAGATTTCAAAGGCCATTTTGGCTTATGATCATGTGCTTTTATTTGGTCCAACGCAGGCGAAATTTGAATTGAAAAATTACCTAAAAATGGATTTGAATTTTAAGGATATTATTATTGATGTGGAGGCGGCAGATAAGATGACCAACAATGAAAGAAATGATTATGTGAAAATTCATTTTGGTGTTGAAAAGGTATAAAAAATAAATTACCATCGAAGGGGATTTAACGCAGTAGCGTCTAATTCTTTTGATGAAAAGCTTGAGTATTGTATTTATATTAGCGATTCTTGCAAACACGTAAGGAGTCGTTATAAGTTTAATGCAGAAAGAGTTGGATTTGTTTTTTATGAAAGAACCTACACAAAAGACTAAAGTTTTTGAGATATTATTTCTTATGTTTTTGCTTTTATCCTTTGGCCTTAACGGTTTTTGTCAGCAAAGCGAAAAGGTGAAGATTGGCGTATTGGTTAATTTTGCTAATCAGCCAATTGTGCTGCACGATTCTAATTATGTGCTAAAAGACGGAAGTTTTGTGAAATTTGAAATACTCAAGTTTTATCTGTCTAACCTGCAATTGCTGCTAAATAATAAGGTCATTTATGCCGAACCAAACAGCTATCATCTCATTGATTGCGCCGTTCTTTCTTCTCAAAATATTTTCCTCGGTCTGAGCCAAAACATAGCGTTTGATGCCGTAAAATTTAATTTGGGTATCGATAGCCTAACCAATGTTTCTGGGGCCATGGGCGGCAATCTAGACCCGGTTAATGGAATGTATTGGACATGGCAAAGTGGTTATATCAATGCAAAAATTGAAGGCAGTTGTTTACTTAGCCCAGAGGAGAAAAAGGAGTTTGAATTTCATTTGGGTGGCTACCAAAATCCGTTCAATCCTTTGCAAACAATTGAGCTAAATACAACTTCCAGCAATTTTAATATAGCCCTATCACTCGATGCGTTTTTTGCTAATATAGATTTAGCAAAACAAAAGAATATTATGTTGCCTTCTATAGATGCGGTTACTTTGTCTAAGCGCCTATCTAAATGTTTCAGCATTCAATGAAGCGGTATACAACAATAGCCTTTTGCATGTTGTTCTTTGCTTTTGTGGGCAAGCAAAACCTTTTTGTGGTGCCCAAGAATTTTCCACCACCCGTTTATGATTTTAAAAATAACCCCTTAAGTGTCCATAAAATTTTCTTAGGAAGAACACTTTTTTACGACCCCATCCTTTCTACAAACAACACCATTTCTTGTGAGAGTTGTCATTCACCATTTTCTGCCTTTACGCATATTGATCACGCATTAAGTCATGGCATAAACGATAGCATTGGCACACGCAATTCGCCGGCTTTGATGAATTTGGCTTGGCAAAAGTCTTTTATGTGGGATGGCGCCATTCATAATTTAGACATGCAAGCATTGGCGCCCATCTCTCATCCGGCCGAAATGGGAAGTAACATGAAAGAGGTGGTAGAGAAATTAAATACTTCGCCTAAATACCGCCAATTATTCTACCAAGCTTATAAGGATAGTGTGGCCTCTGGAGAAAACACACTGAAAGCCATTTCGCAGTTTATGCTCACCTTGGTGAGTGCCAATTCCAAATACGACCAAGTAATGCGTAACGAAGTAAGCTTTACAGAACAAGAGTTCAATGGCTATTTACTATTTAAGAAAAATTGCGCCTCTTGTCACACCGAGCCTCTTTTTACCAATGGCAATTTTGAAAACAATGGTTTGCCCATAGACACACAATTGCAAGATTTAGGTCGCATGAGAATCACCGGTATGGCACAAGATTCCCTCAAATTTAAAGTGCCTTCTCTTAGAAATATAGCCTATTCTTTTCCTTATATGCACGATGGTCGGTTCAAAAAGTTAACGGATGTTTTAAACCATTACAGCAAGGGTATTGTAGCATCCAAAACCTTGTTGCCACAGTTAAATGGCAACTTTACACTTAATTCAAATGAGAAAGTAGACCTCATTAGTTTCCTGCTTACCCTATCAGAAAAGGAATTTGTGTTCAACCCAAAATTCCAGTATCCCAAATAATTATTTGGTTCAGGCGAAGGTTTTTTTAAAAAAAGGCTACTAATGAATTAACCAAAACAAACTAATTACCAATGAGAAAATCAATTATTACCACCACTTTTATTTGTGTAGCAGCACTGGCTCATGCGCAAACAAATCCAGCTATTACCGCATGGCTGCAAAACAAAACCATTACAGCAAGGCATTATGTGAGTGGCAATTCTACGCCCATAAACGATGCCGATTTGGTTAATTGTCAGGCCGTACAATATAATAGCACCGAGGTGTATGTTAGCACAACAGGTTTGCCAAGTTATGTTACTGGTCCGTTTTTGGATGGCAATCCGTCTCTTGCTACCAACCAAAATGCCATTTTCAAATACCCCTTAAATCCTGCCAAAAATACGGGTTCGCCAGTGGCTACTTCGGGCGGGAATATTGGGTCTTTTATAAACGGTGTGGCTTTATTCGATTACAGAGATGGCGTGGCTTGGAACAATACCACTAAGGCTTTATGCGGTGGTCCAGGTAACCCACCTTGCCCGGGCGCACCAGGCACAGCCCAAAATTGGAACAGGGATGCGATACTTGCAGAAAAGGGCGGTTTCGATTGTGCCAAAGCGCATCCAGCCATGGGCAATTATCACCACCACCAAAACCCAAGTGCATTCAATTTGGATTTAACTGTAATTTCAACCATTTGTAATTTATACAATGCAGATGGTTTGTATGCAATTGACAGCAACAAACATTCGCCCTTAATTGGCTTTGCTTATGACGGTTTTCCAATTTATGGTGCTTATGGGTATAAAAATGTTGATGGAACTGGGGGAGTTTTAAGAATTAAATCAAGCTACTCGCTTAATTCTGGTATAACCAGAAGCCTTGGTCCAGATGTAAGCGCCACCTATCCTTTGGGATATTTTAGGGAAGACTACAAATATACAGCCTCTACCGAGAAAGATTTTTTAGATGAGCACAATGGTAGATTTTGTATCACGCCAGAATATCCTGCAGGCATTTATTGTTACTTTGCCACCATTGATGCCAAATGGAATTCGGCTTATCCTTACGTGGTAGGACCAACATTTTATGGCACCATACAAGCTGCAAAAGTAGCCACAGTGCCAGCAGGAACTACAACATACAATGCAACAACAGGCATTGCGCAAAGCAATTTATTAGACGCACAAATTAATGTATTTCCAAATCCAGCGAGCGAATTGTTAATCATTCAAATGCTAGACATCAACAAAGAAAATTTGACCATAGAATTGTTCGATATGGCAGGAAAATTATTGGAATCTACCAACTTGTTTGCAGGCAGCACCATTGCCTATTTTGATACCAAAACAATCTATAGCGGACAGTATTTGTTGAGAATTACAAACGACAAAAGTGTGGTAACTAAAAGGGTTGTTATTGCCAAAGAATAGTTGATAGAAACTTGCCTTTAAGCGATACTTATACCAATGCGCAATAGGTAATAGCCGAAAAATATTTTTACGAAAAGACTTATCGTTCTACTTTTAAAAGCTATAATCAAATTGACCTTCAAAGTAATTTAATTTAAGCAAAGGTTTTATACCTACAAATACAAAATATATAGTCCAATTTCGATATATAACTTATTGTACTGTTATTTTTGTTATATCGGCATTTACTATTTTAAAATTATTAAATAGCTTTGGGTTTTTTAAAAATTTCAATTGGTATTAAAAGTTACCTAAACTATATAAAAAGAGGCTGTCTTTAAAAGGCAGTCTCTTTTTTTTTCGGTTTGAACCAATTGCTTTTGCTTCAATTAATATTGCTCAGACCAGCTAAATTTATCTTGTGTAATTTGTTCCTTTTCCATTTTAAGAAAGTTTAAAAATGAAGAGGCAACAGGAGAATGCTTTTTGCCTTTTAACCAAATTAAACTCCACGTAGTTTTAATGGGAAGTCCTTTTACCGGAATAATTTGCAGACTCTTATTTTGCAATTCGTTTCTGATGCCAATAAGTGGCATAATGGAATAGCCCAAACCCGCTATTAACGCCTGTTTAATGGCCTCGTTGGAAGTGAGCTCCATTTTCTTTAAAACAGTCATGTTGTTCTTGTCGAAAAACTGTTCCATCACCTGCCTGGTGCCCGATCCCCTTTCTCTAAAAATGAGGGGTAAATTGCTTAGGATTTCCTTGTTATTTACGCCCTTATTAAATTTTGTTTTGGTGTTTCCTACTAAGAACAGTTTATTCTGAAGTAAATCCAATTTCTCTATGTTTATGTGGTTAGGTAAAATGGAAACCAAGGCAAAATCGACCTCATTATTTTCTAGGCTTTGTAATACTTTATCTTTGTTGGTAACATCCATTTTTAACTCAATTCCATCATGTTGTTTCATGAAATCGGCCAGAAAATACGGGATAACATACTTACCAGTGGAAACCACCGATATTTTTAATCGCCCTGTTAACTGACCTTTATAGGCCAAGGTCTTATAGTTAATGGCATAAACTTGGTTCAGGATATTCTCTGCTGCTTCCGCTATTTCGTGGCCAAAATCGGTAATATAAATTTTTCTTCCTACCACTTCGGTTAAAGGGATTTCAAATTGATTTTGTAAATTTTTTAATTGTATAGAAACCGCAGGTTGCGTTAAATTCAGCTCCTCAGCAGCTTTTGTGACACTTTGCGTTTGAACAATTTTCAAAAATATTTGCAGTTGATTTAAGGTATAATTCATAAAAATATTTTATGGGTTGCATGGCAAATATAAAATTTTTATATCTTTTTTGTTGCCTTATGTTTATTTTTTTCTGAACCAAAAATGTTATGTTTTTACTAGTTCTCTTTTGTTATTAGACCTAATAGATAAAAATTATGTAATCCAATTTTATTAAATATCTCATTGTACTGTTATTTGGTTATTTCGGCATTTATCCTTGTAACATTATTGCATTACTTTGGGCTATTTAATAATTACAATTGTATGTCGTTTAGTTAAGAATTTTACGGGGTTTAAGGCGTTAAATGTTTACAATAAAATTAAGCCCCGGCCACTTCGGGCACCCATGTTTTCGACATTTATAGTTACTTTAAATATACGCCCCGTTTTGAGAAGGGATTTTTATCTAAACCACAATGAGGGTAAAATTATTGCATTACTTTGGGCTATTTAATAATTACAATTGTATTACCTGATACTGGTTTGATGTATTATGTGCAAGTTTCTTTGTTAATGGCACATTTTTCATTTTGGCAAATGGCTTATCTCTATTCATAAAAAACATTTATGTATAAGATTAAAAAGATAAATAAAAATTAATATTTTGGGTTCCTTAACATTGCAGCATCAAAATAATTTGTATGAGCAAACATAAAATTAGTTATTATTTTCTTGTGGCCTTTTTAATTGGCTTGCTGGTACATTTAAAATTGGGTTATTCAATTCAAAATGTCTTTTATTCTTTGGCACTAGACGCCAGCATTGCGCTTTTGTTACTTGCATACGCAGAACAAATAATTCTTGTTTTGTTCTTTTCAAGCATGGAGGTGATAGGAAGGGTTAAAGGCTCATTTTTTAGCGTAAAAGATTCAAAATAAAAACCATATAAGCATGAACAAAACAACAATTACCGTAGCAAAGGGCGATGGCATTGGTCCAGAAATAATGGATGCCACTTTAGAGATTATTTTGGCAGCAGGTGCCAATATTGAAATTGAAGAAATTGAAGTAGGCGAGAAGGTTTACTTAGCTGGCAATACTGCTGGCATAGCTGCCGAATCTTGGGAAACCATTAGAAGGAACAAAATCTTTTTAAAGGCTCCCATTACCACGCCACAGGGAGGCGGATATAAAAGTTTAAATGTAACCACGCGCAAGTTTCTCGGACTGTATTCCAATGTTCGTCCGTGCATGAGTTTGCATCCTTTTGTGAAAACCAAACACCCCATAATGGACTTGGTAATTGTAAGGGAAAATGAGGAGGATTTATACGCAGGAATTGAACACCAGCAGACCGATGAAGTAGTGCAATGTCTAAAATTAATTAGCAGACCAGGTTGCGAAAAAATTGTGCGTTATGCCTTTGAGTATGCCAAGCAGCAAAACAGAAAAAAGGTTACCTGTTTTACCAAAGACAATATTATGAAACAAACTGATGGCTTGTTTCACCAAGTGTTTGATGAGATTGCTAAAGAATATCCAGAGATTGAAAATGAGCATTGGATTATTGATATTGGTGCTGCAAAAATGGCCGATACTCCAGAGGCTTTTGATGTAATTGTTATGCCTAATTTGTATGGCGATGTGCTTTCTGATGTGGCTGCACAAATTACAGGCTCTGTTGGCTTGGCAGGTTCGGCAAATATTGGTGAAACTTGTTCTATGTTCGAAGCCATACATGGTTCTGCGCCAAGAAGAGCCGGACAAAATTTGGCAAATCCTTCAGGCTTATTGCAAGGTTCAATCATGATGTTAAATCATATTGGGCAAACAGAGGTGGCAGAAAAGGTTCAAAATGCATGGCTAAAAACCATTGAAGATGGTATACATACCTACGATATTTTTAAAGAAGGAATTAGCAAAACAAAAGTTGGTACCAAAGAATTTGCACAAGCGGTAATTGCCAATCTTGGACAAAAGCCGTCCATTCTAAAACCTGTAGTTTACCACAACAATGCTGCTTTAAACTTGCCGCCATACAAGCGAAGACCGGCTGCAAACAAACAATTGGTGGGCGTAGATGTGTTTGTTCATTGGAGCGGTCTGAACCCAAATGAATTAGCAGAAAAAATACAAACCATCGCTAAAAATGGCATGACGTTAAGCATGATTACCAACCGCGGTATCAAAGTATGGCCCGATGGATTTAAAGAAACCTTTTGCACCGATCATTGGCGCTGTAGGTTTAAACCGAACCCAGATGTTGTGATGGAAAAATCGCATATTCTTGAGCTATTAGGCAATGCCATTACAGAAAATATTGATACCATTAAAACAGAGAACTTATACGAATTTGATGGTAAATCTGGATACTCATTAGGGCAGGGACAATGATAAAAAATACGAGCATGAATATACAATTAATTGATGGAGAATTTCTGCCGCAAGAGGCATTGGAAATCCTTACACAAATGATTAGCATTAAAATAAAATTTCACGAAGGTAAAATTAGTAAGAATGAAGTAGAGGAAGACGTGAAAGCCCGCGAGGCCAAGATTAAAAGGCTTCAGAAGGATTTGTATGAATTAAGAAAGGCTATCACATCTGGCGAAAATAGCGTGCACATTAGTGCCCAAATTAGCATAGGATAAAGTATAACACTATCTAAAAAGAAAGCCAACGATATAAAGCATATTTAGCTTTTTTATCGTTGGCTTTTCCTTGTAATTTGCTCGCTTAAATTTTTGATACGTTCTTAAACTCTTGAATCTCCATTATACATGTAATTTTTGGGCTTAATTTTTAAAGCTTTTGGTATTGCTTAGCACTCAATAATTACCTTCATGGCATTCTCTTTGGATGCATTGCCAAAGACTTCATACGCTTGTAAGATATCGTCCATTTTAAAGTGATGCGTGATTAATTTCTTAGGCTCGATTGTGCCTTCAGAAATCGTTTTAATAAGCATAGGTGTGGTATTGGTATTCACCAAACCCATGGTAATGGTAATGTTGCGAATCCACAAATCTTGTATCTGCAAATCCACACTTTTTCCATGCACTCCTATATTGGCTATATGTCCGCCTGGCCTCACAATACCCTGGCAAATATCGAAAGTAGCACCTGCGCCAACCGCCTCAATGGCCACATCTACGCCATCCTTTGTTTCCAACATAATTCTTTTTACAGCATCTTCCTTACTCGAATTTATGGTATCTGTGGCACCCAAAGATTTGGCCATTTTTAACCTATTTTCGTCGATGTCTATCATGTAAATTTTTGCTGGTGAATAAAATTGTGAGGTTAATAGTGCCGACATTCCAATTGGTCCGGCCCCAACAATGGCAATGGTATCACCTTGTTTAACACCACCATTAATTACCCCTATTTCATGTCCGGTAGGTAAAATATCACTTAACATCACCATGGCCTCATTATCTTGGTCAAGTGGAATTAAATGCAAGCTGTGATCGGCATGTGGAATGCGCACATATTCTGCTTGTGTACCATTGATTAAATGCCCTAATATCCAACCCCCATTTTCGCAATGTGCAAACATTTGCTTTTTGCAATATTCGCAAGTACCATCGGCCGTAATGCAAGATATAATTACATAGTCTCCCTTTTTAAAACCCTTGATATCACTGCCAATTTCTTCAATGATACCCACACCCTCATGTCCAAGTGTTGTACCCGGTTTACACGTAGGTGTTTTGCCATGTAAGATGCCTAAATCGGTTCCACAAATGGTTGTTTTTATTACCTTAACAAGGGCATCCGTTTGTTTTATGATACTTGGCATTGGAACATCTTTCCATTCAATTTTCCCCGCACCCTCATAAACTAATCCTTTCATGGTTTTTTTGTTTGGGTCATCAGCACCTTTTGTGGCCTCATTCTTCATTGGTTCAACTTTATTTAGCATAATATTGGTATGAATGTAATAGAATTATTACCCTGTAAAGTTGGCTAGATTATACCAAAAATGGTTTACAATTATTTAATAAAAGTTACATGCATCACACCTAAAATATAAGGGAAATGTTAGATTTTTTTTGTGTTAGCTAGCCTTCATATAAGCGCTATCTTTGCGCATGTTTTATATACATTAAAGTGCGGCGTCAGCGCGGTAATCACCTACAAACAAGGTATAAAAAAAATGACACTTTTATTTGCCTTCACCTCTCTTATAACTGCGCTGAGTGCGCAAAGTTGGCAAACAATTTTCTTCGATAATTTTAACCGTGCAAATGGCAGTATTTCTGGTCAATATGATACCATAGCTTCGCCGGGAATCACGCAATTTAGAATACGCAGTAACGAAGTAGAAATTTCTTCGGGGCCAGTTGCTCCTGCCTATTGGATAATGGCCTATCCAAATTCCGTAAATTACGACAGTATTCGCATCAGTTGTAAATTTAGGTCGACCAAATATGGCCATGGTTTTTCAATTAATGCCAAGGATAATGGGGTATATACTTATAGCGCTGGAATTTTACCAAACTCCGATTCCATTATCATTGGTAGCCGCGATTATATTGGTAATTCAAATAGTACTTGCCATTAGTAAGGTAAATTTGAATGTGAATAAAACCTATTATTTGGAGTTTACTTTAAGGCTTGGTAAGTTGGATTTTAAGTTTGTTGAAGTTGGCTTAACCGATACGGTTTCTATTGAGGCAACGGATAATACTTTGAGTGGTAATAAAGTTAATTTGAGTTGTTATCCAGTAGTTTACTATCGTTTAACTATTATGCACCAAATTTATCGGTTTACCTAGATGACTTTAAAATCGAAAATTATAGTGGTTCAACAGGCTTAAAGACAATTGATGAGAATAGCTATATTATTTATCCAAATCCTGTAAGCAGATCGCTTTATTTTAGGCAAAATTACCTCTCAGGAGGCGAGGTAAACATTGAAATCTATGATGCCTTGGGCGCTTTGGTTCATACCGAAACAATAAGCCATGCGCAACAAGAAATGAACGTAGATAATTTGAAAACTGGTCTTTACCAAGTGGTTTTTAGGACCTTAAATAAGATCGAAAAACATAAATTGGTAATACAGAAATAGTTTTTGCGACGCTGTTTTGCTTTTAAGAATTTTTATTTGCATTAATTTTCGATGTTGAAAAATGGTCCAAAACTACTCGTTTACACTGCTTAAACTTGAAGTGAAATTACTTGGACATGAATCAATACGAGCAACTCCTAAAGCACATTTACGAAAACGGAACTTTTAAGTGGGACAGAACAGGCACGGGCACGCGCAGCATTTTTGGTGCACAATTGCGCTTTAACTTGAGGGAAGGTTTTCCGATGATTAGCACCAAAAAGGTGCACCTTAAATCTATTTTGTATGAGTTGTTGTGGTTTATTAAAGGCGAAACCAACACACAATATTTAAACGACCACGGCGTGAGCATTTGGGATGAATGGGCAGATAAGGACGGAAATTTAGGTCCGGTTTATGGCTATCAATGGCGTTCATGGCCAACACCAGATGGCAAATATATTGACCAATTAAGTGAGGTAATTGAGACCATAAAAAACAACCCCGATAGTAGGCGCATGATTGTGAGTGCTTGGAATGTGGCCGATTTATCTAAGATGGCACTGATGCCTTGTCATGCTTTCTTTCAATTTTATGTGGCAGATGGTAAGTTGAGTTGTCAATTGTATCAGCGCAGTGCCGATATGTTTTTGGGTGTACCATTTAACATTGCCAGTTATGCTTTTCTAACCCACATGGTTGCCCAAGTGTGTAATTTAGAAGTGGGCGATTTTATACATACTTTTGGAGATGCGCATATTTACAGCAATCATTTTGAGCAGGTTGAATTGCAGTTGAGTCGCGATCCAAGACCTTATCCTACACTCAACATAAACTCGGAGGTGAAGTCGATTTTCGATTTTAAGTTTGCCGATTTTTCTTTGGAGAATTACAATCCACACCCCGCCATTAAAGCCCCGGTAGCTGTGTAAGGGCCCTTAGCTTTTGGCTATTAGCCTTTAGCCCTTTGCTTTTTTTGCCTATGTGGGGCATTTTCTTTTTGTGCATGGACCATACTCATTGCGGTTTGTATAGTTTTTCCTGGGTGGCACATTTTCTTTCTAGGATATTTTCGTTTGATTAAGTTTCATTTTTTTTATATTTTTAGGGCATGATAAAGATGCGTTTTCATGCTTTTATAAATGAGGTTAAATCATTTGATTCGAATAATAAGCTACAATTGGTTTTCTGTTTGTTTTTCTTTTCTATGTTTCAAAGTATAGGTCAGCCCAGAAAGTATTCGGGTGAAGTAAATATAATTTCGAGGGTAGATACCAACTGCCAAAAACCTATTCTCGTTCAATTCTAAACTCATTCACCTGCAATCCCTTGCCATTGTCCTTCATAAAAATATAGGAACGAAACTTGCCATTGGTGGATTCGTAAATGATAATGGCATACTTGGCTCCTTGTGCCGAGCTGCCTTTGTGCTGTATGTTTACGTTTTTAGGCGGATGTTGAGCAAAGAAGTTTTTTAGCATTTGTTCGCTCTGTTGTTTGCTGTAAATGCCCTCGTTTTCTAATAAGGTAAGCTCAACGTTGCTGCTAAAAAATTGAGTAATTCCGGCGGTCTGGCCAGATTTCATGGCCAACATAATGTCGTCGAATGAATCTGCTTTGCTGCTAAATGCAGTCAATAAAAAAGCAATTAAAATGATTTGAAACTTTTTCATGTTACTATTTAAAAAGTGTTACAAGTACATAAACCCAAAAATGATGCCAAAAGAAATACCCGCCTTTTTACAGCTACTAATATAATTCACCTTTTTTGTTATTTAAAAGGAATATTTTCGCACACATGGAAAAACGTGTAATACTGCTCATTTTAGATGGTTGGGGAAAAGGAAAACCTTATGAAGGAAATGCCATATATTTGGCGCATAAACCTAATTTCGACCAATTGATGTTGGCCTATCCAAACAGCGATTTGCATACCTGCGGCGAGTGGGTTGGTTTGCCCAATGGACAAATGGGAAACAGTGAAGTAGGGCACATGAACATTGGCGCGGGCAGGGTGGTTTACCAGCAGTTGGTGCTCATTAATAAAGCCTTTCGAGAGGGCGGTGTAAATAAAAATAAGGCCCTTTTAGAGGCAGTAGCTTATGCCAAAAGTAACCATAAAAAAATACATTTAATTGGTTTGGTGAGCGATGGTTGCGTGCATAGCAGCATGGATCATTTAAAAGGATTGTGCTCATTTTTGCAAAATCACCAGGCGCCAAATTTCTTTGTGCATGCCTTCACCGATGGCAGGGATACCGACCCCAAAGGTGGCATCAATTACCTCACAGATTTGTTGACGCATTTGGATCAGACCGGAGGAAAATTAGCCAGCGTTACGGGCAGGTATTATGCCATGGACCGTGATAAACGTTGGGAGCGTGTAAAATTGGCCTACGATGCCTTGGTTCGGGCCAAAGGAGAAATGAGCAGCGATGTGTTAAAAACCATTGCAGCACGCTATGCGGCAGGAGAAACAGATGAGTTTTTAAAGCCAATTATTTGTGTCGGTTTGAACCAAACGCCGCTTGCGACTGTTGAAGAAGGGGATGTGGTGATTAACTTTAATTTTAGGACAGATAGGGGCCGCGAGATAACGATGGCACTCACGCAACAAGATTTTCCTGAGCAGGAAATGAAGGCCTTAAATTTGCATTATGTAACGTTAACAGATTACGATAAGAGCTATAAAAATGTGTCGGTGGTATTTCCAGATATTGAGTTAAACCATACGTTGGGTGAGGTATTATCGGCGCATAACAAGAAGCAAGTGCGCATTGCCGAAACAGAAAAATATCCGCATGTAACTTTCTTTTTTAGTGGCGGACAAGAGTCGCCGTACCCAGGAGAAACGCGTCACATGGCACCATCGCCCAAGGTGGCTACGTACGATTTACAGCCCGAAATGAGTGCAGAGGAAGTGTGTGGTTTTACCTTGTTGGAGATAGAAAAAAACGAGGCCGATTTTATGGTGGTTAATTTTGCCAATACGGATATGGTTGGACATACAGGCGTTATTCCGGCAGAGATTAAGGCCATAGAAAAGGTTGATGAGTGTTTGGGTAGGGTGGTGACTGCGGCGCTTAAAAATAATTATTCTTTGTTGGTTACGGCAGATCATGGCAATGGCGAGTACATGATTAATGAGGAGGATGGTTCGCCCAATACGGCGCATACCACCAATGATGTTCCTTTGATGTTGATTGAACCGATTGTTGGTTCTAATATAAAGAGTGGCAAGTTGGCCGATTTGGCGCCTACTGTTCTAGCGTTGTTGGGGATTCCGCAGCCGAGGGAGATGGATGGGGTATCTTTGTTGGATTAGCTTTTGGCTGTTAGCTGTTTTTTTTGTTGATTTTTGGTTAGTTGGGCAGTTTGTTGGTTGTATAGTTTTTCATTGTTTGCTTTTTGGTCGATAGTCCATGGCCCTTTTCCGTGGTTCTATACTTTGTTTTGGCAGCTTACTTTTCCATAGAAATTTAATGCCGATTATTCAAAATGTATAGTCAAATTTCGACAAATGTCTTATTGTACTACTATTTTGTTATATAGGCATTTAACATTGTAAAATTGGCCAGAAACAAAAATAGTGTAGCCATTTATGGCTCCACTATTTTTCAATGAGGCTCTAATTTGCATAACAGAAAAATTAAAGTTGTGCAGAAACTTACCCGCTGTGGCCAAATCATTACAAGCCACAAATGGCTATGGGCCATGGTTTATGGACAAAAAATGCCCGTATCAAGAAAATCACGATTCTAAATATAAACTACCTTACACGCAAAACAAAAACAACCAAAAGGACAAAGGCCAAAGGCCAATAGCCAATAGCCAAAAGCCTTCCCCTATGCCGCCGCGCCTATGTGCTTCAAATGTAGCAAATGCGATTTCAACGCACTGGCAACCGTAGGAAACTCATGGTAACTGATGTTAAAATCCAAACAAGTTTGCTTAAGAATAACATTTAACTGAGGGTAATGAACATGACTAATCTTTGGAAATAAATGATGCTCAACCTGAAAGTTTAAACCACCCAATAACCAAGAAACAGCCTTGCTTTTTGTGGCAAAATTGAAAGTGGTATTTAACTGATGAACCGCCCACTCCGTTTCAATCTTAGTATCCTCGCCATGCGTATCAATAAAAGGAGCATCCTCTACCACATGCGCCAATTGAAACACCACTGCTATCACCAAACCGCAAACAAATACTGCTACCATATAGCCAATTAAAGTATTTAAAACCCCTACAGCATAAAAAGGCAAAAGAAGAAACAACGCCACATAACCAACTTTGGTAGACCAAAAGCCAATATGCTCCGACACTTTCATTTTGCGAATAGGTGTATAATCAGAAATTTTTCTAGAGAAATACTTCTTAAAATCGTTCATGTAAATCCAAAATAAATACGTTAATCCGTATAAAAGCAAACTATAAATATGTTGAAACTTGTTGAACCAATGCTTAGGTTGCGCGGCATGCACCCTAATCCATGGTTTAATATCTATGTCATCGTCCATACCCTCAATATTGGTATAAGAATGGTGGTTTACATTGTGCTTCAATTTCCACATAAAGCTAGAACCACCCAATAGGTTCAAAGAATAGCTCATCATATTGTTAATCCACTTGTATTTGCTATAACTGCCATGTGCACCATCGTGCATTACGTTAAAGCCAATTGCCGCCATATCAAAACCCATAACAGCGCAAATGCCTAGGCTCAGCCAGCCAGATTCTGGTGTAAAAAATACCAAGGTGATATAACATGCTAGGAGAATACTAACTAAAATTACTGTTTTGGCATATAATTTAAAATTGCCAGTATGCGCTAATTTTTTCTCTTCGAAATACTGATCTACCCTGCTGCGCAAGGTATTGAAGAATAAAGCGTTGCTGTTGTTAAATTTAATTTTTGTCATTAAATACTGATTTGGGTCGCAAGATATTTAAAAGTTTGATAATCATTGCTGATTTTGGACATGTTTTACACAAGGATGATATAAGCCGCTAATTTTGTTGATATTTGAATTCGAATTAAATATGCAAGTGAGATTTCAAGACGAACAATCAATAAAAGATTTGATAAACCAGTTGGTAGATCAAAACAAATTAAAGCCTAAATTGTTGGAAGCAAAATTGATTGCAGAATGGCCGCGCATTATCGGCGAACCCATTGCAAAATACACAGAGAAAATTTCCATACACAAAGGCAAGGTTACGCTATGTTTAAGTTCGCCTGCTTTGCGCAACGAACTTAGCTATCAAAGAAAGGCTTTGGTTGCGCTCATTAACAAAGAACTTAACTGCGATTTTATTGACGATGTCATCATTAAATAAGGCGAATCCTTTCTCACATCGGTTCCTTCAAGTTCTAAAATCATAGAGAAAATACCCTCAGAAAATCATTTTTTAAGGTCTTTCATGCTATGCTTCTCTCTAAATTATTGGGTTAAATGAAAACATGTAATTTCTGGCTGATCCAAAGATTTTAGGGAAGCAAAAAATAAAGACTAAAATTTTTAACCATTAAAAAAGCATGGAATATTAAACGCATTCCGTATATTCGAGTATGAAAAATAAACAATATTACTTGCTCGTTATAATCTGTTTGTTAATGGCTTGTAAAAAATCTTCGAGCACCAAAGTAGAGGATAACAGCAAAATCTGCTCTGGTTTTCAGGCTAGAGAAACCTTTGAAAAAATACAAAAATTTCTGCCAGATAATCCATTAAATACAGACATTTCAAGCGCTCCTTTAGACCCAAATTCTGCAGCCATTATTGCCGCAATTGGCGCTGTTAGTTTGCATCCAGATTTTGGAAGTGGCTTGTATAATAATGCCCCAATTGGCATCCCCTTTTCAACTGTTTGTGGCAATCAAGCCAAAGTAGCCATCACCTATAGGGCCAATTCGTATGATGGTAATTATGGCAATGAGAGTGATGCTGGTCCGTTTCCCATACCAGATAATGCTGTCATTGAAGGTAATGGAAATGGCGATAGCCATGTTTTGGTGTGCGACATTGAAAACAAAAAATTATACGAACTTTATAATGCCTCAAAAAATACAGGAGCAGGTTGGTCTGCTTCATGTGGCGCAATGTTTGATTTAAGCACCAATTTTTATAGAACAGAAGGTTGGACCTCTGCAGACGCTTCTGGCATGCCTATTCTGCCTTATTTAATTAGGTACGATGAAGTGGCCTCGGGAACAATAAACCATGCCTTGCGATTCACACTAAGCAAAGCGCATGTTTTTAAAGGCTATACCCTACCTGCTAGTCATAAAGTAAATGGAACAGGCCTTAGCGGCAAATCCTTGCCCATGGGCGCTAGAATGCGTTTAAAAGCTTCTTTTGACATAAGTAGCTATTCTGCCTTAAACAAAACGCTTTTAACTGCCATGAAAAAATATGGCTTAATTGTAGCCGATATTGGTTCAGATTTATTTATTACGGGTGCGCCAGATGAGCGTTGGAATAATAACGATTTGAACCTATTAAAAAGCATAAAAACCGCCGATTTTGAAGTGGTTCAAATTGGAATAGTCAAGTAAAATAATTACCCTTAAAATGGGTTAGTTTTGAAAGTTAATTTGGGTTAAATACCGTCCAAATGCTTGTTTTAACTTTTGCTGAAAAATTAATAAGGCTATGGTGAAATTATAAACTTGAAAGATTGATTTATTTTTAGTGATTAATAAAGGTAAAATTATCAGGATATCTTATTCTTTTAAAATTTTATGAGCCTGTGATTTAAATTTGGGAGATCTCTATTAACAATTGTCCATATTACTTCGTCTGATATGTTGTTATTGCTATGAATTATTTGATTTCGTGTTCCAATAATATTCTTTGCATTGTAAAGTTCGTAACTATCGTCCTTTTTTAGGATTCTATTTACAGCCTCCCCAATGATTTCAAGATTTCTCTCGACTGCTTTTTTTGTTTTGAGGTCCTTATGGTAAGAAAAGAAGTCTCTGCGATCTCCAAGAAATTCAAATATTTCATCCATGTTTTACCGAATGTGGTGTAGCCAAGCTTTAATGTTGATGTCCAAAAATTTTAATCTTGGTTTTTTCTAATTGTTGTCTGAAATAAGGGTTTTTAATAGCCCTATCCTCTAGTAAATCGACTTGCCATAAAAGTAAAGTTTCAAGGTTGGCTTTTTGTCCTCTCCCCCAAATTTAGATAAAGGTCTGTATACGTAAACGGATCTTTTTGTCAATGTCTACAACAAGGTCGATAAGCGAAAGGTCATTAAAATCGTTGCGAATTACAGAACCAAAAGCATAAGGTGATTTAACCTTATTTTCTAAACAAAATTCTTGAATCTTCTTAATTTTAGGATCTTCAATTTTCATATTCGGATGTAATAAATAAATCTTAGCCTCCAAATATTCAATAGCTAAGCCCATATCCATTTTCAAAAGCAGTATTGCTTGAAAGGTTGTTGTTTACCCAAAAATTTATATCATATTAATTATACAGATTGTTTCTCAACTCCTTTAAATTGGTTCAGACCGAAATGGCCAGCGCTTGTAAAAATGGCCCATTTTGAATAGGCTTTTTAGTCTGGTTGTTTATCGCAATTTTTTGGAAGAAAACTTGACAGAAATTGCCTTAATTCGCAATATATTTTGAATCAAATGAGCAAACAATTAATAGAGTGTGTCCCTAATTTTAGTGAGGGGAACGATATGCAGGTTATTAAGCAAATTACCAATGCCATGGAGGCTGTTGAGGGGGTGTTGTTGTTGGATGTGGATCCTGGAAAGGCTACTAACAGAACGGTTGTAACTCTTGTGGGAGAGCCTGCGCAGGTGATTGAGGCGGTCTTTCAAGGTATTAAAAAAGCATCCGAATTAATTGATATGCGCAAGCACAAAGGCGCGCATCCACGCATGGGCGCTACAGATGTTTGTCCGCTTATTCCTGTATCTGGCATTAGTATGGAGGAAACGGCGAAATACGCTGTGGCATTAGCTAAACGGGTGGGAGAGGAGCTAAATATTCCGGCGTATTTATATGAGTATGCCCAAACAAACAAGGAAAGAAGCAACCTTTCTATCATTCGCGATGGGCAGTATGAAGGGTTCTTTGATAAGATAAAATTACCTGAGTGGAAACCCGATTTTGGTCCGGCTATTTTCAATGAAAAATCGGGCGGAACGGTTATTGGTGCGCGCGATTTTTTAATTGCATATAACGTGAACCTCAATACAAAATCGGTGCGTTTAGCGAACTCTGTGGCCTTTGATGTGCGTGAAGCGGGCCGTGTAAAACGCGAAGGAAATGCCGTTACAGGCAAGGTGGTGAAAGATGCAGATGGCAACGATGTGCGTATTTCTGGTACCCTAAAAGCTTGCAAGGCCATTGGTTGGTATATCCAAGAATATGGCATTGCGCAGATAAGCATGAACCTTACCAATTATAAAATTACGCCTGTTCATAAGGCTTTTGATGAGGTTTGTAGAAGTGCCCACAGCAGGGGAATGCGTGTAACGGGTTCTGAGTTGGTGGGACTAATTCCTTTGGAGGCCTTGTTGGAAGCTGGGCGACATTATCTTGCCAAACAAAATAGGTCTTTGGGAGTTAGTGAAGCAGAGCTTATAGAAATTGCCATTAAATCTTTGGGATTAAATGAGCTGAGCCATTTTGATCCACAACAAAAAATCATAGAATACAAATTGCGCAATGCAAGCGATGAGCGATTAATTCGCATGAATCTTATTGCTTTTGCCAACGAAACTGCCAGTGAAAGTCCGGCTCCAGGTGGCGGTTCTATAAGTGCGTATGTGGGTAGTTTGGGCGCTGCATTAGGTGCCATGGTGGCCAATTTAAGTGCGGGTAAGCGCGGTTGGGAAGACCAATTTAGTGTTTTTAGCGAATGGGCGGAAAAGGGCCAGGCCATTAAAGATAAATTGCTAAAAGCGGTGGATGAGGATACTGCTGCATTCAATAAAATTATGACAGCTTTTGGCATGCCAAAATCGAATGATGCCGAGAAAGCAGCGCGCACAATGGCCATAGAAGAGGCTACAAAATTTGCGTGTGAAGTGCCGTTTTCTGTGATGCAAACATCTTATGCTTCCTTGGCCTTGCTAGATTATATGGCGCAGAAGGGCAATCAAAATTCCATTACCGATGCCGGGGTGGGCGTTTTGTGTGTAAAGACCGCAGTGCGTGGCGCTTACTTCAATGTGTTAATCAATGCCAAGGGCCTAAAAGACAAGGATTACGCAACAAATATGGTGGCCCAAGCCAAAGACTTACTCGCTAAAAATCGCCAAGAAGCCGATCGCATTTTGGCCATTGTTGAAGCTGCTATTAACTAATTTTTTCATCCATTTTTTTCGGTCTGAACCAATGATTTTTTTAAAGAAATTACTCTCTATTGCCCTCTTAATTGCTGCACCCATTATTAGTGGAAAAGCCTTTTATGAGTATGTTAATATAAAGTTCTTGGAACATAAACCCAGCTATCCTTTTGGTAAAGAGCTCATGGATAATTTACGCGTGACCGATATTAGTTATTTGGCAAATTATGAGAAGGAATTGTTAACCATTGGGTTTGTCTTTTTGGGTATTTCGGTGGTGGCATATATTGGTATGGTTATAAAAGCGCTCCTAAATTTGGTTTGGCTTGCCGCCGCAGTAGGGGTGGGATATTATATAACCCATTTTATGTAGGTAATTTTTTGAGGTAATTCAACCTTAATAATTGTTTCAAAGTTTTGTGATTTGAGTTAACCTCTCTAAATAAATATTTTGAGGTTACCTCTTTTAGCAATTTTATCTTAATAATTGTTTCAAAGTTTTGTAATTTGAGTTAACCTCTCTAAATAAATATTTTGAGGTTACCTCTTTTAGCAATTTTACCTCAATAATTGTTTCAAAGTTTTATAATTTGAGTTAACCTCTTCAAATAAATATTTTGAGGTTACCTCTTTTAGCAATTTTACCTTAATAATTGTTTCAAAGTTTTGTAATTTGAGTTAACCAATCGATTTATATTTTTGGCTCTAATATGATTTGTAATGGGTGAAATTTAAAGTTGCTATTTGGTTAATGGACAGGAGCTAGTTTTAATTTTACGCGTTATATTTAGCATAGAGCCCTGTTTTTGGACTTTCTATATTGCCTAACGGTATATGTGTTTATTATAAAGTCATTAAGGCGAGTTGCTCGGTTTGAACCGAAGTGATTTATATATTTTGTGTTTTCAGTGTAAGATTTGTGTCTTATGTAGGACCATTCTAAATTAGCATTTCTCTTAAACCAAAAGCATGATTTTTGGTTAGAGTATATAAATTTGTCACACAATATTTTTAAATTAATTAAACATGAATAGAAAGAACTTTTTAAAATCGGTAGCCATCGGGGCAGCATCAAGCAGTATGTTAGTTGCAGCATGTGGCGGAGATGCTCCTAAAACTGAAACTACTACAGCGCCAGAAGCTGCGCCTGCTGAAGCTGCTCCAGCAGCAACTACGGGCGATGAATGTAACGATTTAACTGGCTTAACCGAAGCGGATGTAAAACAAAGAGAGTCTGTGGAGTATGTAGTTAAATCTGCAGATCTTGAGAAAAATTGTGCTAATTGTCGTTTTATGCAAATTGGCACTCAAGCTAATGGTTGTAACGGTTGCCAGTTGTTCAAAGGTCCGGTTAAGCCAGAGGGTAACTGTAAGTCTTGGTTCAAGAAGGATGCTTAGTAGCAAGTGATGGCCTTTAGCCTTTAGCTGGTATTTGGGTTTTACATAGACTCATTTGTGTACTAAGGCATTTTTTGGTCCATAGCCATTTAATGTTTGTTGTACTTTAGCCATAGCGCTAAATTTTCTGCGTAAGTTTAATTTTTCTGTAAAGCAAATTAGAACTTCAAAGTAAAAATAGTGTAGCCATTTATGGCTACACTATTTTTGTTTCTGGCCAATTTTACAATGTAAAATGCCGATATCACAAAATAGTTGTATAATAATATATTTGTCGAAATTTGACTGTACATTTTGAATAATCGGCATTAAAATTCTATAGAAAATTAATCGGCCAAAACAAAGTATAGAACCACGGAAATGGCCATGGTACATGGACTATCGACCAAAAATTATCCAATGAAAACCGCGCACACAATTTGAATTATCAGTTGCCTTTAAGAGCAGTTATGAATTATGAATTATGAATTATGAATTAAGAATTATGAATTAAGAATTAAGAATTATGAATTAAGAATTATGAATTATGAATTAAGAATTATGAATTAAGAACTAACATTCCTTCTCGGCAGTTTCAAATCTGCTAATAATTTCGTCTAGTTGCAATTGCTGCTTTTTAATGGTTTTTGGCCTTATGTAGAACCAATTAAATGCAATCCAAGTAAGCGTAACTAAATAAGTGATTATTGCGCCAGAAGCAGTCATTCTTAAAGCGTATTCGTACATGTAAAGGCAAATTCCTGCCAACAATAAAATGAAGTATAAATTCATGATGTGGGTTTGCAAATATTTTTGTTTCAACTTTAACTTTTTTAAACTGTTGAGGTAATCTTGATTGCTTTTTATATGGTCAATTTTATTGAAAATGGGAAGTTGCTTGTTATAAGAGAATAGAAAAATTACCATGGCTAAAATAACCATTACAATTCCGAGTTTGGTGGTCAAAAATTGAGGTTGAAATTTGATCCAAATTAATATAATTAATACACTGGTTGCAATCAATAGTACATTGGAAAGGATGAGTTTTCGCAAACTTGAGCTTTTGTATTTCTTAAGTTTTTTGACTAGCTCGTCTTTGTTTGGCTCATTCACTTTTTGCTGTTGCCAAATATTTTTAAAGTCAATATTATTTTCCATTATCCTTGAATTTTTGTGTGAGCCTTTCCTTGATCCGATGAATTTTTACCCTAATGTTTGCTTCAGAAAGGCCAGTAATATTGGCAATTTCGGATTGTTTGGTGTCTTCTAACTCTAGTGAGATGATGATGCGGTCTATTTGGGGCAATTCTGAAATATATTTATACAACAACTGAATTTGTGGTTCAATAGATTCCTGAATTTCTACCTCTAGGTTAATAGGCAATTCCGTTTTTATGATTCGCTTTTCTTTTTCAATTTGCCTTAAGCAATTATTCGAGGCAATCCTAAAAATCCATGTTCCTATGTTTGATTCGTGTCTAAATTTTGGTAATTGTTGCCAAATAATAATAAAGGTTTCTTGGGCTATATCTTGTGCCTGGTCAGTGTTGTTCACATACCCCATGCACAAACGAAATATTTTTTGCCAATAGGTTTTATAAATTTCGTCGAAGTCCATTATTTGCCTTTAATAAAATTATTTAATTGTGCAAAATACCAATCTTTATCATCATACATGATAAAATGCATTCCTTTGTTAGCATATTGCAAATTGGCTGTTTTCAAGTTTTTATATTGTCCTTCAATCAGTGGCTTAATATTAACAAAGTACCCTTCTTGCAATATGAGCGATGGACATTTTATAGTCGTAATTTTTTCTCTTAAATCGGTATTGGAGAAATCGCAATACATTTCTGCAATGGTTTTGCGATCAGACCTAAGACTCCAACTTATTACTTTTTCTTGCATGCTGGTATCTTCCAATAATTTTGGAATGGAACTGCATTGCATCTGATAAAATTGGTCGTTAGTCATGGCCATTATTTGATTCACGGCGGAGGAACAATCGTTGTTTTCTTTGGATTTAAAGGTTGGGTTCATCAATGCAGATAGACAAGGTACAGCGTCGACTACAATAATTTTTTCGATTATTTCGGGGTAATCTGCTGCAAGCGCTAAAGCCAATCCACCGCCCATGCTATGACCTATAAGGATGGGTTTTTCCAAGTTTTTGTCTTTAATATAGGCAGCAATTCCATTTTTCCATTGGGTAAAGCTTAAAGTTGATTCTGGCTTTACGCCGGCAAAACCTGCCATGGTGAGGACGTGACAAGTATAATCCGTCTCAAATTTTGATTTTGTTTCATCCCAAACTTCCCCAGACGAGGCAAATCCCGGAATAAAAATAATGGCTTGTTTTCCTTTCCCAGTTTTTTGAACTTCGAATGGATACGGTTTTGTTTGTCCAAATACATTGATGCAAAGGCCAATGAATAATAATAGGATAATTAAGAATTTGTACTTTTTCATGGTAGGTAGCATTTAGGTTATTGTTTTTTATTTTGCCTTTAGAGTCGAACCTTTCTAAAATGTTACATACATATTGGTTCAGTCCCAATTTCTTAAATATTATATTGGTTCAACCCCAATTTCTTAAATATTATATTGGTTCAGTCCCAATTTCTTAAATATTATATTGGTTCAGCCCCAATTTCTTAAATATTATATTGGTTCAAGAATTTTTTTCTAAATTAACTCCATAAAATATTATTTTGCCTTTATGAAAGCAGCAGTCTATAAACAATATGGTTCGCCCGAGGTAGTGCAATTAATGGAGATTGAGAAGCCTATACCAAAAGATAATGAGGTATTGGTTAAAGTTTATGCGAGCACGGTTAACCGCACAGATGCTGGTTTTAGGAGTGCTGAGTATTTTATTTCTCGTTTTTGGAGCGGATTGTTTAAGCCTAAATTCCCTGTTTTGGGTTGTGAGTTTGCTGGTGTAGTAGAAGGAATTGGTGAGGCAGTGAGTGCATTTAAAATAGGGGATAAAGTTTTTGGGTTTAATGATAAGACTTTTGGTGGTCATGGCGAATATTTAACCCTTGCGGCCAAGGAGGCTATTGCAATTATGCCCATGCACCTTGATTTTGGCGAGGCAGCGGCCATTGCAGAGGGTGCTCATTATGCACTTTGCGATATTAGAGGTGCCAAGGTTTTACCCGGACAAAACATACTGGTTTATGGCGCTACGGGCGCTATTGGTTCAGCCGCAGTGCAATTGTTGAAACATTTTGGCGCACAAGTAACCGCGGTTTGCAACACAAAAAATGTGGCGCTGGTTAAATCGCTGGGTGCAGATACGGTGATAGATTATCAAACTGCGGATTTTACCAAAACAGAGCAAACATTCGATTTTATTTTTGATGCGGTGGGAAAGAGTTCGTTTGGAATTTGTAAGCCCTTGCTTAAAGAAAAAGGTATTTATATTTCGACCGAATTGGGTAAAAATGGGGAGAATCTTTTGTATGCACTTTATACCCCTTTATTAGGTGGCAAAAGGGTGCTATTCCCTTTGCCATCTATCAATAAGGAGGATGTAGAATTTTTAAAGAACTTGGTAGAAACTAGAGTCTTTAAACCTGTAATTGACCGACATTACAAATTGGAGCAAATTGTGGAAGCATACAAGTATGTTGAATCTGGAAAGAAAACCGGGAATGTGGTTATTGATATGGTTGAGTAGGTGATGCTAGAAAAATTTATTTTACGCTTTTTATGATTTTTTTTAATTTTAATTTGGCTTAATATTGAGCAGTATATTACATAAAAATTACATGAAAGAAAGGATCTATATTAAACAGTGGTTAGCGTTAAAGCCATACGATAAACATGCGCCATCGGATGTTTTTTATCTTAAAATAAGCAATGAAGTTAAGCAAAGTATTTTGAGAAGTAGGCATCTCCACGTTTTGCAAATGCATTTGGATAAGGTTGAAATTGATATCTTTTCTTGCTTTATAGCTTCTTACCTTGAGGACCTTGTTTCTGATACAAATATTTGGAATGCATATATTAAATGTCATAAGGAACTTTACCAAAAACCATTGCCATTTTTTGATGTAGATGCGTATTTTGAAGAGGAAATTAATATCCAAGATATTTGTTTTTTGATTTGGTATTTTTTAAATGCAGTTCAACAAGATAAATTCATTTTATCGCACAATAATTTTGTTTATGAATTAGCAAACGATATTTATGATGTTTTAGATAATGCATGGGAAAATGCCCCAGAAAATCATGTTTTAAAGACATTTTTTACAATAGATGATAATGAAACTGACTTTTACGTAATTCGCAATTTTATTGATACCATTTTATTTGAAACCTATTTATTTTATCCTGATACTTTACTTAAACTTCATATTGCTGAAGAGGAAATAATTAAAAAAACTGACGACATTAAAAACCATCATCCTTTTTTAAGTGAGAATCGCGATAATACCCTTCATACCATCCATACGCAGTTACTGAGCTTAACTGGCAAAGAATGGGCTTCAAAAATATTGACAGAAAAGCATTCGTTATATCATGATTTTATAAATATTTCAACCAAAATTATTGGCTATTTCTTGTATAAGGGGCAGGATAATCAGGATGTTTTTATAGAATATGTGGCAACTGGAAAGAAATTTAAACTTACTAAAAAATCATTTGATTACTCTTATGATTTAAAAGAGATTGATGATATTTTGTTTATAGGAATAGTGAGGTGGAAAAATGAATGGTGGTTTTCGGGTTATTATATTCAACTTGACTTTAATGCTAACTTGGTTTTGGATGAAAGGAACTCCATTAAAAGTCGCATGCAAGTAGATTTCTTAGACATGGATAATGAGAGCGTTTTTGATTCTCTAAAAAAGCAATTGGATGTGTTTTTGGAATTTAATAACGGTCACCAAATAGCTTTTATAGATTCGGATAGCGTTCAAGAATTTGTGAATGGTTTTACTTCGTTTTTTAATAAGTCTCTCCAACTTACGGCTGAAGAAGGGGGACAAACGAAGCAGAGAGCGCAAAATGAAGGGTTTTTTGTAGGAGGTAATAATTTAAATGATATTTCAAAGAATACTAAAAGTACGAATATATTCTTTAACCCTAAAAGTGGACTTGAGTTTGCTTTTGGAATCAACAGTGCTTTTCCTTTTCCCAATAATCCATTTTTTGTAAAAGAGGAGAGTGAAAGTCATATCAAGATTCTGTTAATGAATGAAAGTTACTCCACGGAGTTGGTCATGTATTGCCTCAACAATTGTTCAATGGACCTGCCATTTTTTAAGGAAGAAATGGGGAAATGGATTTTGAAAGATTTAGATTTTCTACTTAGATTTTGGAAAAAAGATTTCTATGTCTCTAAGCCTTCTGGTTCTTTAACTGGTGGTGTATTTCCTTTATAAAATCATTAAACGGCCAACAGCTATTTGATAATTTTATAAGTATAAATAACAAAATAATAAAATAATAGAGGATATTTATCGAAATTGGACTATATATTTTGTGTTTTCGGTAAAAATGAATGATAAGTTAATGTTAAGTTCCATTATTTGAGTCACCTTTCTGTCATCTAAAATTCCTTGCGCAACTTGGTTCAGACATTTGGTGTTTTATAAGCATAAACACAAACCTATATGAACCTATTTAATGATGCAAGCAACAACTTAGATGAAGTTGTATTTGCACAACGCAACAAGGCTTATGGCGCTTATGCCATTAGAAAAGCCTATCCAGAAAATTTGAATAGAAGTACTTTGTACACCCTCTCTCCCTTTATTTTATTTTTGGTGGGCATGTTGTTATGGAATGCCTTAAATCCTAAAAGTGAGATAAAATTTAATGGCAATTCCCTGCCCGGAACTAAGGCTGCTCAGAAAAAAGTGAAAGAGATTGTGGAACTGGCCAGTGGATTCACTTTTATTTTGGATAATCCTTTTCCTGCTTTTGATATTGTGGCAGATAAAAAAGTGAAGCCCATTGCAAGAAAACCAGAGGTAGTTAAGCCAATAGAAAAGCCGGCTTTTACTCTGCAAACTGGCTTGCCAAATTTGCCGCAAATGGGCGGTTTAGGCTTGCCAGGTGGCGGTGGTTCTGTTGGTGAGGGCAGAGAAAATGGTGGCGGAGAAACTGGAGGTACTGAGGTTGCCACTTTAATTGAATTTACGGCAGAAGTTATGCCTGCTTTTCCAGGTGGCGTGGAAGCCATGTACGATTATATTAGCAAGCACTTGCATTACCCAAGATTGGCGCTAGAGAATGGAGTTTCGGGCAAGGTAATTGTGTCGTTTGTAATTATGCCCAATGGAAAAGTTGAAATGACTCAGCTTGAGCGCGGCATTGGATTTGGTTGCGATGAGGAGGCCTTAAAGGTTATAAATGAGATGCCAACATGGGAGCCTGCTAGGCAAAACGGACATAAAGTTCCGGTGAGGTTGATCTTGCCCATGGTTTTCCAAACAAATTGAATTTATTAATTTCTTATCTTGCCGCCATGCAAGAAAAGAAATTATTTTTATTGGATGGAATGGCCTTGGTTTATCGCGCCTATTTTGCCTTTAGTCAGAACCCTCGTATAACCAGCTATGGCTTCAATACTTCGGCTATTTTTGGCTATGTTACCACGCTCTTAGATTTGCTGCGCAGAGAAAGGCCAACACATATTGGGGTTTCTTTTGATACGGCTGAACCAACCGCGCGTCACATAGAATTTGAAGCCTACAAAGCACACCGTGAGGAGATGCCCGAAGGCATTTCGGCGGCATTGCCATTTATAAGACAGGTTACGCAAGCCCTTAATATTCCTTTGTTAATTATGCCAGGTTACGAGGCAGATGATGTTATTGGTACCTTGGCTAAGAAGGCTAAGGCTGCGGGTTTCAAGGTTTATATGATGACACCCGATAAGGATTTTGCGCAGTTGGTAGAAGAGGATATTTACATCTATAAGCCTGCTCGCATGGGCAACGCGATTGAGATTATGGGCGTGCCAGAAGTGCTCAAGAAATGGGAAATTACCGATGTTAAACAAGTAATTGATATACTAGGTTTGTGGGGCGATGCTGTAGATAATATTCCGGGAGTACCCGGTGTTGGGGAGAAAACGGCCAAGTTGTTGGTTCAAAAATATGGCAGCATGGAAGGTTTATACGAGCATACCCATGAGCTAAAAGGCAAGCAAAAAGAGAATGTAGAGAACAACAAAGAACAAGCATTTTTATCGAAGCGATTGGCCACTATTGATTTAAATGTGCCCATTGAATTTGATGAACACGATTTACTTTTGGAGGAACCTAATAAGGAAGCTACTGAAAAATTGTTTGCCGAATTGGAGTTTAAGACTTTGTTGAAAAGGCTTTTTCCTGACCCAAACCAAGCGGTTCAATCGCCTGTGGCAAAGCCTGCACAAGGGGCTTCGGGCGGATTTGATTTGTTTAATCAGGGTGCGGTTTCTAGCAAGCCTATACAAAGTGAGGCAAAGGAAAACACAATCAAAAATGGAGATGCGGATGTGAGCGATAACGACCGTAACAACTCGTTGGAAGTGCCAACCATTAAGCGCCTAACCATTAAAGATGTGCCGCATTTTTATGAAGTGCTAGATTCGCCCGAGGCCTATGCCGAGGCTTTGACTATATTATTGGTTCAGCCCGAAATCTGTTTTGATACGGAGACTTCGCAGTTGGAGAGCACCGAGGCAGAGATTGTGGGATTGTCTTTTGCGTATAAAAAACACCACGCATTTTATGTGCCATTTCCAGCAGATTTTGAGCAAGCAAGGGCCTTGTTAAAACTGTTTGAACCCATATTTATGAGCGAAGAAATTGTGAAAATTGGGCAGAATGTGAAGTATGATTTAAACATCTTGAAGCGCTATGGTTTTACTTTAAAAGGCAAGTTGTTTGATACCATGTTGGCACATTATTTAATTGAACCCGATTTGCGTCACGGCATGGATTTTTTGAGTGGAATTTACCTCAATTATGACCCGGTGAGCATTGAAGAATTGATTGGCAAGAAGGGCAAAAATCAATTGAGCATGCGCGATGTTTCGCTCGAAAAAATAAAAGAGTATGCAGCCGAAGATGCTGATGTTACCTTACAGTTGAAGGAAAAGTTGGCGCCCGAATTGCATGCCAATGATGCCGAAAAATTGTTTTATGATTTAGAGTTGCCTTTAATTGATGTGTTAAGCGATATGGAGATTGCGGGCATTAGGGTAAATGAGACTTTTTTAAATGATTATTCTAAAGAGTTGGAAACGGAATTGGTTCAGCTCGAAAAAGAAATTCTTGCTTTGGCCGGAATGCCTTTTAATATTTCTTCGCCCAAGCAATTGGGTGAGGTCTTGTTCGATCATTTAAAATTAGACCCTAAGGCAAAGAAAACGAAAACGGGTCAGTACCAAACCGGCGAGGATGTTTTATTGGGATTGGGCGAGCATGAAATCATTCAAAAAATCTTGTTGGTAAGGCAATTTCAAAAGCTAAAATCCACCTATGTAGATGCTTTACCAACCATGATAAATCCATTAACGGGCAGGGTGCATACCTCCTTTAATCAGGCTGTGGCAGCAACCGGTAGGTTAAGTTCTACCAATCCAAACTTGCAAAATATTCCCATTAAAACCGAAAGAGGCAGGGAGGTGCGCAAGGCCTTTATTCCGCGTAACGCCGACTATGTTTTGTTGAGTGCAGATTACTCTCAAATTGAGTTGCGCATTATTGCATCTGTGGCCAAAGAAGAGGCCATGATTGAGGCATTTAAAAACAAGCAAGACATTCACCAAGCCACTGCTGCCAGGGTGTTTGGCAAGTCTATAGAAGAGGTTACTTCCGATGAACGCAGGCGTGCCAAGGCAGTAAACTTTGGTATTATTTATGGGCAATCTGCTTTCGGTCTGAGCCAAAATTTAGGTATTGGGCGCAAAGAAGCGGCACAGATTATTGAGGAGTATTTTAAGGCCTATCCTGGCATAAAAACCTATATGGATACCACCATAAATTTTGCCAAAGAGCATGGATATGTAGAAACATTATTGGGCCGACGAAGGTATTTGCGCGACATTAATTCTGGTAATTTTACGGTGCGCGGATTTGCCGAGCGAAATGCTATAAACGCACCCATACAAGGCTCTGCCGCCGATATGATTAAGATGGCCATGATTAAGATACACCATGCGTTAAAAGACCCTGCTAATGGCATTGTTCATTCTAAAATGATATTGCAAGTGCACGATGAATTGGTATTTGATGTGCATAAAGATGAACTTGAATTGTTGAAGCCACTGGTGGTTCAAAACATGGAATCGGCCATGGAATTGTTAACGCCGGTAGTTGCAGAAGTGGGCGTGGGGAATAATTGGCTGGAGGCGCATTAGAATTATGAATTATGAATTATGAGTTATGAATTATGAGTTATGAATTATGAGTTATGA
>JAWXAZ010000048.1:0-17126 GCA_034439755.1 bacterium
AAAAAGAAGGAGCAAAAAGAAGGAGCAAAAAGAAGGAGCAAAAAGAAGGAGCAAAAAGAAGGAGCAAAAAAAAAGCAAAAGAAGGAGCAAAAAAAAGACGCAAAAGAAAAAGAGCCAAAAAAACGCAAAAAAAAGAAGCAACTGGTGCTTCTTTTTTTATTTTTTAGTTTCCTCTAAAGTTAGCGGGACGTTTTTCTAAAAAGGCCCTTGTTCCTTCTATAAAATCTTCTGATCCAAAGAAGTTGCCAAATTCGTTTATTTCAATATTGTTGCCATCGGCACGTTTTTCATAATAGGCATTTACGCAACGTATTACGCTGGCAATGGCCATTGGTGCCTTGGTCTTAATCTTGTTTAAAATCTCTTCGCATTTAGCAATCAATTGGTCTGCGGGTACCACATGGTTTACCAAGCCCAAATGCAATGCTGTATTGGCATCTATCATGTCGCCAGTCATTAAGAATTCTAAAGCACGACCTTTGCCAATTAATTGAGCCAAACGCTGTGTTCCTGCGTAACCGGGCGTAATGCCTAGGTTAACCTCTGGCTGGCCAAATCTTGCTTTTTCTGCACACACCCTAATGTGGCAGCTCATGGCTAACTCGTTTCCACCACCTAAGGCAAATCCGTTTATTGCTGCCACAACTGGCTTAGGGCAATGATCTATAGCACGCAATACGGCATGACCTTCTTCGCTCATGCGGGTACCTTCTTCCACCGTAAAGTTTGCAAACTCAGCAATATCTGCACCTGCTGCAAAAGCTTTGCTGCCTTTTCCAGTTAAAATTACTCCCCTTACAGCAGGGTTGTTGTAAATGCTTAATACCGCATTTTTAATGTCGGTAAGAGTTTGAATATTTAAGGCATTCAGCTTGTCTTCACGGTTAATGGTGATGTAGAAAATCTGCTCCCTAATCTCTGTAATTAATGTTTGAAACTGAGTCTCAACGCTTATTTGTTCAATCATACAATTGTTTTTTTTAAATAAATTTGCGTGCAACTTTAAGCCTTATTTTTAACAAACAAAACAAGAATCAATGCACAATGATAATTATCATACAACGGTTTATTCCGATTTGCAACATGTAATAGTCCAAAAATATTAGGACTAAACATCTTATCCTTCGGCATTTACTATACTAAACTAAATTCAACTTTTCACTTGGAGTAATTTTATATAGTAAGGGTGTTTTTTATATTGGTACGGGCATTAATTCTCAAAATGTTCTGTTTTGGCCAACCCAAGTTTTAATATATTCCGATATTTCGTGGGTATGAGAGCCAGGTGTAAATATTTTGCCAACGCCTAATTGGTTCAGGGAAATGATGTCTTCTTCTGGAATTATGCCGCCTCCCGTAATTAAAATGTCGTTTAATTGATTTTGGTTCAGCAAGTCTTTTAATTTTTTGAACACACTTAAATGTGCGCCCGATAAAATACTTACTCCAATTACATCTACATCTTCTTGCATGGCAGCTTGTACCACCATTTCTGGCGTTTGGCGCAAGCCCGTATAAATAACTTCCATGCCCGCATCTCTTAAGGCGGTGGCAATTACCTTAGCGCCACGATCGTGACCATCTAAGCCAATTTTAGCAACTAAAACGCGTATTGGGCGACTCATTATTTTTTAGGTTTTCTGTAATTTTTATCCTTTGGATCTCTGCTCAATAGCATGTATTCTTTGTTCTTTAGTTCCGATTCAAAATAGGTCTTAAATTGGTCGTCAGAAGCCATATAGAACCTTACCATTACCGGACCATTTCCTTCGCCCATTTCTACCCCACCTGATATTGGAACAGGTGCACCTGGTAAAGGATCGTGTTGAAGCATTACGTCTTGAAAAGCCAAATATTGCTGTATTGGGCCATCTTCATCGCGTTTCAATTTGTCTTCTCTAACAAAATGAACCCTTAATCCATTGTCTACCATTTGCACCACACTAAGGTTCCACAACTCTCTAACTGTTTTATCCTTTGTGCCCAAAATATACAAATCGCCCAATTTGTGAATAGTAAAATCTCTATTAATGGTGTAGTTAAATTTCCCTTTAGTTCCACCAAATTTAATTTCGTGGGTGCCCACCTCAACCAAAAGGGTATCGGTAATTCTGGATTTAAAATCTTTGCCAAAATATTGAAATTTACCCTGCAATTCTTGTGGAATAACATCTTGAAATTGTCCAGGCAAACGGTCGAATTTAGCGTCGCTACAGCCTACCAAAACTAAGGCCATTAAAATTAATGCATAAAATTTGTTCATGTTTATATTTATTTTTTTAGGTGGTTTAAAGCATATTCAATTCTCTTCACAGTTTCTTCCTTGCCAATTAAGTCGGCTATTTCAAACAAAGGCGGACCACCAGCCACACCGCTTAAAATAACCCTAAATAGCTGCAAGAAATCTTTGCCCAATATTTCGTTTTTGGCCAAAGCTTCTTGGTAACTTGCCTCTGCTAAAGTATGGTTAAACGCTGCTAAATTATTATAATTACTGATTAAGTCAAGCAATAAAGCCGGAATTTTATCATTCCAACGTTTTTGAATTACGGCTTCATCAAAGGCAGTTGGCGATACAAAAAAGTATTTGCTGTATTCCCAAATTTCTTTGGTAAAGCTAATTTTTTCTTTCACCAAGCCGCAAACTTTTTCTATGAATTCTTCGGTAAAATTGCCTGCTAAATTGTGTTCAGCCAAAGCCTTACTTAAAAATGGCGCTAAGTGGGCATTGTCTAATTTTCTTACATATTGCTGGTTGAACCACTTGGCCTTATTTTGGTCGAATTTTGCACCCGATTTGCTTACCCTGTCTAAAGAAAATGCCTGAACCAACTCCTCTAGCGTAAACAATTCTTGGCTGGTTCCTGGGTTCCAACCCAACAAAGCCAATAAATTCACAACCGCTTCTGGCAAATAACCCGCCTCCCTGTAGCCACTAGATAATTCATGTGTGTTTGGGTCGACCCAATTGATAGGAAACACAGGGAATCCCAATCTATCGCCATCGCGCTTGCTTAACTTGCCATTGCCTTCGGGCTTTAACAACAAAGGCAAATGCGCAAATTTGGGCATAACATCTTCCCAACCAAAAGCGCGGTATAATAATACATGCAATGGTGCAGAAGGCAACCATTCCTCGCCCCTAATAACATGGGAAATCTGCATTAAATAATCGTCTACAATATTGGCCAAATGGTAGGTTGGCATGCCATCGCTTTTATACAAAACCTTGTCGTCCATTTGGTTGGTGTTGAAACTCACCCAACCGCGAATTTCATCGTGAAATTTAACTTCTTCCTTGCGGGGTAATTTAAAACGCACCACAAACGGATCGCCATTTTCTAAGCGGCGGTTCACATCATCTTCTGATAAAGTAATAGAATTTTTCATGGTGCCACGTGTTATGGCATCGTATTTTGCGTCTACATTGCTGGCTTTTAGGCGCTCACGCATGCCATCCAATTCCTCGGCGGTATCAAACGCATAATAGGCATGGCCGGCCTCAATTAACTGCATTACATATTGTTTGTAAAGCGGCTTGCGCTCACTTTGCCTGTAGGGCGCATGCGGTCCATCGCCAAAGCCAATGCCTTCCGAAGCCGAAATACCCAGCCATTTAAGCGACTCAATAATATATTCTTCTGCGCCGGGCACAAAGCGGGTTTGGTCTGTGTCTTCAACCCTAATAAGGAAATCGCCGCCATTTTTGTGGGCAAACAAATAATTGTACAACGCTGTGCGCACGCCACCTATGTGTAGTGGTCCGGTTGGACTAGGTGCAAATCTTACTCTAACTCTTCTATCCATAATCGATGGCGACAAAGATAAGCAGTTAAGGGTTTTTAACTACTAAACTTCAAGAGACTGCATATTTTTTAAAATAAAATTCGAAAATTTGGGCAACTCGTAGTATTTTGCAGGCCCTTGTTCAACACAAATTGATAAAATTATGAGCGACCCAAGATTAAAACCCTTATTTGATCATTTAAAAGAAATGATGGATCATGCCGTGGAGCATGCCGGAAATGAGTTTACAAAAATACGTGCTGGCAAAGCACACCCATCTATGTTAGATTCGGTAAAAGTTGATTATTATGGATCCTTGGTTCCAATTAGTCAGGTTGCCAATGTTAACTCGCCCGATGGAAGAACTTTAACTATTCAACCCTGGGAAAAGAACATTATTCAGGCGGTGGAAAAAGGTATTATCATTGCCAACTTAGGCTTTGCGCCAAGCAATGATGGCCTCATGATTCGCATTAACTTGCCCATGCTTACCGAAGACAGAAGGAAAGAAATTGTGAAGAAGGTGAAGCATGAAGCAGAGTTTGCTAAGGTTGCCATTCGCAACATTCGCAAGGAGGTAAATGAAGGCTTAAAGAAGGCGCAGAAAGATGGTGTTCCAGAAGACGATTGCAAAACGGCAGAAACGCAAGTGCAAAAAACTACGGATAGCTATATCAAAAAAATTGATGATTTAACTGCTGCAAAAGAAGCAGATTTAATGCACGTTTAATTGATAGCAGAATGTTAAAACTTTCTGCAAAAGCAAAGAAATGGATAACACTGGCCGCAAAAGCGGCTGGTGTTTTTTTGTTTTTAATCATCCTAGGTTTTTTTGCCTTACGTGGGTATTTTTTAAATAAGGCCATTGAGAAAGTTCAAGCAAAATTAAGTAGCAAATATGCCACCCAATTAAGTGTTGAGGAGGCCAGTTTTGAAGGCTTTGCTGGTGTAAGTTTAAAGGGTATAAAATTGGTGCCAGAGGGCAAAGATACCTTGCTTTCTTTGGATGAATTTTCGTTAAGCATAAAGTTTTGGTATGCGCTTATGGGCGATGTGCGGGTTAAGCGCATTCATCTCCATAAAGGGTATGTGCAATTAAGCAAGAAAGGTGATGTAAAAAACTTTGATCAGTTCTTTGCCAAGATGCATGATTCCTTGGCTGCAACAGAATCGGTTGAGACCGAAATTGTAGTTAAAGAGCAAGTAAATTACGCCGAAGTGCTCTATAAATTGATTAGCAAAGTGCTTAATAAAGTGCCCAAAGAGGTGGAAATTGACGACCTTACTTTTAAGGGAATTGACGATACTTTGTTTGTGGATGTGCAGGTTAAACAGCTTACTTTTTTAGATGGATTGGTGAATTCGAACATGGTGGTTTCGTCGAATGAGCGGTTGCAGAATTGGCAATTAAGTGGCATGGTTTACCCCAGCGAGCGCAAGGCCGATTTGCAGTTTGCCTCTAGCGATTCGGGCTTAGTGACGATGCCATATTTATCGGAGCGTTTTAACTTGCGCACTGGCTTTAGTTGGGCCCGATTGGTTTTAAATAACATAAGCTTTAAAGGCAACGAATTGCAAATTGATGGCTTGGCGAGCATTCAATCTTTTGTGGTAAATCACCCAAAAATTTCGTCGAAAGATGTGGTGATAGACAAGTTAGATTTTAATTATGTGTATAAAATTGGGGCCAATTATTTGAGTTTGGATAGTACGTCTAAGATTAATTTTAATGGGTTTGTGTTTCATCCTTTTGTGCGTTTCGACAATGCGCCAGATACTGTTTATCATTTGGTGGTGCGGTCTGAACCAATTGCCGCGCAACAGTTTATTGATGCTTTGCCTGAGGGTTTGTTCTCGCATATTAAGGGCATGGAAGCAACCGGAACTTTTAGTTATAGACTCGATTTTGAGTACAATGAAAATAGGCCCGATGAGATGGTTTTTGAGAGTGTACTAGAGAAAGATCAGTTTAGAATTACCAAATATGGTGAGGCAAATTTAGCTAAGTTAAACGGCGATTTTGTATATGTTCCAACAGAGAAGGGTAGGCCTATGCGCCCTGTTTTTGTGGGGGCTGCCAATCCTTATTATACGCCGCTCGATTTAATTTCTCCTTTCTTAAAAAAGGCTGTGCTTACCTGCGAAGATCCTTCTTTTTATTGGCATAGGGGTTTTGTAACCGAAGCCTTTAGGCAGTCTATTGTAAAGAATATAAGAACCGGAAAATTTAAACGTGGTGCCAGTACCATTAGCATGCAGTTAATGAAGAATGTTTTTTTAACGCGTGAGAAAACCATGGCGCGTAAATTGGAAGAAATTCTCTTGGTTTATATATTAGAAAATAACCACATTACTTCTAAGGACCGCCTATTTGAGGTTTACTTAAATATTATAGAATGGGGACCAAATGTATACGGAATAGGGGAGGCCTCGCGGTTTTATTTTGAGAAGTCGCCAGCCGATTTAACGTTAAGTGAGTGCATGTTTTTATCGACCATTGTACCCGGACCAAAACATTTTATGTGGCGTTTTGGCAAGGATGGAACAGCTAAACCTTATTTAGAAAGAACGTATAGATATTTATCGAATAAGATGATAACACGCAGTTTAATTTTGCCTGAAGACACGCTTGGTTTAACACATTTAATTAATATTACTGGTACTGCCCGTAAGTTTATTATCAAGAGCGATTCGTTGGCGAATGATACGTTGCTTGAGCGTGAACTTAAATTAATAGAAAACCATGAAGCAGTGGATGAAGACGAATAAGACTTGGCCTTTATACCTTGCGTTTGTGGTAGAATTACTTTTTCTGTTCTATTATAAAGGCGAGTTTGGTTTTGTGGTGAGCCCACTTCTGCTCATTGGTTCAGGGCTATTTATGGCTGTTTATCCTTATTTTATTTCGCGTAATTCTGAGCAAGGCAGCGAGGCGTTTTTTATAGAATTTATTTCGCCTTCTTTAAATGCAAGCAAACAAACGCAACAAATAGTTTGGGCTGTTTTTGCGCTGGTAGCTGTGGCCATTGGCTTAGGTGTTTCGGTCTTAATTAAAAAACATCCTATAGATATTAACCACTCAGATATTATTCCGTTTATTCAAAATGTATATGTAGATAGGGTAAGGAGTGGCGTGGCTATTTATGCCGAGGTGGAGGGTTATGGGTATGGGAAATTTCACCCAGGTTATTTGCCTTTTCATTGGATGTTTTTTGTAATAAGTAGTTTGCTAAATGTAGATCACCGTTGGGTGCCTTTTACTGTATTTATAATGGCAACAGCCATTTATACTTTGGTTATTTTGCGTAATTTTAATGAGCTTAAAAAGTTAATTTTATTGCTCTTGTTGCCGCTATTTGTGTTGTTTACCATTTATTATGAAAACAGCTCCGATGCCATGCATTCCATTGAGATTTTGGTATTGGGGTATTATTTGATTTTGTGTGTGAGTCTTTTCTCGCGCAATGTTTTGGCTCAGGCCGGCGGATTGTTATTGCCTATTTTATCGAGGTATGCTTTGGTGTTTTGGTTGCCGGTACATTTTTTAGGCATGGTGCCCAAACAGTATCCTAGGTTTTTTAAAGTAGGCTTTACCTTATTGGGCTTAGTGGCTTTATTTATTGTGCCGTTTTTTATAAATAGTCCAAGCATGTTTGAGGGTTTCAATGGCGCGTATAAATCTGCCGCTATAGGCGAGTGGGGCGGTCAACCTTGGCAAGCCCCGGGCGACGAGCCTTTTCAGTTGTTTAGGGGATTGGGATTGGCCTCTTGGTTTTATAAATTTTACCCCGGCAGCTTAGAAGAAAAAATTATGGCATTGCAGAAAACCATGATTTATGTTTCTATTGCCACCACTTTATTTTTGTTGCTAATTAGGCTGCGTGTGAGCAAGGTGTTAAAACCAAATTTGTTTAGCTTATTGGCGTTAAAATTTAGCCTTACTTTGTTCTATGCTTTCATGATTATTCCATACAATTATCTTATGTGGGTGCCCATGGTTGTTTCGGTGGTTATCTTGTCTAGAATTAAGGAAAATTTATTTGTCCAATCAAACTAATGCATATGGAAATATCAGTTGTTATTCCGGTTTATAGGGCAGAGAAAATGTTAGACGAATTGGCAAATCGCTTGGTGCAATCATTACAAGCCATTACGCCTAGTTTCGAAATTATTTTAGTAGACGATTGTGGTCTAGATAACTCATGGGATAAAATTGTTGCCAATGCCGCCAAAGAGCCAAGAATAAAGGGTATTAGGCTGAGCCGAAATTTTGGTCAGCACCACGCCATCACAGCCGGATTAGATGTTTGCACAGGCACTTGGGTGGTGGTAATGGATTGCGATTTGCAAGACCAGCCCGAAGAAATTAGCAAGCTTTACAACAAAGCGCAAGAAGGATTTGACATTGTTTTTGCCCGCAGGGCACAAAGAAAAGATGCCTTTTTAAAACGCCTAACTTCGCAACTTTTTTACAAAGGATTTGCCTACTTAAGCGGCATTCCGCAAGATGGTACCATTGGCAATTTTGGCATCTATAGCAAGAAAGTAATTCAAGCCATTAACAGTATGCGCGAGCCCATGCGCGCCTTTGCACCCATGGCCAAATGGGTGGGCTTTAACCGCAGCGCTGTAGATGTTTCACATGCAGAAAGGTTCCAAGGCAAATCTTCTTATAACTGGGGTAGCCTCTTTGTTTTGGCGCTCGATATTGCCATGTCGTACTCAGACAAGCCCTTAAAACTTACCGTAAAATTGGGCATAGGCATTTCCTTTTTGTCTGTGCTCTATACCCTTTACAATATTGTGATGTATAACATGGGACTCGTAAAACTATCTGGTTATACCAGCCTCATCGTTTCCATTTGGTTCCTTAGCGGACTCATCATTTTTACCCTTGGCATACTTGGCCTCTACTTAGGCAAAGTATTCGAAGGCATTAAAGACAGGCCGCTTTATATTATTGACAAAACTACCCAACATTAATTTTGTAGAAATAAACATGTTATCTTATTCAAAAGCAGATTCAGATAGGTTTGGCCTAAACGTACACCGTGGTGTTTCAGAAGAATTCAATTTAGTTGGTCTGAACCAATATATCGCCGATAATAATCCAGAATTGTTGATTTTGCGTTATGCCGCAGAGACCATAGAAAAACATTATTTGTTAAACTCTTTAGGGTATGCTTTGCTCTTTACCGATGCCTTGGTTTATTACGAAATGAGCTTAAGTAAATTGATGCCAAAGCCATTGAGAAATGCACTTTCTTTTGTGGAAATTGGCGATGGACAATTGGCCTTGCTTGGAGAGATTGTGCCAGTGATTTTTAAAGATTATAAGAACCATTATTTCTCTAATCCGGCACTCAACAAAGAGAATATTTTAGCTGGTTATATTGAGTGGGCATCCGATTATGTAAACAGCAAACAGCCCAATAGAAAGTCGTGGTTGGTGTATAAAGAAGAAGTGCTCATTGGCTTTGCAACATGTTCTATGTATGCCCATAACAATTCGTGCGAAGGCGTGTTGTACGGGGTGCATCCAGGTTATGCAGGTGGCGGCGTTTACACAGATATTATTAGGTTCAGCCAGAACTATTTTAAAGAAGCGGGCTACGAAAAAATGTTGGTCTCAACACAAATACAAAACTATGCTGTGCAAAAAGTATGGCAAAAGGAAGGATTCCTTATTTCTAATGCCTATTATACCTATCACTTAATGCGCAAGAAAAATGATACCATTTAACAAACCCTACCTAACGGGTAAAGAAGGACATTATATTTATGAGGCGGTGTTGTCTGGAAAAATTTCGGGCGATGGCTTGTTTACCAAGAAATGTCACGAGTGGTTACAAGCAAAATTTGGGTTCAAAAAGTGCCTGCTTACTACCTCTTGTACCGATGCTTTGGAGATGGCCGCAATTTTAATTGACATACAACCCGGCGATGAGGTAATAATGCCCAGTTATACTTTTGTGAGTACTGCCAATGCGTTTGTTTTGCGTGGGGCAAAAATAGTATTTGCCGATAGCAGAAAAGACCATCCGGGCATGGATGAGGCCAGCATTGAAGCTTTAATTACGCCTAAGACCAAGGCCATTGTGCCGGTGCATTATGCTGGGGTTGCATGCGATATGGATGTAATAATGGACCTTGCTAAAAAGCATAATTTGTTTGTGGTAGAAGATGCGGCGCAGGCCATTGATGCTTACTATACTGGTGCCGATGGCATTAAGAAGCCTTTGGGTTCTATTGGCCATTTAGCAGCGTTTTCTTTTCATGAAACCAAGAACATTATGAGTGGCGAAGGCGGCATGATTGTGATAAACGATGATGGTTTTGCGGCACGCGCAGAAATTATTCGCGAGAAAGGCACTAACCGCTCTGCTTTTTTTAGAGGCGAAGTAGATAAATATGGTTGGGTAGATATGGGCAGTTCATTCTTACCTTCTGATATTTTGGCTGCTTTTCTTTTTGCACAATTAGAGAATTTAGAGCTGATTCAAGCCAGGCGCAGGGAGATTTGGGATACTTATTTAGAGGCGCTTAAGCCATTGGAGAAATTGGGTAAATTGGGCTTGCCATTTTTGCCAGATTTTGCTTCTAACAATGCCCACATGTTCTATGTGGTTTGTGCTTCTTTAGAAGAAAGAAATGCCTTAATACAGCAGTTAAAATCGGTGGAGGTATTGTCTGTTTTTCATTATATTTCGTTGCACGAATCGCCTTTCTATAAAGACAAGCACGATGGCCGCAGTTTGCCTTTGAGCCAACATTATACCGATTGTTTGTTGCGTTTGCCCATGTATTTTGAGCTAAGCGAATTAGACTTAAAACTCATTACCCAAACCATTTTGGCATTTTACGCCCAAAACACAAAATAGATAGTCTAATTTCGATAAAGGTTTTATTGAAATTTCATTTTGGTATATTGGTATTGCAAAGGGTATTGTTTGAAACTATAATAAATTTAAATAATTCAAGAAATCCTAGTTATTCCAAATTAACTGCCGAGGATATTCACACTACTTTGGCGTATGCGGCAGATTAAGGTTTCACAAAAATATAGTAATTACTTACTTGATTGCGGCTGTTTTCGAAAGTAAAAAAGGTGTCTTGTTTTAGGTCTGAACCAATCCTTATTTGATCCAAATATATGTCTCGTTCGCCACAAAGGATAAGCGAATCATAGATCAATACTTCTCCCGATTGCATTTGATTTAGTGGCAATTGCTTGCCCGGAAAAATCCAAACATCGTCTATAAAAATATCGCGCTCAGTAAACAAAGCAAACTCTGGCTCTGCTGCATAATATTTGCTGTTTGGGAATTTTTCTTTTAAGTGTTTAACCAATACATCGCGCATAAATGCATGGTCTTTTTTGATGTTTATTGACTTTTTAAAATCGGTGGATGCCGGATTATCTAATAAGGGAAATACCAGTACACCAAGCAAAAATACCGCGCGCCAAATATTGTTTTGTTTTGGGTTTAATAAGCCACCAAGGCCTTCCATGCCTTGTAAGGCAATGATTCCGCACAAAGGAAAAATGCTCACTAAAACTCGGTTCAGACCCATTGAATTAAAAATACCCAATGCCCAAAATGCAGCGTGTGCCGCAATAAAACTCAATGCAATGCCGTACACCAAAAATAATTCATTTAGGGCGATTTGCCTTCCGTTTTGAACCCATTTTTTGACCTCAAAAATGCCCCCCAAACAAAAGCCTATAAATAAAACCGGACCAATACAAAAGTACAGTTGGTTAACAAAATGGCCCCAAGTACCCACACCATAAACGCTGCTCATGGTGGCATAAGGAATCTTGGTAAATACCCACAAAATATCTTTATAATAATACCAACCGGCCAAAGAAAATACCACGTGCCCAAACAAAATCCAAGGTAGCAAGGTCCACTTCTTTTTAAACATTAAAAGACTAAAAAATACAGCCAACATTACCAAACCTTCCGACCGCACAAAGGGCAAAAACGAAGCAAGTATAAGGGCAAAAACCAGTTTTTCTTTTAGAAAATAATACACCGATACAATTAACAATAGGGCAGAGAAGGGTTCTGTTAATCCAGAGAGACTCACAGGTAATATTAGCGGCATGGCCACCACAAAAATGGGAGTCCAATACCAATGTTTTGCCTGTAATTCTTTTGCGCATAAGCCTGCAAGCCAGGCGGCCAATAGGGTGCAGCATACATTAAATAGCATGAGTCCTTTTATACCCAATTGCGCAAAAGGCGAACTTACTAGGGTGAAAAATGGTTTGGCCCAATGGTTTAAAAAATACACGGGTTTGCTCCAAGCCAAGCGGGCATATAAATAATGTGTGGTGCTGTCTCCGCCTTCTCCCAAGCTAGTTCCCAGCATGGCCGATAATAAAAAGGCTGCCGCTAAAATGCCAAATAAGACAAAGGCTAATTTTTGTTCATGGCGCAAAATCATCCTTTAAACAAGCCAAATTTAAGGATACAATAGATAGCTCTAAAGCCATCTTTCCAACTTATTTTTTTACCTTCGGCATAGGTTCGGCCATAATAAGAAATGCCTACTTCATAAATGCGAATATCTGGGATGCGGCTAATTCTGGCCGTTACCTCTGGCTCAAACCCAAAGCGTTTCTCTGTTAATTTAAGCGATTTTATGACCGGTGCTTTAAACAATTTATAGCATGTTTCCATGTCGGTAAGGTTTAAATTGGTAAACATATTGCTGCCAAAAGTGAGCATTTTATTGCCAATAGAATGCCAAAAGAAAAGTATCCTATGCGGCTTTCCGCCCATAAAACGAGAGCCATAAACCACATCGGCAAAGCCATCTGTTATGGGCTTTAACAAGATGTTAAATTCACTGGGGTCGTACTCTAAATCTGCATCTTGCACAATAATATAATCTCCAGTTGCCTCTTTAATTCCAGTATGAATAGCGGCTCCCTTGCCCTGGTTTACCGCATGTTCTATGAATTTTATATAAGGCCTTCCTACCATGTAATTTCTAACTACTTGCGCTGTGTTATCTTTGGAGCAATCGTTTACAATAACCAATTCTTTTTCTATGCCATTGATTAATTGAACGGCCTCCACCTTATCTAAAATATGGTGTATGGTGCGTGCCTCGTTGTATGCCGGAATAATGATGCTCAGTTTTTGTGCCATGGAGTGTTATTTAGTGTTCGAAGTTAAGAAATGCCAAAATATTTCAAAGTCTGATTGTTCAAAACTAATTGGCCAACAAGAGTCGTACGTGTAAATATATTTTAAATTGTACGCAATGGTGCCAATTAAAAAAAGGTAAATAAGCCAATTAAATACCCGGTTTTTCTGAACCAAAATATGATCAATAAAAAAGGCAAAGGGCAAAATTAGAAAAGGATAGATATCAACAAAACCCCTGTGGCCGTAGGCACATCCTAGGTTGTAACACCACCAAGAGGCGTATAAATAGGTGCAACTTAATAGGATTAACCCAATAGAAATAGTTTCTTTTTTATGCGTTTTCCAGAGAAAAGCCAGACCAATCAAACTCAGAATAAGAATGGGATTTGTGCTGAGCCAACCGTTTTCAAATCCCAAAATTACTTCTTTTATTTTTGGGCTGTGCCAATAAATAAATCCTTCGTTTTGGTATGAATAGAAAAACGGGGTGCCTGTTAAGTAAATATTATAGCCAATTTGCGGTAGAAAAATCAAAGCCGAAATGCCAAAACCATATAACCAATCTTTAGCAGATTTATTTCTTGCTAGGGCTATCTCATTTTTAAGCATCAAGAAGGAAAGCAACAAGAACACTGCGTTAATTTGCCTTACCAAAATTACCAGTGTGGCTAGCGCAAATAGGTTCAGCCAGTATTTCTTTTCTTGCGTTTTTTCAAATTCTTTTAAGGCATAAATCCATGCCGAAAACAAGAAGAAAGAATACACGTGTGAATAGGCGCCTTCAAAAATTGCATAGTAGTATAAATTGGTTCCCAATAGCAAACTTGTTAAGCTAATGTGATTACGCCCAATCGGGTGATGAATTTGATGGGAAAACTGCTAAAGTTAAAGAGCCCGCTATAGGCCAATTCGATTAATCTTTTGAGGTTATATTTTGAATGGCCTGCAAACCGTTCTTGCCTCTCGTAAGGAAGGCCAATTTGCTTAAAGCCAATCCAAGCGCGCATGCCACGCAGGTAGCGATTTTGCTCTGGCAACAGGTTAAGGTAATCAACAACTTTGCGACTTAACAAAGCAAAATCGCCAGAATCTGCGGGCAAATGTATGTTGCCAAACTGGCGCATGATGCGGTAAAAAACATAGTAGGAAAATCGTTTATACCAAGCTTCTTTTCTGTTGGTGCGAATGCCATAAACTACTTCGTAACCGCTTCTTAATTTTTCAAGAAAGGCAACAACTAACTCGGGCGGGTCTTGCAAATCGCCATCCAAAATAAGCACCGCTTCTTTGCCCCGTGCTATTTTTAACCCCGCCGTAATAGCCAATTGATGCCCGTGATTGCGCGATAAAAATACAGCCAAAAACCTTGGATCAGCCAGAGCCAATTGATATATTCTTTGCGGCGTTTCGTCTGTGCTGCCATCATCTACCAAAACCACTTCGACTTTCTCTGGCAACTGGTTTAACAGTGCCAGCAGCCGTAGCTGCAAGGCATCCAAATTCTTTGCCTCATTATAAAGTGGCACCACAAAAGTCAATTGAACCTCATTTTGCATAAAGCAAATAAAGCGATTTTTGTGCGTATAAGGTTGAAATTGGCTCAACATAAAATTCAAATTGCTTGAAGATTACCCATCAAAAAATTTTGCAATTCGGCTTTTGTTAGCGACATTCCCACACAATTTATGGAAGCCATGCCCCAAAAATTCAATTATGTTTGCTAAAATTTGGCCCCTATACATTTGGAGTTTACTGGCTTGTGTCTTAGTATTTGCGGCCTTAAACAGGCATAGCAGGTCTATACCATACACGTATAGCAGTCAGGTAATGTCTGATAAAGCAGGCTACTATGTTTACTTACCCGCTTTATTTCTCTACCAATTTAAGGCACAAGATTTCCCCGCAAAGGTAGATTCTTTAACAGGCAGCGGCTTCTATTTGAACCTAAAAAACAACAAAGTCCACTCAAAATATCCCGTTGGAACAGCTGTTTTAATAAGTCCGTTTTTCTTAACAGCCCATTTATTTGTTACATTAAGCGGTGGATTAGCCGATGGTTTTAGCATGCCTTATCAAAATGCCATCAACCTTGCCGCGGTGTTTTATTTGCTCTTAGGCATTTACTTTTTGAACCGATTTCTATTAAATTATTTTTCACAAAAAATTGCCGTCATTACTCATTTCACTTGTTTATTTGGCCTATGTGCTCGTATCAAAATTGGCATACGGCAATGTGCCCACTGGGTTTACCGCCTTGCTGGTAGCCATCATTCTGTTTAGCGGCGTGCAACTCATCTCCCTAGGCATTATTGGCGAGTACGTGTTGCGCATCTACCAACAAAGTCAACAACGCCCGCTATTTATTATAGACAAAATTATTAAAGACGGCCAGCTCATCAATGGACAAGAATTATTACACTGAGTACTTTCAACTCGAACGCAGCCATTGGTGGTTTTTAGCACGCCAAGAAATTCTTAGAACACAAGTTGTAAAATTATTCGGTTCGAGCCAATCCTTGCGCATCCTAAATATTGGTGCTGCAACAGGTGCCAGCTCTCAAATGTTGCAAGCTTTTGGCCATGTTGTATCGGTAGAATACGAACAAGATTGCATTGAATTTGTAAAAGATAAACTCGATTTTCCTTTAATATACGGCTCTATTTTGGAACTCAGTTTTCCAGATCAAAGCTTCGATTTGGTATGTGCCTTCGATGTAATTGAGCATGTAAACGACCATTTGCTTGCGGCTAATGAAATGCGAAGGGTTTGTAAGCCCAATGGCTATGTAATGGCTACTGTACCCGCCTTTATGGAATTGTGGAGCAAACACGACGAAGTGAATCATCATTTTAGAAGATACCGCCAAAGAGAATTTTTAGGGCTGTTTAAGCAAGAAAAAATAGTCTATTCCTCCTACTTTAATTTCTATTTATTTTTGCCCATTTACGCCCTTCGTAACTTTTCAAAATTGTTTCCAAAACAAATTAAACGATCAGGCTCCGGCTCCGATTTTGGCCTAGTAAAATCAATACTACTCAATAGCTTTTTCTACCGCATGTTCCTCTCAGAAAACCTATTTCTTAATCAATACATTAAATTGCCTTTCGGCGTATCTTTGCTAGGCATTTGGCAAAAGCAAAGCGCTTAGTATTTTAATAACAGTTGCTATACGTTTTTTTAAAAGGGCTCATGTTAAAAAAAAATCTCTGCCTTTTGTGATGAACCAATTAATGAGATAAAGATTTAAAATTTCTTTCAATAGAAATTTTACTTAGTTGAAAAATTTTCATCGCAGTGATATTGCAATTAGCAAATTCAAATTATCATTTTGATCATTAACCCAAAATCACTTTACTTTGTAGTACATTTTGTCCTTGCCCCATAATGTTCTCGTTGGCTATTATGTTGTTTTGTTCATTCCCATTGATGGAGAAGTGGTACTCATTTTGGACTAGTTAAAATTCTAAAATTCAATTAGAATCTTTGTTTATAAATCTTTATTTCCACCCGTCTGTTTTTAGATCTTGCTTCTGTAGTTAAATTGCTAAATATGGGAAACTCACTTCCATATCCAAAATAATTTATTCTTTCTTTAGAAACCCCATTTTGTATTAAGTAATCTGTAACACTTTTTGCTCGTTTTAATGATAATTCAATGTTCTTTGATTCAATTCCTGTGCTGTCTGTATGGCCAGAAATTACAATAATCTGGAGCGAATCAGTCTGAATTTTTCTTGCTAAATTATTCAAAATCATAATTTCATCATCATGAATTTCCCAGCTTGAGGAATTGAAACTAACATCACCAAGTGTAATAGAATCTATTATTTGGTAATTGATCTTAATTTCATTTGAATTGCCATGGGGTGCCTGCTTACCATTTGTTTGTTCAACTTTCTTTTTAGGGCATGAACATTCTGTAGTTGAACCAATCAATGTTACACTAACATCATCGATAAATATGTATGATATTTTATCATTTTCCAAATAACGATTGGAGAATTTTTTGGGCAGTTCGAATGTTCGAAAAGTTAAATTTTCGATTCATAAGTACTATCTGTGTTACTTGAAGCTATTCCAATCTGCCAATTTTGATCTCCTATTATATGTTCTAAGTCAAATTTAATTCGGTAAGTTTGGTTAGCTGGAAGATGTTTGGGTAATAAGTAATTTAT
>JAWXAZ010000049.1:0-3700 GCA_034439755.1 bacterium
CTCAAAAGTAATGTTATTTCGTTCGATAACTGTATCATAAATAAATATCAGATTTATAGAATATTTGTAGGTGCTTCAACCACAGAAAAGGGTAAAATTTACAATTTTATTGAGTTTAATCAAAATAAAATTTTTCACATGACTTACAACTCAAATAATCAATTGCAAAGTTGTAATCCAATTGATTTAGATATAAAAATTATAGGGCTAAAAATCCTTTTATTTCAAAATCAACTTCATTATATAAAAACAACCGATAAGGGCTTTCTACTCTCAAAACTAGATTTAATTTTGTAGTCCCGAAATGCAATATTTTTATATTGGCTGTTTTATTTGAATCTCAGATTAAAATATACTTTCATTGCGAATTTTTATTAACCCAAAATCGCAAAGCATAATTGCGTAAGCTGTACATAATACTCCCACAAATAGTTAATCTATCCTTAAATTATACGGCAACCTTATTTGTATACCCCTAAAATGCATGGCCTTTTTAACTTGCTCGTATTTTACATAATTGTCGCCTAGCTCTGCTTTCATAAAGTGAGCATTGGCTTGGTTGGTTAAAGAGGAAAGTAACTCCTCAAATGGGTCCTTTAACTCAGGCAAATTAACCAACCTATATTCACTTAATTTTGCTTTTTTAACCGCAATTTCTACCGCCTTATCTATGCCGCCAATTTCATCAACCAAGCCAATCTTCTTGGCATCTAAGCCACTCCAAACACGACCCTGCGCAATCTCATCCACCTGCGCTTCTGTAAGTTTTCTGCCCTCGGCCACTCGCTTAATAAAATCATTATAAACCCTATCAACAGCATTTTGTATCACCTTTCTTTCGGCTTCATTCAATGGCCTATCCGGACTACCTAAATCGGAATATTCGCCAAATTTTACGGTCTCAATTTTAATTCCTAACTTATTATTAAGCAGTTCTTGTGCATTTAACAACATGCCAAATACCCCAATAGAACCCGTAATGGTATTGGGTTGCGCAACAATGGCATCTGCCGGCGCAGCTATATAATACCCACCACTTGCAGCTACATCGCCCATGGAAACTACCACCGGCATTTTTTTCTTACACAAAACCACCTCGCGCCAAATTACATCACTCGCCAAGGCACTTCCACCTGGCGAATTAATGCGCAAAACCAATGCCTTATACGAATCATCCTCCCTAATCTTTTTAAGGGTAGCAGCAATTCTGTCTGAACCAATGGTTTGATCGTCGCCATCGCCTCCTGTGATATCTCCCGTGCAATACACCACCCCAATCTTATTATCCGAAATAGACGTTTCTCCACTCACATGATTCATCTTGGACATGCTTACAAAATTGAGTTTGTCTTTTTCGCCCAATCCCAATTTAGATTTTATTTCCTGGTCAACCTCATCTTTATATTTAGTGGCATCTATCACCTTTAAACGAACAGCGTCGCCAGCGTTTTGAACCAATAATTGATTTACAATATTGCGCATCTCCTCAACCTGAATTTTTCTAGAGGCTGCAATTTTTTCAATGAACGTATTGTATAAACTGCCCATGTACGACTCAATTTGCTTGCGATTTTCTTCGCTCATAGAGCTGGCAATAAAGGGTTCGCCCGCCGCCTTAAATTTACCATGCCTAATTAACTCTGGGTGCAAACCAATTTTATCTAACATGCCTTTAATATAAAACACCTGCTGAGAAAAGCCATTTAGCACAATTTCTCCTGCCGGATTTAAGTAAACTTTATCAGATACCGATGCCACATAAAAACTGTGCTCGTCCATTATTTCTGCATAAGAAATAATAAACTTGCCCGACTTTTTAAATTTGATCAACGCATTGCGAATTTCTTCTAAACTGGCATAGCTATTTGGAGACACATCTGCCGTTATATAAATTCCTTTGATGTTATCATTAGTAGCCGCCTTGTCAATGTTTTTCAAGATTTCATTTAATCCCAAAGCCTTGCCTTTTGATAAGCCTGGAATAGATACCATTTCAAATGGATCGTTAAGCGTGCGCTCTGGGATAATATAATTTAGGTTCAGACTTAATATGCTATTCTCTTTTAAATCCATTTTTTTATTATCGCCGCCCGAGCTTGCCATAGCACCAAGAATGCCTATTAGTAAAAATATTAAAAGAAAGCCGCCTAGGATAAAGCCAAATATACTGGCAAACATAAATTTGAGAAATTGCTTCATAGATGTATTATTGATTATTATATGTGGTCGAAGATAAGCCAATCTGGTTTTGCGCCCAAAAGTTTTCTTTGAATGGTTCTTCTGAGTTGATAATAGGTAATTTTGAATATAATTATTTCATGCTTTGTATTGGTTCAGACCGAAACTTTTACCTAGCTTTATAAACCAGCCTTGTTTATATAATACAACAGGTTTAACAAATACAAAGCAATTATACCTTAGATATAAATTTGCAGCCTTCTTTCTTATTAATTAAGTTTGAGCCATGCGCAATCCAAATCTAGATCCAGAGGAATCGGGACTTACATCAACAGACAAAGACCTAGAACGGGTTTTACGTCCCAGAACCTTTGGTGATTTTACCGGACAAGAAAAAATAATAGAGAACCTAAAGATATTTGTTGCTGCCGCGCGCCAAAGAGGGGAGGCCTTAGATCATGTATTGTTGCATGGTCCTCCAGGCCTAGGTAAAACTACCTTAGCCAATATTATTGCCAATGAATTAAAGGCTGGATTTAAAACAACAAGTGGCCCGGTGCTAGAGAAAGCAGGCGATTTAGCAGGTTTGCTTACCAATTTAGATGAGGGCGATGTGTTGTTTATTGATGAAATACATCGATTGAGCCCGGTTGTAGAAGAGTTCTTATACTCTGCCATGGAAGATTATAAGATAGACATTATGATAGATAGCGGACCCAATGCACGGAGTATACAAATAGAAGTTGCGCCCTTTACCTTAATTGGAGCAACTACGCGCAGTGGCTTGTTAACTGCACCTTTGCGGGCAAGATTTGGAATCAACGCACGCTTGCAATACTATGATAAAGCCTTAATGAAAACCATTATTGGTAGATCGGCCGACATTTTAAAATCGGTTATAGACGAAGAAGCCGCCTACGAAATAGCCCGCAGGAGTAGAGGAACGCCAAGAATTGGCAATGCCTTATTAAGACGTACGCGCGATTTTGCACAAATAAAAGGAGATGGCACCATTAATATAGATATCGCACAATATGCCTTAGATGCTTTAAATGTAGACGAAGAAGGACTAGATGAAATGGATACACGCATCTTAAAAACCATCATCGATAAATTTAAAGGCGGCCCAGTGGGATTAACCACCATAGCTACTGCCATAGGCGAAGATGCCGGCACCATAGAAGAAGTTTACGAACCTTATTTAATACAAGAAGGCTTTATGGCCCGCACCCCAAGAGGCAGAGAAGTAACAGAAAAAGCCTATAAACACCTTGGTCGCGGTCCGTCTTATAAGAATACCTTGTTTTAAAAGCGTTTTTTTTCGGTCTGAACCCATTATTTTTCGAGATAATTTTGGGTGGTTTGAGTTTGAAATTGGCCTAAAACCCGCATAAATCGTCGGTATTTTGGCGTTATAACAAAGTTTTAGGCCTCAAATACAGCAAATTGGGCCTTGGCCTTAAAATATATTTGTGTGAGCAGAAAATGTCCTTACATTTGCAGCCCCTTAGAGAGCGAGCGA
>JAWXAZ010000050.1:0-5455 GCA_034439755.1 bacterium
AAAAAGAGGGTGTTTGTGCCCCTGCAATTTTTCCGAGGAAAAAGAGCAAAAGCATGAAAACAGGAATTTTTGTAAATTGTTTTTTCATGTTTATTTATTATTAGTAGTAGTTATTAATATCATTTTTAATGGCACCTGTATAAAAGAATCCCTACAAATTAAATAGTTATTAAGTTCAAATTAAAACAAAATTAATAACTTTTCCAAATGTTATACAATTTTAATTTTATCTATTAAGATAATTGACATTCAATAAGATACAAAAAAATCAGTTTTTTTTTAATTAAGTAAAAAGCTATTTTACCTTGAAAAAACGTCTTAAATCAGGCATAAAATTCAATTTACTAGCCTATTTTTAATCTATTTTTAACTTAAATAATACCTAAAATGTTCCTCAACAAAAGGATAATTTATTTTATGTTTGCGCATAATGGACAGCGAGCATATTAAAAAGATATTAAAAGGACTACCCGATTCTCCTGGTATCTATAAATATTTTGACGCGCAGCAAAACTTAATTTATATTGGTAAAGCCAAAAGTTTAAAGAAACGCGTTAGCAGTTATTTCTTTAAAAAGAACCATGAAAACAGAAAAACGGCCATTTTAGTTAGCAGAATTGTTGATATTCAATACACATTGGTTGAAACAGAAATGGATGCGCTCTTATTAGAGAATGTTTTAATTAAGCAATTTCAACCTCGGTATAACATCAGTTTAAAAGACGATAAAACGTATGCATCTATTTGTATTAAAAACGAGCGGTTTCCTAGGGTTGTTTCTACCAGAACAATTGTAAGAGATGGGAGTGAATTTTTTGGCCCCTATGCAAATGGGCATCTAAAATATACTTTATTAGATTTAATAAAAGCCAGTTTTCCGCTCAGAAATTGCACGTATAATTTGAGTGAGGAGAATATTCGCAATCGTAAATTTAAAGCATGCCTCGAATACGATATAGGAAATTGCAATGCCCCGTGTGTGGGAAAGGAAAGCGAAGCGGATTATTTGAAAAGCATTCAGGCAGTAAAGAAAATTTTAAAAGGCAACCTATTTGAAGTAAAACAGGAACTTAAAGGTTTAATGCATGAATCCTCCTCCAAATTGGATTTTGAGGAAGCAAACAATTATAAAAAGAAACTAGAGTTACTTGAAAACTACCAGAGTAAGTCGACCATTGTAAATGACATTAAGCACGATGTAGATGTGTTTAGCTTAGCAAGCAATGAGCGGTTTGCTTTTTGCAATTACCTTAAAGTTTCGAATGGCATTATAGTGCAAACCCAAACCTTTGAGCTTAAAAAGAAATTGGATGAAAGTGATGAAGAATTGTTGAGTTTAGCCATAGCAGAGGTGAGAGAAAAATATTTGTCGAGATCAACTGAAATCATTGTTCCAATTGCACTTGATTGGGAGGATTCGGGTTTAATAATTACGGTTCCTAAACTGGGCGATAAGAAGAAGCTCTTAGACCTTTCAATGAAGAATGCGTTATACTACAAGAGAGAAAAATTAACGCAATACGAATTGCTTAATCCTGAACTCAAAACAGACCGCATTTTAAACCTCATGAAAAGTGATTTGCGGCTTACCGAGCTTCCAAGACATATTGAGTGTTTTGACAATTCGAACTTACAAGGAACCAATCCTGTTTCGGCATGTGTGGTTTTTAAAGATGCCAAAGCAAGCAAAAAAGATTATAGGCACTTTATTCCAAAAACGGTTGTGGGTCCAGACGATTTTGCCACCATGAAAGAGGTTGTTTTTAGACGGTATAGAGGCCTTATAGAAAACAATGAACCCTTGCCAAATTTAATTATAGTAGACGGAGGAAAAGGGCAATTGAGTTCTGCCGTAGAAAGCCTCAAAGAACTTGGTATATATGGTAAAATTCCTATCATAGGTATAGCAAAAAGGCTAGAAGAATTATATTACCCAGAGGATGATTTGCCTTTATATATTGATAAGAAATCTGAAACCTTAAAAATAATTCAGCAATTGCGGGATGAGGCACATCGTTTTGGCATTACCCATCACCGCAAGCGCAGAAATAAAAACACCTTAATAACAGAGTTAGACAATATAAAAGGAATTGGACCAGAAAGCTCAAAATTGTTATTACAAGAGTTAAAAAGCATCAAAAAAATCAAAGAAACCAGTTTAGAAATTTTAACAAATATGTTGGGCGAGGCAAAAGGAAATTTAGTTTATTTACATTTTCATCCTGCCCAATAATACCGATACGCAATAAGTAATAATTCAAAAACAATTGAACTAAATATCTTGTGGCTTGGCTTTTAACATACTTAAATTAAATTGTTCTTTCAACTAATTTAACTTAAGTATGGTTATACGATTTAGGCTTGTAAAGGAAAAATCTCTTAAAATTAGTAGCCATTTTTGGCATTTCTATGGTTCTAATTTCAAAATCTATCACACATAAATTATTGGTTCAGCCAGAATTTGAGGTATAAAATATTTAAATAAATCAATGTTTGGAGACATGTTAACAAGCATGAAAAGCAACATAGCAGGGCAAGTAATACCCTTTGTAATTATTAAATAAACCAAAGGTATTTAATAATTACAAAGGTAAATGCCGAAATAACAAAATAATAGTAAAATGAAATATTTGTAGAAATTGGACTGTATGTTTTGCATAATCAGTATAATTAGGAGATCTAGGAGATTTAAACGGTATTATACACAAGAATTATTTGTGATGGCTTTTTTAAGTTGTACTTGGTTATTTTTGCACCCAGCATTTAACCATTCGCATTATATTTAAAATATGTCGCACCAAAATACAACAAGCAATCATGCTAAAGCCATTTCAGAAGAGTTCATTAAAAAAGCTTGTACTTGGGCGCAACAATTTGATACGGTTTGCATATTAGATAATAATAGAATTGCCAATGCCATGCAATTGCAAGAAATTGAATTTGCCTTAGCGGTTGGATGCATTGATTCTATTGTGGGTACAGGCGAAGGCGATTGGGATGAGTTTAAGTTTTTTATTGACAAACATTCGGGTAGAACACCTGTTTTTGGATACCTTACCTACGACTTAAAAAACCAATTGGAGAATTTGCAATCTAAGCACCCAGATGGAATAGGCTTTGCGCCGCTGTTTTTCTTTGCGCCTCAACATCTAATTTTAATAGACCAACACGGACAGTTAATGGTAATGAGTGAAGAAGGGGACCGCATTATGAAAGAAATTGAAGCAATAGAACTAAAGCAATTTCGGTCTGAACCAATTGACATGAAGGCACGCGTTAGCAAGGAAAATTATCTTGAAAAAGTTGGACAAATTAAGGAGCATATTTTAGAAGGTGAGGTTTATGAATTAAACTATTGTGTTGAATTTTATGCAGAACAAACGCAAATTGATCCACTGCAAACTTACTTCTCTATTCAACAAATTTCTCCTACACCCTTTGCTTGTTTTTTTAAACACGAAAACAAATTTTTGATTTCGGCTAGTCCGGAACGTTTTATTAGAAAATCGCTCAACAAGCTGTATTCGCAGCCTATTAAAGGCACTGTAAGAAGGTCGATAGACCCTGTTGAGGACGCTGCACAAGTGGAAGAATTAAAGAATTCTGAAAAGGAAAAAGCAGAAAATCTAATGATTGTAGACCTCGTAAGAAACGACTTAGCAAAGAGCAGTGAAGTTGGTTCAGTGGAGGTAGATGAATTGTATGGCATTTATAGTTTTAAGCAGGTACACCAAATGATTTCAACGGTTTCCTCTACTATAATTGATGGCATTCACCCAGCAGATGCCATAGAGCATGCATTTCCTATGGGCAGTATGACAGGTGCGCCAAAGGTAATGGCCATGAAATTGATTGAAGAACTAGAGCAAAGTAAAAGGGGATTATATAGTGGCTCTGTGGGATATTTTGCGCCCAATGAAGATTTTGATTTTAATGTAGTGATACGAAGCATTCAATATAATGCCTACCAAAAATATGTTAATTTTGAGGTTGGTTCGGCCATAACTCATGATAGTAACCCAGAAAAAGAATATGAGGAATGTTTACTCAAGGCGCAGGCCATGCTGCAAGCGTTAAATGCAAATATTGGTTTTATTTAATTTAATTGATATGGTGTTACCGCTCGAAAAATTTATCATTGTAGCCTAAACTCATGAAAATACTATTGCTTTTGTTCATGCCTTTTTTTCAATCTGCTTCAAACGATAGCATTGGTTTATCTGTTTCTATGTTACCGAATGAGAAAGTGGTGGCAGTTTATACAGCAGATTTAAGGGCGAATAGAATGAGTTTTCAACGTAATTTTGATGGCTTAAATTATACAGCTAGCATGGGCGGAATTTACCCCTTAGCTAATATAAATATACCCAAATTTATCTCGCAATTAAGTGTGGCAGGATCTACCTATTTAACTTTGACAAGGCAGAACAATGCTGGGTCTGTAGAGAATGTTGATTTCTTTGCCGATGTGTTTTATGATATTCAATTAACGCAAGATTGGGTAGTAAGATTGGGAACGGGACATAGCAGCCAGCATTTAAGCGATGATGCAATTATTGCGGGAGCGAGTTTTAAGAATTACGTGAAAGATTATCATCAAATGCAATTGGTGTATAAGTTGGCCAAACACAAGTTACAAAGTTATGCAGGTGTATATTATGTGTACAATTTTAAAACCAGCAGTGATATTTCCAAAAAGTTAATGTGGCAATTTGGCTGGGAACATCAACCTTTTAAAACGGTGGCATTTTTAAGACATTTGTATTATGCAGGTGATATAAAGTTTAGGCAGGAGTTAAATTATGCGCATACCTTAAACATACAAGTTGGGTATAAAATATCAAACGAAAAAAGCAGCATTTTTAGGCTTGCATTTGATTATTCGCAAGGCAAAGATGAGCGGGGATATTACATGCCTGCTGAGCGTAATTATGCACATATTGGCATCTATTTCGATTTTTAATGAGAGGAGTACTATTATATTTTCCGTTAACATTTTTATGGCTGTTAACCTTATGCTTGGTTCAAACCGAAGCCAGGGAATTTGCTGTTACTAACAAGCAAAAATTTAGGGTTCAAGATAGCCAATTAAATTACCCAATAGATTTGGCAGCAGCTAAAGAATTTGAAAGCAATAACCTGCCAAAAATAACAGCACAGGATAGCCTATTAAATGCCCAATTTTTTTTGGCAAAAACTAAAGAATTTAAACGCAATAACCTGCCAAAAATAACAGCACAAGATAGCCTATTAAACACCCAATTTTTTTTGGCAAAAACTAAAGAATTTGAAAGCAATAACCTGCTAAAATTAACAGCAAAAGATAGCCTATTAAACGCCCAATTATTTTTGGCAAAAACTAAAGAATTTGAAAGCAATAACCTGCCAAAAATAACAGCACAAGATAGCCTATTAAACGCCCAATTTTTTTTAGCAGAAACTAAAGAATTTGAAA
>JAWXAZ010000051.1:0-26564 GCA_034439755.1 bacterium
CATTTAACCATGATTCAAGTGGTTCCTTTAACTGGTGTGGTGATGGTTACTACGCCGCAAGCAATTGCTTTGGCAGATGCTTATAAGGCAGCCACTATGTTTGGCATGACGGGTGTGAATGTACCCATTTTGGGCGTTGTAGAGAACATGGCCTATTTTACGCCAGCAGAATTACCAGAGAACAAATATTATATTTTTGGAAGTGGTGGCGGCCATAGCATGGCCAAAGAATTGGAAGTTCCATTTCTTGGTGAAGTACCTATTTTGATGAGCGTGCGCGAAGGCGGGGACCAAGGAAAACCAGGCGCGGTGGATGCAGGCTTGGTTCAAACCGTATTTGTACAAATAGCAGAGAAAGTAGCACAGCAAATTGCGTTATTAAACGCTAATCTGGTAGTGGCGCCAAGTGCTTAATAGCTTTTGGCAAAGAATTATCACAGCAAATTGCGCTATTTAACAGCAACCTAGTTGTTATAGCAAGCGTAGCGGACCATACAACCGACAGTGAACGAACATAAAAACATTAATAATTTATAGACAGAAAACGACAAATTGAATTAACTTTAAACCGTAATATTTTTGAGAAATGAACCAATACCCATATGAAAATCTAACGGCTGAGGAGTTTGAAAACCTTGTCATCCGCATTGGGAAGGAGATTTTGGGTATTGGCTGTAAAACCTTTTCAGTTGGCAAAGACGGTGCTAAAGACAGTTGGTTCACAGGTAAAGCAGAATATTTTCCTTCCAAAATTGCACCATGGACAGGAACGTTTAACCTTCAAGCAAAGCACACCAAAGTTCAAAATGCCAGTTGTTCTGACAACGATTTTTCTGTAAATCAATCAAGCGTTTTATCGAAAGAAATTACAAGACTCAAAGAGGTAATAAAAACAACACCTTTTGACAACTACATAATTTTTACAAACAGAAAACTTCCAGGAGGAATTCACCCATCTATTGTAAAAATGCTTCAAGTAGGCTTGGGAATTCAGAATGTTGAGATAATCGGACGAGAGGACATAGATTCTTATCTTACTGACTATCCTAACATAGCTGACCAATTTGGACTTTACAAATTTCAAACTCCACTCCGCTTTTACGAAAAGGAATTAAGAGATGTGATTATTGTTTTTTCAGAACAAAGCAAAACCATTTCAACAGAGGCGAAAAGTTACATTACATCATTCACTGTAATTAACAAAGAGAAGAAAAATGAATTGAATAATTTGAGCAAAGATTACTTTGAGTTTTTGAAAAGCCATTCGCTTCAATACTTCGAGGAAATTGAAAAATTTCTTCGTGACCCGAAGAACGAAACATACATGAAAATGTATTCAAACACGGTAAGTGATTTACAAGGAGCAATAGCAGTTGAACGAAATCGGTTCAACGAATTTGAACATATTCTTGAACACCTTATTGCCTATACTGTTGGAAATAATGAAGACAAACTAAAAGATATAAGAAGAATTGTAAGAGTGTTTTTGCATTTTATGTATTTTAACTGCGACATTGGAAAAACAGCATGATAGCACCTCACAAATATCTTGACCTAAATCTTTCTCTCCTAAATTTAGGAGGAGTGATACTAAATATCATAAAAGAAGAAGGTGCCGTTAAATACGATGAACTGTTGGAGAAAGTAATTTTAGCAAGAGGCAAAAGTGCTAAAGCTGTTTTCGTTCCCACACTTAGCTTTCTTTACATATTAGGAAAAATTGAGTATCAAAAAGATATTGACACAATAGAATTTATCAAATGAAACTTAGTCAGTTATACGCAAATAAAAGTTTTAAAAACATCGTTTTCAACGATGGGCTAAATCTTGTTTTGGCTAAGGTTACCAAGAAACTTGACCTTAACAAGGATTCACACAATCTAGGGAAGACCACCTTAATTGCTGTTATTGACTTTATGCTTTTAAAGGAGGTTAAAGAAGAACACATCTTCAAGAAATATCAAGAAAAATTTTCTGGTTATGTTTTCTTTCTTGAAATATATTTAAATTCTGGAGAATATCTCACAATAAAACGAGCTGTTGATACACCTACAAAAATTTCATTCAAGTTAACCAAAGTTTCAACTAATCTTTTAACTGAAGAAAATTGGGACAAACCTAATATCGGTTTTGATAAAGCAGGCATTGCTCTTAATGATTATTTAGCTTTTGATATTCTGAAACAATGGCAATACAGAAAATCTGTGACTTACTTTTTACGTTCACAAAAAGACTATAATGACGTTTTCCAACTTTCAAAGTTTTCTAAAGGAAAAGACATAGACTGGAAACCTTTCATGTTTGATTTACTTGGCTTTAATGGTAATTTATTAACTGAGAAATATGAAGCTGATAATAATGTATCTGAACAAAAAAGTTTTATAAATAGTTTAAAAAGCAAGTTTGCTGTTGACACAGAGGAAGTAGATAAAATAAAAGGTGCCATTGATTTAAAAGCGTCAGAACAAAAGGAATTACAGGAGCAAATTGATAATTTTAATTTTTATCAACAAGAGAGAAACCTAAATAAAGAACTTGTCGAAGATGTTGAAAGTAAAATTGCAGAATTGAATTCAACTGAATACAATTTGGAGTTTGATTTAGATAAAACAAAACAATCATTCACACAAAATATTTCATTTGATATTGACCAGTTAAAAGGAATCTACGCAGAAACTGAAATATTTTTTCCTGACAACCTTGTAAAAGATTACAAATCACTTGAAGAATTTAACAAGCGTATCACCGAGGAACGTAACAAATATCTTGAAGAAAAAATTGTTACTCTGACAAAGCAATTAAAGGAAATTAGAATTTTATTGCAGAGTTATGACAACAAAAGAAATAAAATTCTTTCAGTTCTCAAGGACAAAGATTCTTTCAAAAAATTCAAATCATATCAGATTGACTTAACAAAAATAGAAGGCGAAATATCAAGGCTTGATGAGAAGTTGAAAAGCATAGACAAGATTGAAGTTTTTAATCAAGAAATAAAAAAACATAACGAAACATTAGAAAGGATTAAAGAAGAAATACAGTTGGCTATTAGAGGCAATGACAATATATATTATTCAGAAATTAAGAGAATGTTTTACAATATTTTCAAATACATCTTTAATACACCTGCTGTAATTTACACGAAACAAAACAAGCAAGGTAATGTTGAGTTCATTGTTGAGGTAACCAAAGAAAATGAAGTTGATATTACTGCGGAAGGGAAAGGGAATACATATCAAAAAATGCTCTGCATTTCTTTTGATTTAGCTATTTTAATTGCTTATCATAGGAAGTCTTTTTATCGTTTCGTATATCATGACGGTGCACTTGAAGGATTGGATAATAGAAAGAAAACAAATTTCATCAATATCGTAAGAAGACATTGTATTGAAAACAATCTACAATATATTTTCACTTCAATTGAACATGACGTACCAAGTGAAATTCTTAATACCTTTACTGATAAAGAAATCTGTTTGACTTTAAATGATAGAGGTGATGAAGGGAAGTTATTTGAATTTAGTTTTTAATCCTTATGGACAAGAACGCCAGCACCTAACAGCACCTACAAAAAATTGGCGATTCAGTGCTCCGCAGACGCATTTGTGGTTAATCAAACATTGGTTCTCCGCATCAACATTTGTGGTAAAAATTGCCACTTCTTGTAGCTGCAAACCGTGGTAGCTAGTGCTTTATATTTCGGTCTGAACCAATATTAAATCCAAGGGGAAATGTGCGTAATGGTTTCCTTGGTATTTTTACACAAAATGAGTTTGAATTTGCGTAATTTCGCCCCTAATGAACCAAGAGATTATAGAGAAAATTGAAATAGCGTTAAATAGCATGCGACCGTTTTTGCAAGCTGATGGTGGAGACGTTGAATTGGTGGAACTCACCGATGATATGGAAGTGAAATTGCGCTTGGTGGGCAATTGCAGCAGTTGCAGCATGAGCAGCATGACCATGAAGGCGGGCATAGAAAGTGGCATTAAAAATGCGTTGCCTATGATAAATAAAGTTACTGCGGTTTCTTAGCTTTCTTATTTAGCCAATTATTTAATTTGTAGCTTAGCCAGGCAGAACCACTGCCAATAATGGCGCCAGTAAATACATCGCTTGGGTAATGTGCGCCCAAAGCCAACCTAGAATAGGCCACAGAGCCTGCCCACAAATAGGCAGGTGCCACCACATACCATTTGGGATACATTACGCTCAAGGAAGTAGACAAGGCAAATGCCGATGAGGTATGTCCAGATGGGAATGAAGGACTTGTGCTCTGGGTATTCTCGTCTAATTCTGGGTAAGTAATATAAGGGCGTTCTCTGCCCACGGCGTATTTAAGCGAGGTGGTAAGGGTGGCTGCGGTGAGCACAGTGCCACAAATAAATAAAGTTTTGTAGCGCTGAGCCGAATCCTTGGTATATAGCTGCGCAATAATCATTCCGCCCGATACACTAATGGCAAGAGGCGTAACGCTATACGACAGTGCTTCCCATACAGGATCAATGGCTTTGTTTCGACCCATATTGATGGTACGCAAAAGTTCAATTTCTGCATGCTGCGCTTTTAGGTTCAGACCGAAAAAACTGGAGGCAATTAATAGGAAAAATAGGCTTTGGTTTAAGCGTTTTGCATTTTGGGCTGAACCAAAAAAGTTAGGCATGAAATTGGTAAAGGGTGATGCCGTTTGGTTTAAACAGTCTACTTTGGTGGCACCGAAGTTTGCAAAAAAAGTCGAAATAGTTTGTGGCAAATATTGCATAACGAAAAATTATTGCGCCCAAACTTTAGTGCCTTCAGTGCAATTTGTGCAGATGTCTATTTCCTTGCGCGACTTTAAAATGGCGCTTCTAAATTGGTTGTATGGTGCGCCATGCCAAACTTGCTCAAAGCTTTCTTTGCTTACATCGCCAAAGCGGTGTGTGGCATCTTTATCGAAGCAACAAGGCACAACCAAACCATCCCAAGTGATAACGCTGCCGCGCCACAAGCGCCAACATTGGTTCAGCAATTCATTCTTTATTTCGTAACCTTTTTCTGTTTTTTTATACCTGCTTAATTCTTCGTTATCTGGAATAAGCTCATCGGTATTTTGATAGTCGTATATCTGCGCCGTTTTTATGCCCAGCTCGTCTACGCCAATTTCTTTGGCCAGTTTTTTTAACTCCGGAATTTGGTGTTCGTTGTGTTTAAAAGCAATGAATTGCCAAATGATATGCGGCGTTGATTTTCCCAATTCTTTCTTCCATTTCACCAAGTTTTGAGTGCCTTCAATCACCTTTTCCAAATTGCCACCACGCCTGTATTTTTGGTAGGTTTCTTGAGTAATTCCATCAACCGAAATAATGAGCCTATCGAGTCCAGATTCGATGGTAGCGCGGGCCATTTCATCGGTAAAATAATGTGCGTTACTGGAGGTGGCGGTATAGATATTTTTGGCGGCAGCAATTTTCACAAACTCCAAAAATTGTTTGTTTAAAAAAGGCTCGCCTTGAAAGTACAAAATGAGGTAAACCAAATCTTGGTGCAGCTCTTCAATCATCTTTTTATACAAAGGAATATCGAGCATACCGGTATTGCGCGAAAACTCTCTTAAGCCGCTTGGACATTGCGGACAGCGCAAATTGCAGCTGGTGGTGGGCTCAATTTCCATCACTACGGGCATGCCCCAATGTATGGGCTTGCGCATAGCACGCGACAACAAATAACTGGTATATAATTGTATGGCATTGGCTATTCTCCTACCATTGAGCTTGGAGATAAAGTTAAGGCCATCGGTTAAGTTGCGGTTCATTGCTTGCAAAGTAATGAAAGAAATCTTTAATTTTAAGCCTATAAAGTTGGCTGGCTAATATAAAAAATTCTATAATGTATAATCAAAATCAAAAATATCTTTTAAAGTTACATTTAAGGCCAATGAAATTTTGAGCAAAGAACACACAGTTACATTGTGCTGTCCACGTTCAACTCGACCAATTTGCTCCGCATGATTTTGACACATTATGCCTAAATCTAACTGTGTCATTTTCTGAGATTCTCTCAAAAATTTAATTCTCTTTCCAAGTTTATTTAAAAACAATTTATCTGTAACATTCTGCACGTTTGCAATCAAACAAAGTCATTTTTAAAAAAAGGAACATACATGTTGTTTATTGTTAAGACTATACTTATGCTTGATTTAAAAAGGAGGGAAAAACCAGAAAACAAAAAAAACTTTTGCATGAACTTTAAATGGTTTAATGCAATAAGCAGCCGTATTCGCTAAATCAATTGAAAATACCAGTACTATTATTACTTGGCACAATAAATAAGTTATTAAAATAAAAAGCTAAAAAAACAAATTATGTACAAAAAAATTAAAGTTCTAATATTAGGACTATTTCTATTTACCACCTCAATAGCACAACCACATTTGTGCGACGATCCATGTAATTTAGGACCAAAACAATGAAAAACAATAAGTCTTTGTAAAATTAATCAAATAATTTATTTTAATAATACAGCCATCGATAGTGTTAACTTAATTGAAGAACCTTTTGTATTTGTTACAATTGCATATAGAATAAAAACGTGTCCTGGCCCTATAGAATCAATTGTGATTGAGGACTACGTGTATGTTGACAACCGAGATTATTGGCTCAATTATGCATTTGACCTTTCAATGGTACAACCAACAAGTCAGCCAATTATAAAATCACCGGCACTATTGAATTGCCCATATCCACCAGCTTCAATTCAACAAGCAATTTCAGATGCTATAAATCTACTGATGAATGATCTTGCCATAAATACACAAACACAATATGAAGTGTTTTTTAAAGGCGCTTGTTATTCTCTAGTAAATTTAAGCTTCCCTAATGGTTCATTCTTTATTGGCACACCAGATGATTCTGGTGCTGTTGACACTTTTTACCTATCACCAGGATCTGTAATAGCCCATAGAATTCCTTGTAATGATGCATGTTGCAAAGTGGTTTATGAATGGAAAGCAATTACACTAGAAGATGGCGAAACCATTAGCAAATGGATTCCAATTTCATATGAAGGCGACCATGAATCATGTGCCATTTCGCCTCTTCCAGATTATAATTCATTTCAAAACAAATTAGAAGCTACAATTTTTGATTCTATAAACAATACTTATATAAAAGTTGGAGGTACAATAATTGGTCAGGAACCCTGTGAACTAACTTGTCCTAGATTTACAGCACCTCCACCCAAGGATTTCGGCACAAAAATTAAAACTGATTTAAATGAAAAAGAAACTGTTTTACAATTTTCTGCAAACCCAACCTTAGTAAATGATTTCTTGACAATAAAAAGTAATGAAACCATAAACAGCATTAACCTCTACGATATTAAAGGAAATAGGGTCCAAAAAAAGCTAAAGTTTGAAAACAATGTCCTCTACATAGATGAATTACGGGAAGGGATTTATTTCCTACAAGTAAATTTCCAAAACAACCAGGTGAGAACAATTAAAATCCTGAAAAAATAGAAATATAAAAAGGGAGGAAAATTATCCCTCCCTTTTTATTAAATTTGTTATAAGTCACTCAAAATGAAACGTCAATTATTCCTAATACTTTTCTTTGCATTAACATTTCAATTGCAAGCCCAGTTGGTTAAAAAAGTATGGGTGTATGGAGGAAAGGCTAATCAATTTGAAGGTAGAACCTATGTAGATAAAATTGGAAATATTTTCCACACCCTAACCTTTGATTCAACATTTACAATTGACAGCTCTGGATTCCCAGTTCTTATAAAGCATAATCTTAATGGGATTTATAATAAATTCCCTACTGTTGCTATTATAAAATTTAACGCTTCGGGTATTTATCAATTTCACTTAATTATTAAGGGATGGTTTGTTTATGAGCCATTTCTAAATTTCCTCAATAACAATGAAATTATATTAACCTACAACTTTTATCAAAAAGATACCATAGACCTATATCATTCTAATGGTACTTTGTATAAACGAATTACCCCACAATACCGCAGAAAACCAACTGATACATGGTACCAAAACGCTCATTTAATATGCAAATTATCTCAAACAGGTGTTTTTTTATGGGAAACATTATTTACAAGAACAGAATTGAATGATAACAACACAACAAGTGGGGCAAGTTATTTAAACCACCCTACAAATATTAATAAGAATAATGAAATAACTAGCTTTTTTCCTTATCAAGTTAACGGAAACTTTGATTCAATAATTATTACTAACAAGTATGGAATAAGAGACACAAATATCGTATTCACACCAAATTTATTTATTAAACTAAGCCAAGATGGCCAATTTATAAGTACAATTGAACCTATAAAAAATAAACTAAAGTACAAATGCCATAATGGCCATTATTACCTAGATCAACAAATTCAAACTAAAACAGGTAAATATCAATTATTAACTTTATATACATATTATCAGGATACCTTCAACAGATTAACTCCTATTGAGCCTGGTAAAAATATTTTACTAATAAAATACGATGAAATTGACAGCATTATCTGGGTCAAAAAAGTAGTGCATGAATATCCCGTTCTTTCGAACCATTCACCAATATTGTGCTATGATGAACATAGAGAAGAAATAATTGTAAGTAATTTTTATCAAGCTTTTGTAGGGTGGAGAAAACTATTGATAAACCCAAATTTCCTTAGCTACTATGATGGGAGTCACATGTGTAGATTAAATTTGGATGGTGATATAGTATGGGAAGATTTTTATAGAGATATTAATTTTTATGGCTTATCATACAATAATACAACAAAAAATATTTTCGCTTATGGTCTCTCAAATGGCACAGAAAACAATATTCAAAAATTCTTATTAAATAACCCATTAAGAATCTACCAACCTTTCATTTGCTATTTTGATAGCTCAAATAATGTCAATTCTGCACAACCTATTGTATCAAATCTAAGCACCTTAATTTCTCCAAAAAACAACGTCAATACTAGTATCAGTATTGGCAAATTATCGGCCTATTCTGAAGACAATCAGGGAGGAAATTACCTTTCATGCAGGTTCTATGATAGCCTTAGTATTCCATGCCAAACATACCGTGCCATCGTAGATACAAATTCATTTGGAACACCTACATGCGATGGATTTGTATTATATAGCAAACCAATTATTCCCCTTTATACTCCTACTTGCCTAGGAAAACTTTCTCCTAGCGGCAGGTACTATTGGACAAATACAGGCTACTATTTTGACACCCTTACAAATTTGCAAGGTTGCGATAGTCTTCTCTACTTTTATGTTCATGTTTTAAAATCAAATTCCGTTCTAGATTCTACTGTATGCACGAATATGCGCTCATACAGTGGCAAGTATTTATGGGACAGTAGTGGCACCTATTTTGACACCATACCTAATACTCATAATTGCGATAGTTTGGTTACAGTTCACTTAAAGGTGCTACCTAAATTTTTTCATCTTGATACAATTGTTAAAATTTATTTTAATGCTCCAAGTGGAAAATTTGTGTGGGATAGCAGCGGAATATATATAGATTCACTAGTAAATACTTATGGATGCGATAGCATACTTAAAATTAATTTAAAAGTACTGCAAAGTTATGGCCATATCGACACTACTGTTTGCAAAGAATATTTATCACCAAGTGGAAAATACACCTTTAGAATAAATGGCTTATATCAGGATACAATTCCTAATGCAATTGGATCTGATAGCATATTAAGTATCAACATTCATATTTTACAAAACTTTAGCACAATTGACACTGTATATTGTAGCAGCATCCTAAGCTTAAGTTTAAAACATATTTACTCAAATTCTGGTCTATACACAGACACGCTAACTAATTCTATGAATTGTGATAGCATTGTAAGCATTCAATTTACTCGAACACCCACAAGAGATAGCATTTTTGTAAGTGAATGCGCTCCTTACAAAGGTAAAAGCGGAAAATTGAACCTAGATAAAAGTGGAATTTATTTAGATAGTTTATTCACTCAAAAAGGTTGCGATAGCATCCTTAATATCCATTACACCAATTTAAGTAGTCATACAAACATTTTAATCAATGTATGCGACAGCCTAATCTCCCCGAGCAAGAAATACACTTACAAAGAATCTGGCAATTATATGGATACAATCCAGAATAAGCATAATTGCGACAGTATTATAAATCTTCAACTAAATATCGAACCAATTAAAACATTCATAACAAAATCCAACAACATAACTTGTGATTCTCCATTTGCTCAAATGGATGTAAAAGGAGGTTCATCTTATTTCTGGCAACCCAATACAAACCTTTCCAATCTAACAATTTCAAATCCAATTGCAAATCCAGATAAATCTACTTGGTACTATGTTTTAGTTCAAACAGAAATAGGTTGCAAGGCAAAGGATAGCATAGAAATATTGGTTCAAAAAGACCTACAAGAAAACAAATTAACCAATGTATTTTCACCCAATAATGACGGGATAAATGATTGCTTTGCCATAAGCTCAATTGCAGAGTTTAAAGAGGTGGAAATTTTAATATATAACAGGTGGGGCAACTTGGTTTATTCAAGTATCCAAATAAATTCATGTTGGGATGGAACCAACAAAAACGGAGAGCATGCTGCAACAGGCACCTATTATTATTTGTTGGCGGGAACATCCATTTGTAATGAATTATTAAATCTGCGCGGGACCATAACCTTACTGAGGTAACTTATTTTTAACAATGTCCATTTGCCAATTAGGGTATATGTGTACAAGTTAAATTCTGATGCCAAGGATATTTACACAGGCAAATTGGTTCGAACCGAATAAAAATTCTATACACAAATTAACCTGTGTTTAAGTGACATTTTCCTTTAGGCATAAATAAAAAAAGCCCATAATCCACCGCAAATTCCCCCTTTAAAAGTGTCTGCTATGGTCTATGGGCCTTGTACTATTGACCTTTCTTCCTAATCAACATTGTCGTGCAGAAACGAGTTATTGGTTTTAATCTCTGGCTTGCCCGTATTATCGTCGAATAAACTTAGGCGACTCACTTGCGTGGCAGAAGAATGCGGAATTTCATCTAAGCGCTTGAGCTTTCTTTTATAGGCTGGCTCCTTTTCCAAATCGCGCAATCCCTGTGGCGAATTTAAGGTTAAATTTAAATCCTTTAAAGTGCGAATGCGCTGAATATGTTTCTCAATTTTCTTTTCTTGGTCTTCCAATGAGGTATCATTCATGGCATCAAAAATGGACGTAGGAGCGTTCAAATCTGGCATCATTGGCAAATCATTTGCAGCCAAATCATTTGCAGCCAAATCACTTTTTGGCAACTCATTTATGGACATATCAACCGACTCTGCTTTGTCGAAAAAATCGGCAGGCAACTCAAAAGACTCATCATTAATCTCCTCCTCAATGCGCAAGTTCAATTCAATTTCATTGGGATTGGGTTCAGGCTTTTTTGGCTCAAATCGTTCCTCCTCCAAACTGTATTTTGTTGGTTCAGGCATAATGGATTTAGGCATTACGGGCTGAACCGATGGCGCCTTTTTCTCCTCCACAGGTGGCACATATTGCGTATTGGTACTCACATTGCCCACAATGATTTTGTTCTCTTTTGGCAATGCATCAAAACCAGTGGCAATTAAGGTAACCGAAATATTTTCGCCCAAAGTTTCATCGTAACTGGTACCAATAATCATCTCTGCGCTAAAGCCACTCTCCTCTTGTATGTAGTTGCTAATTTCTTCAAATTCGCTCATCAAAAGCTCATTCTCATCCGAAGCAGAACTTACATTTAACAAGATATTTTTAGCCCCCAAAATTTTACTTTCATTTAATAAAGGCGAGTTTAAAGCCGCTTTAACCGCTATCAATGCCCTCGATTCTCCACTGGCTTGCGCAGAACCCATTAAGGCCACTCCACTCGATTTCATAACGGTCTTTACGTCTTCAAAATCCACATTTATCTCGCCCGGAAAAGTAATAACCTCGGCAATTCCTTTGGCGGCAGTATTCAATATTTCGTTGGCATGACCAAAGGCGGCACGCATAGGCAAATTGCCATACATGTCCTTAATTTTATCGTTGCTAATGATCAACAAACAATCTACCGAGTTCTTTAATGCCTCAATGCCATCAAAGGCAAAATCTTTCCTGCGCTTGCCTTCAAAAGAGAATGGCGTGGTAACAATACCCACCGTTAAAATGTCCATTTCTCTTGCTGTCTTAGCAATGATGGGTGCTGCCCCCGTGCCCGTGCCACCACCCATGCCAGCAGTAATAAACAACATCTTGGTATTTACACCCAAAGTTTCAATGATGTCTTCTATGGCTTCCATGGCAGAATTCTTGCCCACTTCTGGGTTAGATCCTGCACCCAAACCTGCCGTTAAACTAGCGCCCAATTGAATTTTATTGGGAATAGGACTGTTCTCTAATGCCTGCAAATCTGTGTTGCAAATAATAAAGTCTACACCCTTAATACCCTTGGTATACATATAATTTACCGCATTTCCACCGCCACCACCAACGCCTAACACCTTAATGATAGACGATTTTTCCTTTGGCATATTAAATTTAAATGAGCTTTCCATATTCTTTTCTATTAAACGTAATCAGTTAAATCTTCATCTTCGTATAACCATTTTTTACCTTGCTTAAAAATGCGCGATAAAATATTGGTTTGCTTTACCTCTTCTTTTGCTTTTTTTCTATCCTTTTCGTTGCTAATCGAATTGATTTTTTCTTGCTCTTGCATGCTGTTAAAACCTTTCAAAACCAAGCCAACCCCAGTAGCATAAATTGGACTCTTTATTTCCTCTATGCCACTCTGCCCTAAATGCTCGTTTGCGTAGCCAATGCGGGTATCTAAACTGGTTACAAACTCCACCAATTTATCGAGGTGTTTTAATTGCGAACCACCACCCGTTATCACAATACCTGCATTCAATTTTTTCTCTAATCCTGAGCTTTTAATTTCATACAAAACCGTCTCAAAAATCTCCTCTACCCTAGCCTGAATAACCATGGCAAGGTTCTTTACCGAAACCTCTTTTGGAGGGCGCCCATGGAAACTAGGAATGCACACAATTTCATTCTCTTTATTCTCTTCGGCTAGGGCTGAACCAAATTTTACTTTTAACGCTTCGGCTTGGTTGCGCAGTACATTGCACCCTTCTTCCACATCTTTGGTAATGATGTTGCCACCAAATGGAATTACTGCAGTATGCCTTATAATGCCATTCTTAAAAATAGCCACATCGGTGGTACCGCCACCAATATCTACCAAACAAACACCTGCCTCCAACTCTTCTAAGGTAAGCACCGCATCAGACGAAGACAATGGCTCTAATATTAAATCGGCCACCTCTAATTCTGCTCGCTCTACACTCTTATAAATATTTCTAATGGCATCTACATTTCCGGTGATGATGTGAAAATTAGAACTTAAACGCACACCAGACATGCCAATGGGTTCGTACACATCGCCTATATCATCCACGGTGTATTCTTGTGGCAATACATGAATAATTTCATCGCCAGGTGCCAAAGCCAATTTGTAAGTATCTTTAATTAAACGGGCTACATCTTCCTTGCTAATTTCTTCGTTCTTATCGCCTAGGCTAATGCTATTGCGGTGCTGCAAACTCTTGATGTGCTGACCAGCAATACCAACATGCACGCTGTGAATTTCTAGCTTAATGCCATTTTTCATGAGCGACTGACGGGCCTTTTCTATGGCTTCGTTAATGGCCTTAACCGTCTTCTCAATATTACGCACTTCGCCACGAATTACGCCTAAACTCTCGGCCTTACCCATGCCCAACACCTCTATCTTGCCATGCTCATTGCGCTTGCCTACAATGGCACACACCTTGGTGGTACCAATATCTAGACCTACAATTACTTTTGATTCTGCCGACATTTTTTTTCTTTTTTACTTTTTACAAATTACCTGACCTTCAAACCTCAAATCAATGCTCCTATAATGATTCCAACCAATTCTATTTAAACCCTCTTGGTAAAAAACCAATAACTTTTTAAACTTTGCCTCAAGATTTTCAACGTCGCCAAAAACGATTACCTCACTCCCAATTTTGGGAACTAGGATCAGTTCATTATCGGCTCTTACAAATATCTGGTCTATTAGGGCATCATAGAACGGGTGTTTATCAACATAAGAGGCTATTTTGAACAGTTGCTTTCCTACAAAAGAGTACACTGAATCGCCCTTCTCATATCGCTCAAAAATGTTCCCACTGGCAATGGGCACCTTACACGTATAGTGCTCTGAAAGAGGAATTTTAACCCCAAATTGATCGAGGTAAAACTGCGTACCATCATAGCGAATCACGCGTAAAACCGGTCTTCTTTGCGTGATACTAATATTTATTTCGCCACTTAAATCGGTAAACACTTCGGCCTTTTCAATTAAAAGTTGCTTACCCAAAATGGACTCCATTTTAGCCACATCCACCTCGCCCATGGGCATGCCAATCAACTTTTTATTTTTAGGTAAAACAGGTTTCACTTGTTCCAATACCCGCTGTCTATTATAAAAATGCAAATCAATGGGATAAACAGAAATATTAAGCTTCTTCACCTGCAAATCATTTGCCTGTTTATGAGAGAATGCCAAAGCCACCAACACACACGTAAACACACTTGTCCACCCCAAGATTATAAAAACCTTGCGCAATATGTTAAGCCATTTTTGTTCATCAAATTTCATCTATAACAACGCTTCTTTTAAGGGCTGAACCAAGGCATCGATATCGCCAGCACCCAGTGTTAAAAATAAAATCGGTTTAGTTTCGGCCACATGTTTCACCAAATCTAACTTGCTCAACAGAGCCTTCTTAGGTGCCGTAATTTTAGTCAATAACAAAGCCGAATCAATGCCAGGCAAAGGCAATTCCCTTGCAGGATAAATATCTAATAAACATACCTCATCTGCTTGCGAAAGTGCCGAGGCAAATCCGTCTAAAAAATCCCGGGTACGAGTAAACAAATGAGGCTGAAAAGCAATCACCAAAGGCAAATCTGGATACATGCGCTTAACCGACCCTAAGATGGCATTGAGCTCTTCTGGATGGTGCGCATAATCGTCTATATAAACCCTATTAGGTGTATTTATGATATACTCAAAACGGCGCTTAACCCCTTTAAAAGAAGCCAATGCCAAGCGCAGTTCATCTACTGTTACACCTGCCAATAAACATATTGCCGAAGCAACTACGGCATTCTCTACGTTGTGCATTCCTGGAATTCCCAGCGATAAATTGGCAATGATTGTATGGCCCCAATGCAAATCAAAAATATGTTCAGCCTTGTTTATTTTAATATTATTTGCATACACATCTGCTTGCTCATTTAAGCCATACGTGCGATAATTTACCTGCAACTGATTCGCAATATCCAAGCCATATTTCACAAAAATTGTCCCCGCTTCTTGCAAGCGATTGGCATAGGCTAAAAACGATTCTTGCATCACATCATGATCGCCATAAATATCCAAGTGATCGGCATCGGTAGAGGTAATGGCCGAATAAAAAGGATGCAAGGTTAAAAAGGAACGGTCAAATTCATCGGCCTCTACCACACAATATTGATTGGCAGCAGGCAAGGTATCTGCATGCGGATGCAGCAATAAATTGCTTTGATAATTGCTCGAAATTCCTCCTAAAAAAGCATTGCATTTCTGTGCACTTTGGGTAAGAATATGTGCCACCAAAGAAGAGGTAGTTGTTTTGCCATGTGTACCTGCAATGCCAATTGTTTTATATGCTTTGCTCAATAATCCCAATACTTCAGAACGTTTCAAAATCTGAAATCCTTGCTCTTTTAACCAAGCCCATTCTTGGTGGTTTTTAGGAATGGCAGGGGTAAGTACCACAAGGGTTTCGGCCTTATTTAAAGAAAGCCCTTGTATATAATTTAAATCGTCTTGGTAATGAATGTCCATGTCCTCTTCCACCAATTTAAGTGTAAGCGGCGTTTCGGTTTTATCGTAACCCAAAACACGTATGCCCACATGCGAAAAATACCGCGCAATGGCACTCATTCCTATTCCGCCTATCCCTAAAAAATAGGCCACTTTTATGTCTTTTAAATCCATGTTTATCTTAAAGCTAAAAGTTCGTCCACAATTCTATCTGCGGCATGGGTGATGGCCATTGCATGTATATTTTTACCTAATTTTTGTTGTCTTTTCTCATCGCTTAATATGCTTATAGCGGTTTGAACCAATTGCATTTTTGCATCGATGTCTTTCACCATCACTGCGGCATCTTTTTCTACCAAAGCCATGGCATTTTTAGTTTGGTGGTCTTCACTTACATTGGGCGAGGGAACCAAAATAACTGGCTTAGCTACTATGGCCAACTCGGCAATAGACAATGCCCCAGCCCTCGATATTACTATGTCTGCGGCGGCATACGCCAAATCCATTTCATAGATAAATGGTGATACCTTTAACGAAAAGCTATGGGGCATGTGCGCAACTTTGCTGCTTTCGAATAATTTACCAGTTTGCCAAATGAGGTTAATATTGGCATCGCGCAACAATTCCAAATCTTGTTCTATGCTCTGGTTAATGGTTCTAGCGCCCAAGCTTCCTCCTATCACCAAGACTGTTTTTTTGCTTTGGTTGAGACCGAAAAAATTGATGCCTTCTGCTCTTTTGTTGCCAAAATCTACAATATCTTGCCTAACGGGATTACCTGTTTTAACAATCTTTTGGGCAGGGAAAAAGCGTTCCATATTATCGTAGGCAACGGCAATTTTCTGGACCCTATTTTTCAATATTTTATTGGTGATACCGGCATAAGAATTTTGCTCATGTATCATGCTTGGAATTCCTTTTAGGCTTGAAGCATACATCATGGCGCCACTTGCATAACCGCCAAAACCTATGGCCAAATCTGGCTTAAAGCGGTTTATGATGCCTAAAGATTTCGACACTGCCGATAAAAATTTAACGGGAAATAAAAGGTTTTTTATGCTTAAGCTTCTTTGCAATCCGCTTATCCAAAGTCCTTCAATGGCGTAACCTGCTTTGGGCACTTTCTCCATTTCCATGCGGTCGCTGGCACCAACAAATAAAATTTCTACTTGGTTGTTCAATCGCTTCTGAATGGCCTGTGCCACGGCTATGGCCGGATAAATATGTCCGCCTGTGCCACCACCACTTATAATTACACGAAGTTTAGTTTGTTCTTTCATGAGGCAGCAATTTTATTTTCGGTAACGTGCATTTCTGGATCGTTGGGTTCCGCATCTTCTACATACCTGCTCACACTCATAATTAGGCCAAAGGCAAAGCTGGTAATGATAATGGAGGTGCCACCTTTGCTCACTAAGGGCAAGGTTAAACCGGTATTAGGAACCATGTTTACGGCAATGGCCATGTTAATTAAGGCTTGCATCACCAAGGCAAATGAGAGTCCCACAGCCAGCAATGCCCCAAAAGCTTTTGGACTTTTAAATATAATTCTAAAGGCTCGATACATAAAAATGAGGTATAATGCCATCATCAATAATGCACCCAAAAAACCATATTCTTCTGCAATGATTGCATAGATAAAATCGGAGAATGCTTGTGGTAAAAAATTTCTTTCGGTGCTGCCTCCAGGCCCCAGTCCTGTGAGTCCGCCATTGGCAATAGCAATCTTGGCATGGTCGTTTTGGTAGGTAACATCGGGGTTGTCTGAAGGCTTGTTAAAATTTTCGATTCGGTGTTTCCAGGTAAGTACCCTACCAAATTTTGTTAGGTATTTATCGGGGGTATTGAGTGTAAGCAAAAGTCCAAGGCCTATGAGTAGAATGCTTGGTCCGCCAATATAAAAAATATGTTTAATGCTTACCCTTCCCATAAACATAATAACCATGCAAGTGCTAAATAAAACCAATGCGGTTGATAGGTTTGCAGGAGCAATTAAGAAACAGGTAAAACCCACATGTAAAATGATGGGCAGAAATCCCTTTTTAAAATCTTTGATATTTAATTGGCGAAGGGCTAATTCACGCGCTACGTATAGGATCAGGGCCACCCTTGCTACATCCGAAGATTGAAAGGTGATGCCAATAAGTGGAATCTTAAGCCACCTTTGGGCATCGTTGTAACTAGCGCCCATAAAGATGGTTAAGACAAGTAAAAAGTAAGAAACAAATAAAAATATTTTAGAGAAACGCAGGTAGTATTTATAATGAATGGCATGTGTAACCAACATGATAAAAAAGCCGGTAAGCAAAAATCCAAACTGTTGAATGAGATACACCTCTGCCCTACCGCCTTGCTTTTGTTGGGCAAGGGCGCCAGTGGAGCTATACACGGCCAACAAACCCCAAATGGAGAGTGCGGCAATGATAATCCACATGAGTTTATCGCCTTGTGGCTTTATATTTTTCCAAGTAAACCAGTTCATCTATTTAATTTAAACCAAAGCTGCTAGGTGGTAAGCAAGCAGCCTTGGATTTTTATCTTTAAACCAAAGCTGCTAGGTGGTAAGCAAGCAGCCTTGGTTATTTTATTATAAGGACTTAACGGCAGCTTTAAATTGGCGGCCTCTGTCTTCGTAATTTTTAAACAAGTCGAATGAAGCACATGCTGGAGAAAGCAAAACTGTTTCGCCTGGCTTCGACATTTTAGCAGCAACATGTACGGCTTCTTGCGCACTGCTGGTGTTAATAATCATGTCTACATCGGTAGAAAACGCTTCGTGAATGCGGCTATTGTCTGTACCTAAACAAACCAAAATGCGCACCTTAGATTTTACCAACTCTTTTAACATTTGGTAATCGTTTCCTTTGTCTACACCACCCACTATCCAAATGGTTGGCTTATCCATGCTTTCTAAGGCATACCATGCAGAATTTACATTGGTAGCTTTAGAATCATTGATAAAATCTACACCCCTAATGGTGCTAACATATTCTAAACGGTGCTCTACATTCTGAAAGTCCATTAATCCTTCACGGATTACGTCTTTGCGAATCTCGAGCGCGTTAGCAACCATTGCGGCAGCTAGGGAATTGTAGGCATTGTGCATGCCCTTTAAAGTTAATTCAGCAGTATACATGGTAAATTGATTTGATTGATTTTCACTTAAGTTAATGTGCATTTGTTTGTTGTGGATATAGGCGCCTACATCCACTTTTTTGTGGTGCGAGAAAGGCAAATGCTTGGCTTTTCCCGCAACCAGATCTAAGTTGTTTATGGTCAATTCATCGTCGGCACAGAATAGAAACAAATCGTTTTCACCCTGATTTCTGGTGATGCGAAATTTAGACTTGATATAATTTTCTAACTTGTATTCGTAGCGATCTAAATGATCGGGCGTAATGTTGCACAGTATAGCTATATCGGCTTTAAAGTTGTACATATCATCCAACTGAAAGCTGCTTATCTCCAACACAAAATAATCGTAATTTCCATTGGCCACCAACCTGCACATGCTAATGCCAATATTGCCTGCCACGGCAACGTTTAAGCCAGCCTTTTGCAACAAATGATAGATTAATGAAGTGGTGGTAGTTTTGCCATTGGTGCCAGTAATGCCAATCTTAAAAGCATGGGTGTACCTAGCTGCAAATTCCAATTCATTGATGATAGAAGTTCCTTGCTTGCGCAGTGCTTTTACCAGGTCGTTTTTTTCTGGAATTCCCGGACTCTTAATAACCTCATCGGCATTTAAGATGAGGGCTTCGGTGTGTTGGTTTTCTTCAAAAGCAATTTCGTGCTGAACCAATTCCTCTTTATTCTTTTCGGGGATTGCGCCCTTATCGGATACAAATACCTCAAAGCCTTTTTGCTTGGCTAAAATGGCCGCTCCGGTGCCACTTTCACCACTGCCTAATATGACAATTCTCTTGCTCATGCTTAGCGAACTTTTAAGGTAATGATGGTAACAATAGCCAATAAAATTCCGATGATCCAAAAGCGCGTTACAATTTTAGATTCGTGAAATCCCATCTTTTGATAATGGTGATGCAATGGCGACATTTTAAAGATTCTTCTGCCTTCGCCGTATTTTTTCTTGGTGTATTTAAAGTAAGATACTTGCATCATTACCGATAAATTTTCTACCAAGAAAATGCCACATAAAATGGGAATCAATAATTCTTTGCGCACCATAATGGAGAAGGCTGCAATAATGCCACCCAATGCCAAGCTGCCTGTATCGCCCATAAAAACCTGGGCTGGAAAAGAATTGTACCACAAGAAACCTACGCAGGCCCCAACCAATGCACCCGCAAAAATCACCATCTCTTCTAAGTGCGGGATATACATAATGTTTAAGTACTTCGAGAAAATAATGTTACCACTTATATAGGCAAACAATCCCAATACAAAAGAGATAATGGCCGAGGTACCCGCCGCCAGTCCGTCTATACCATCTGTGATATTGGCCCCGTTAGAAACGGCCGTGATAATAAAGATGACCACCAATAAATAAATGAGGTAATTGTAATCTCTATAACTGCTGCCTAAGAACTTTAACATATTGGCATAATCAAACTCGCTCGACTTAAAAAACGGAATGGTGGTGGTAGTTGCCTTGTGGTCTTTCACCAACATTACTTGTCCGCTTATAACTTGCGGGTTTAAATTGTTTTCCTTGATAAATTCGGCTGTTACCTCCGATGGCTGATAGAACTCTTTGGTCTTAACATGCTCGTTAAAATAAAGTGTGGTGGCCACAATAAAACCCAAACCAACCTGACCTAATATTTTGAATCTACCCGCTAGACCTTCTTTATTTTTCTTAAATACTTTGATATAATCATCTAAGAAACCCACTAAGCCCAACCATACCGTTGATACCATAATTAAGATGATATATACATTGTTGATGCGTGCAAACAACAAGGTTGGAATTAAGATAGCAGCTAGGATAATTAGTCCGCCCATGGTAGGAGTACCTTTCTTCTCCTTCTCTCCCGCCAAGCCTAAGACGCGAATCTCATCACTCACTTGCAATTGACGAAGCTTGTTGATTAAAGTTTTGCCAAAAACCAATGAAATAACGAGGGAAAGAATAATGGCCATGGCAGCCCTAAAAGAGATGTACTGAAACATGCCCGCACCCGGGATGTTATACTGTTCATTTAAAAAATTAAAAAAGTAATATAGCATAGTTGAATACTTTGTTTACGATTGAAATAGGTTAAAAAATTCTTGAAGCATCAACTTATCATCAAAAGGGTGTTTAATCCCTTTTATTTCTTGGTAATTCTCGTGACCCTTGCCAGCAACTAAAATGATATCGCCTTTATTGGCCATGCTCACGGCAGTTTTAATGGCTTCTTTTCTATCGGTAATGCGCAAGGTTTTTTTGAAATGCAAAGGCGGCACGCCCGCTGTCATTTCGTTTAATATTTGTTCTGGATCTTCGTTGCGGGGATTGTCTGAGGTAAGAATCACTTTGTTGCATAAGTTGCAAGCTGTTTCTGCCATGATAGGACGTTTAGCTGCATCTCTATTGCCACCACAACCTATTACCGTAATGAGGGTTTCGTTGCCCGTTCTTACATCATTGATGGTCTTTAATACATTCTCTAAAGCATCTGGTGTATGGGCATAATCTACAATGCCAATGATGCCATTTTCTGACCTCACATAATCGAATCTTCCTTTTACCGAACCTAATAGGCTAAGGTGGGTAATGATCTCTTGTTTCTCTTCTCCCAACAACAAGGCAATACCATATACCAACAACAAATTATAGGCATTAAAATTACCCACTAACCTAAACCAAGCTTCGCTGCCATCTACGTTTAACAACATGCCATTAAAATCACTCTCAATAATCTTGGCTTTAAAGTCGGCCATCTGCTGAATGCCATACGTATAGCGTGTTGCAGCCGTATTTTGCAACATCACCAAACCATTCTTATCGTCTTTGTTGGTTAAGGCAAAAGCATCCTCATTCACCTCATCGAACAATAATTTTTTGGCCTTGATATACGCATCAAACGTTACATGATAATCTAAATGATCGTGGGTAATATTGGTAAAAGCTACGCCAGCAAAATGCAAACCCTTGATGCGGTTTTGGTGAATGGCATGCGAGCTTGCTTCCATAAAACAATGTGTGCAACCTTGGTTCACCATATCCCTCAACAGGGCATTTAAGCGAATGGTATCGGGAGTGGTATGTGTGGCAGCAATAATGCTATCGTTTATTTGGTTTTGTACGGTAGACAATAATCCCACTGAGTAACCCAATGAACGAAATAAGTTAAACAACAAAGTAGCAACGGTGGTCTTGCCATTGGTGCCTGTTACCGCTACCAATTTTAAGGATTTACTTGGGTGCTCATAGAAATTAGCGGCTGCTAATGCCATAAATGCAGTGCTATTAGCCACTAAGATATAGCACACACTTGGGTTCAATTCTGCGGGCAAAACTTCGCATACAATACAAGTACAGCCATTGGCAATTACCTGCTCAATAAACTTATGGCCATCTACCACCGAACCCTTAACTGCAAAGAAAATAAACCCTGCAGCGGCGACTCTTGAATCGAAGCTAAGGCTATGAATCAATTGCTGATTATTACCCACAACTTGTATTGGGTTCAAACCGAAAATAATTTCTGCTATGTATTTATTTACGATCATCCTAATTGTAATTGAATGAGTTGATTTTTCTTAAAAGAAGCACCTGGGCTAAGCGATTGTTTCTTCACTTTTCCCAAACCCTTTAGCTCCACTTTTATGCCCTTGCGTTCTAATAAATACAGTGCATCTTTGGCGCCCATGCCAATTAAATTAGGCATCTTACCTGCTACCACAAGCGTAGGCTCTAATGCGATAGAATGGTCTTGAACGGCTGTTATAACCCAATCTGTTTCCGCCTCGTTGATAGAATCGTTGTGAAAATGAGACGACAGTTTAACCTGATCCAACAAGGTTTTTACCTCCTGTTTATCTGCCATGGCAATCTTTGGCAAATCATCGCTGATGTAAGGCGCAGTAAACTTCAATTCGCGGTGCAAATTCAAGGCACTGGCATATACTTTATCGGCAATTTCTTTGAATACAGGCAATGCAACTTTGGCCGCATAATAATTCTCTTTACGGGGGCGACTAATTAACACAAAGCAAGAATATTTTGGGTTCTCTGCAGGAAAATAACCGGCAAAAGAAGCACGGTAACTCTTGCCACCACCTGCTTGGTATCCCCTTCTGTTATTGGCTACTACGGCAGTTCCGGTTTTGCCAGCATACGAATAAAAATTACTCTTTAAAGAAGAAGCAGTGCCATGTAAAACCACACCTTCCATCATGTTGCGCAATTGTTTGGCAACAGCAGGTTTGCAAACGGCAGAATTGGAAACCACCATGGGAAATTCTTTAATAATTTTGCCAGATTGCTCAATGCGTTTTACCAACAGCGGCCTAACCATAACCCCATTGTTGGCAATGGCATTGTAAACGCTAAGCAATTGTAAAGGCGTAATTTGCAACTCATAACCAATGGCCATATAAGGCAAACTGGTGCACGACCACGACTTGTTAGCCGGACCTTTTACCACCGGTGCACCTACGCCAGATAATTGCAAATTCAATTTTTCTGTTAAGCCTAAGTCCTTGTAGTGTTTAAAAACCTGACTTGGATTTTTAGCATAATTGCTTTGCATCATTTTGGCAAAAGCCACATTAGAAGAATGCTCAAAAGCTTCTTGCAAAGTGATAACACCAGTACCCAAATGAGAATCCTTCATGGTTAAGTTACAGAAGCGAATTTGTCCGCCCTCTGCATCAATTTTGCTATCAGGTTTCATATACCCATCCTCTAACAAAGCCATGGTTGAAACCAATTTAAAAGTAGAACCAGGCTCTACACTTTCGCCTACTGCATAGTTGTATTTTTCTTGGTAAACACCCTCCGAAACGCGGGTTAAATTTGCCAAAGCTTTTATTTCACCCGTAGCCACTTCCATTAAAATGGCGGTGCCATAATCGGCATCATTCTCTATTAAGTTATTAAGCAAAGCTTGCTCAGAAACATCCTGCAAATTGATGTCTAAGGTAGTAACAATATCGCGCCCCTGTTGCGCATCAATCATCAACTCATCATCGATTGGAATGTAGGCCCCACCAGCGATACGCTGCATTACACGCTTGCCACTCATGCCACTTAAGTGCTTGTCAAAATAGCCTTCTAAGCCCACTCTTACAGCACCCTCCTCTTGTTTAAAACCGATGGTTCTCTCGGCCAACATGCCAAAAGGCTTCTCTCTACGGGTTCTTTCCTGAACCAATAAACCACCTTTGTATTTGCCCATTCTAAACAAGGGCATTTGATACAAAGCACGCATTTGCTTATAAGAAATTTTACGCTTAAATAATAAATAGCGGTTACCTTCTTTTCTAATTTTAATAATCGATTGCTTGTAGGCCAAAACAGATTTATCGCCAAATAAATTAGCCAAACAAATGGCCAAAGAATCGATGTTGTTTTGAAACAATTCTTCGTCCTTAAAAGCAGGCGATTTGGCATCGAGACGCACGTCGTAAATGGGCAAAGAAGTAGCCAATAAATTTCCCTTGCTATCAAAAATATTTCCACGAACCGCTTCAATAGAGAACACGTGCGTACTCAGGCTATCGGCCATGCGGCGCCATTTTGCCCCTTCCACAAACTGCACAGTAAACAAAGAGTAAGCCACGGCACCCGCAAATACCAGCATACCCGAAAACACAATTGTGGTTCGAATCAAAATGGATTTACGGGTATTCATGTTATTGCTCACTGTAAGTAATTTTACTTGGTGGGGTTTTTAATTCTTTTATGCCAAATGGTTGCAACTTTTTTGCTACAGCCGATTGTTTGCTTTCGCTCATTAACTCACTTAACTCGCTTATGTATTCACTTCTTAAATCCTTCACTTCCTTTTGAAGCTTGTCTGTTTCGCGAATGATTTTTTCGCTGCGGTGACTGTTATAAATGAAGAGTAAAACCAATACAAAGACATAACTCAAAAAAGGCAACAGATCCTTCACCTGATCGGGATTAATGCGAAAGTCGAAGTCGGCAAAGCGCTTCATCGTTTCGGTGAAATTGCGATTCTCCTGATCAACTACCTTTTTGGCAGCGGTTTCCTCCTCTGTAATGATCTTATTCATTAGCTTGCTATGGGCTTTTGGGCAACTCTTAATTTTGCACTTCTAGATCGTGGATTGCGCTCCAATTCTTCTGGAGAAGCAGTAACAACTTTTCGGGTAATGCCCAATAAAGGCTTGTTTACATTTCCAAAAAAATCCTTTTCCACATCGCCATTAAAGTTTCCACTGGCGATAAAATTTTTAACCAAACGGTCTTCTAAAGAATGGTAACTCATTACCACCAATCGGCCTTCTGGCGCTAAGACATTTGGCACAGCAGAAAGAAAAGACTTTAACACCTCCATCTCTCTGTTTACCTCAATGCGCAAAGCTTGAAACACCTGCGCAAAGAATTTATAATCGCCAAATTTTGGCGTGTGCCTCTTTAAAGCTTCCTTTAAATGAGCCACTTTTTCTATGGGCCTAACCGAACGAAATTGACTGATATCGCTTGCCAATGCACGGGCGTTATGCAACTCGCCATATTGATAAAACATATCGGCAAGCTGTGGTTCGGTATACGTATTTAATATGCCACTTGCATGCAAAGCACCTGCTTGCTCTTTTTGATCGGCTGCATTCATGCGCATATCTAAGTCGGCCTCATCAAAGCGAAAAGAGAACCCCCTGTCTGCCACATCAAATTGATGCGAGGAAACACCCAAATCGGCCAGAATACCATCTACAGGCAACATATCTTGATACGCCAAATGATTTTGCAAAAACTCAAAATTCTGGTCAATAAAAACCAAGCGGTTATCTTGCGGCAAATTTGCCTTGGCATCTTCATCTTGGTCAAAAGCAATTAAGACACCCATTGGACCCAGTGCATTTAAGATAGCACGCGAATGTCCGCCACCACCAAAAGTTACATCTACATACCTGCCATTGGGCTTAATTTGAAGCGCAGCCAAACACTCGGCCAACATTACAGGAGCATGGTATTTATTTTCCATCTTCATCCTCCTTTTTACGCTTGCTCATTACCTCTTCGGCCAAAGCACTAAAATCTGAAGGCTCCTCGCTCAACATTTTGTCGTACTCTTCCTTGTTCCAGATTTCTACATTATTGCCATAAGCCAATAAAACCAATTCGCCATTTAGGGTGGCAAACTCTTGCAATTGTTTTGGCACCAATAAACGCGAAGCAGCATCCATTTCTAACTTACTGGCACCTCTCAAGAAGTATCTTTTAAAGGTGCGCTCCTTTTGTATGTAGTCGCTCAATTTATCAATCTCGGCCGCAATCAACTTCCATTCATTGCTTGGATACAATACACAACATTTCTCGAAACCACGGTTGATGAAAAACGAATCCTTTGCCGCCTCCGGCAACTGCTTTTTTAAAGCAGAAGGGATCATTAACCTCCCTTTGGCATCCATTTTACATTCGTATTCTCCGTTAAGTTGCGTCATTATTAGTATTGAGCGATTACAGCGTAAAAATAAGAACATTTTTCCACTTTTTAC
>JAWXAZ010000052.1:0-23840 GCA_034439755.1 bacterium
CCAATTTTGATAAATTCGTATGCATTAAACTCTATTTTTTATGCCGCCAATATATGATTTTATTGGGTTTCTTAGTTAATGAGCAAACTCTAAATAGCCCAAAGCTATTTGATCATTTTATAAGGGTAAATGCCAATAGAACAAAATATTAAACAATGAGATATGTATGGAAATTGGACTATATGTTGTATTTTCGGTATAATTTATTGCATTAAATATTTCTTTAATTTGCTATTTTTATCTATTATTTTTAGCCATGAAACAAAACAAATTACGCTCAAGCCAAATAGTTTTTTTACTCTTCTTATTTTTCTTTTCCTTTAAATCCTATGGCAATCATGAAATTGGATTGGAAATTAGCTATACCTGTTCGAGCACGCCTGGCGTGTATAATGTAACAGCTAAATTTTACAGAGATTGCAATGGTATTCAGCTTTGCAGTAATTGTCCAAGCGTTCTTTGGCCAAATTGCGCCAAAACTCTAAATATCCTAGGGGCACAAAATATACCAGGCTCGGGACTTCCAACCACCGCTTGTTCAGGAACAAATTTTGGAACAATTAGCTTAAATGTGGTTACAAGCATTAGTGGTTTTGATGTGGTACAGTTGTGCAATACGGTAAAAACGACTTGTTCAAATTGTGGTACAAGAACTCCAGGAACATATGGGCCAGGCATTGAAGTATATGTTTTTACAGGGCAGGCTAATTTAAATGCATTACCTGCAAATTGTTGTTTAATTTCTTTGGGATATAATACTTGTTGCAGAAATTCTGGGATAACTACCATTCAATTTCCCAGTAATTCAAATTTTTATTCAGAGGCTATTATAAATCGTTGTGCCTCCCCATGTAATAATTCGCCTGTTTTTACAAACACCAATGAGCATTTTGTAATTCAAGCTGGTATAGATCAAATTATTAATTTGGGTGCAGTTGATCCAGACGGAGATTCATTGAGTTATCAATTGGCGCCCCCTTTAATTGGCCACAACAGCTATCCCTTATATGCATCTCCCTATTCTGCAACAATTCCTTTCCCCTATTTAGGGGCGCCAACCCAATATCCCCCATCAGCTATGCCTTTTGGAATAAATATTGACCCTTTAAATGGAAATTTGAGGTTCAGAACAATTGGAAATTTTGTTTCTAATTTGGCTATACTTGTCTCTCAATGGAAAACTGTTACTGGATTACCCACTTTAATGGGTATTACAAGAAGAGATTTTCAGCTTTATTCAAAGATTGGTTTTACTGGGTCCAATCCCCAATTAATGCGCTATAACGACTTAAATCAAGCGCTTGGAGATAGTCTTTTTGATGTTTACGATACAGTATGCGCTGGTCAAACCTATTGTAGAATCTTTGTAGCCACAGACCTAGATTTAACAGACACTACCGATTTAAGTTTTGTTGCCCCCGGAAATATGCCAGGTGCCACATTTACCAAGCTCTATAATGTAGCCACTCGCAATACCAATGGACCTAGATTTGATTCTGCACGTTTTTGCTGGACAGCCCCGCTAAATCCTCAATCGCAGCCCTATTATTTTCTAGTAACTGCAAAGGATAGAACCTGTAATTTAGTGAATAAAACGCTTCTTTCTACTGGTATAATTTTAAAAAATGCACCAACGGCGGTCGTCGGTAAGGTTAAATTTAGTGCCTTAAATTATAAGTTTAAATACACCAAAACGAACACAGGTTTTAACCAAACAACTGGCACTTTTTGGGAGATAGAAACTACACCTAATGCCAATACTTACGCCACCTATAGTTTAGATAGCATAAACAGCCATACTTTTACAACGAGTGGTTTACATAAAATTAGGCTGAACCTATTTGGACTTTGTGGGTATATTTTAATTAAGGACTCAATTGTTGTTTCAGATTTTTCTTTAACCCTAATGGAAACAAGAAACCTAAGTTGCAAAAATGATTCCTCTGGTAGGTTTATTTCCAAAAGGCAAGGTGGCACGCCGCCATTTAATTATTTTGTAGTGGCTAATACTGGGTCTTTTCCAGCAACCATAAGCTATCCTTTTACAGCCCGAGATACCTTTGATCGTTGGCCAGCAAACAGCTACAAGCTTTTGGTTATAGATAGTTTAAATAATAGAGATTCTGTTAGCTTTACTTTAACCCAACCCTTAAATGTTGTTTCACTTGCAATTTCTTCTTCAAAAAGACCTGCTTGCAATGGTGATTCTAATGGCGTTATAATAGTTATATCATCCAACACTACGGGTTTAAATTTATATAAAATTGGTTCAAGCAGCTACCAAAGCAGCAACACTTTTAATAACCTTAAAGCGGGTATTTATGCCATGCGCACAAAAGATTCTTTGGGCTGTGAAGCATCAGTAAATTATGGTTTAACTGAAAATACACCCATTGTTTTTGGTTCAAAAAGTATAAGCAATATTCTTTGCAAGGGAGATTCTTCTGGTAGTGTTACACAAATTGTAACTGGCGGTCAATTGCCCTATAAATATAGACTTATTAACAAAGATTATCAGTTCACAAATACCTTCAATAACCTAAAAGCAGGTTTGTCTCAATTTGAAATTAGGGATACTAATGGCTGTGTTAAAAATTTTGAAGCAAGCATTATTGAGCCTGCTAAATTACTGGTAAGTGTGCTTACTAGTCCTACCCAATGCCTTGGTGCCACTACCGGAAAAGCGCAGGCAACTGTTTCTGGTGGTAAGCCACCCTATACTTACCAATGGCAAACTATTCCTATAAATACTACCCCAATTGTAAGCAACCTGCCTTCTGGTAAAATTGTTGTTTTAGTAAAGGACACCAATTTATGCAGCTATGCAGATTCGGGCATTGTGGGCGTTTCTGCCAAAGAAAACAACGAACAAATTTGCCTGGTAACGGTCGATTCTGTTTCAGGTAAAAATAGGGTGTTTTATAATAAAACTGCTGGCTTGGGTACGGGCACTTATCAAATTTATGCAGCTCAAAATACCACAGCCATTCCAATTCTTATTGCCACCAATACTTTTGATAGCAATCCCATATTTATAGACAATGTTTCTTTAGGTTTGCCTATTGGGGAGGCTTATTATTATACCATAAAAGCCTTAGACAGTTGCGCAAATGCCTCTAAAATTAGTACAGCGCACCGTCCCGTAATTTTGCTTGGTTCAGGCTTGGCTACTAAAGTTACCCTAAACTGGAATGCCTATATTGGCATTACAACAGTAATCGGATATAAGGTTTATAGAAGCATCAATGGGGCTCCTTATACTGTAATTGCGCAAGTTGGCTCAGGCATGTTTTCTTGGGTGGATAGTTTAGGTGGAAATGCCAAAAAAACCTATATAGTGGAGGCTTTATCTTCGAGTAATTGTTTTGGTTCAATGGCCATTTTAAGCAATAAATTTCAGGTGTATAACGTAGGTTTAAAATCAGTATCTTTAGGTCTGAACCAATTTGTTTTATATCCAAACCCAAGCAGTGCTAAATTTGAAATTACGTGCAGCAACAAAGACTTGCAAATTAGCAAGGTTATTGTAACAAATCTGCTTGGCGAAAACATGATGACCCACATACCACAATCACAAAACCATGAGCTAAGTATCAACATTCACAACTTAGCAGATGGAACCTATCATGTTACCGTATTTACGGTGGATGGATTAAAGCAAACATTGTCGCTGGTAGTGGAGCATAAATAGGTAGTATCTCCTCATCAAACTTTAACAAGCATCTATGGATAATCGATAGTTGTTTATGTATTAATTATTCAAAGTAAAAGAGCGATATTGCATAAAAATTTAATGACACCCTACGCACTTTTTTCCATACTCATTGTTATAGCAGCGCTATTTTCTTATATCAACCACAGGTATATAAAGTTGCCCTCGTCTATTGGGTTAATGTTTTTAGGATTTCTCTCTTCTTTTGTAATAATTGCACTTGGAAATATTTCACCCCAAATTACACAGACCTTTACGGGGATTGTAAATTCGATTGATTTTTCTGAATTGCTCCTGGGCAATATTTTAAGTTTTATGCTTTTTGCGGGGGCCATGCACATTAAGAAAGATTTGCTTAAAAAGGAAGGTTTATCGATTGTGGTTTTTTCTACCATTAGCGTGGTTATTTCTACTTTTATTATTGGCATAGCCATTTATTATTTGTTAGGTGCCTTTGCCTTGGAAACGAAATTTATCTATTGCTTGCTGTTTGGTGCCCTTATTTCGCCAACAGATCCCATTGCTGTTTTGGGGATTTTAAAAGGTGCGAAAATTTCCAAATCACTTGAAATGAAAATTGCTGGTGAATCTTTGTTTAACGATGGGGTAGCAGTGGTTGTTTTTGTTACCATTCTTCAAGTTGCCCAAAGCCCAGAAAATATCTATTTTAAGGATGTGGCTATGTTGTTTTTTCGGGAGGCTTTTGGGGGATTGCTTTTGGGGCTTTTGATTGGCTATTTAGGCTTTTTGTTAATGCGTAAAATAGATAACTATAAAGTCGAAGTGCTTATAACACTGGCAGTGGTTATGGGCGGTTATTCCTTTGCAAGCCATATTCATGTTTCTGGTCCTTTAGCAATGGTAGCAGCAGGTTTACTCATAGGTAATTCTGGAAAAGAATTTGCCATGAGCGATATTACCTTGGAGTATATTAACAAATTTTGGGAGTTGGTTGATGATACACTCAATGCCATTTTATTTGTTTTAATTGGACTAGAATTATTGGTTATTCATTTTATCCCCATTTATTTTGTATTGGGCTTAATCACCATTTTGCTTGTATTAATTACGCGGTATGTTTCGGTGTTTCTTCCAGCACAAATGATTCGGTTAAAAGAAAAGATTTCTAACCAAGCACTTGTTATTATGACCTGGGGCGGACTAAGAGGCGGTATTTCAATAGCATTAGCCTTGTCCTTAAAGCCCGAAATGCAAAAAGATCTTTGGGTCTCACTCACTTATTTTGTAGTCTCCTTTTCTATTTTGGTTCAGGGCTTAACCGTTGGAAAATTGGCCAAAAAATTAAGAGAATAACCTTTGCTTCGCCGCTATTCTTTTACAATTTTCACCCATTTTTCTTGGGTTCCTATTTTAATTTGAACCAAGTAAATGCCAGTGTCAATTTCAGTAATAGGTTTTATTTTAATGGTACTTTTACCTTGTGCCAAATTTTTATGAGCATATAAACTTTTAATAAAAGTGCCTTGCAAGGAATACAAATTTATACCCACATTTTCACTTTATGTAAGCGCTACGTCCAGGGTAAAACTTTGGGTAAATGGATTAGGATAAACCCATGTTTGCAATAAATCTTGTCTTTCCATTAAGCCAACTGTATTGCCTGTATGAAACCGTGCCGTGCAGAATCCAACTGTAGAATCATTGCGTGAAATTAAGCCAGTTGCCAATATTTTTTGATCCGGTTCAAAGCTAATATAATTGGCCCTGCTGGTAGATCCAGCATCAAATTCGGTTAAAGTTTTGCCTGTTATGTTAAAGTTGGCATCGTAGCCAGCATTTGTGTTTATTCTGGCTAAGGCAAATTTCCCTGCGCTAGACCCTGCCGCCAGAATCTTGCCATCTGCTTGCACCAGAATGCCATATAAATAGTCGTTTTGTCCCCCAAAATTAAAATTCTTGAAACCCGAATTTCCAAAACTCGCATCCAATGTGCCATTCGCATTTACTTTCACCAAGGTAAATCCAGATTGGCTATAATTGCTGTAGTAGTAGGTTCCTCCTAAAACAATTTTTCCATTGTTGAGCAACTGCACAGCATTGGTGCCCATATTAGAATTTATGTGCAATTTGCCATCACCATTAAAGGTGGAATCAAAGCTTCCATCTGTATTTAACCTGCAAACACAAGCAAAGTTATTGCTGCTATATTCATTGCCAGCCACAATTATTTTCCATCGGTTTGAACCAATATTTGACTAGGAGTTTCATCATAATTGCTTTCGTCAAAATCAAATTGATGAAACCATTCGTTGCCAAAATTAAATTTGCGTTCACCCGTGCTTTTATGTTTAGAAAGTAACATAGACGTATTGTTTTTAATGGAACCTACTAAGTTAAAATCGCCATTAATTTCTTGTATTCCCTTACTCAATAAGGCAAATATTCCAGTATAGGTAGTACCTTCAATTCCATAGGTCATATCTAAACTTCCAGAGGTAGTATATCGCCTTAATACCAACTCTTCTTGGTTGCTATATGCTACAAGTAATTTACCCTCTTGTTGTGGTAAAATAAACATGGGCACCAAATTGCTTTCTATCTCCCCATTTGCCAATTCTCTTACCACCACAGTTGAGTCTACATATTCATCTTTTTTTGCATCATACAAATACTTGGTCATAATGGCATTCGTTTTTCTGTCCAATAATTTATGTATATCGTTTATATAGATAATGCTGCCTTTTTTCGCAGGGAAATAACTGCTTAATTTCCCATTATTGCCATAACTCTAGTCAATTATACCAGGCGTTTGTGCATCAATTTGTGTTAAAACAAAGCTTAAAACAAAGCCAAGTATCATGCTTTGTAGGTGTATATGTCTTTTCATGGTAATAGAATTTTTTCTTAATTATTGTTTCACAAAGCGTGAGGTAGCGGTATTTTCATTTTTCTTTAAGTAAAGATGATTCTAGAGGAAATTTAATAAGAAAGGAAATTATAAATGAAGTAAAGGAAAATTGTCCAAAATATGATAGTTTATTGAAAGAAATATATAGTACCCAGATCCGAAACGCAATTGCCCATTCACAGGCTTATTTAATAAATTCACATATTGGGTTTACAAATTATGACCCTGATAATTTTAATAATTATTCGCAAGAAAATTTTGAGTTCTGAGAAAATAAGTTCCATAGGCAAATCTTGTCTTATAACGAATTAATAGAATTGACACAAAAAGCGAATAAGTTTTATAGGATTAGGCAACAAAATAAACACTTTGGATTGCCAATTATGCTTACGGACGAAAGAGGCGAGATTTTGAAAACTGAATTTGTTAAATATGTTAAACAGCATGAGGGAAGAGCCAACTGGATGTGGTATTTAACTTGGGAAAAACATTATAGAAATAAATAAAGGATCTTAACCTATTTTTGACAATACAGAGTATACTCTCTAAGATTTTATTACCCTTAAAAAAAAAGCTCATGAATAAGATTTTTAGCCTATTTGTAATCTCATTTGTAATAATTTTAGCTCAGTTTAGTTCTGCTGCCCAAACCAATTACGAAGAAGTAGTTTATTTGAAAAATGGAGGTATAATTCACGGGGTAATTATTGAGCAGGTTCCTAATTCTTCAATTAAGCTTCAAACAAAAGATGGAAATATCTTTGTTTATAAATTGGAAGAAATTGAGAAAATTACAAAGGAAGTTCAATTGAATATTAAGAAAGTTAAATTAAAGAAAAAGCAAGTTGAGCATAAAAAAGATAATTATTAATCCACCATCTAAGGTTTATTTTGGCGTTAAATCTGGAATAAATTTGACAGATTTTTCAAATAATAATATCTATTTACACGAAAAATTGATTCCTAGATTTCAGTTTTAAGTAAGTTATTGATTGGTGAGAAATTCTCCTTTCAGCCAGAATTGCAATATTCAAGACAAGGGTATTTTAAAAGTGGTACAACATTTGGGAATGCAACCTTGGAAATTAATTTTATAACCGAATATTTAAATTTTGTTCCACTAGCTAGGTTTGATTTAGGAAAATCTAATACCAAATTTTTGCTATTAGTTGGCCCAAACCTAGGCTTTTGGATTGGAGAAAAGGAACTGCAGAAATTATATGATAACGGTAAAGTAAAGAATTATGAATTACATATTACCAATTGGGACGATTACAATAGATTTGAAATTGGAATAACAGCGGGTGTAGGAATTTCACATACATTTAAAAATTATGACCAATTTATTTTTGATACTAGGCTCACTTATGGTTTTAACGGAGTAAAGAAAAATATTTCACGAGATAATAACCAGAATAATCTTTATAATAGCATTTCTATTGGTTACTTGTATTCCTTTAATAGGTAATTATCGGAGGAAAAGGATAACTATCACTTGAGTATTTTGCCTCAAATCATTTCCAACCCTACAAAAAATAAATATTTCTGAAAAAATATTTTGCTTTTTCCAAAAAAAGTTCACTTTGGCCAACCCATGATAATGGCCGGTTCGTCTATCGGTTAGGACGTTAGATTTTCATTCTGAAAAGAGAGGTTCGACTCCCCGACGCAATATGACACATTTTAAAATTACTGCATTTATCAACACCTCTTACAATTCAAACCCAAAAATAAAATCAATTCTTAGAAAATGGACTTCAAATTCTAAAACCTAAAGAAAAAAAGCAATGACAACGAAAATTCTTAAACCCAAAAAGGACTATTTAACTCGCACTTCAAGCCTTTCGGGTTTTGTAACTTTGTTTCTAAATTTTAAGCGCAGCTGCCAGGCTTTTTAGCTTTGCTGGAATTTTGTTAAGTGGCAAAACGAAATCAATACAGCGTGCTGCCTGGGCGTGAAGCGGCATCTGGTCAACTTCGGCAGACATGTCCTGCGCAAAGGTTTTTCCTCCGTTGGCCTTGATATGTTTGCATCCCTCTGTACCATCGCCATCATAGCCGGAAAGGATAATGCTGACAGCACGCGCACCCATTTCATTTGCCAGGGAAATAAAAAATAAATCTACTTGTTTGTTCCTGCCAATGCGAGGGGAGCTGACTTTGAATTTATAGTTATCCATAGTAAGATCTGAGTCTGGAGGAATTACGTAAACATGATTCCCAAGGATCGGCATTGCTTCAGAAGCCACGGTTACAGACATTTTCGTGTGCCTCTGTAATATTTTAGCTAATAGGCTATGGGCGACGGGGTTCATGTGAGAAATAATAACAAATGCCATACCTGTATCAGGTGGCATGGCATCCAAGAGAGCCTTGTATGCGTTAAGCGCACCGGCTGAGCCACCAATACCTACAACGAACTCAGGTTGTATTGTTTTCATTGCTTGTTATTTTTTTTTTTATCCTCCGCAACATTTTTATCTAATTTCTTTTTCTGATTGCCGCTAAACTTAGATTCAACATAAGGCATCAAAATAATTCCATCATCACTCAAAATAAATTTGTGGACATCACTATCATGGTTAGCGCCTCGAGACTTAACAATGAATATTTCACGGGTGCGTTTTCTGCCCTCATCATCTTCTACCATTCTCACAACAATCCAGGTGTCAATCAAAGATGAAACTCCTATTTCGCCGCTCGTATTACTTTGAAAGGTTGCAGAAACAAGACTTGTAAAAAACGTAGTGATGCTTCTGGATTTAAAGAGATCAATCATGCGGGTAATCATCGATGAAACTTCACGTAGCTGGCCCTCTCCAACGAGACTTGTTAGAGGGTCTACAACCACAGCTTTTGGTTTGAAACTATCAACCAGCTTATAAACATTCAATAAATGCAGCTCCAAACCAAGAAAGGAGGGTCTAAGCGCTACAATCTTTAACAATCCTTTTTTAATCCATGGCGCTAAATCAATACCGATTGAAAGAAGGTTTTGAACGAGTTGCCCGGAGGATTCTTCATAAGAGAAGTAAAGGCAGCGTTCCCCACGTTTACAACTCTCCAATGCGAATGCCCCCGCAACACTGGTTTTTCCGCTGCCTGCAGTGCCTGAAGCCAATATTGTGCTACCTCTGGTGTAACCTTTACGGCCCTTGAACAATTTATCTAACGATGGAATGCCTGTCGAAACCTTCTTGTCTGTGCCAGGTTGTTCAAGTCCTGCTGACGTGATGGGAATTACTGAAAGGCCTTCATTATCGATGACGAATGGATATTCGCTTGTTCCATGACTTGACCCCCGATACTTAATGACGCGCACTCTACGGGTCGCCATTTCGTCTCTTACTCTGTTATCTAAAAGAATGATGCAATCGGAGATATATTCCTCCAAGCCATGACGGGTATATGAACCGCTTTGGGCCATCTCGCCCGTAACAATTGCCGTGACCTTTTTAACTTTAAGCCATCGGAAAAGTCTTTTTATCTCTAGGCGAAGTATGCCAATATCTGTAATGCCTGCAAAAAGAGATTCAAGAGAATCTAAAACTACCCGTTTGGCACCGATAGAATTAATGGCATCTTCCAGGCGAACGAATATTCCCTCGAGATTAAAGTCGATTTCCTGAATCTCTTTGCGCTCTAAAACAACATGTTCGAGCACAATCTTTTTCTGCGAAACAAGCGCGGGCAAATCCATATTGAGCGAAGCCACGTCTTTATAAAGTTCATCCTCTGTTTCTTCAAATGACATGAGAATGCCCGGCTCGTTGTAATCGGTGGCGCCCTTGATTAGAAAATCAATCCCAAAAAGCGTTTTGCCGGAGCCGGCATTTCCGGAAACTAAAGTGGTTCCATTTTGCGGTAACCCACCTTCGGTAATTTCATCAAAACCTTTGATGCCAGTAGGGCATTTGAGTAATTTATTACGCTTAGTGGTCATTTTTTCTTTGGTGGTTTTTAACATATAATAGGTCTATTTGTTATATTATTAATAGGTATTTCCACAGAATTTGTTTCAAATTTACTAAATTGTACAAGCTTTTGATTTTACTATTTTGTCAATTGTCCGTAGATCGATTAATATTTCCTCAATGGCCACATCATGACCGCTAACGCATAAGGGTTAAAAGGCGGATTAGAAGCGCGACTGTCCCGCTTAGGCGGAATGTAATTAGAAAGCACAACTGTTTGTTTCCCTATTAAAACCCTTCTTTTACAAATTTGCATTTATCTTTTTTTACCTGCTGTGCTGCTGTGTCTACGAAGCAATATCTATCTCAGCACAAAACTGTCTTTGAAGATGTATCTGCTAATTAATATTGAAATGATTTTGCTGTTTTCTTTTTCTTATAAAACTCTGATAAAGGGATAACTAATTTTATTTTATTAAACAATAGTTCACTATTGGAAGATATTTTTGTTTTAAGTTTTGTAATTTGACTAATCTCTTTAGAATCTAGGTTACCAGTATCCATTGTTTTATTCAGATGTTTTATTATAACTTGGTAATCATGCCATTTGCCCAAAAGATTAGGCAATAAGTCTTGATTTGTAATGGGTTTGTTTTTCTCTTTTAAAGACAAACTCTTTCTATTAAAGTTTAGTAGCTTTATTTGTTTGCGAAGTTCGTGAACATCTTGCGTTTTTATGGAACTCTTGCTTAATAGCTTTTGAATACTAGTTCTTTTTATCTCAATGTAACTATTGGCTAACTTTTTATTTATTTTATAAAGTAAAGGAATAATTATTTTATATTTTTTTTGAAGTCTGGCAACAAAATCTTTATTTATTATTGTGAAAAATATTTCTTGTTCTTGTAATCGGAGTTTTTTTAAACTATTTCTGTAATCGGTTAAGAACTTAATTGAGTGATGCTTATTAAGCATCATTTCCTCAAGTTGAAATTCCCTAACCTTGCCCGCCTGAAGGAAAATTTCTTTAAACGGTTTGAAGGTTTTTTTACGCCTGAAATCTTTTGAGCAATAATTTATTAAATTAAAAAGAGCGTTCAGTTTTTTTATTTCAACCCGCAGTTTATGAAATGTGCTTGTGGAATACTTAGCCCTTGGTTTTTCTAAAATAAAATTAATGGCAACTTCTCGATTCCTTAAATATTTTTTAAGTGTTTTCATTGTTTAATATTTGCTTGTGAGAATAAAGTTAGCACTATTCCCAAGCAAATTTTATCTCTTGCGGAAAATAAAATACTAAACTCGCTGCAAGAGTGGTTGCAATTACAAAAACTAATTATGCAGCTACTGCAAGCATAGCCTTACATTCTGCTGCACATTTGCGACAAGCATCTGCACATACTTTGCAATGTTTCATGTCAGAATGTTTTTCACATTCAGTTGCACAAGCATTACAAGCATCTTCGCATTTTTTGCAAAGAGCATCCAAGTTTGAATCTGTTTTGCTTGCGGCAATTAAATTGTTGCAAGCATCAGCACAAGCAATGCAAAGTTTTACAGAAAGTGCCATGGCTGCTTTTCCTTCGCTTTCAGTAGAGCAGGTTTCACATGCGTCAGCACATGTTTGACAAGCTGCAATACAGCTTTCAATTTTTTCATTTTTCATTTTTTTTTTGAATTCAAATTTTCTTCAGTTCCACTGTTGCCCAGTCTTCAGTTTCGCTGTTGCCCAATATTTTATTTAATGGTAAATATCATTATTTTTTTGTGTTTCGGGTTTTGCTGGTGAAGGTTCATCTATGCGAGTAGGGTCAATTTTACGTGGATCTTCAATTCGAGTAGGATCATTTTTTTCAGGTTCATTTCCTCCAGGTTTTGGCTTTGTGGGGTCAGGGTTTTTATCCGGCTTTGCCGGATTATGCTTTTCGGGATTAACATTTTTTTTGTCCTGATTTTTATCAGGATTATTTTGTTCTTTTTTCATAGTTGAATTATTATTTATTTTCTCTAGCATTCTACTTTTTTTTTGCTGCACTCTTTTCCTTAGGTACTTTTAACCCCGCCTTACGCGCTTCGGATATCCCGATTGCAATGGCTTGCTTGCGGCTGGTTACTTTTTTACCTGAACCTGAACGGAGCGTACCTTCTTTCATTTCGTGCATTACCGTTTCAACTTTTTCCTGCGCTTTTTTACTGTACTTTGCCATGATGGTTGTTTTTAGAGCAATGAATAATTTATAAAGGGTGACTTTGAAAAACACCCGCAAAAACTGCAATAAGCAGTATAACAAATAAAATCCATGTAAATATGCTTACTGCTGCTAAAGCACCCATTTCAGTTTTTTCACCAGACGTTGCTATGGCACGCTGGTGTGGAGGAGGTGCAGAAAAAAGAATCGCAACAACAAATATAATAAACAGGAGTGGCAACCACGCTACTCCCAAGATAACAGGCCCAAAAGGAACTATCCAATAGCCGCCCGCTATACCCGCAAGAAACAAAAAGAAGAAAAATATGGCTAAAGGAGCCATTGATGAACCTTTACTCAGGTAGGGCGATGAAAATAATCCTGAAACCAATAAAGCGATAAGAAATGCTACAAAGATTGACATAATTTTATTTTTTAATTAATTATCTTTTATTTGATTGTTGAATATGAGAATGCCGTCAATGAGAAGTCCTTTACTTATTGCCATCTAACTCGAAACTTATTTTACAATTTAAACGCCAATGAGTAATCTTACCTTTTTTAGCTACTTCCGCATTAAAATATTTGATATACTCCGAGCGGATGTTACTGATAGATTTTGATGCTTTGGTAACAGCATTTTGAGCTGCATCTTCTTAGCTTTTTTTTGATTCGGCAAATAACTCGATTACTTTTATGAGAGCCATAATGTTTTTTGTTTTTTAAAATTGTTAGTGTGGCTTAGATATTTGGAATTACGTTGCAAAGATGATTGGCTTTACATTGAAAAGTGTTGTACAATATTAGAAAATAAGTTACATGCTTCACTTATTTGGAATACTCAACTACCCAAGACTTGAGTAAGGAAGCAAGTACAAACCGTTACAATTTTGAGGTATAAATCTGATAATTAAGGCTATTAGTGCCAATTTAGCTGCAAGCTGGGCTAACAAAGATATGTTGTAGATGAAAAATGATCTTACGAAATGAAAAAAGCTATTAACAGCAATTATCGTTTCGAGAAAAATTACTTGTTTAATGTTTTTTGAAATCTCATCTTAATGATTTTCAATTTTGAAAACCCCCTGAAGTATTTTAATTGTAACTGTATGTTCCGTTTCATCATCTACCAATTGAATAATATTTTCAATTTGTGAAATATCATCCACAATTAATGCTATGTCTTTGCTATCAGCAACTAACTGAACAGATATATGATAGTTTGTTTTTTTGTAGCGGTAATCAATTTCAAATGATTTCCAATCTTCGGGAACACATGGATTGATTTGGAGTGTTGCTCCCTCACGCGTTAAGCCTAGGAATGATGAAATAATAAGTTGGTACATCCAGCTAGATGAACCTGTATACCAGGTCCATCCGCCACGACCCTCATGTGGCGACACGCTATACACATCAGCCGCCATCACGTAAGGTTCTGTTTTATATACTGCAATGTTTTCTGCTGTTTTCCCATGATTGATGGGATTGATTATGTTTAATAATTCATAAACTCTTGCGTTGTTACCCAACTTAGCCACCGCCATAATCATCCAAATTGCTGCATGCGAATATTGCCCGCCATTCTCTAACCCCAGGCACATACCCTTTAATATAACCAGGTTCAAATACGGATTTATCGAAGGGCGGATCTAATAGATGAATGAGCGAATGTGTTCTGTCAACTAAATATTTGTCGGCTGATTCCATTGCTTTTATTGAACGGTCAGGTTCGCCTGCGCCTGAAAGCACTGACCAGCTTTGCGTCAGGGAATCTATCTTACATTCATCGTTAGCTGCAGACCCCAATGCTGCACCATCATCAAAATAGGCACGCCTGTACCATTCACCATCCCACGATGTTTTATTAATATTAATTTTTAATTCAGCCGATTTTTGTTTGCAGACATTTACAAATTCCTCATCGTTCATTTTTATTGCAATGGGTTCAAAACGTTTTAGAATATCGTAAAGAAAAAATGCAAGCCACACGCTTTCACCTTGTCCATGTATTCCAACCATATTCATGCCGTCATTCCAGTCACCTGATCCCATCAAAGGCAAACCATTAACGCCAAACCTTAATGATTTTGTAATTGCCCTTTTGCAATGATCATACAAAGAACTCGTTTGTTTTGAAACTGTTGGAAGATCATAATAGGATTCTTCATTCACATTCAACGCGCGACCTTCAATAAATGGAACAGGATTTTCTAATATTGAATAGTCATGTGTATTATTAACAAAACAAGAAGTAGTATAAGGCAGCCATAACAAATCATCAGAACAAAGTGTACGCACTCCCCTTCCTTGCGGAGGATGCCACCAATGCTGAACATCGCCTTCATTAAACTGTCGCGAAGCTGCAAGCAGAATTTGCTCACGCGTTAATTCGGGTTGCGCATGCATCACTGCAATCACATCCTGCAATTGATCCCTGAATCCAAATGCTCCACCCGATTGATAAAATCCACTTCGTCCCCAAAGCCTGCATACAATTACTTGGTAAAGCAGCCATCCGTTTGTTAAAATATTTAATGATTGATCAGGAGTTTTAATTTTTATTGAACCAAGTGTATGTTGCCAGTATTCACGAACCTTTTTTAGTGAATCGTTAACCTCATTCGTGTCTCGAAAACGATTGATCAATTGTTGCGCTTCCGCAACATCTTTAGCTGCACCCATTTTAAAAATTACTTCACGCTCTTCACCTGTTTGCAAAACAATGGGAACTTGTATTGCTGTGCAGGGATCGTATCCTGCGCCATGTTTTCCTGCCAGGCGCAATCTTTTCATGGCTTCGGGTTTTGCAAGCGTTCCATTGCGTCCTATAAATTCATGGCGGTCAGTGGTGAAATCAAATTTTACATTATTCACATCTAAAAAAGCTACCCTATTCGGAAATTCGGAATTATAAGGATTGCATGTTAACAAGGTACGGTATTCAGGATTAAACTCTGTAACAATATGCATTGCCGATTTGGTGCGAAGACTGTCGAGTACCCATTCCACGTATGCGGTTACTGTTAGTGTACGCGCCCTGCCAGAAACATTCCGCATCTTTATCACTGTAAATTTTATTTGTGCCTCAAGGTCAACATATATACGTATTTCCGTTTGAATACCATCTTCTTCACATTCATAAATACTATAGCCAAAACCATGTCTTGTTATATAGTTTGATTTTCCTACAGCAGGGTAAGGCATCGGTGACCAATAATGACCGGTTTCTTCATCACGAATATAAAATGCTTCCCCACAACTACCGGTAACAGGATCATTATTCCAAGGTGTAAGCCTGAATTCATGTGCATTTTCAGCCCAAGTGTAAGAAGGTCCGCTTTCTGTTACAATCGTTCCAAAGTTCGCATTTGCCAATACATTAATCCATGGTAAAGGCGTAATATTATTTTCACGTGTGTTTATTACATATTCATTTCCGTCAGCCGAAAATCCACCCAGCCCATTATAAAATTTCAAGCCTTCTTCTTTTGCTGTATTTACAATTTGCGCTTCATATCTTTTGCTCTTAATTAAGAAAGGGATAACAGGAGTTACATTACTTCGCTTGTTTACATGATCGGTTAAAGTTCCGTGCGCATCAGAAATGATAATCCGCGCTACTGTCTGGATTAAAATCTTATCCTCATTACTAATCTGGTCAGCCATTCTTACAAATACTCCGCCTTGCCTTTCTCTGGGATTATTTCCTAAACCTGCAGTAATAAGACTTTGAATCTGGTCTTGAAGGTCGTGACGATAGCCACTATAATCTTCATTGATAATAACAAGATCAACAACCAAGCCTTTAAGCTGCCAATAAGAAGTAGCCTGTAACAATTGTTTTATCATCGCAAGGTTGGTGTTATCCGAAACCTGCAACAGCACAATAGGTATATCGCCCGAAATAGAATAACTCCAAAGCGAAGATTGACCTTTGGTATTTTTAATAAGAAGGTCTTTATTGGCTCTTAAAGCTGGATTAGTAAATATAACAGAGCCTGCCATTCTACTATAAAGCCGCGCGTCAGATTCGGTTGCATTTATTTGACGCAAAACCACTTCACTATAAGTCCATGATAATTCGAAAGCGCGTTTCCTGAAATTGTGATCCTGGTATTTATCAACAAGAGTTTGACATTCACTGCGGGTTTCTGCAATACCTGTTACTATATCAATAATAGCAGTTTCTTCTTTCCCTAAAGTTATCCGATACTGAATTGAAATTATTGGGTCAAGTACAGAACCTTGTGAATTTGAAAGCGGTTCCAGTTGATGCATTGCCTTCGGATTGGCAATGCTATTGCCCCTGCCAATAAATTTATCACGGTCAGTTTCATAAGAGATATGAGCAGCATCGCCTTCGGCTAATTTCATTAGATGAAATATCCATGGAGGACTTTCATCTTTGGAGCGCGGGCGTCTTGAACAAATAATGGCATGTTGATTTTGCAGTAATTCTGTTTGCACAAAAAGATTGCTGAATGCAGGATGTGCGTCATCCGTTTCCTGAAAAGCAATTACCACTTCACTATAACTTGTAATCTCAATCTTCCGGATTTTCTTGGAGAGGTTTTTAATATGAATCCGCCTGATCTCTACATTATCTTCTGGAGAAACAACAATTTCAGTATGCAATTCAATCTCATTGTCTGTTCTGCGGAACTCTATCCGTCCTTGTGTAAATATTGCTTCGTAATGCGGTGTTTCTTTTAATGTGGGCTGATATGTTGTTGACCAGAACTCTCCTGCATGAAGATCGCGGATATAACAGAAAGAACCCCAATTATCGCAGGTGGTATCTTCTCTCCAACGTGTAAGGGAAGTGTCTCTCCAGCGGCTGTATCCACCACCTGCATTAGAAACCATTACATGGTAACTGCCATTAGAGAGTAATTGAATTTCAGGTTGAGGTGTGTTAGGCGAATGAATAACACGCATTTCCGTATTCGAAGAAGAATGAATGATCTCTTCCGTGTCAACAGAAATGGTATAGAATCCTGTGGCTTTTGGAACCCGTTCCTGCAATAACAAAAGAGCAGTTTGTAAATTCGGATCCAGTTCAAAACGCTTTTGCATCGGTTGATTACAGAGCAGGTAAGTAAGAGAAAGGAGGTTCATTCCTTGGTGGTGCGCCATAAATGTTTGAATTAAAACAGGCACCTTTGCTCTTGGCAAACGCGATGGTGTAAAATCAATAGATTCAAAAAAACCATATCGCCCCTCATATCCTTTTGCTTGTAATATTTCCAGGTTCTTACATGCGGCAGCGGGATCAACCATCAATGCCATTACTGTGGCATACGGTGCAATAACGAGGTCAAGACCAAGCCCTCGTTTAAAGCCTAATTCAGGAACACCGAATGCTCTATACTGGTAATTGAGATGTGCGTCAACCATATTGTAACATGATTCTGAAATACCCCAAGGAACACCCTGTGTCTTGCCATACTCAATTTGTTTTTTTACTGAACCCCTGGAAGTATTATCTAACAGTGTATGCTCATAAAGCGGCATTACCAAATTAGGCATAAGGTATTCAAACATAGAGCCGCTCCATGAAATTAATATGGGCGTACTATCGACAACAGTAAGTCGCCTTCCGAGTGCAAACCAGCTTTCCTGTGAAATTTTCCCTTGTGCTATCGCAACAAATAAACCTAAGCGAGCTTCGGAAGCAAGTAAATCGTAAAAGCCTGTATCGCGATGATGCTCATCTGCATTATATCCTATCGCAAGTAGGTGCTGCGTTTTGTCATATAAAAAGTCGTAATTCATGTCTGCAAAGTCGAAGCATTGAGCCGCTAATTGATGAATCTCGGTAATTTTTGCTTTTGCTGTTGCGCTTGAAGTTACAACTGATTTTTCAAAATCAGCAATCCATTTATATTCTTCATCAGTCTTTTTTTCAAGGTATAAAGAAATTAGCTCAGTTTGGATATCGCTATCTAATTGTGCAAGCTGGATTAAAGAAGGAGTTTTTTGAAACACACTTAAGCCTTTAAATTTTTCAGGCACAGTATTATTATTATTGATCCACGGCAGCAACACAACCATTTCATTGAGCCATTCCTTAATTTGATTCTCCAATGAAATAATCCATTCAAATACTTCTGTATTCTCTTTTAATTTTGCGCGCTCATGAAAATCATTCAGCAATGCGGAGATTCTTTCAAGACTGTTTTTCAATTCACTTAATTGTAATGGTCGAGATAAATTCTCGATTTCAAAAGCTGTTTGAAATTCGTTGAACAAGGCTTGCTCTTCTGCCGTTATTTTCTTTGCAATTATTCTTATTGTATCATTTAGTCCATCCCACAAATCATCTTTAATTATTTTGCGATTAAGCATTTCAATAAGCCCTTGTCGCAATGTGAGTAAATGACCTGCTAAATTTCCACTGTCAACAGTAGATATATATCTTGGATGTAGCGGCATCAAAGATTGCGTGTCGTACCAGTTATAAAAATGACCTTCATATCTTTCAAGCTTATTAAGCGTTTTAAAAGTATTGGAAGTGCGTTCAAGAAGTTGTGAAATTGTGATATAGCCAAAATCAATTGCTGAAAGATTTGCAAGCAATGACATCCCGATGTTAGTAGGAGATGTACGATGGGCAATAATTGTCATAGGATACTGCTGTAGGTTATCAATTGGCAACCAATTATCATTTTCCGTAACGTAAGTTTCAAAAAAGTTCCATGTTTTTCTCGAAAGTTCTCTTAGATATTTCCTTTGAATGTCTGTTATTTTTGTTCTTAAAATAGGACGTGGACTGCTTATCCAATATATAATTGCCGGAGACAAAGTCCATAGGAAAAGAAAAGGAGTTGCTAAAAATAGTGTGTGTGGAAAAAGGATTAATAAAAGAATAAATAATGCAAAGCTCAGTAAAGGTGCAAACCACATGGATTTATAAAGCGTAAATAAACTTTCGTGTTGTTTTTTAACAAGTCCCGAAGGATTCCATTCGAGCAGATTTCTATGTGAAAAGAAAATTCTCCATTCGGTTCGCAAAATAGCATCTGCGCTAACGTAAGCTTCATATGGTAAACAAACAAGTGCAAATAATGATTGGATAACATTAAAGGAAGTATTGCGTAAAACACTTTTAAAATGTTGAGCAAGAGAAATCTCTTCCGGCTTTTTAATAATATCCCATGCTAAAATGCTGAGTGAAGGAAGTACAAATACACCTAGTATGAATAATGTCCAGAAAAGGGATGAATGCAGCAGTGTCCAACTTAAAATAAGAATCAATAAAAGTGCAATAGGCACCAAACTGCGCCTCAGGTTATCAAATATTTTCCATCGGGAAATGGCTGTTATTGAATTTTTGTGCAACTTACCTTTAGCATCAGGAACCCATGGCAATGACCATGTGCCGATTTGCCAATCGCCTCTAATCCATCGGTGTCGTCTGCTGATGTCAATGCTATAGCGGGAAGGAAAATCTTCGTATAACAATACATCGCTAGCAAAGCCGCAACGAACGTAACTGCCTTCTAACAAATCATGACTCAATATCCGGTTTTCAGGAAAGCGGTTGCCCAACACTTTTTCAAAAGCATCCACATCGTATATTCCTTTACCGATAAACGACCCTTCACTGAATATATCATGGTATAAGTCAGAGGTTAGCCTGGTATATGGATCAATGCCTGAATCATTTGCATGCAAACGGGTGTAATAGGAGGGGGTGCTTCCATGTAAACTTACAGCAACACGGGGTTGCACAATGCCATAGCCCTTAACTATTCTTTTCTTTTGCTCATCATACACAGGAAGATTAAGCGGATGCGCCATTAAACCAACTAATTTTCTGGCAGCATCTCTCGGCAATTGTGTGTCGGTATCCAGTGTAATTACATATTTTACAGTAGAGTAAACAGTCTCCGCTCCCACAATTTCGGAGAAGCGATCCTTCCCTCCACCCCGTAAAAGGTGATTGAGTTCACCCAGTTTACCACGCTTGCGTTCATATCCCATCCATATTTTGTCGACAGGATTCCATGAACGGGAACGATGAAAAAGAAAAAACGTATTGTGTGGATTTTCACTGTATTTTTTATTCAGTTCAATTATTTTTTGTTTGGTATGTGTTACCAAAATTTCATCATTAGGTAAATTTTCTGTTATTGCATCCTTCAGATCTGTTAAAAGGGCAAATAATAAATTGGGATCTCTGTTGGCTAAAAATCTTACTTCAAGATCTTCAACAAGTTTGTTTATCTGGTTTATTCCCGTAATAATTGTTGGGATAGCAACTAGGGTGCAAGCCTCATTCGGAATTCCCTTTGAGAAATCCATTTTAGGTAAGGGCCTTGGTCCTACTCGTAATGTTGCAATCCAGTTAATAACCGCAATGGAAAAATGACTTGCAGCTAAAATGCTTAGCAATGACAAAAAAATAAGAATGCTTGTACTTAAATCTTCATGATATAGTTTTTTAAGCAGAAAAGAGCATACGAGTGCGTTTAAAAGAACTGATTCAACAACATAAAACTTTGATGCATTCCTTAAAAAAAATTGCTTAAATTTAGTTGCAAATGAGTACTGCGCATTCAATATTTTTTCGGTTACCTGTAATCCATCACCAAACAAATAATACCCAACGTGGCATTGGTGTTTATCAGGAATATTATTTTCTACACATTGTCTTGAAAGACCAACCACAGTTTTTGCAACATCAATTTCCTTTAAATTAGATTTCTTGGCAATATTCTCTATTGAATGTCTGTATTGATCACGAGTATAAAAATCCATGTTAGCATATACCTGTTCTGCATCATTCCTCAGCATATGTTCTACATGGCTCATGGCTTCAACGAAATCACGCCAATCCGTTTTTACTAAAAAACGCAAACTTTTAATGCTGTTGGTCATAGTAACTTGGTCGGTAGCTTGCTTATGATTCTCTACAAGCACCATTCCATTGATAGTATCACCCGTTTCGGTAAGATGCTGCTCCAGCCATGATACAGGTAACGTTAAATTGAATCCTTTCCATTGAAGTTTTCGTGAATATTCAGCTATAAAAGCACTTGTCATTGGAGGATCTGTTCTGGCAAGATCTGCCATAACAAGAACTAGGTTCTTTGGATTTTTTTCGGCCACTTTAATAATCCGGTCAGCCCAGTGCTGTGCAAGGTTTGCATCAATGCGATCTATGGCAATTCGCGCAGCCACACGTCTCATGTTTTCGAGCAATGCAAAACGTAGCATAATCGGTATTGCCCAAAGCTCACCTAAAGATAGTTCACTAATGCTTTGATAAGATTCAATAAAGCGGTTAAGCGTATAAATATCTAAATGCCCGTCACTATGCGATATTATTTCAATAGCAATGTCATATACGCGCGGAAATCCTGCTGAAGATCCATTGTGAGGACCAAGCTTTGGTAATCCTTTTAAATAGCCTTTGGGCAAATGTCTTTTTGCAATGAGTATTTGTTCCTCAATCAAATAAAAATTATCCAATAGCCATTCTCCAGCCGGAGCTATCGGACTTTTTTCTTTAACCGCATCTTGTAAAAGATCAATTACTCGTTTCAGGACTTCCTCGTTATCGTCTAATCTCTTTAATAAATACTCAGATGTTTTATTTGTATCAATTTCATGCTTTTCTGCCAGGTCTTTGGCAAGCAATCCCATCTGACCTATCGTTAATAACTCAGCGCTTAAAGGAGGTGAGGTGTTAATATCGCTTCTTATAAAAATGTCCTTAAGAAAATACTGCCGCATAGGGGATAACAATTCTTCAATTGTTATTGCTTTCACTTTTATATTACCTGTCAGCATTTTTAATTTTATATTGAAAAATTTGTAATCACACTATTTTCAGTTTGTAATTATTAAGACATAATAAGAATTCATCACTTGTTAACGGTTTTTCAAGTATGCGAAATGTTAAAGCAGATGTTTTTGGAACATTAAACCCACCTAGAAGATTTAATTGCGTCTTCGGATAATTATGTAAAATATACTCCGTTTTCTCCCACCCTAAACCATCTGGCAAAATGTTATCTAAGAAAACAAATTCAGGATTTTCTTTTTCAAGCAATAACATCCCTTCAGTAAGCGTGCTAGCAATTAAAAATTTAAAATTTTCATTTATGAGTAATTCTTTCAACAGGATTCCACAATCCTTATCATTATCAACGAGTAAAATTTTTTTTATGATTGGCATGTGAATAGATTAATGATTTTATTTTTTATTTAATTGTTAAAAATGTGAATACCGCCAATGATATGGGCTTTACTTATTGCCATCTAACTCAAAACTTATTTTACAGTTTAAACGCCAATGAGTAATCTTTCCTTTTTTATCTACTTCCGCATTAAAATCTTTGATATATACCGAGCGGATATTACGGATAGATTTTGATGCTTCGGTAACTGTATTTTGGGTGCATCTTCCCAGCTTTTTTTTGATTCGGCTAATAGCTCAATTACTTTTATGAGTGCCATATTATTTTTTATTTTTTAAAACTGTTAATAAATAACTACACAACAAGATTACTGCTATTAATCAGGAGGGATATTATATGACTTTTGGGAAAAGTTACATAATACACACATTAGAGATAGGTGCAAACTCAATTACGACGCGGTAAATGTGTTTGAGTTTCTTCTCTTTTTATGAAATTGAAGTTAATTTTTGCCTTACAATTTTCTCGTCAAAGGTGGTGTTCCAAATAATTTTGTTTTGTTTGTTGCATAAGCAAATATTGTTTTACAACGAGTTGATTGGATTGACGGAAAAGGAGAATAAGTTTTATAGGATAAGGCAAAAGGATAAATACTTTGAGTTGTCAATAAATTTAACTCAAGAAAATGGAGAAATTTTGAAAACTAAATTTGTTAAATATGTTAAACATCATGAAGGAAGATCTGATTGGATGTGGTATTCAACTTGGGATAGACATTATAGAAATAAATAAAGAATTTAATCCTATTTTTGACAATACAGAGTATACTCACTAAGATTTTATCACCCTTAAAAAAAAGCTCATGAATAAGATTTTTCGCTTATTTGTAATCTCATTTGTAATAATTTTAGCTCAGTTTAGTTCTGCTGCCCAAACCAATTACGAAGAAGTAGTTTATTTGAAAAATGGCAGCATAATTCATGGCGTAATTATTGAGCAGGTCCCGAA
>JAWXAZ010000053.1:0-17139 GCA_034439755.1 bacterium
CAAAGAGGCAAATTTTCTTCGGTAGGCATCATAAACAAATATATCAAATTTTTCCTAGCGAAGAAAAAAGTTTGAGCCACTTGCTTTTAGGTGTTGTTAGCAGCAGATTTTTCTCTTTCGGTCAAGTTACTTTTTGAGTTTATGTCCGTATTTTTTGTATATAAAATATGCTATAAGTCCGAATAGAAATAGTCCCCAAAGTTTTGCAAGAAAAACTAAAAATGTTTCTAAAATGTCCCAGCCGAATTTAAGTGCTTCTATTAGTTTACTTCCGAAACTCGGCTCGTAAGCGTCAATGTTTTTGTCGTTTGGAATAAGTTCTCTTTTAATAGTTTGTCTCTGGTAAATAGATAAATTGATTGTACTAAAATTTATTTGGTCTGCTAATGAAAGATTGGAGATTTTGGCATTGTTGGCTTGTTCTTGTTTACTTAATAAAACTTCTTCCGCAACAGTCGTTTCATTTAATTTTTTGCCTCTATTGTCAATTGCTTTCGTAAGTCGTTCTTCATTTTTTGCTGAACGCTTTTGTGTTAGAGTATTTGAAAGTATTTCTAACGCTACATCTTGTGCTTTAATAATTCTAAAGTTCAAAAAGTCAATGTTGTTTGAAATTTCTTTTAAAGTCGTGTCAAGTTTAGTATTAGGAACTCTTAATGTAATTGAGTTCGTAACGGTGTAATAATTTGTTTCAAGAGCAGAGTCAGCACTTACGGCTGTTGTCGTAACATTGTCAATATTGCTTGTTAGGTTTGTGTAAGTTACAAAACCACCTTGTCGGTTTGTAATATTTTCAATGTCATAAGTGGATTTGATTACACTTTTAACTTTAAATTTTAGGTCGGCAGTTCTTATAAATTTTCTGGTCGTGTCCTTTTTGTTTTCAACTGCTGCTGATGAAGAAATAAAAGCATTTGATGTACTGTCATCCATAGATTTGCTTTCCATTCTTTCATCGTTTGCTCGTCCGCAACCGAAAAGTGTAATTACAAGTCCAAGTCCAAAAAATATTTTTGTTATTTTCATGTGTTTAATTTTTTATGGTTTCGTCTGCCGGTTTATGTCGTACTAAATTTGCTGCTAACACAACTGCATACGCAACACTTGTGTATATATTTAAGGTGGTTTAAATATAGCAAAGAACATTTTTGAAAGCAAAGCACAACCATTTTAAAGATACAAATCATAATACTTGTGGCGATGTAAATATAGTTCAGTTATCAATTTAAAATAATCCCATTTCTTTTGCCTTTTCCTTATTCCAACATCCATTTTCAAATTCCCAATAAGGAACTATTTTTTTCCCAAGGTTATCAATAAATACTTTTATACAATATTGAAGCATGGGTACTGTTCCATATTTTACTTCTTCTTTTTGTCCTTGTAATTCTGAATTATTGAATAATGATTTTGCGTCACTTTCTGAAACAGTAATGGAATCTGATTTATGAAATTGTTGAAACACTATTTTATCTTGACTCGGATTCATATCCTTTACAATATAAAGTTTTGGCAAAATTGAATTTCTATCCATCCAATTAATGTCCTCAATTTGATCCTTTGATAATAAGGAATCAGGCAAATACACTAAGTCGTTTTTTGCTAACGTAAATAGCAGTTCAGAATCAATTCCACTTTGAATTTCAGTATTAGATTTCTCCTTTGATATTAAATTTTTGTAATCAATGAAATTTGGTTTTTCATCATTAATTATTGAAACAGCATCTATAAATTTCAAAAATTTAGTTTCCCGTTTTGCAGTTAATTTTTCAGCGCCATTTTCTATAAACAAATAGGCCATAAACACATCTGAAGAATAAACGTACCTTCCTTTTGTTACCTCGTATAAATCTTGAAAATATGAAATTTGCCTAACCTTTTTGACGAGAATAGGTATATTCGAAACAAACAATGGGGTTATAAAGTAAGACCTTTTGAAACTTTCAAAATCAACACTTTTTAACTTATTTTTTATTGCTGCAGTGTTTTTAGGCTTGGTATATTCAATATTTTCCAAATCATTTTGGCTTAAATCTTTAATTTCAACCCATTCAAATTTATTTGCAGAACGTTTTAATCTAACTTCATAAATTGCATTGCTATATAGTGGCATTGCTTCTGCTTCTCGTTTTAGTTTATTTTTATCTGGAACGCCAAGTTCAAGTTTATCTATTTCACTTTTCTTATTGTTTACAAACACTAACCTATAATTAGCTAATCTTTTAATTCTTGGGTCAGCAATAGATTTGATTTCCTTAGCGTCATTTAAATTCATTAAATGGCCGTTTGGCCTTACTGACTTATCTTTTGATGAATAAGTAGAAAGCCAATCTAATGGTTCATTTGTGGTTGAATTTATAAACAGTTTTCGGCTCCCTATTTCAAATAAAATCTTCTTGCTAATTTCTTTGCATAAAGGATCATTTAATTTTTCCGAATCATAAGATTCAAATATCGGAATGAGTATATTCTGATATTTTTCTTTAAGTACATTTTCGCAAATAATTTCTTTGAAATCTTTAAAATGAACCATTGTTTGATATTGATTCTCCTTCTTTTGCTTAAGAATCTCGGGTATCAATTTTGTTATTGGAGTCTTCCCTCCTTCAAAATAATTTTTCTTTGCGTAATTAGTTTCTTTATGCAATTCCCCTCTAATAGAGGCTAATTGAGTCTGTTTAATATCCTTACCTAATCTGTGTTTTGACGGACTAATTAGTAACCTTGTATTCTTATGTGAAATAGCAACATCGCTTAAACAATTTTTCACGTCAACTATAAACCTATCTTTACTCCAAGGTGTAATAAAATTTTTACTGCTATTTTCTAAACATACATCATCTTTAATAGCTTTATACTTTAACTTCTTACTGTTTTCATTTTCAACATCCGCTGTATTTATTGCATTTAAAGTATTGATATATTGAATATGATTTTGTTTTGTACAAGCAATAATTATTGCATCTAAAGCATGGTGTCTATGGTCAACTCTTTTTGAATATCCAGCAAATATTTCAACATCTTCTTCCTTTTGAGTTTTAGTGTTTAAATGTGTTGTGAAATAAGTTAAACTCTTTGTTTCATAAGCATCTTCGCTTGAAGCATACTTATATGGAATTAACTTTTTGGCACCTTCTTTTTTGTTAGCCAGAATTACTTTTTCCAAATCTTCACAAATTGCGCTTATTTCTTCAAGCGTTTTAAACTCAAAAAGTTTTTTGCCAATTTGTTTTTTGTAAATGACAAAATTTTCTTCCGAATCTAAAACCATTTTCATTTCATTTAAAAATAATTCTTGCTCTTCAATAGTTGCCAATTGAAACACTTTTTTTCCTGTTGGCATTTCAAAATTTTCATACCTATTTCTCAGTAATTCTTTCATTACTCCATTTAAATGCCAGCGTTCTCTTAGGATATCTGTAACGGCACCTGATGTGATCCAAACTTTACTTTCGCCAACAAGTTCTGCAAGTTTTTCTTTTAATTTCTTATTGATGTATTGCGTTTCATTTAAAGTTCTGTTAATTGGGTCTTCTGGTATTTCTTTTCTTAATAAATTAATTCTTTTACCGCCTTTTGGAAACATTTTTTCTACATGCTCTTTCCAGGCTTCTGGTGTGACTTTATAGAGAACTCTATTATCTTTAAGTGTAATAGTTTCTTCTTGTCTATTACTCACAATAAATTCATAAGCTGTTCTGTTGCCATGATTTGCTTTCGTTTGGTTTACTTCTGCCCAAGTAATTACTTTATTTACATAGGAATTCAAATAATACCTTTCACGTGGAATAATATGTTCAATTTCAACTACTTTACCTCTTGCAAAAACATCAGATAATGGGATAGGTTGATTAGTATATGGACATTTAAAGTTTTGTTCCAACCACATTAAGTATTTTTTTATCTCAGCCTTAGAAGGTTCATCTAACTTGTATTCCTTTTGTTTCTTTTTATATTCATCTTGATTTTGAAACTTAACTACATCTTCAATAATTTTAATTTTATCTAAGTTGCTTCTAGTGGAAGTTTCCGCATCTAAACCCGGGTTGCCTGATTTTATTTCTCGCAACATTTGTTTTGCCCATTCATTTTTCTCATATCCATTATTCATTGCTTCCCACATTTGTTGCCTTTCTTGCATACTAGCTTTAAGTTCTCTGCTTAGCTCAATTCTAACTTCATCAAAACCATATACCTTTCTTATTTCGTTTACAATAGAAATTGTTTCGTTTACAATTTTTTCAACAATTGGATTATTCATTGAATGCGGTTTCACTCTACTAATATAGTCTTTCTTTGATGTAAATTTTGAAGAGTGAGTTCCATAAATAACTGCAGCTGCTTCCCAATAGTTTAAATATTTGTAATCAGATTTTAATGCATAACCAGATAGTTTCAATCTTGCTTTTTTATCCGATATAATATTTTTAAGACTTTCTAATTTATCGTCTTTGTCTTTTGTTTTTTCATCTTCGCTATTGTTCAATTTTATTAATGAGGTGATTTTTTTAGTTGCCTTTTCTGTTAAGTTACTTCCATTACTCATTAGTGGTATTAGCTGTTTTATAGCTTTTGCTGAAAGCTTTGCCATTCCAGAATCGTCAAACTTTATGTTAGCTAACTTTATGCAAATTTCCTTGTCAAAGTCAAAATGTTTATTTATGATTTCTGCAACTTTATTTGCATCGCTATTGGTAATATCATAAATTATTTCCCAAAGCAATTGAAGATTGCTTATATTTTGTTTTTCTGAATGAATGGTTAAAAACCAATCTTCACTTTTATCCGTTAATATATTTTGAAGGGCAACTTTTGTAGTATTCCCCTTTAGTTTAATATCCTCATAAGTTTTATCTTTTTTTTGTTTTCTAAAGTTTACAGTAAAAAAGGCATTTTGAACTTCCCCTGTTTCTTCATTAGTGAATTGATAATATCCTTTCTTTAAATCTTTATCTTCATCCAATAAAAACTTTACGTCAAGTGTTTCTTTAACAAAAGTTCTCCATGATGGTGTTTTGCTTTTTTGTAAAGTTTTATATAATAATTCTTTTACCTCTTCTATTGATTTAGTAATATGTTTTCTAAATTCATCGTTATTATTAAATAAATCAACCTTTTCATCGGGCGTATTTAAATATATCCTTACATTATTTATTTGTTGCCAAATTTTGAATTCCTGAAACAATGGGTGGCTTCTTGGTATTACACTTCTACCAATATATTCCTCAACTAATTCTTTTGTGCCAGTACCTTTAATTGTTATTTCTTTCTTAATTTTTATTTTTTCAAACTCACACTGTCCTTTGTTTTTTGATTGCTGCCAAGGTCTTTGAAAATAAATAATTTTATCTTTTATTAAGTATTTTAACTGTTCTTTAATTCCAGCTTTTTTTAACACTTCGTTAAGTATTGCCGAATAGTCTTTAAAGGCAATTTTTACAATATCTTCAATATTTATTTTCTCAAAATGACTTTTATGCTTTTCAAATTGAATGTCCCAAATTTTATTAAATTCATCTTCATACCAATCTCTATTTACATGATTATTCCTAACTCTATCTTTTGATTTTTCGACATAAACTTTTTGATAAAAGAATGAGCCAACCGTGCCATTTGTAACATCAATAAAGTCTTTAATAGAATCGTTTACTTCTTTTTTTCGATACGCATAAGAGTTTTTATCTACTTCCTTTTCTTTTTCAATTTGAAAAGAACCATCTATTGCTTCATTTTTTTCTTTGAATGAATAGGAACACAATTCATTATTTACCTTAAAAATGGATTCCACATTTTCGATTTTCCTTATTTCCCAACCTATGTTTCCATCTTCAAATGTTATTTTAAAACGATGGTATTTTTGATCATGTGTTATTGGGCCTTCTGAAGATAATACTGTAGAAGTGAAAATCTCTTTGTCTCCCTTTTTTGTTGCCTCTCCTTCATCTTTTTTAAATCTATCACTACTGTAGCCCCTAAGTTGGTTAAGTTGCATCAAAATTCTGCCCATCTCAGCCAATGAAATTTCTTCTTTTATCGCCTTATATCTTAATTGGTAGATTGCTTTTCCGATATCATTATTTTCTCCTCTTTTCCCGATTTCATTTGTATAATAATTTTTATCAGGTTCTAACCCAATCGACGATAAAACCTTTGTGAGTTTATCTCTTCTAAGTTTATATCGGTTGTTCATCCTTCTGACTCCTCGTTTTACTCTTCTTGAGGCAGTTGGAGTAAGTGTTGTCCCTTTAGAATCATTTAAAGTTAATCCCCTATCAAATCTTTCCGTGTCTTGTGCTATTATCCTTACACCTACTGCGTCTTTATAAATTCCAATTCTATTATTATTAATATCCGTTTCTGATGTATATCCAGTTATTTCATTTACTTTTTTTTCATCTGTAGCTTCTATAATAGCCCATCCTATTGAAGTCGTACCTATGTCTAATCCTAAAATTTTTTTCATATTATTTTTTTTTTTTTAAAATATACTTAAGTTTGAATTGAAGCAAATCACAATAAGGTTTTACCGTTGTGAAAACATTTAAGGCGGGGCAACTCGCCTTTTTTTATTCTAAGTAGGCGTGAAATTATAACAAGCAGCATTTCTAAGACTTGCTTCACCTGAGCATATTTTGTAAGAAAAAATTAGAAAATGATTCTGTTTTATCGAGGTTAAGATGGGTATCATGGCTTTAATTTGAATATCAATTATACAAATTAATTTCACTAAAAAGAATTGTTTCAGTCTTTTTTTAAATAATTAACTGCTCATTTTATAGCAAAACAATATGTTTACGCAATCTTAGGTACTAAAAAAGCATACAGTTTAATTGCTTAGGAGTGTGCGATGCAAACCCTTTAAAATTATCGTCTTTCATTTCAGCTAAGGATTAAAAGAAATGGAAGGATTTGTTTTTTTATGTTTTAAACTTTCATCTCGCCGCTATCCAATGTTGCTAAAAACAAAAGCACCCTAAACTATGGAAACTTAGGGAACTTTTTGAAGTTGGGCTTGCGTTTTTCTAGGAAGGAGTTTTTGCCTTCTTTGGCTTCTTCGCTCATGTAATATAACAAGGTTGCGTTGCCTGCCAGTTCTTGAATACCGGCTTGTCCATCGAGTTCTGCATTGAATGCGCTCTTTAACATGCGCAAGGCAATTGGACTTTTTTCCATAATTTTTCTGCACCATTCAATGGTGGTATCTTCCAATACTTCTAATGGAACTACTTTGTTTACCAAGCCCATATCTAAGGCTTCTTGGGCATTGTATTGATCGCATAAAAACCAAATTTCTCGCGCCTTTTTTTGTCCCACCAAACGGGCCAAATAACTGGCACCAAAACCGCCATCAAAGCTTCCTACTTTTGGTCCGGTTTGACCAAATTTTGCATTTTCTGCGGCAATGGTTAAATCGCAAATCACATGCAATACATGTCCGCCACCAATGGCCCAACCTGCTACCATAGCAATTACTGGTTTAGGAATGCGGCGAATCTGCATTTGCAAATCCAATACATTTAAACGAGGCACGCCATCTGCTCCCACATAACCACCATGACCACGTACGCTTTGATCGCCACCACTGCAAAATGCTTGTCCGCCTTCGCCTGTTAACACTACGCAATACACGCTTTCGTCTTGTCGGGCCAATTCCATGGCCTCGCTCATTTCATTCACCGTAAGAGGCGTAAAGGCATTGTGAACTTGCGGCCTGTTGATGCTTATTTTAGCGATACCTTCGTAAAATTGATATAGAATTTCTTTGTATTCTTTGAGGGTTGTCCAGTTGTATTTTGATTGCATGCGTCTCTTATTTTTGGTGCACAAAGGTAGGTTTCATGTTCGAGTATGGCAACATACTTTTGGTAAAAGTAAAGTTAAATGGCACTTAATTTTAGGGTTCTAAACTCCTTAATGGCAGCTAAATTACTTTCCTCCTCAAATTTCAACTCCAACAAAACTGGTACATCGCAAGCTTCATATAATGCATTTATCATGCTTGGTAAATCCTCTAAAGTGCTACATGCCAAATGCTTCAAGCCATATTGCAAGCACAATTTTTCAATGCTCAAATGATGTGGCGTAGTAAAATAATCGAGTTCGTAAGGATAGTTGCTAGGACCATCAATCCAATTAAAAATATTGCCACTTTGGTTGTTTAATACAACGATTTTTAAATTGCCAGGAAGTGCTCTTTGCCAAAAGGCATTTTGGTCGTAAAAGAGAGACAAGTCGCCCAAAACCAAACTTACCGTTTGTTGGTTTTGTATTTGGGCCGATCCAATTGCAGTGCTTACGGTTCCATCTATGCCGCTGGTTCCACGGTTGCCATAAATGGCGAGCCCTGCACTGTTTATTCCCAACCAGCTTGCCCATCTTATAGAAGAGCTGTTGCCCAGTTGAAGCTGACTATTCTGTGGAATGGAATCAAAAACCTTTCGCATGGCACTTGGTTCAGACCATACCTTTTCTTGTGTAAACTTGTTTAAGATTTCTTTTACTTTTTCATCCTTAGATTTCCATGCTTCGCAATAGGGTTTAATCGTTGGATTATGGAAGATTTTGAGACTATTAAATGCTTTTAAATAGGGGTTTATTTCTGCCTCAATGGGGTGCGTAACATTTTGGTAGGTATCTACCATTTCACTTGAAGATTGAATTCTAAAATGATTGGCTGGTTTAATGGTTTTGAGCCACAATTTAAGCGACTTTGAAACCATGGGCCCGCCAAAAGAGATGAGCAAATCTGGTTGGAGGTCTTTAAGAACTTCATGCGATTCGAACTGCAAGATGCAATCGAAAAGGGCAATATTACTGGTGCTATGTTGGTTAGAAACCACATCGGCAATAAGCACCACATCGTCTTGTGAAAGTATGTGGCTTAGGTACTGGGTTACCTCACTCGAGGGTGGCATTTGACCAACCAGAATCATTCTTTTCTTGCTTATTTTCCACGCTTGGGCAAGCGCATCCAACTTTGGTAAATTGGTATAACTGCTGCCGCTTACTTTGGCTTTGGGAAGAATAATGGGTGGTTGGTTCAGCCCGAATGGCATTTCATATAAGGGCTCTCTAAGCGGAACATTGATGTGAACAGGACCATATCCTTTGTTGCTCATACTTTCTTCGAGCGAGGTTAAAACAAGGCGCTCGGTTAGTTTAAAATCAATCTTCTCTTCTTCAAAACACAACAATTCATGACTGGCTAAAACATGTTTTCCAAACACACCTTTTTGCATAATCATTTGGCCGTCTTGTTGGTTTAATAGCTCTGGTGGCCTATCGGCGGTTAATACCAACAAGGGAATTTTTTGGTAATAAGCCTCTGCTATGGCAGGAAAAAAATTTAAACAAGCCGTACCCGAAGTGGATATTAGCACCACAGGTTCTTGTAATTGCTGTGCCATGCCCAAGGCCACAAACCCAGCACTTCGCTCGTCAATAATAGAATGACAGCTGATACCTTGATTTTGGATAAAAGCCAAACTCAATGGAGCAGATCTGCTTCCCGGACAAATGATAGCGTGCTTTACGCCAAATTGCTGACAAACATTTGCTATGGTAAATACGTGTTGTTGCAAAATGTGATAATTTGTGTTTTGTCAAAAGTAGGTTTTTTTATAGCCACAATTTGTTAAGAAATTAACAGCATTTTAAAATTGTAGTCTAATTCCTAAATTAAGCCCAAAGAGTCGCGCACCTGGCAAATTGCGGTAATTGAGGCGATGGGAGAATCCTAAGGTGCCAATTTTAAAGATGTTCTCAACACCATAACCAATTTCTACATAGGGTTCCTTGTTAAAAGTATTGATGGGCGAAACTACTTTTCCAGATTCTGTATTCACCGGAATTAAGGATTTATTTTCATTGGTCATGCTCCCATATCCTGCTTTAACTACGGCATAGTTTCTTAGTTTCATTTTGCTTACGTAAGGAATTTTGTTGAGGAACACACCCTCAAATCTTTGCGTATAGGCAACATGAATAAATTGATCGCTCACAAATTCATAAAAATTCATGAGGCTATAATTATAATCGCTGTAAATGCGGCTTTCATTTCCCCTGGCCACATCGAGCAAAGGGTAAGGCAACCTGCCAAAAATTTTCCCCACATATATGTACCAATCTGCTGTTCCAAAAACAGAGGTATTCATGTAATGCGAAATAATTAAATTGATTTTATCGTAGTTAAAATCGCCATTCCACATGCCTTCAATGCCGCGTTTATAACCCAAAATAACCACAGGCAATTTAGCCCGCTCTACCTGAAATCGATCATGCCCCCTCGATATCATCACTTCTTTGTAGGCCCAACGTGCTTCTACGCCAAACTGACTGGTGGTAAAGCCACTGTTTAAATTTTGATTAGCCGAAGGCTCGTTAGGGTTGGTGATATAAGAAAAATTAAAGTCGCCCAAAGGGGTAAAAATGCTATGGTCAAACAAGAATTTAAGCGTCCAACTGCTCGAGAAAGTTTGGGTAAAACTGAGGTTCACTTCTTCGGTTCGGTTAATCCTTACATTCCTCGAAAAGAAGTTAAAAAATTGAAAGAAACCGCTGTTTAGGGCATAGGTAATAGGCGAGTTGGTAACCCCTAAAATATCGTAATCTTTTCTATACCTAGCAGAGGCCACCGTCCACCTTCTGGGGTCAATTATATAATCTAGTTTGGCGGTATATTTAAATTCCTGATCCAAAAACCCATACGCCAAAAAGGTGTTAAATACATACTTGGTGCTAAAATCATAATTGGTTTTAAAGCCAAGGCTTACCCTTAATCCTTCCACTTTGTTATAGGCCAAAATGTTCATGTAGGGTCCCCAATCCAATTTCCCTAAGCGTTTATACCCTTGCACTATGGTTTGAACCAAATCCACATAGGTTCTAACGATGGGTAAGTTGTTTACCGAATCTACTTTATTCTCCATTTCCCTCTCAATTGAAGTCAGGGGTTCGGTTCGTTTTTCTTCCCAATACACACTATCTGAATTGGCCGCATTTTCATTGGATACAACGGGGTAATCAAAAAATTCTCTATTGATGCCAATATTGGTTTTAACATCGGTATAAGCATTGTAAAATCCTGCTGCCATGCCACTGCCATTTTTCTGAAACCGTGCAAAGTCAAAGATGATTCTACTCTTAGTAGTTATCCAAGCTTTCTCTTGGGTAGGCATCATCTCTTGTTGTATTTTAACGCGGTTTACAAAGTTTACATTGGCCGCCTTTCCAACTTCTAAAATAACGCGCTTTAAAGCAAAAGTGCTGTCGCTAATCCATACATATCCTTCAAATCCTAGGTCTTGCTTGCGCTTTAAATTCACCTGAATCTTATAACATTTTAAGTCATCAATATCCATCGAATCTAACAGCGTAAAGATATAGTAGAAATGCGCCTCGTCGGCCACAGGTGATACAAAATCCTTATTTAAAATCCGTATAAAATTTCGGTTCAGGTTATAATGGTGTAATTGCCCGCCCATCAAATCTGTTAAGTAAGAATTGGCCTCAATTCCAATACCCGAATATTTATTTCCTTCAATCACTTCTTTGCCTTTTCCTATGCTTTTTAAATAGTAATATTTAGAATAGGTTTCGCTCACAAATACGGGCAAAATATGCTTGCCTTCATCGTTGCGCATTTGGTGAATGGTGTCGAACAAAGATTTAAGGGGCTTAAATACTTTAGAGTTTTTCATCTCTTCCGAGATATTGGTGAGCGATATATCTACCTTGCTATAAGAGTTATATTGGTAACTGCTAATCTCATCTTGGTCTATATATTTCTTGTTATTTCTAGCTTCGTTTATAATGCGCAAAGCCGGGTTAACACCCGGTGTAATTATAGCCTCCATCATCTCTGTAGTGCTCTCGTAGAGCTCTATGAGCATTTGAGTTTTTATGCCTTGTTTTATTTCTTTTGAATAGCGTTTGTAGCCCACATAGGTAACAATAATTGAGTCTACATGATGGCTAGTTTTAAGGGTAAATCTTCCCTCAAAATCCGACGTAATTCCTCCGGGAATGCCTTTAAAACCAATGCTTACAAAGGGCAATGCTTCCTTGTTTCGGCTGTCCTGAATTTTGCCAGTAACTACGGTTTCAACTTGTCCAAATGCCAGTATTGACCATCCCATCAAAAGCAATAAAAGATACCGCACTATAGCAAACGCATTTTCATTCGTAAATCTGTAACGGGTCTATCGCCTGGTTTTGTTTGGGTATTGGCAATGGCATCTAAAACATCAAAGCCACTTACAAGCTCCCCAAATACGGTGTACGAACCATCCAAATGCGGCGCTCCACCAAACTCAAGATAGGTTTGAACCTGGTTCTGGTTTGGCTTTTCTGCATCTGGATACATGGTCTTATATGTTTGATCTACCACCACATGAACCTTATCCATATATGTGCGCGTTTGATCTTTATCGCCCATGTTTTGAAAGGCACTCAACGTTGCCTGAACCGTATCCGATTGGTAAATTTTATATAAAATTTCTTGCTTATGAGTCATGTTGCGGTTGTTCAAAATTGATTCCAATTCTTTGGCGGTATACGTTCTTCCCTGAACAATATAAAACTGGCAACCGCTGCTCATTTTCTCTGGATTATTATCGCGGGCTGCTGCCAATGCACCTCTTTTATGAAACAATTCTGGATTAATTTCGGCAGGCAATTTATAACCTATATCGCCCGCTCCAAGCATAGCATTAGAATCTGCCGTTTTAGACAGTGGGTCGCCACCTTGTATCATAAACGATTTAATGATGCGGTGAAACAACAAGCTATCGTAAAATCCTTCTTTTACCAATTTAATAAAATTATCGCGGTGAATGGGTGTTTCATTATACAATTTTACCACCATCTTGCCATAAATTGTGCTAATTTCTACCATGGTGTTTTTGGCCACTGGCGCCTTAGAAGCATAAATTGTGGTGTGCTTTGCTGCTGGCTTTGCCGCTGGTTTAGCTTTATTGGTTTTTTTGGTCTGAGCCAAACTCACTAGGCTCATTGAAATACTGAACAGAATAAATAGACTTATTTTTTTCATAATACTTGTTTCTCTTTAGATGTAAAAAAATGTAAAAGGTTGTTTTGTTTAGGCAAGTAAATGCCACATGCCCTCCATATAGGCTGCATCACTTAATTTTTCTTCGGCACCATCGGCAATTATTTTCTCTAACAATCGGTCGTTTTTTTCGCCCTGATCCAAAGCATATTTATACGGACTTAAACTAAAGGTGGTAAGCTCATATTGCGATTTAAATTGATTGGGATACAGCTCGCTTAATTGGTGCTCAATGTGTTTTTTATGCAAGAAATGTTTGTCGCCCACTTTTTCTGCCATCTCCGTATAGTTTTGAATGGCTAGCTGCGAAATAGCGTCGGCATTGGGCTTGCGCAGTTTTTGGTATGCATCAAAGACCTTGTGCCAATCGCTTCCATACTTCTCTATACACTCATCCATTACCACCACATCTTCAAAGCTACAATTCATGCCTTGCCCATAAAAAGGTACCACAGCGTGAGCCGCATCACCCATTAAGGCCAACTTATCTCCCTTAACCCAAGGGTAACAGCGAACCGTTACTAAACTGGCAGTAGGGTTTTTAAAATAGTCATCCAATAAAGTGGGCATCAAAGGCACCGCATCCGGAAACTCTTCTGCAAAGAATTTTGTTACATCTTCTTTCGTTTTAACGGCATCAAAACTTTTTTCTCCTTCAAAAGGCACAAACAAAGTGCAGGTAAAATCTCCCGCAGGATTTGGCAAAGCAATCATCATAAATGCCCCACGTGGCCAAATATGCAAAGCATGTTTCTCCATCTTAAATTGGCCCATTGCACCTGCCGGAATTTCCAATTCTTTATAACCAACATTGAGGTAAAATTGATTGTAATCGAACCTATCGCCCATCTGCATTCTGGCTCTGGTAGCGGCAAAAGCGCCGTCTGTACCAATAATCCTGTCCGATTTAAATGACATTCTACTGCCATCTTCCATTTCAAAAACAGTTAAGCCTTCCTCTACATTTAAATCCACACATTTGGTGTTAAAATGTAAAGTGATGTTCTCAAATTCATCCGCTAATTCCAGTAACCTAATATTCAGTCGGCCCCTCGAAACAGAGTTGATTGCCTGACCTTCTTTGCCATACGGTTGATACTTCAATTCGCCTGTTTTGCTGTGCATCATGCGGCCTGTCATGGGAATAGCATCAGCCAGTATTTCCTGATCCAATCCCACTTTCTCGAGCGCATGCAATCCGCGGGTAGATAAAGCTAAATTAATTGATTTTCCTGCCGCCATTCGGTTATTGCGCATATCGGGTCTGCGTTCAAATAAATTGATCTCAAAACCACGTTTGGCTAAATAAATAGCCATTAAAGTGCCACTTAATCCACCGCCAATGATGTTAATTTTCTCAGCCATTTCGTTTCTTAAATTGAGGGCACAAAATACGTCGAATTTTCGACTTTTTTAAAGGAGAATTTAACAAATCTATACCAATTGTAATTATTATTTAGCCCAAAGCTATTCGATAATTTTACTGGGATAAATGCCTATATAATAAAATAATAGTACAATAAGATATTTGTTGAAATTGGACTATATATTTTGTATAATCGATATTAACCTATTTGTTGAGGGTAGCCTTGCCATTTTTACCCCTTTGCTTTTCAACATGTTAATAAATTCTCTCATTAATTTTTCGGTTTGAACCAAGCGCCGACGCACTCATATCAATTTTTGTTTATACGCATTGCTGATGGCCATGTTGAATATTCGGATTATATAAAACTCATTTTTCAACCTCCTAAAAACTAAATGAGTTTTACATAGTTTCAATTATTTACAGATATAGTTTGGCAGCTAGATTTCTGTTAGGTGCTGCCCTGTTGTTTAATTTGAGTGATATCATTATAAGTTAAGCAATCACTTTTCCCCTTATTTTATTTACACTTAGCTTCTTTTTAGCATTTTTTGCTTTAATCTCATTCGTTAATTTTCTAAAATCATGAAGTTCTTCTGTTGTCCAAGGTTTTGATTCAACAGTGAAATTAATATTTATTGGTTCCCACACCACAAGGAGGCGTAATTAGTTCGTTATTATCTAATCTTTACTTACACGTTGTGTTTGATGGATGGATAGGCAAACAAGTAAGCACAAAATTTGCCTTTGAACGGTATGCTGAATGCATTGTGATACAAACGGTATGTGAAGAAGCAGCAAAGTTTGTGATGAAGCTAATGATGGAGCGCTTTGCTTTTTTAGTTTTTCGTTGACTCAATGGTTTGCCTTTAAATTTGCTTACCCACGAATGTTTTAAGCTAAAATCAATTTCATGTTGTTTTCCCAATTGGCGATAACTCTTTTCTCCCAATAAATACTCAGCAATTATTGACTCTTGCTCTGCTTGGCTTTTTGTTGTTCTTTTCATTTCGTTTACACGTTATTTGTGTAAACCTATTTTAGGACGAGACATGTGAACAAACATGCAGAAAATAGCGTTGAGCAAGTCACACAAAGCAAAAATCAGGCTAGAACGCAAGTTAGAACAGCTAAAAAATGAAACTAATAATGATAAAGCCCACAAAAAGGAAGGTTTAAAAAAGAAGCAAGCATAAAAAAACAGCTTACTAAATACCCAAAGGAAACGCCCTTACCAACTACTCGGTTTCAGTCAACACAGAGTAGAACAAAATAGCCCCGTGAGGCCGCCGCACGGGGCTATTTCACGGCCCTTTTTCGTCTACTCTGCTAAATGTTAGCTGAAGTGGTTTTTGTCATTCGGTATAGGATTGTATTATTTTTCAATTCCAAATCTTTTTGTCTTGTAGTCAATACAAATTACCTTATCAAAGAAAAATGAATTGCCAATAATGCCGTCACACTCAATTTGCTTGAAAATTTCATCAAAAAAATTGTTTCGTTCGTGATAAACTTCAAAGTTCTTAAACTGTCGGCCTGCAATTTTTACGTTTAAGTTTGATTTTGCACTTAGCATTTGAACTGGTTTCCCAAAGTTCGTTATGTTTAGTGTGTTATTTATCTTATTGTCAGTTATTTCTGTCCAAATAGATTTTGATGTGCTCATTGGAAATAGGCTTGCTCCTGTGTCGTAAAGAAAGTATTTTATCTTTCCGTTTATCTCCAATGGGACAATAATTCTGTTGTTCACAAGCTTACAAGTAACAAAATTAAAAGATTGTTCGGTTTTGTAATTTAAGCTATCCGATATACTAATTTTTTTAGCTGGAAAATTTATAATTAAATATTTATTTTGAACAATGTCTGAACCAATTGTTCCAATGGATTTTTCTTCAAAGCCTTTACTTTTATCGATTCCTATGCTGTAACCGTAATTAAAGAAACCATAGATGTCTCTTGTGCCTAAGTCAATTTTACCGATTGATAAATTTACATTGCGTAACACAAATATTTTTTTGCCATCATCAGTATTTCCATCTGGTAAAGTGTCAAGTTTTAGGTGACTGAATTCTTTGATACTTCTCAAATTCTTCTCATATAAAATTGATGTGTTAGAGCCAAGGTCAAATTGAGCAAAAATGTCTTGTTTAAGATGGTCAATATTGATAGGGACAAACATCGCTGCTTTATCATATACTCTTCCGTTGATTTCTGCTTTTTCCCAATAGAAGCTTTCTATCACCATATGTGAAGGCAAATTAGTCCCTATTTGCATTTTATGATTGCAAGAAATTAATGTTGTTAAAAATAGAAATAGATAAATTGTCTTTGTCATTTTATATATGTCATTGTTGTTTGGAATGCGTCATACCATTACAGCTTACGGTTTAAAGCTACAGGAAGTTGGCGACTTTCACCACAACCCCGAAGGGCTCACGAATACAATTAAAAATAATAAAACAAATGAGTAAATGTTTATGCGGAGAACCAAAGTTTGATTAACCAAAAAGGTCTCTGCGGAGCACTGAACCGCCAATTTCTTGTAGGTGCTGTTATAGTACGTTTTTCTTACTGTCTGCTGGTCTTTTGTCTTACTTCTGTGTCGAGTAAAGAAAGTGTCAACTCCTGCGAGCCATTTTTCCAAATGCTATTTCCTAAGTCCATTAATTTTTGCTTGTCGCTGTCAACCACTTTTGCGAAAATA
>JAWXAZ010000054.1:0-2655 GCA_034439755.1 bacterium
ATGCAAATATATCGTTCGGTATTCGCTGCGATGTGCGCCAATTGGATGTGCCAACTTATAAGCGCTTGAACAAAAATTACGAATACAGCCGCTTCTTTTTTGGCACTAATGCGGGCCTGACTTATAACTATGATTTTGGCAAAAAATGGGTCGCCTCGGCTTCGGTTCAAACCGGATGGAGACCACCTGCCGTGAACGAATTGTATAGTTATGGCTTGCATTATGGCTTGGCCAGCTTTGAAATTGGCGATTCATTGCTGCAACCAGAACGCAGTGTGCAGCTCGAAATAAATATGAGCAAGCAACTAAACAATTGGCATTTTAGTGGTAGTTTTTTTAGACAAAAATTTAGCGGTTTTATTTATAGAAACCCGTTGTCAGACCCAATATTAACGATACGAGGCGCCTTTCCTGCTTTTATTTTTACGCAAGCCGATGCCTTATTAACTGGCACAGAATTTTCGCTTTCTTATGCACCAAAATTGGCCTGGCAATGGCAAAGTAGGTTTAGTTATTTACGTGCAAATAATATCGGTCTGAACCAACCCTTATTCGGAATGCCTGCCAACCGAATGGACCATACCCTTGGGTATATTTTTGCCGATTTTGCTAAATTGATGGGTGCTTATATTGAATGTCAAAGTGTTTGGGTGGCCCGCCAAAACAGGTTTGTAGCCAACCTCGATTATGTAGACCCTCCGCCAGCATATGTCTTGTTTCATGCCAATATAGGTACTTCGTTTAAACCATTTAAAAAAGGGGAGCCTTGGAAATTACACCTGAGCGCTCAAAATTTATTTAACAACAGTTACCGCGATTATCAAAGTAGGTTCAGGTACTTTACAGATGACCCCGGATTCAATTTTATTTTTCGATTACAAATTCCATTTTAAAAACATCAAATGAAAAAACATAATATTTCTAACATCTTTTTTTTACTTGCTATAGCAAGTCTATTTATTTTTAACGCATGCAAAAAGCAAGAGGATGATCATGCAAATCAAGACCATGATAACGAACTCATAACCACCGTTCGCTTTCAGTTTGTCGATTCAATTTCCTTAGATACTTTTAGGTATGCTTGGAGTCAGCCAGGCGGACCAGGTTCGGCGGTTTCCATTGATACCATTGCCCTAAAGGCTAACCGCGTTTATTTGGCTACTGTTGATTTACTAGACGAAAGCAAGAATCCTATAGTAAGAGTTTCAGAAGAAATAGCCGCCGATGCTAACAATCACCGCTTTGTTTATACCACTACTTTGGCAGGAACCCAAATTCAAATTTTGGACTTCGATCAACAAGTTCCTGCCATGGAATTGGGATTAAAATTTAGGCTTATTGTTGCCAATAGTGGATCGGGTAATTTCACTTGTTCCCTTAGGCATTACACCAATTTAGATCCAAAAACAGGCGGAATAATAGCGGGAAGCAACGATATAGAAGTGAGCCTTCCTCTGGCAATAAATTAGTGCCAATTGTTATTATTAAATAGCGCAAAGCTGTTAGATAATTTTACTAGGGTAAATACCGATATAACAAAATAGTAGTACTAGGAGATAATTGTGGAAATTGGCCGATATGTTTTGTGTTTTCGGTATTAGTCGTATACTTTAGGAATTGCTCGATATCTTATCAAAATAAATCCTGCCTTTTGGCGGGATTTATTTTTTATAAGCAAAAATTGACTTGCTAAATATTGCTATAAAGTTAGCCCTTTTCAATGATTAAAAGATTGTTAGAATAAGCCACTCCGGCAATAATATGTGAGCTTAAATTCAATGCCAAAAATGCCCCTTGAAGCTCATTTAGCATGGGTTTAGGCATGGTTTCCGCCATGGTGTTAAAAATGATTTTGCCACCCAAAACCAAATGTTCATTTAAGAGCAAAATAAATTCTGGCGAGCAAAATTTTAGCGGCACTTCATTGCCAATAAATAAATCCACAACAATGAGTTCATAGGACTTTTTACTCGTTTGCAAATAGGCAAAAGCATCCTCCTCAAAAATTTTAAAAGGTTGATATTGGTCAATGCCAAATTCGGTCTGAGCCAAATGAATGATGAGGGAATCCAATTCAACGAGGTCAACTCTTGCTTTCGAATGAAAGTCTTTGCGCAAGGTTTCTAAAATGGATCCAACACCCATACCCAAAACTAAGATTTCATTTGTTTTTGGTTCGAACCGAATTGCCTTTAGCCCTTTTTTTAAGATTTGCTGTAAAGTGCCATAAGAGTAATTGCTATGCGCTGTGTCAAGAACTTTTTTTCCATTAACCCAATTGATTTCTAAGCGCCCATTCACCGGCGATTCTAGGGTTTTTATGGAAATTGGAAACAAGTAACTAAGCCATTTTTTCATGATTGTAATGCCAATTGTTTGTCGAATTTAATTCAAAAGTCAATTTATTTAGTCCAATTTTAGGATGGATATTTACATGTTTATTTTTGGTGTTATACCGATTACACAAAATATATTGTCCAATTTCGACAAATATCTCATTGGATTTTTTATTTATTATATCGGCATTTACCCTAGTAAAATTATCAAATGGCTTTTGGCTATTTAGAGTTTGCTCATTAACTAAGAAACCCAATAAAATCATATATTGGCGGCATAAAAAATAGAGTTTAATGCATACGAATTTATCAAAATTGG
>JAWXAZ010000055.1:0-5548 GCA_034439755.1 bacterium
ATTCATAACTCATAATTCATAATTTGCAACAAACCAAAACACAGAACTAAGCATTGCCACAAATCAAAAAACGCATACTTCATAGCTCATATTTCATAGCTAAAATGGTTTTCTTCATAATTCATAACTCATAATTCATAATTTGCAACAACAGAACTAAGCATTGCCACAAATCAAAAAACGCATACTTCATAGTTAAAAATGGCTTTCATTCTTAACTAATAACTAATAACTAAAAAAAAAGTGTTCCTCTCAACCAACATAGAATATCTTAAAGGCGTTGGTCCGGCTAAGGCGGAGCTTCTTAAGAAAGAACTGGGCATTTTTACTTTCAACGATCTACTCTTTCACTTCCCATACAAACACATCGATCGCAGCAAAATTTACAAGGTGCGCGACCTTCGTGCAGACATGCCTCATGTGCAGGTGAAGGGCATCCTATCCAACCTTAGAACCCTTGGCACAAAAGGCACGCAGCGTTTGGTGGCAGAGCTGCACGATGATACAGGGGTGGTAGAATTGGTTTGGTTTCAGGGCCATAAGTGGATCAAAGATTCGCTTAAAGCCGATACCGTTTATTTGGCCTTTGGCAAGCCAAACGAATTCAATGGCACCATCAATATTGTTCACCCTAACTTGGATGATCCGGAGGATGCTGCCAACAAAAAATACTTGCATATTATGCCGCTGTATCCGTGCACAGAAAAGATGAAAGCGCGGGGCATCGATTCTAAGGCAATCATGAAATGGGTGAATGCTTTGTTATTGAATAGGGAGTGCACGGTAGACGAAACACTAAGCTCAACGTTGCTAGAACAACATCAACTGATGGGTCGCTTGTTAGCCTTGCAACAAATTCATTTCCCACAGAGTTTGGAGTCGTTGGCTGCTGCAACTTTCCGATTAAAATTTGAGGAGTTCTTTTATATCCAATTAAAATTATTGAAGTACCGTGTTAAGCGTCACCAGTTGGTTAACGGCATTCAGCTTACCCACATTGGCGATCATTTTAACGCCTTCTTTCACCAATATCTTCCGTTCGAATTAACCAATGCACAGAAGCGCGTGCTTAAAGAAATTCGCCTAGATGTGAAGCGAGGTATACAGATGAATAGGTTGGTTCAGGGCGATGTAGGAAGCGGCAAAACAGTGGTGGCGTTAATGAGCATGCTTATGACCATAGACAATGGCTACCAGGCTTGTATGATGGCTCCAACCGAGATCCTTGCGGCGCAACACTTTGAGACCATTAGTTCATTGTTGAAAAACATGAATGTGAACGTAAAATTGTTAATGGGTTCAACCAAAATAAAGGAACGAAGAGCCATTTATGAGGCCTTAGAATCGGGCGATTTGCATATTTTAATTGGCACGCATGCACTCATTGAAAACAAGGTTAATTTTAAAAATTTAGGCCTTGCCGTCATAGACGAACAACACAGATTTGGGGTGGAGCAAAGGGCGCGTTTGTGGCAAAAAAACAAGTACCCACCCCATGTATTGGTGATGACGGCAACGCCCATTCCGCGCACCTTGGCCATGACGTTATACGGCGATTTGGACACCTCTATAATTGATGAATTACCCAAAGGGAGAAAGCCCATTCAGACCATTATGCGCTTTGATGCAAGCAGGCTTGCAGTGTATGGTTTCTTGCGCAACGAAATTGGCAAAGGAAGGCAAATTTATATGGTGTATCCGTTGATTGAAGAATCGAAAAAAATGGATTATAAAAATTTGGTGGATGGGTATGAGGCTATTTGCAAAGAATTTCCTGAACCAAAATTTCAAGTGGGCATTTTACATGGCAGGATGAAATCGGCAGAAAAGGAATTTGAGATGGGCAGGTTTATTCGCGGCGAGACAAATATTTTAGTGGCCACAACGGTTATTGAAGTGGGTGTAAACGTACCCAATGCAAGTGTGATGGTGATAGAGAGTGCGCAAAAATTTGGCCTCTCTCAATTGCATCAATTGCGTGGCCGTGTGGGCAGAGGAGCAGAGCAATCTTATTGTATTTTAATGAGCGATTTTAAACAAAGTGCAGAGGCCAAACAGCGCTTAAATACGATGGTTGAAACCAATGATGGATTTAAAATTGCGGAGGTGGATTTAAAGTTACGTGGGCCGGGAGAGTTAGAAGGAACGGCACAAAGTGGGGTACTCGATTTAAAGATTGGCGACTTAGGCAAAGACACTGAAATACTGGCCATGGCAAGAAATGCCGCGCAAGAAATACTGGATAAAGATCCTAATTTAATAGAAGAAATAAATAAACCTATTGCGCAATTCCAAGCCCTTTATCGCAAAACCGCCCGCTGGGGACGCATATCATAGAGTTGTGAATTGTGAATTATGAATTATGAGTTATGAGTTATGAATTATGAGTTATGAATTATGAGTTATGAATTATGAGTTATGAATTATGAGTTATGAATTATGAATTATGAAATCAGGACTAAAGACTAAAGACCAACGACTAAAGACTAACGACAAAAGACTAAAGACTAACGACCAAAGACTAACGACTAAAGACCAAAGACTAAAGACCAAAGACTAACGACTAACGACCAAAGACTAACGACCAACGACTAACGACCAAAGACTAAAGACCAAAGACTAACGACCAACGACTAAAGACTAACGACTAACGACCAACGACCAAAACTCAACTCATTCGTTCCATTAAGTCTTTTGCGGTTTCTATCAAAATCATTTTTCGGTTCGAACCAACGCCGATGGCATCCATGTGTTCATAAGCTTTCTTGAGATATTGCTGTTTTTCGTTTTCGGCAAAGGCCCTTATTTGATACTTATTGTATAGGTTTAGAACGCCAGAAATTTTATGTTTCTCATTGGGTTCAACAAACAATTCTTGCAACAAATTTAAATCGTCTTTTTGGGCAGAAGCTATCAATTCAATTAGCAATAAAGTTTTCTTGTTAGAAGCAATATCGCCGCCAATGCGTTTGCCAACTTGAGCTACCTCACCAAAGCTATCTAGTATATCATCTTGTATTTGAAAAGCAATGCCAATGCATTTTCCAAACTCATAAAGGTGCTGTGCATCCTGCTCGTTTGCGCCACCAATTAAAGCTCCCAACTTAAGCGAGCAACCCAGTAAAACAGCAGTTTTTAGGGTAATCATTTCAATATACGCTGCATGTGATACATTCTGCTGCGTTTCAAAATTCATGTCGATTTGCTGTCCTTCACAAACCTGGGCGGCAGCATCACTAAAAACATTTATAAGCTGAGCCAAGTTTGTGCCTTCAGTTTTTGCCAATAAGTCAATCGATTTTATCATCATTAAATCGCCGCTTAAAATGGCCACCGGCATATTCCATTTTTGATAAATAGTTTCCTTCCCTCTGCGCAAGGGAGCATTGTCCATTATATCGTCGTGCACCAAAGTAAAGTTATGAAACACCTCAACAGCAAGCGCTGCATCGAGGGCCTTTTCAATATCCTTACTAAACAAATCGCAAGCCATCAAAGTTAATACTGGCCTAAGCCGCTTGCCACCTAGCGACATCATATAATCTATGGGTTCATACAATTCTTTTGGTTCAGACCCATAAGTGCTGCTGACAATTTTTTGATTTATTTTACCTAAAAGTTCTTGATAACTATACATGAGATTCATTTGTATGCAAGTTTATTTTTTGCAAGTTTATTTTTTGCATGATTATTTTTTGCAAGTTTATTTTTTGCATGATTATTTTTTGCATGATTATTTTTTGCATGATTATGGCTTTAACAAAATGAGATGGCCAATGACCAATCACTAAATATTAACCAAAGTAAATACTAAAACTATAAGCAGAGTTTGAGGCAATTTGATTGATAACCATTACTGGAATTTCCTCTTTGTTTCCAATCACACTTTGCTCAAACGAACCGCCAAAATAAGTAAAGATATTTTCGTGGTTATTGATGATGGTAATTAAATCGGCATCCACCGCTGCCGAAAGGCGTATAAAATCTTTGGCGAAATCGTTTTTATCTATGCCTGTAATTTCATAAGCCACCTTATTTTCTTCTAACAATTCTTGGGCATACGGAATATTGCGTTCAATTTTAGCCGCAATAAATGGATCCTTTTCTTTTAAATATACGATGTGAATTTTGGATTGAAAATACTTGCCAATTTCCCATGCATATTTGATACTTTGTTTCACCTCTTGGTTAAAATCAACCGGAATAATGATGTGCTTAAAACCCTCTGGTTTCATGGGTTTGCGCTGCACCACAATAAAAGGAACATCCGAATTGGTGATTACTTTTAGTGCCTTTGAACCCATTACATGCTGCATGCCTTTTACCCCATGCGTACCCATCACAATTAACCTTGCTTCTTGCCTATCTGCAACCTTTCCAATGTCCTCAAAAATATTGCCTATCTCAACATGGGCACTTGCTTCTATGTTTTCCTTTTCTAAACGATTAACTTGAATTTCCAAGGCACTCTTAGCTGCCGCAATATCTTTTTCTTTAGATATTACATGCAACAATTCAACCTTTGAACTAAGAATTCTCGACAATTGTGAGGCGTAAGCTATGGCACTATCTCCAATTTCGGTAAAATCTGTAGGGACTAATATTACAGGTTTCTTCATATTTATTTTAATTGAGCGAATCTACTATTTTATATAATTCTTTTAAATGTTCTAGCTTTTTTTTCTGGCGTAAATTGCGGGCACCGTTAGTAAAATATTGATGGGCACTTAAGAAAGATATTTGCAACCTATTCCAATCCAATTCAGTTTTTAGGATCTCCAAGGCCTTCAATTCGAGGAATAGCTTGCCTCCAATTTCCCAAAAATCGTCCCGACCGATATAATCTAAATCGGCATCACAAATAATCTGCTCCAATAAATTATGCGGTGTTTGCGGAATTTTTGTAGCCATAATCATACCACAAATTTTTTCGATTTGAACCGAATTATACCCATACTTTGGCAATTGATTGCGCACAATGCCACAGCCCACCATTTCGTGGTTATTTAATTGTACGGTAAAACCACTGTCGTGAAACAGCACCGCAGTGCGCAACAAAACTAAATTCTCTCCTTCAATGCCTTCTAAATCGGCTAGATTTTCAGCCGCAGAATAAACATCCATCACATGGTTAAAACTGTGATAATAAAGAATTGGAGGCAATTCATTTTGCAATTTTGCTAAAATATATTCTCGTACTTTTTCAAATTCCATTACTCAATAATAAGTAAAAAACAGAAAGAAAAAAAGTTTGGCAAAAAGCCATGTATTTACCGTTTTTGTTCACTAAAGACCTATTAAAATTCAACTATTAAATTTTACCACCTCTGGTATAAAGTAAAATTACCAGAATCAACACCCTATTCTGTCAAAATTATGACATCCTCCTTTTCTTTACATTTTATTTCTACCATTAGCAGAAACATCAATAAATTAATACCCCCTCATAATAACACATAACTCATAACACATAACTCATAATTAATAATTCATAACTCATAACTCATAATTCATAATTCATAACTCATAATTCATAATTCATAATTCA
>JAWXAZ010000056.1:0-7797 GCA_034439755.1 bacterium
CTAATGTGTTCAATGGGCTTTATTTTGACTTGTCTATAATTGTCCAAAGATACGAATGTTTTTGATTGTGCGATGGGAAAATTGGCTCTTTTGGGTTTTACTTGTGGGTTGGGCAGGTGGGTTGGGGCAAAACCCAAATGTGCCAATGTGGGGTGGCTTAGAATTTTATTTTTTTGTGCGGTGGGGGTGTCTTAATTTTTTTAGAAGCGTTGGCTTGAGTGTCGGCAAAGTCAGGTCGTTTTGTGTCAAAGAACAGCGAAATTGTCTGACGTGTTAAGCTCGTTCGTTGGTGGTCGTGTTGTTCTCTATGCTTACTGGTAACATCTAACAACAGCAATTACCAATTAATAAAGGCCTTGTTAAATATGTCCTGAACCAATCCATCGCAAATTTTGGAAATCAAATCATTCTCTATCGAGGAGAAATTTAACTTCGAATCAAAATCGGTGAAGTTGCTAAATGTCTGGGTAAAACTCTTGTCTTCTTCCAACTTGTTATCGCAGGTTATTTCAACCGTTACCGTAAGCCTACTCACTGCATTGGTTTGGTTTCCCTGTATGGCAATGGGCGCCGTTACATAGCTGGTAATTTTGCCGCTAAAATGCAAATCGCCCTCGCCCGTGGTAAGCTTTAACGGCGTTTCATTGATAAACTTTGTCTTAATTCTTTCTGTGAGTGTCTGACTCAAAGTAGGGGCCACAATACTGGCTTTATTGGCAATATAGGTTACACTAAAAGTCTTAGCATCGGGGTGAATAGAAGCGCCACTTTGCGTATAAACACCGCAAGCACTCAATTGGAAAACCAAAATTAATGCCATTAACAAGCGAAAACCAACGCCATGTTTTTGGTTCAGACAGAAAGAAAATTTTTTCATGTTGGCCAAAAATACAATAATCACACCAAATCAAAACAAAAAACGCAGCACTAAGGCTGCGTTTTTAAAATTTATATGGTTTGAACCTATTTATGCTTTCGCTTTTTTTGCTTCTACTGTATTTTTTAACCACTCAAAAGTAACCGATTTTGGTCTTTCAATTGGTAAGCCCAAAGCACGGTCCCACATCAATGAGGCCATAACACCCAAAGCCCTGCTTACACCAAATAATACGGTATAAAAATCGGGCTCATTTAAACCATAATGCAACAACAATGCGCCAGAATGTGCGTCAACATTAGGCCAAGGGTTCTTAATTTTACCCGTACCTTCCAAAATTGGAGGCGCTACTTCATAAATGTTCCAAACTATATTCACCAACTCATCGTCTGGCATATACGTTTTTGCAAACTCTTGTTGTGCCACAAAACGCGGATCAGTTTTTCTTAAAACGGCATGACCATATCCTGGAACAACTTTGCCATTGGCTAATGTTTTATGAACATAAGCAGCAATATCTTCTTTACTTGGCGCATGACCAATCTCTTCTCTCATTTCGGTAATCCACCTAATCACTTCTTGGTTAGCCAAACCGTGCAATGGTCCAGCCAAGCCGTTCATAGCAGCAGAAAATGCCAAATATGGATCGCTCAATGCCGAACCCACCAAATGCGTGGTATGTGCCGATACGTTTCCACCTTCATGATCGGCATGAATGGTCATGTATAAACGCATTAACTTGTAGAATTCAATTTGGTCAAATCCCAACATGTGCGCAAAATTTGCCGCCCAATCTAGTTCTGGCTTCGGTGCAATGTGAACATTGTCTTTATACGTTCTTCTATAAATATAGGCTGCTACATAAGGAAGGCGCGCCAATAAATTGCACACATCTTCGTAGGTAGGATCCCAATAATCTTTTTTGTTAATGCCTTCTCTGTATGCCTTAGCAAAAACAGAATCGGTTTGCATGGCCATAATACCAATGCTAAACTGTGTCATGGGATGGGTGGTAATTGGCAAAGCATCGAGGGTTGCATACACATGCGCTGGCACGGTTGCACGCTCTCTCCAATTTTGCTGTATCTCCAACACATCGTCGTAAGTTGGCAATTCACCCAACAACATCAAATGAAATAATCCTTCTGGAAGCGGTTCTGTACCTCCTGGAATTTTTGGAAGTTTTTGCCTAAGTTCTGGAATGGTATATCCCCTAAAACGGATTCCTTCATTTGAGTCTAATAAAGATGTTTCTGTAAGCAAGCCAATAATGCCTTTTTGACCCGAATATACATCATCAACTGTACATTCTCCTAGTGAAACATTTCCGTTTTCTTTGACAAATTGTTTAATTTCAGCCGATAACGGTGTGGCTTTCTCGATAAATTTTTGCTTTAAAAGGCCCATTTTGTGTAGATATTCTGTAATACTTATTAATAACCCCGCTAAATTAGTATTTGTTTCGCCACATAAACAAAAACTTTTAAAAAATAAAGAAAGTATTATTTTTACATCCACGCAAAACACATGAAATATAGGACTTATTTAATACTTATGATTCTTGTCACCCTTTTTAATAACGGTGTGGCACAGAATTTATTGCTGCGTGGCAAAGTCATAGACGAGCAAACTTTTAAGCCGCTTGTTGCCACCTCTGTTTATTTAGATAAAAAATTTAGCACGCAAACAGATTCCAATGGATTTTTCTCTTTTACCACTTTCACCGGCAAACACCAACTCAAAGTAAGTAGGGTAGGGTATAAAAATTTCGACTTAAATTTTGAAGAGCAATTAGATGGCAAAAGAGAATTTCAAGTTCTGCTCATTCCTTTTGTGAACCAATTAAACCAATTGGTCATTTCTGGCTCAAGAGGTGCCAAAGAAGTTTCACGCGAGGTAAGTTCCGTCAACATCATTCAGCCTTATTTAATCGCAAATACCAACGCTACCGATTTATCCGAAATCTTAAATAAAGTGCCGGGTGTAATGGTGGTAGACGGACAAGTAACCATAAGAGGCGGGGCGGGTTTCTCTTATAATACTGGCAGCCGTGTGGCGGTATTATTAGACGATATGCCTTTGCTGGGTGCAGATTTGGGCGATGTGCGTTGGAGCTTTCTTCCCATCGAAGCAGCCGAGCAAATAGAAGTCATCAAAGGCTCTGCCTCCGTTTTATATGGCTCCTCTGCCCTCAATGGCACCGTAAATGTGCGCACAGGCTGGGGCACCAAAAAGCCTCAAACAAAAATTCAAATGTATCAAGGCGTTCTTTCCAACCCAAAACGCAAAGAAACCATCTGGTGGTCGCCCTCCACACAACCTTCCAATAGCGGGGTATTTTATAACCACAAACAAAGCTGGGGAAAATTCGATTTAGTGGTAAGCGGCAACGCCAACGGCATTCATAGTCACCTACAAGGCGCAGATGCCTTTAGGGTTAGAAACTACCTCAAAACGCGCTATCGCCTTTCACCTAATTTTAGTTTCGGTTTGAACCTAAATACCATGGTTGAAAAAGCTGGGCGCTTCTTTATTTGGAAAGATGCCGACTCGGGTGCTTTAAGGCCAATTGATAATTATGTGGTCGATGATTTTTACCGCATCGTCTCTTTCGACCCGCATGCAGAATGGAGGAGAGGCAAAAGCTTCCATACCTTTAAGGCTAGAATTTACCAAATAAAACGCTTTGTCGACAAAGTTAAATTTCCGGCCGACAATGATGCCATCGCCAATTTGTATGCCTTCGATTATAACCTCAAAACTACTTTATTTAAAGGACTCGATTTAACTGCAGGTTCCTACCTTACTTCTTTGTGGGCAGTGGGAAATGTATACAAAGGAGAATTTGCGGGATTTAGTGCAGCGGGATTTGGTCAGCTCGATTACCGCTACAAGCGCTGGGGATTTGTGGCTGGGGGCAGATACGAGGTTAATGGCTTGGATGTTTACCAAGAAAAAACCGGACTCTTAAAGCGCTTTGGCATCAATTACCAAGTGGCCGAGAAAACCTTCTTGCGGGCTAACTATTCTCAAGGCTACCGGTTTCCTACCATTGGCGAAAAATTTGTGGAAGACAAGGCGGCAGATTTGCGTATTTTCCCTAACCCCAATTTGGTTTCTGAGAAGGGATTTACCGCCGAAATTGGCGTACAACAAGGATTTCGAATTGCCAACTTTGTGGGTTCTGTTGACTTTACAGTCTTTAACCAAGAGTTCGATAGCATGATTGAGTTTCGGTTCGGCCAATGGTTGTCTTCTGTTGATTATCCCAATTTGCCCATTTGGAACCGCATAGGTTTTAAAGCACAAAATATTGGTCAAACCCGGGCGGCAGGATTCGAAATTAGTTTCACAGGCGAAGGTAGAATTGGCGATGTGTTAATTAGAACCTTGGGTGGATATACGTATACCATGCCGGTTAACTTATCTGAGGCACCCGAAATGAGAGATTGGGGCTATTATTCCAAGGCCTTGTTTAGCAGCATAAAAACCTTAGACAGTGCCAAATATTATGCTGCCATTTTGCCTTACAGAAATAGAACTACGGCCAAATGGGATATTGAAGGCACCTTTAAAAAATTCAGTTTGGGGTATACGCTCAATTACTACAGTTCTTATGAGAAAATAGATCCATTTTTCTTGATTTTTACACCAAGCATAAAGGCTTTTTTCGATAGACAAGGAGCAGGATACTTGGTGCAAAATGTTAGGGTATCTTACCAATTAACCGAGCAAAGCCGCATTGCCTTTTTGGTTAATAATTTCACCAACCAAGAATACGCCTCGCGCCCCACTAAAATGGATGCTCCCCGCAGCTTTAACTTACAATTTCGGGTGATGTTTTAAGGGTTATTTTTCTGCCATTTTCCAATGCCAAGAGTGCCATAAAATTGCGAGCAAAAGTATCACTTCAATGCCTGCAATAATTACATAATGTGGGGTTAAACTTCCTCCGCCAATTACGTAAAGCATGGTTATTAGCGCCGCAATGATATTGGTGAGGCGATTTGCTTTATAAGGCAAGGCCCTCGAAAAGTAAATCATTAAAATAGGAATATTGGTTACAATAGCTGCAATTGCCATGGTAGTGCTTACATCGCTTCCAATAATGTCTATCGTATTTTTCTTAACAAGCTCTATCATGATAGAAAGAATATCGGCAAAAATTAGGTTCAGCATAACCACAATCCACAAAGTAGATAGCTTGGTTTTTATTTCCATGGGTAAATTTAAAATTTGAATCCGAAATGCAAGCCTGGTTCCACTAAAAAATAATTGGGCCACTTTTTTTCTTTTATAGCAAAACCAGCAGGAACGTTGGTATTCACAGGCCAATGGGTACCCGCAAAGGAGGGTTCAATAAAAAATCGGTTGTTAAAAAATTTTAGGTGATAGCCCAACCTAAGGGCCATTACAGCTTCTCCTTCGGTATAAAATTCTAAGGTTTGTTCTGCCCCATCTTTAAGCAAATAGCTCCTAATACAACCTTTTAAAACCAGGTAACTTTCGTTGGAAATATCTTCCTCTTTTAAAAGAATGGTGCCCTTTTTATATTTTTTTAAATTTGAACTTTCAACAATGATTTGTTCTAGTTCAGTAGAGATAGAAATATGTCGCGATAGGTAGTTTAATAACTCATTCTTCATGGTAAAAGTTTTTTTTCTTTTTGCCAATTTGCCTTTAGTTTCTTTTTTATCAAGCGCTTGGTTCAGACCGTAACAGAAGTTTTATTTGGGTATAATGCTTTCTAAAAGTGTTGGGCAATTAGAAAATACAAGGGCATTCCAACAGTAATATTAATGGGGAAGGTTACTGCAAGCGCCATTGGCAAATATAGTCCCGGATTGGCTTTTGGTACGGTGATTTTCATTGCTGCGGGCACTGCTATATAAGAAGCACTTGCAGCCAACACGGCAAATATAAATCTATTGGTAACATCATCGGTAACAATTGCGCTTAAAAATGAAACGATGCTTCCGTTCAATAGCGGAATTAGGATGGCAAAGGCAAAGGGAAAGAACCCAAAGGAAAAGAATGCTTTTAATTTTTTGCCGCTGGTAATACCCATATCTAACAAGAAAATAGCGAGAAAGCCTTTAAACAAATCGTTTGTAAAGGGTTTAATGCCTTCTGCTTGTTTGGCATTGGCCATAAAACCTATGACCAAACTTCCCAGAATTAACAGTACACTGCCATTGGTAAGCGAGTGTTTAACCACTGCTGGAATTTTAATTTTAGGTGCCGATTTCTCTTTGTTAAAAACTGAAATTAACACCAAGCCAATGATGATGGCAGGCGATTCCATTAAGGCCATAATGGCTACCATGTGACCGTGCAGACTAAGTTGCTGCGACTCCAAATAGGATACTGCCGTTACAAAGGTAACCGCGCTAACCGAGCCATAGGCAGCCGCTACGGCACCTGCATCAAAGACATTCAATTTTCTTTTTAAGATAAAAAAAGTGTAAAGGGGAATCAATGCCGAAAGGCAAATTCCAAAAAGCATAGACCAAGCAATTTCGCTCGTAAATGTTTCATGCGAAAGTTCTTGTCCGCCTTTAAAGCCAATTGAAAACAACAAATACAGTGAGATAAATTTTGATGAATTGGGTGGTATTTCTAAATCGCTTTTGAGGTAAACCGCTATAACGCCCAGCACAAAAAACAATAAGGCCGGGTTCGTTAAATTTTCTAAGAGTAAATTAAAGTTCATTTGTGCGGAAATTAAAAATGTTTAGGCATGGCGGGTTATTCTTGGTCATTTTGCTTTTTTTTGTGCGGCAAATCTGCGCCTTTCAATTCATATAATAATATTTATATTTATAATGAAATGCATAAAAATTATTTATGGATAGATGCTTGTTTGCATTTGCCAGTTCAATCATATTAGGCGCAATGTCAGTTCCCAAAACATGGAGGTCTGGCCTTTTAGATAAAAGATACTTCGTTACATTTCCGAGACCACAACTAATTTCTAACACTTTTGATTTGGATTTGTTAAGCGAACTACAAATAAAGTCATACGAGTTTTTGTATCCCTCTAAATCCATAAACTTGTAATCATATAGCGAAGCCACTTTATTCCAAGTTTCAGGTGTTATTTATACCTAAAGTCCATTATAGGGTGGTCTGAACCAAATTTTAATGCAGTTTTTTTTGCCTGTTCTATTTCAAAAATGTGAGTGAATTGGGATGCTTGGATTTAAATTTGTTTTCGCAATTTCATATTCCTTTTGCCAAAGTCGGCGCGAGAAAAATATAAAAGAAAAACCAATCAATCCATAGATTACAAAGAGAGGCCTTTTAACAATTGACCTAAAAGTATTATAAAAAGGCATATCATAAAACTGACAAAGATTGTGGATTGTTGCCAAAAAACTCGCAATAATTAAAACACGCGGCAGCACATAACCAATATGTGCCCACAATATTTTTTTGTTTTTGGGCCACCTATAAAATACCTGATAGAACTTCCCCTTTTCATTAAAATATAACTCAGAAACAAAGTCAGGCAGCCGCTCCGTTTTAGTTGAAATTTTACCCATGGAATATTTAAACGAATAATAGTAAAAGCAAAAAATAATAAGCCCAACCAAAACAATATTCGTTGCCATCAAACCCCACTAATCAAGCCCCAAAATACGCGTCAATGGATTTGTTTCACCATTAGGATCATCAAAATACCAAAGACTCGTAGAATAGAAATCACAGCCCCTCGCAAAAAGAAGCAAAAATGTTAAGAGAAAGAATTTTATTTTCATTATGCTATTGAGTTATTTAATTCATGCTTTTTAAAATCCATTAAAGTTGCCATTCAAAAACTATTAATAATCTTAAACGCAAATGTTGTGAAATTTTTTGGCAAAACCCAAAACCCAAAACCCAAAACCCAAAACCCAAAACCCAAAACCCAACGCCCC
>JAWXAZ010000057.1:0-21016 GCA_034439755.1 bacterium
AAAATGATAAAATAATCTGTACAGCTATATTGTTTATTTAAAATATAATTATATTTGTTTAAGCAGCAAATTAAACAATAACCTTAAACCTTTATTAATAATGATATGACAACTAAAATATTACAAATTGACGATGATTTTGTTAACAACATGGCAAACAACCGTTTGTTACGCAAAATGGGCATTCCTTACCAGCTTAAAGATTTTCTTGACCCAACAGAAGCACTCGAATTCTTAAGTACCACAGAGGAAATATTTGACTTAATTTTGTTAGACATTAATATGCCGCGACTATCTGGCTGGGAGTTTTTGGACCGCTACGAGCTCTTTACCAAGAAATTTCCTATTATCATGGTTACATCCTCGTTAGACCCAACCGATCACAAAAAAGCGCACTCCTACCCTAGCCTAACTGGATTTTACATTAAGCCCCTGTCGAGAGAAAAAATCCATGAAATTATTGAGTTAGCCCTTGGTTGGCAAAAACAAGCGTAGGTTTTTACAAGAACAATCTTTCTCTGGCAAAAACAATCGTAAGTTTTTACTGAGCCAATCTTTCTTTGGCTAAACAAACTTATTTTTTACAAGAACAATCTTTCTTTGGCAAAAACAAGCGTAAGTTTTTACTAGAACAATCTTTCTTTGGCAAAAACAAGCGTAAGTTTTTACTAGAACAATCTTTCTTTGGCTAAACAAACTTATTTTTTACAAGAACAATCTTTCTTTGGCAAAAACAAGCGTAAGTTTTTACTAGAACAATCTTTCTTCAAGCAAAACCAGCCTCAAAGTTGATTGGCATTGGCCCAATCTTTCATAAGTAATTTATACTTGTTTAAAAAGGTGCTTTTGGATACAAATCCCAAGTACTTTTGTTCATCCAACACCGGAATATAAAAAACCTCTGGGTATTCCTCAAATTGGTGCATTAATATGTCTAAGGAGTCGTTAATATCGCTTGTTATTACGTTTTGAACCAATATCTCCATCACTTTTGTTTTATCGTATAACTCCTGCTTAAAAATATAAGATCGCAAATGGCCCATGGTAACAATACCTATAAACTGCCCATTGCGCTTTACCACCGGAAACACATTTCTGCGCGTGCTAGAAACTACCTCTGTAACCCGCCTTAGAGAATCATCGGGCTTTAGTATGGGAAAGTCGACCTCCATAATAGCTCGCACAGAAAGCTCCTTGAGCACATCCAATTCGGGCGACTTTTTCAAAAAGCCGCCATGCGCCAATTTTTTGGTATAAATGCTGTTTGGTTCAATCAGTTTGGTTACAAAATAACTGCCTGCACTTACAATCATTAAAGGCACAAATAAAGTATAACCACCTGCCACTTCTGCAATCATAAACACCCCTGTCATGGGCGCACTCAAAACCCCACTAAGCACCCCAGCCATTCCAATCACAATAAAGTTCACCTCATTAATGTCAGATATTCCGGCAAGGTTTATCACACGAGAGAAAAGCAATCCCAACAAAGCGCCAATAAACAAAGAAGGAGCAAAAATACCACCATTTCCTCCCGAACTCACCGTAAATGCCGCCGCAACAGGCTTTAACAACACAGTAGCCAATACAAAAGTAAGCAACAAAACATTCGGGTTGATCCAAGCTTGGTGACTCACAAATTCTGACACATAACTATCGAAGGTGCCATTGAGTGCCTTGTTAATCACAAAATAACCTTCACCATATAACATGGGCGAAAATAGGATCAGACCGCCCACAATGAGTCCTTGAAAAATGGCAATTAAGAATTTTTGATCCTTGTTGTTAAACTTCGATTCTATGGAATAAATGGTGCGAATGGTATAAACCGAAAACAATCCGCAGACCACTGCAAATAGGGCATAAAATGGAATGGCCGCAACTTCCCAAGGCTTTGGAATAAACACAATAATTTGTCCTTGATAAAAAATATGACTCATAATGGCCGCCGTTGCCGAAGCAATTAACAGTGGCACAAATGCAGAAATACTTACCCTACGAAGCAATACTTCTAAGGCAAAAATTACACCCCCTACCGGACAATTAAAAATGGCAGAAATACCCGCAGAGGCACCACAGGCAAGCAATAGATTGCGATCGCTATCGTTTAAAAATAAGCGCTTGGCTAGGTTTGAACCAATGGCCGAACCCGTTATAGCTATAGGTGCTTCTACCCCAACAGAGCCTCCCAAACTTACCGTAAAAGCACTGCTTACAAGGTGCGCATAGGTATGATGAACTTCAATTTTTCCCTTTTTCTTGGTAATGCGGTAAATAATGGAAGCAAGTCCTTTTTCAAAATCCTTAAGCCCAAAAACATAGCGAATAAAAACAAGAGACAACACAATTCCAATTACTGGATAAATGATATATTGGTAACGAAGCTCTAATAAATTGGTATTAATTAACACCGATTCGAAAAAATGAATGGAGTATTTTAGCAATATTGCGGCAATGCTCACCACGATAGCTACCATGATGCTAGCTATAATTAGGAAGCTCTCATTGCTGATGTATTTTTGTCGCTGTTTAAAAAACTTATAAACAGGATACTTCAGCAAAAATCTAATATACTTAATTTGCTGGCTCATTCAACAAAGATAATGAAAATTAACCATTGGATAAATGCTTTTAGACTTCGCACCCTGTTCTTGTCGCTTTCGTGTATTTGGGCGGGATTAATTTGCGTGTCGTTTAAGCAGCAACTAGACCTGCCAATTTCTGTGTTTAACTTGCTTACTGCATTGTTCTTACAAATACTTTCTAACTTAGCAAACGATTATGGAGACAGCATCCATGGTGCAGATCATGAGGATAGAAAAGGCCCAAAAAGAATGGTGCAAGCCGGTTTAATTAGTGCGCCACAAATGAAAAAGGCCATGATACTTTTTGCGGTGCTTTCTTTTGTCTCTGGTTGCTGCTTGCTCTATTTTGCCATGCCCAATATTGGCCTATTTGCCACCTCCATTTTATTGGCTGTTGGCATACTTTCTATTATAGCAGCCATTGCCTATACAAACGGCAAAAACCCTTATGGATACGCAGGCTTAGGCGATATAAGTGTATTCATTTTCTTTGGATTTGTTTCTGTTTTGGGCACCCAATATTTGCAAACTGCTGGGGTATCAGAAAACGCCCTATATCTGTCTATTGCCTATGGCTGCCTATCGGTGGGCGTGCTTAATTTAAACAACATGCGCGATATTGAATCGGATGCAACTGCAAGTAAAAAAAGCATTCCGGTGCGTTTGGGATTAAACATGGCCAAAAAATACCACACCGCCATTTTGATAATTGCCTGGTTGTGTTTGCTTAGGTTTATATTCTTGTCTTTGCAAGATCATCAATGGGCTTGGGCAATATCGTTCGTATTGCTGCCAAATATTTCTATGGCCGTGAAAGCAAAAGATTACCAGAGTTTCGACCCACTCTTAAAGTGGTTATCTTTGAGTACATTTTTAATGACCATTATCTTATACGTAGGTTCGCTATGAAAGGCTATAAATTTGATTATGTAAAGCGTGATTTGGAATTTTCATTTGAGGCCCGCACTAGCAGAGGCACTATTACCACCCACAGCAGTTATGTAATTAGGGTGCAAAATGCGGCACTAAAAACTGGTTGGGGTGAGGCTGCACCTTTAGTTGGTCTGAGCCAAGATGCTGTTAACAATTTTGAAGCAGTACTTTCCTCGTATTTAGATTTATTAAACCAAGGATTGTACTGGAAAGAGTTGCCGTTGAAAGCTTTTCCTTCAATTCAATTTGCCTTAGAAACGGCAATTCGCGATGTTGAAAATGGCGGTAAACAAGAGTTGTTTCAAACTTCATTTTTGAAGGGCGCACCTATTGCTATTAATGGCTTGGTGTGGATGAGCGAATTGCCAAATATGTTAGAAGAAGCCATTAGCAAAGCAGCCGGAGGATATGATTGTATAAAGTTTAAGATTGGTGCGCACGACCATGATGCAGAGTGTAGGTTATTGGAACAATTTAGAAAGTTGTTTGGGCCAAATAAGGTGCAGATTAGGTTGGATGCAAATGGTGCTTTTAAAGCAAGTGAGGCCTTGGATCAGCTAAAAGATTTTAGCAAGTTTTTGGTGCATTCAATAGAACAACCCATTGCGGCAAAACAGCTTGAATTGATGCAAGAGGTTTGCGCAAAAAGCAGCATTCCGGTTGCGCTCGATGAAGAGCTTATTGGGGTAGATGTAAATGAGAATGGACGCTTGCTGCTTCAATTGGTTCAGCCCAAATTTTTGATCTTAAAACCCACCTTATTGGGCGGATTGGGTGCAAGTGATGCTTGGGTAAACTTGGCCGAAAAACAAGGCATTGACTGGTGGGCAACCTCTGCTTTGGAATCGAATATTGGCTTAAATGCCATTGCCCAATGGACCACCACAAAAGGAAATAAATTGCACCAAGGATTAGGAACGGGTGCTTTGTATGCAAATAACATAGAATCGCCCTTAGTGGCCAAGGAAGGATATTTGCACTATAACGCAGAAAAGAAATGGAAATTTCCTAATATTGAACGTTAGGATATGAACAAACAAAATAAAATAATAACCTGGTTAATTTGGTTAGATACTATTATCAGTATATTTTCATTGATTATTGGGCTATTATTTAGTTCATCTTGGTTAAACTTGTTGTGCATAATTCCAATCGCAGTGAATTTGTATTGCCTTAAATTGGTGAAGGAATATCGCTTAAATTTTGCCATAAATATGGTGGTTGTTTCAATAGTCTTTAGTGTGTATTTGGTTGATTCAGGATTTAATTTGAACCTTGGAACCTATTTATTTTATGTACCCATTTTAATAGGTATTTATTTGTTTGACACTTTGGGGTCTAAAAACATCAAGTGGCTTGGAATGTTAAGCATGATGCTTAGCATGATTTTAGTAAATATAGGATGGGCACCAAACCTGCTTTTTAAAGAAATTGCACTAAATTTTGGTTCAAATATTGTGTTGCTTTATTCCATCTTCATATCATTTTTGGCTTCTGCAATTGCACTCAATTTGTTCAGCAAATTGCAAAAAAAATCTGAACTGGAATTAGAGATAAACCAAGCCAATATTTTGGCATTATTAGAAAATTCAAATGACCCTATTTGGTCAATAGACACAGAATATAAGTTGGTTTCGTTTAATTCGAGCTTTGCAAGATTATATGAGGGAGTATGGAAAAATATTCCTAAAGCAGGAAATAGCATTTTATTTAGTTTGGATGAAAACAGTATTTACAAAGATTGGAATTCTTGGTTTAAAAGGGCACTTAATGGCGAGTCGTTTCAACTAGATGTTGCGTATAAAGCAGCGCTAGAACTTAAAACTTTTGAGATGACTTTTAAGCCCATTATGAAAGGCAATGAAAGGCATGGTGCTATTATAAAAGCTATTGATATTACCAGCAGAAAAAAGGCCCTCGAAGACCAACAATTAATATCTCAAAACCTTGAATTACTATTGAGTTCTACGCAAGAAATTATTTTTGAAATGGATGAAAATGATTGTTGCACCAAGGTTTGGAAGGGCGAAAATCAAGTGATGCTCAATTCGGAGGATTATTTTTTAGGCAAAACAATTGCTCAATTATTCGACGAGCCTTTTGAAACTGATATAATGAGTTCGTTTTTAAAAACTAAGGAAACAGGAGAGCCTACAGAATATGAATACGCCTATAAATTAAAGGGAACGGTTAAGCATTATTTGGCCAAGCTGAGGAGAATAAAGAATAGCAATCCACCTAAGGTTTCCATCGTAATTGAGGACATAACAAGTAGAAAAGAAATTGAGAACAAACAAATAGAACAGAGTATCTTCTTAAACAAACTTATTGCGCATTTGCCTATTGGAGTATTTGTGAAAGATGTGCAAAGCAATTTGACTTATACCCTTTGGAACAAGGAACTAGAAAACATGTTTGGTTTTAAAGAGGAAGATGTAATTGGAAAAACCGATGAAGAAATATTTAAAAATTCTGAAGAGATAACGAATTATTTGGCAACCGACAATTGGGTAATTACCGAAAAGGAACCGATTCTGATTCAGAAATTGGCCATAAAGGTGGAGGATAGGCAGATTTATGCAAGAACCTTTAAAGTGCCCATTTTAGATGCCGATGGCGAAGTTAGTTCAATTTTAGGTATCCTAGAAAACATCACCGATGTGCTTATTGCGCAAGATGAATTATTAAAGGCAGAGAAGCGTTGGAATTATGCGCTATCTGGCAGCAGAGATGCTGTTTGGGATGTAAATCTTATTACCGATGAGACCTTCTTTTCGCCCGTAATGAATGAGATGTTGGGTTATAAAGCATTTGAAACCTTAATAGAGAAATGGGAAGATTTGGTTCACCCAGAAGACTTACCTCGGGCTTGGAATATATTTGTGGATCACCTTGAGGGCAAATCGCAATATTACGAATGTGAATACCGATTGCGTAAAAAGGATAACTCATACTTTTGGGTATTGGACCGTGGTAAAGTTGCCGAGACCGACAATGATGGAAATCCCATCAGGGTAATTGGCACTTATTCTAATATTGATTACCGCAAAAGCTTAGAGGAAGAATACAAAATAGCCTTGCAAAAGGCCGAAGCAGCATCTAAGGCAAAAAGTCTTTTCTTGTCTACCATGAGCCACGAGATTAGAACGCCTATGAATGGGGTAATTGGCATCACAAATTTGTTGCTAAACAGCCAACCTAAGGCCGAACAAAAAGACAATTTAAATGCTTTAAAATATGCCGCAGATAACCTGCTTTATCTGCTCAACGATATCTTAGATTTTAATAAAATAGATGCGGGCAAACTCGATTTGGAGGAAAAATCTTTTAGCCTATACGAATGTTTAGAAAACACACTTAAGTCGTTTACCAACAGTGCCAAGGCAAAGGGTTTAAACATCAAATTGGAGGCGAGCAATAATTTCCCAAAGGCTATTTTAGGAGACAAAATGCGGCTGAACCAAGTAATAAACAACCTCATCTCCAATGCCGTTAAGTTTACCGAAAAAGGCGAGGTTGGTTTGTATGTAAAATTGGAGGAGGTAAGCGCAGATTGGATTAGAACAAGCTTTAGGGTTTGGGATACTGGTATAGGCATTGAGGAAGAATTTCTGCCTAAACTGTTTGAACAGTTTTCTCAGGCATCGAGCGATACCACCAGGAAATATGGGGGCTCTGGCTTGGGCTTAGCAATTTGCCAAAGGTTGGTTACAATACTTGGGGGCGATTTAAAAGTGAGCAGTGAGGTGAATAAAGGAACAGAATTTTGGTTCAACCTTGATTTAAAAATTGATTTAAATTACGTTGAACCAAGTGCAAAAGATACAGGTAAATTAGTTGAAGCATTCCCTGGTATGCAATTGCTTTTAGTGGAAGATAATGCCATGAATATTTTTGTGGCAAAACAATTTCTTACGCGCTGGGAGATTGAGGTAGATGTGGCCCTAACGGGCAAGGATGCGTTGCTTTGTGTTCAAAGAAAACAATACGACCTTATTTTAATGGACCTTCAAATGCCTGTAATGGACGGATTTGAGTCGGCTTCGCTTATGCGGAAGGGTGGCATTAAAACGCCTATCTTTGCGCTTTCTGCCAATGTTAATTTAGAAGCCAAAGAGCTGGCCATTGCTAAAGGAATGGATGATTATATTACCAAGCCTTTTAATCCGGAAGAGTTAATGCAAAAAATAGCAGCTATTTACAAACCTAGGAAGAAGTTAAAAGACCATCCCAGCAATACGCTATTTTAGTTTAAACCAAGTTTAGGCTTATACCAATTATTAAAAATTTATAGTCCAATATCGACAAATATATCATGGTACTATTATTTTGTTATATCGACATTTACCTTTGTAAAATTATCAAATAACTTAGGGCTATTTAATAATTCAATTGGTATTACTTAGTATAGTTTTGCCTTACTTTAGACTTGCAGTAGTGTAGTTTCCCTATTTAAACTTACCCCTAAAAAATGCCCAAAGGTAAATGCTACAAGCGCCTAAGGCATCTGCCAGCATATCTGCATAGTCGAAGCTTCGGTTAATGAATATGGCATATTGCAAAAACTCAATGAGCACGCCATACAAAATGCCAATTAAAACGGATAAATGTATGTTGTTCCAATTCGTATTTTTCTTGTCTTGGTGGTAGGCAAAAGCAATTAAAAAAGATTGCATGCCAAACAACACAAAATGGGCAATTTTATCGATGCCAATATCAAAAGAAACATGCGGAAAACTGTTCCCATTTACGCCACAAGCAAACAAGGAAATGAATGACCATAAAATGGCCTGGTAGTACTTGGTAAAAAAAGACAACATAAAGGTTTATGGGTAAATTGTGGTGACTAATTATTCGTTAATCGCGGCAATTCCGGGTAATACTTTTCCTTCAAAATATTCTAGTAAAGCACCGCCTCCAGTACTCACGTAACTCACTTGATCTTCGAAACCAAATTTAGCCACAGCCGCAGCACTGTCGCCACCACCAATTAAGCTAAATGCGCCGTTTTTGGTGGCTTCTGCAACCGCCATGGCAGCCGTTTTTGTGCCATTTTCGAAATGTGTCATTTCAAAAACACCCATTGGTCCGTTCCACAAAATGGTTTTAGATCCTTTAATTACTTCGGCAAAATAAGCGGCTGCTTTTGGACCAATATCTAAACCCATCCAACCCTTTTCGATGTGCTGGTTATCGCATGCTTTAAAATTGGCCTCATTAGAAAAAGCATCGGCCACAATTGAATCCTCGGGCAGCAATAATTTAACGCCTTTCAACTCTGCCTTTTTAATCAACTCTAAACACAAATCTAGCCGGTCTTCTTCACATAGGCTCGAACCAATTTCAAAGCCCTGAGCCTTTAAAAAGGTATAGGCCATTCCGCCTCCAATAATGAGGTTGTCTACCTTATCTAATAAATTTTCTAGGATCAGCAATTTGTCTGAAACCTTAGCCCCACCTGTAATTGCCGTAAATGGTCGCTCGGCATGCTTAATAACCTTCTCTGCATTTGCCACTTCGCGCGCCATTACATATCCAAAACATTTGGCTGTTGGAAAAAATTGTGCAATCACCGCAGTAGAGGCGTGTGCCCTATGTGCAGTTCCAAAAGCATCATTTACATATACATCGCCTAGCTTAGATAACTTTTCTGCAAAGGCTGCATCACCCTTCTCTTCCTCTTTATAAAAACGTAAATTTTCTAACAACAATACCTCCCCTGGTTTTAAATTTGCGGCCATTTCGGTGGCTTCTGAACCAATACAATCGGGCGAAAATTTTACTGTTACACCTAATAATTCGGAAACTTTGGCCAAGATGTTCTTTAAAGTATGCTTTTCAAAATCTACTTTTCCGTCTTCTTTTAATTTTTTTAAGGGTCTGCCCAAATGACTCATTAGTATGCAAGCTCCCCCATCGTTCAAAATCTTTTTTAGGGTAGGAACAGTTGCCCTTATTCTGGCATCATCTGTAATTTCATTGGTTTTCTTATCTAAAGGCACGTTAAAATCTACACGCACCAAGGCTTTTTTACCATTAAAGTTAATTGTGTCAACTGTTTTCATGTGTTTCAAAATTTGTACAAAAGTAAGCAATTTTACACAATGCCGACCAGCATTTTGGCAAATAGCGAAATTCTGCGCTATCTTGTGTCACCTTTGTTACGCTCACTATTTTATTAAAAAGCAATCTTTGCCCTATAAATTAAATGAAAAATGAAAATCACACAACGCATTTTGAGCATTGTCCTGCTTACTTTTATTTTCCAATTGAACACGGCCCAAGCGCAAGTAAAAAACCTGGCTCCATCTAACTTTGCCCAAGTGGTAAAAAGCGAAAAAGCTACCGTGGTGGATGTGCGCACCCAAGGAGAAGTTCAGGAAGGATATATCAAAGGAACAACAGTATTTGCCAACATTAACAGCAACGATTTTAACGCCCAAATAGACAAATTAGATAAATCAAAGACCTATGTTGTATATTGCCGCAGTGGAGGCAGGAGTTCTCGCGCTGCATCCATTATGGTAAGCAAAGGATTCAAAAACGTTTATAACCTAAACGGAGGCATCCTAAGCTGGTCTGGCGAGGTAATTAAACCTTAATGACGTTTATAGAAAAAGAAATTAAAGGAATTCTACTTTCCGTTTTCCTAGGATTAGCAGGATTTTTCCTTGCAAATTATACACCAAGCTGGCTCAATAGCATTCTCTTATCACTCTTGTTGGGCATGCTGGCTGGCAACCTCTTAAAAATACCAACAAGTTTCCAAACTGGCATTTCATTTATTGGCAGCAAACTCCTCGAAATATCCATTCTATTTTTAGCCTTTAGCATCAATTACGCAAATATTGCGGCCTTGGGAATAGGCAGCTTTTCCATCATTGGAATTATGGTGCTAATGCTATTGCTAGTCAGTTTTTATTTGGCCACAAAAATAAATTGTCCGGGAGCCACCGGCTGGTTAGTGGGTTTTGGCACCACCATTTGCGGTTCTGCCGCCATTGCAGCTTTGGCACCCAGCATTAAAAAAAACGAAGACGATGTAGCCATTTCCATGGCCGTGGTAAACTTATTTGGAAGCTTGGGCATGATTGTTTTGCCATTTGTTTTACTTAGGCTGAACCTAAGCACACAACAAATGGGCATTATGTTGGGCGGAACCTTACATTCTGTAGGCAATGTAGCAGGTGCCGGTTACAGCATGAGCAAAGATGTGGGCGAAGCCGCCATCACCATCAAGTTAGCCCGTGTAGCCTTGCTTTCACCTGCCCTTATTTTCTTTAATTACTTAGTAAATAAAGACCAAGTTAAGCATTGGAAAGAGCACTTTAAATTACCCTGGTATCTATGGGGTTTCATTGTCATTACCCTGCTAAGCTCGGTTGTTAATTTTCCAAAAGAATTGGTTCAGACCATGGAACTGGGCGGCAAAATATTACTGAGCATGGTTATGGCCGCTATTGGCCTAAAAGTAAGTTTCCAAAAACTATTACAATCGGGCAAAAAAGGCCTAGGCTTTGGCCTAATAATTTTTATCTTTCAAATAATTCTTGTGGCAGTATTAATATGGGTCATCAATTAACGACATCCACTAACGAATTTGCTCGGCACCTTGCTTAATTACCTCCACTACACTTGGGTCAAAGAGCAAGTCTAAAATGGGTCATCAACTATCGAATTTGCTCGGCGCCTAGCTTAATTACCTCCACTACACTTGGGTCAAAGAGCAAGTCTAATATGGGTCATCAACTAACGAATTTGCTCGGCGCCTAGCTTAATTACCTCCACTACACTTGGGTCGATTAAAGTACTGGTATCGCCTAAATTAGAGGCATCGCCCTCGGCAATTTTACGCAAGATGCGGCGCATAATTTTGCCAGAACGTGTCTTTGGCAAGGCCTTTACCACCTGAATTCTATCGGGCCTAGCAAACGAACCAATTACCTTGCTTACATGCGCCCTGGCCTCGTTACACAATTCCTCATACGAATGATGCTCCCTATCACAAATCACAAAAGCCCAAATACCCTGACCTTTTATATCGTGCGGATAACCCACCACCGCACTCTCAATTATATAACCATGCTCATTCATGGCATCCTCTACCTCACCCGTTCCAATGCGGTGACCAGATACATTAATTACATCGTCTACCCTGCCCGTTATGCGTATATAACCATCCTCATCGCGCTTGCACCCATCGCCCGTAAAATACATATTGGCATAGGTAGAAAAATACGAGGTCCTAAACCGCTCATGGTCGCCATACAAGCTACGAGCCATACCCGGCCAAGGAAAAGAAATACAAAGATTTCCCTCCACCCCATTGCCTTCAACAATTTCACCCTTTTCGTTTACAATGGCCAATTGCACACCCGGCATGGGCAAAGTAGCAAAAGCAGGCTTAAGAGGCGTAATATGAGCCATGGGAGAAATCATGATACCACCCGTTTCTGTTTGCCACCAAGTATCAACGATAGGACAATTTCCCTTGCCTGCATTTTTGTGATACCAATGCCAAGCCTCCTCGTTTATGGGTTCTCCCACAGAGCCCAAAACACGCAAAGAACTTAAATCTATGCCCTCAAAAGGCTCCTCACCAAAAACCTCCAAAGACCTTATAGCAGTAGGTGCTGTATAAAAAATATTGACCTTATGCTTTTCTATTACACGCCAAAAACGACTTGGATCAGGCCAAGAAGGAATACCCTCAAACATGACCGTGGTGGCACCATTTAAGAGCGGACCATATACAATATAACTATGCCCAGTTACCCAACCAATATCGGCCGTACAACAAAAAATTTCATTGTCTTGGTATTGAAAAACATTTAAAAAAGTATAGGCAACATGCACCATATAACCCGCGGTTGAATGCAAAACGCCCTTAGGTTTGCCGGTGGAGCCAGAGGTGTACAAAATAAACAAAGGGTCTTCACTGTCCATTTCTATAGCGGTTTGAACCGACGCTGCCGATTGCATTAAAGTCTGCCAATCATAATCGCGACCCTCAAGCATATTGGTTTCAAAATTCTTATGGTTTAAAACCACACAAGATTGAATGCTTGGCGAGCTAGCCATGGCAGCATCTGCTATTTGTTTCAAATCAATTTTTTTCTCCCCTCTAATCATGCCATCTGCAGTAAGTAAAACCTTGCATTGCGCATCATTAATTCTATCTGATAAAGACTGTGAGGAGAAGCCCGCAAAAACCACCGAATGAATGGCGCCCACCCTGGCACAAGCCAACATGGCCACCGCAGCCTCGGGCACCATAGGCATATACACACAAACCCTATCGCCCTTTTGCACACCTAAACTCTGCAATACATTGGCAAACTTCATTACCAACATATGCAATTGATTATACGTTAAATGCCGTGCCACATCCTTAGGATCGTTAGGCTCCCATATAATGGCCGTTTTATCTCCACGCGAGGCAATATGCCTATCCAAACAATTCTCGCTTAAGTTTAATTTACCCCCCGCAAACCACTCAATTTTTGGTTCAGCAAAATTCCAATTTAAAGTTTTATCCCAAGGCCTTTTCCACAAAAAAGTATGGGCAATTTCCTCCCAAAACAATTCTGGATTTTCAATGCTTTTTTGATATGTTTCCTTATAATGACTAAAAGAGCTTATTTGCTTCATGGTAATTTGTTTTTGGAAAAACTAAGTAAACAAGTATACAGAAAATAAGGGTACAAGACAAGCATAAAAAATGGCCTATTGGAGAGCATAATATTATAATCAAAATTTAGAAAAAATATTAGCCTTCCTATGTCTTCAAGCTTCATAAACTGCACAAAAAATTCATTTGCAAACTTGCAAGAAAAACACGAACAACCCCACGTGCACATAAAACCAAATTTCGGCTATTACCCGTAACACTCACGTGCATATAAATCTCCTAATAGGTTTTTTACGCATTAATTGCGGGAGATAAAGATGTTATCGGATAGTTTAACGAACGACAGTGCATACAATTAACTTCACAAACAAAAAATAAAATATGGCAGAAGAACAACAAGACCAAATACCGTTTGACTGTAACGGTAACGCAAACGGGACAGGAATAGGAACGGCAACCACTGACAGATAAGTAACCTACCATCATTTCGGTAAACTTGCTTCAAAAAACACCAATTCAATTCCTGGAACAATTGAACCATCACTTGACAATATTTACAAACGGTTCTTAAACGAATAGCGACTAAACAAATAGCAACTAAACGAAGACGGAATAAAACAAGGTATTTCAAAACTTCGTACTGAACTTCTTCAAAAGAGAAATCAAAAAGTTCAAGTTCAAGCCAACATAACATCGCAAGAAAGTTTCAAAGACGACAAGGATAAACGGATTGAGGAATTAGAAATTGATAAAATAAAAGTCAAGGACGATGAAGCCTCAACAACTGATTATGTTCCTTTCATTATTGGGACATTTATTGTTATTCTACTTACTCTTTATTTATTTGTTTTCTATTCACCAATTGGCTACTCTGCACTTTATGGAGTAAAACAAGGGGATTTAGGTTTCATCAATCCAAACGTTTTTGCAGAAGCACAAAACAAAGGCGGTGGATTATTGGCAATGATTATTTTGTTTCCAGTTATCTTTTTAGGCTTAGGATTTTTAATTCACGATGCACTTGAAAAGCAGAAATACTTCTTTATTACAGGATTACTTTCCTTCCCGCTTATTGTAGATGCAATCATTGGTTATAAAATATCTCAATCAATTTGCGCAAAAGAATTTAACGCAGGATTAAGCGACCAATTGTGGCAGTTTAATATGATTTACTCCGACATCAACTTTTATTAGTCATTGCTTTGGGCTTTGTTGTTTATGTTACTGGGGATACTTTGCTTCATTATGTTTTAAGCAGATATCGTGAATTACAGCCTAACAAAGCAATTGAGTTAAGGGTAGAAAATTTAGATGGCATTTCAACTATCTATATACCAATATTTTGAAATTCTTGAGGATAATTTTTTCTTTCTTCTCATTCCAAATAAATAATTTTAGTTTTAAGGAATTTTGGTCGATTGGTAATTTAGCAATTTCAAATTGGTGCTGGTATTGCGCTGATTCCGGTGAAATTCCTTCACTATTCCATTTAATTGTGCTATCCTTATTTGAATTAATTTGATAAATTAATTGCACATTATTCCCTAATGGAATTTCGTAGTCAAATGAAACATGAATATGAAATTTTTCATTCTTAATAGGCAATTCCTTTATTAAATCAAAATATTGATTAGACCCCATGATATCCATTATCGAATCAAATATTTTGATGTTTTGGAAGCCGTGATTTTGATAAAAATTTAACACAGGCAAAAGAGCATCTTTCAAACTTACATACAACCGTGTTTTGTTATAATTCAATAACTCCGCTAACATTCCATTTTTAATAAACTTATCTTCAATTGGTAAAATCTCAAAACCTTTGGAAACCTTAAATAGCTTATCATCTGTTAAATAATAATCCCCCTTTAAATAATCTACCACCTCTCTGTTATCATTCATAAAGGCTAATTTCTTTTCCGCCATCTTTTCTCCAACAATCAAACTTCCACCCAATGCTGTAGACGTTTTTGGTATTTTAATTTGATAGTTATCCAAATAAGAAAGAAGGGTTTCAAAAACATCCAAATGACTAACTACTTCTGTAAATACTTTTGCCGATTTAAGCTTAGGTGAATAAATCAATAACGGAACATGGTACCTTTTTAAAGAATTTGCAATTGGAACCTCAGTCATGGGATGATCGCCAGTAATAATAAATATGGTATTTTGAAAATCTTCTCGCTTTCGATAATTAGAAAATAAATCTTTAAAAGCATCATCTACAAAAGGTAAGGTTATTAAATACTTTTCGTATGTTTTAAAAAACTGCTTTTCGTCTTTATTAGATTTCAATTTTACAAGTGCCCTATATTTTTCTTGGTAGCCCAATTTGTTTGAGATAACAAAAGGGTTATGACTGGAACCTGTAAAATAGATGTCCAATCGTTTCTTTGCTGACAAGGTATCAATCACTTCTAAAGATTGACTAAATAAATCTTTATCGTTATATCCCCAAAAAAACTGATCTGAACCCACTATTATTTTAGAATATTTAGGATGAAAACAAGTATTATCAAAAATTAAATCCAAGTTATTATACTTAAAAAACAAATCTTTTTGATGAAACCAAGCTCCCTGACCATAATAAAATGTGGTATAATAGCCGTTCGATTTTAAAATGGAAGGAAGGGTTTGATGCAGTGGATACCTATTTAATAAGGTAAACCCTTTCTCACCAAAAGGCAAGCTACCAATTAAGCTAGGAACTGCCGCAAACGATCTTTCGCCAAGAGTTAAGCAATGATTCCAATAAAGACTTTTGCTGCTAAGCTCATTTAAAAATGGCATCCACTCAATACCATGGTAGTCATTTATAAAATCATCATTTAATCCTTCTACTATTATGAAAACAATATTAGGTGATTTGTTAAACTGATTGAAATGTGGTCCTAAAACATCTTTTTTTTCAAACAAATGGAGCAATGGGAATTTCTGAGATAAATAACTTTTATCTGCATGAACCAATTGGAAGGCTAAGGCATCCTCGTCGGAATAATTTACAGCACTTTCCCTAAATAAATACCTAATGGATTGTTTGTAAAAGTGATAGCTTTTGTTCTCAATAAATTTATTCTGTTCAGGTCTATAAGAAAATTGAATTAAAAAATAAAATAAAAACCATACTGCGATTACAATAGAAATCAAATTCGCAAATCGCTTAAAACCAGTGATCCATTTAGTGAACCTGCTAATCAGAAATAAAACAAAACAGGCTATTAATAAGCCACCAAATAACAAAAGATAGGGTAAATCTGCTGTTCCTAAAGTGTAATAAATTTCTCTAATAGAATATTGGTAAATATTGGCATCTAATAATATCAATTGATATAAAAAATATTCTAAAAAAATCAAATGAAGGAGTGCAAAAACAACCAATATAGTTTTTAAAAAAACACTCAAATACCTAATCCCATATCTAGGTTCAAATAAAAAAAAGGGATAAAGGCATAAGATAACAACATTAGAAAACACCAAATCTCTTAAAAGGCCAAACCCCTCAAATAGCAGCAAATTCTTTATTAGCCCGTAAATATTAATAATACGTTGAGTCTCATAAAGACGAAGAAACAATTGTAATCCAACATTGAAGAGTAGTATCCTAAAAAAAATGGACTTATTTCTCATAAATAAATGCATAGTCTGAAAAAAAATTGGTGTAAATTGTATTCATTAAAATGGAATCCAATTCAAATGTAATTAAAAATGGGTTTACAATTATTCCCAGTTTATAATTTGGCGTGTCCTCGTTCCTTAAATGGCATTATTAGCAAATTTAAATTGCCTGAATATTATACTATATTTTCTAAATTTTACCTTGATTTACAGTTTTAATTGTGGTATTGTTGAGACAAATACGCTAAAAAGTGTGATTTATGTAACATATACGTAAAACTGTGTAACTCTTTCTTTTTTAAGTTACTTAAACTTGTGGAAAATGATAAGGGAAGACATTACAGAACTGGAAATTTCCTTATTATTAGAGGCAATATACCAAAAATACGAATATGATTTCAGGCAATATTCCAAGGCGCACATCAATCGTAGAATTAGGAATAGGATGTCGCTGTCAGGATTAGAAGATGTTTCTCAAATTCAATCCAAAGTTCTCAAAGATGAAACATTTGCACATCAACTTTTACAGGATTTATCAATAACAGTAACCGAAATGTTTCGTGATCAGGATTTTTACAGATCGTTACGAGAAAATGTTATTCCTATTTTAAAAACTTACCCCTTTATAAAAATATGGCATGCTGGATGTGCAACTGGCGAAGAAGCTTATTCAATGGCAATCATTTTGCAGGAAGAAGGATTGTATAATAGGACAACAATTTATGCTACCGATTTTAATCAACAGGCCTTAAACAGAGCAAAAGAAGGAATCTTTTCGAATGCAATGATGAAGGAATATACAATCAATTATCAATTGTCAGGAGGAAAAAAATCATTTTCAGATTATTATACGTCCAATTATGATAATGTTATAATGAATCAATCGTTGAAAAAAAATATTGTATGGGCAAACCATAATTTGGTTACCGATAGCGTATTCGTGGAGGCGCATCTGATACTATGCAGAAACGTACTGATTTATTTTGATAACAATTTGCAAAATAAGGTACAAAAACTTTTTTATGAAGGTCTTATTAATGGCGGCATTTTATGTTTGGGAACAAAAAGAGGGTTTACAGTTTACCGACTTTTTTGAAAAATATACTGAGTTGGACAAAAAACAAAGAATATTTAAAAAGAAATATTAAAAAATGCAGTACGAGGCAATTGTAATAGGAGTTTCTTCAGGTGGGATGAATGCGCTAAAATTTATATTTTCTGTATTGCCTTCTGGGTTCACTACGCCAATTATTATAGTGCAACATTTAAGCGCACATTCCGATAAGGAATGGATAAACCTGTTAAATAACAAAAGCAATCTTACTATTAAAGAAGCAGATGAAAAAGAAAAAATAGAAACTGGAAAAGCTTATGTCGCTCCGTCTAATTATCATTTATTGATTGAAAAAGATAAAACTTTTTCGCTTACTATTGATGAACGTGTAAATTTTGCAAGACCATCTATTGATGTATTATTTGAATCGGCAGCTGATACATACAAAAATAAATTGATTGGTATAGTTTTAACTGGTTCTAACACTGACGGTGCAAAAGGTATAAAGCGTATAAAAGAGTATGGAGGCTTGGCCATTATTCAGGATCCGGAAACAGCAGAATCTTCTACTATGCCTGCGTCAGCAATTGCAGCAGTTGAACCAGATTATATTTTATCCTTAGAGAAAATAGTTGAGTTACTCATAAAAATAACACAAACCAATTTCGATGGCTATCGGGGAAAAACAATAAAATAAATATGACACTTGGCAAAAAAATATTAACTGGCTTTATAGCTTGCGCTGTGATACTTTTCGGCGTTGCATTTTTCTCATATAAAAACAGCGAAAAATTTATCGCTTCAAATACTTTGGTAGATCAAACCAACAAGGTGTTGTATGAATTCAGCCAAATTCTAACTGCTATCACTGATGCAGAGACAGGCAATCGTGGTTATATTATCACAGGCAATGATGCTCATTTGGAGCATTTTATAAATGCTGAAAGTACTATTGAGGAACATCTTATTAAAGCAAAGGAGTTAACAATAGACAACACTATTCAGCAAAAGATTAAGGAACTTGAAAAGGAAATAAAAATACGCTTCACTTATTTAAAAAGCGGTATTGCTCTTCGCAAAATAGTTCCGGCAGCTATCGGGATTGAAAAGTCGAGGGAATATGTAGTATCTGGTGTAGGAAAAGAATCACAAGATAGAATACGAGAACTAATAGGTAGTATACAAAAACTAGAACTTACCTTACTTGCTGAGAGAAAACAAGCGAGCGAAGATGACGCCAACAATTTTAATTCGGTTTTTGTCATTTTAATGGCCATCATTATTCTCGTTCTTATTGTTGTTTACAGTATAGTTACATCAAATTTAAAAACACTTAAAAGAGCTGAAGCAGAAACCACGAGCAAAAACTGGTTGCTTACAGGCAACACAGAACTTAACGAAAAATTAATAGGAGATAAAAGCATAGAGGAATTGGCAAACAATACCATTAGTTTTTTATGTACTTATTTAAAAGCACAAATTGGCGCAGTTTATTTGTTTAATAAAAAAGAAAATGCACTGCTATTAAACGGACGATATGCCTTTTCTTCGGCTACCGATACCAAAGAAAAATTTTTGCTGAATGAAGGGCTGATTGGTCAGGCAGCACAGGAACAAAAACAAATTTCGTTAACAGATATAACAGCAGAAAATATTCGTATTACATCATCTGTTCTAAATGCAAAACCAAAACAGTTACTCATTGCCCCATTTTTGTTTGAAGGTAAAACAATGGGTGTGGTAGAAATTGGGCGGCTTACTGATTTCAACGAAATAGAAAAAGAATTTATCAATACTTCTATGAACAGTATTGCTATTGCAGTAAATACGGCTTTTAATCAAGCTGCACTTAGAGAATTGTTAGAAAAAATTCAAGCTCAAAAAGGCGAAATGGAAATATCAGCGTTGGAAATAGAGCAGCAACTAGATTCTCTGAACCAAGCGGCTATTCTTTCTATTGCTGATGCAAATGGAGATATCATATATGCGAATGATAATTTCTGTAAAATTTCAAAATATTCAAAGGAGGAATTGGTAGGAAATAATCACAGAATGTTGAAATCAGGAAAGCAACCTGATGGATTATTTATTGGTATGTGGAAATCGATTAGTAGCGGCAGAACATGGAAGGGAGAAATAGTAAATAAAGCTAAAGATGGAACATTTTATTGGGTGGATACAACAATTACTCCCTTTAAAGGAGTGGATGGCCGAATAGAGAAATATGTTGCCATCCGATTTGATATTACTAACACTAAAAATCAAATGGAGGAGCTGGCAAAGCAAAGTGAAGAATTGCAAACACAGCAGGAAGAGCTGAAACAAATGAATGAAGAATTGGAAGAACAGGCACAAAACCTGACGCAACAGCAAGAAGAATTACAAATGACTAATGAGGAATTAGAAGAACAAACACAATCATTAGAAGCAAAAAATTTGGAAGTTGAGGCTTCAAAAAAAGACATTGAACAAAAAACAAAACAACTGGAAATAAGCAGCAGGTATAAATCGGAGTTCCTCGCCAACATGTCGCATGAATTACGCACACCACTTAATAGTTTGCTAATACTGTCAAAAGATTTATCTGAAAACAGAAATAAAAATTTGGATGGCGTACAAATAGAAAGTGCAGAAATAATTTATAAAAGTGGTTGTGATTTGCTTGTATTAATTAATGAAGTGCTTGACCTCTCAAAAATTGAAGCAGGGAAAATGTCCATACATATTGAATCCGTATCACTGAAAAATTTCGCAAATGAACTCATTCGCGAATTTAAACATCACGCTGAACAAAAAGGATTGAAGCTAAATTCAAAATTAGATAAAGAACTGCCCGAATTTATTCGCACGGATTCACAACGCTTGAATCAGATATTAAAAAATCTTTTATCAAACGCCATAAAATTTACGGAGAAAGGAAGTGTAAGTATTAGTATTGACCGAAATGCAGAAGACACTATAATTATTTCAATTATTGATACAGGAATTGGAATTATGGAAGATAAACAACAGGCTATATTTGAAGCTTTCCAACAAGCTGAAGGAGGAACGTCCAGAAAATATGGCGGCACAGGCTTAGGGCTTTCCATTTCGCGTGAGCTTGCAAAATTATTAGGTGGTGAAATTAAACTGAGTAGTAAATTAAATGAAGGGTCTGTTTTCTCTCTCATTATTCCATTAGAAATACATCAGGAGCAA
>JAWXAZ010000058.1:0-35439 GCA_034439755.1 bacterium
AAGAAGATGCTCTCAACCAAATGAAAACTTGGAAAGCCTTTACCAAATGCTAAACTATAAATCTCAACCATTTGTCAAAAGAAAATCTGTAGTACACAATTATGAACTCAAAACAAAAGAAACCCTTGTTCACTGCCAATCTTCACCATAATAGCTGCAACTTGGGTCAATACTTACAATTGGTATTTTTTGAGTTAATCTTAAGTGAATGATTGCTTTTATTTAGGGAATAAAAGAAAAACTGCCGCCCTACAAGAAAATGAATCCCTTGCAAGGCTAAGCAGCAATCCAATCTAAACAAACAAGTATTATTCGGCTACATTATTAAGTTTCATCCACAACGTATAAGCACCCTTAGAAACAATTTCATCAACCCCCAATTTCAATCCTTCGGCCTCCAAAATTTCGGTCTGTTCGCCCGTTATCATGCCCGTTAAAACCTTTACTTTTTGGTAACGCCGCGCACCCTTTTGCACAAACACATAATGGTCTGCCCCATCATGAATAATAGCCTCTGTGGGCAATACCCAAGCCTTCTTAGACAAACCAATTAACTCGGCATTCATATACGTGCCTGGCACCAAATTTTTATCATAAGTTTCGAAATGACAATGCACATTCACACTCCTATCTGCACCCACATCTTTGCCAATTAAAATCACTTCACAAGCATATCGCTTTTCGGGATGAATATTGGTATATGCATACACGCGCATGCCATGATACAAGTACTCCAAATCCTTCTCAAATACATTTAAACTTAAATGAATATCTTCTGGATTAACCAACTCAAACAACACATCTGTGGGGTTTACATACTTGCCAATATTCACCAAAACCTTGCTCACAAAGCCACTCATAGGCGCATAAATAGGCACACTGCGCGAAATCGTTTTTTCAGATACCTTGCTTGGGTTCAGCCCTATTAATTGTAATTTCTCCGACAAAGATTTATACGTTATAGCCGCACTTTCATAGGCCTCTTTCGACTGTTGAAAAACCTTATCGCTACTTGCCTTCGAGGCATTCAAATCTTTCTGCCGCTCATACTCTTTCACCAACATATCTAAGCGCGTTTGTGCAATTAAAAAATCTTGCTGCAAATCAACATACTTAGCGTCTTCCATTACCGCAATTATCTCGCCTTTGTTAAAGTGCATACCGGGCAATAATTTGGTGTACTTTAAATAGCCCCCCATGGGCATGCATACAGACACAAGGTTTTGCGGCGGCACATCTATAATACCGTTCACTTTAAATACCTTAGAAATTTGTTCTTCTTTGGCCTGAACCAAACTCAAAGAAATGTTTTTTAACTGGGCCGTATCCAAGCTTACCTCATTGGCATTACCCGCATCTTCTGCCTCTTTTGGTGCTTCCTTATCTGCACCACCACACGATGCCAAGCTTATCACAAATAGGGCATATATTATTATCTTATTCATCTTTATTTTTTGTTATGGTTGATAGCTTTTATATTGAATACACAATTGGTTCAATTGCTGAACCGTTTCTAAATAACTGGTATTGGTTTGTAAGGTTTGGTTGTGCAATAACATCCATTCCATAAAATTGATATTGCCTTGCTCATACTGTTTCCATGCGGCCTCGCGGGCAACCTTAGCCATTGGCAAGGCATTTTTCTCATAGTAATCGCACAGGTCTTGCAATGATTTTATGCGGGCTTGCCAATCGCTCATTTGTTGGTTCAACATGCGTTTGGTATACTTATATTCGAGTTCACTGGCTTTTAACTCAAAGGCCAAGGACCTAGAACGCGCTTGGTTTGAACCGAAAAACAAGGGTACACCAATACCTACTTGCACCGCTTGAAATCGGGAGCTTCTTGCATAGTAAATTTCATCACTTCCCATACCGGTAATCGACAGGTTTTGATAGCCTACTTGCAGCTCTGGAAAATATTTGCTGCGCTCGGTTTTTAACTTGCCTTCCTGTATATCTCTTTGCTTGGTTAACCGCAACAAATACGGACTATTAGCCAATTGATTGCTATCTGCAAGCACATGTTGCATGCGCAGTTCAAGCACATTGGGCAAGAAATATCCTTCTATACCCAACAACAATTGAAAGCGAATTAAACTGGCTTTTTTCTCCAATGCAACTTGCTGCAACAAGCGCATAGACTCTGCCATTTGTTGCGCCGCAGAAGCATTCTCCATCACATTACTTTCGCCTGCCTTAAGCCGCAAATCGGTCATCTTAAGCAATTCATTGATTTGCTTTTGATAGGCCAATAACAACTTTTCGCGCTCATCTAAATACGCATAGGTATAAAATTGCCTGCTAATTTCTGCCCGCAAATTAAGCTTCTCGGTGGCATAATTTTGCTGTGCCAAACCATACTCTGCCTTCAACACTTTCTTCTGATTGGCATACACCGTTGGAAAAGCAAAAGCCTGACTCACCATAATTCTATCGTCTTGAAAATTAGAGTTAATTTGTCCGCGTTCATATTGCGCATTGGTGAGGGGCAAATTCCAAGCACTGCCCTGCAACTTCTGCGAAGCCTTGGTTTTATAGGCCTGCGCAGTTAACCCCTCATTGTGTAAATACGCTGTATCAATGGCCGCTTTTAAGTCAATTGGTGTTTGTGCTTGTAGGTCTGAACCAACTAATGCCAACACAAACCAAAGGGCAATTTTGGGATATTTTAAGTGCTGTTTGCGTTCAAACAACAAATACAAAACAGGCAAAACAAACAGTGTTAAGAGCGTTGCCAAAAGCAAGCCGCCTATAACCACGGTGGCAAGCGGACGTTGAACTTCGGCACCCGCACCATTGCTTAAAGCCATAGGCAAGAAGCCCAAAGACGCTACGCAGGCTGTCATCAATACCGGTCTTAATCGCAACTTGGTACCTTCTACCACAACGGTATGCAAATCTTCTACACCCTCATTTTTTCTTCGGTTAAACTCGGCAATCAATACAATGCCGTTAAGCACCGCCACCCCAAATAAGGCAATAAATCCTACTCCGGCCGAAATACTAAAAGGCAATCCCCTACTGGCCAAAGCAAAAATACCCCCCATGGCAGAAAGCGGAATGGCCGAGTAAATAAGTAAGCCATGTTTCATAGAATTAAAAGCAAAATACAAGAGCAATAAGATAAGCAACAATGAAACCGGAACCGCAATGGCCAAGCGAGATTTAGCCGCCTCCAAGTTCTTAAAGGCTCCCCCATAAGTGACAAAATAACCCGCTGGCAAATTCACTTCTTCCTTCATGTGTTGTTGCAATTCGGTTACAATGGTTTGCACATCTCTGCCACGCACATTAAAGCCCATTACAATTCTGCGCTTGGCATCTTCGCGTTGTATTTGGTTGGGACCATCTTGCACTTCTACAATGGCCAATTGATTTAATGGCACTTGGTTGCCATTAGGCAAAGGCACCAACAAATTCTGAATATCTTCTAACTGATTGCGCTTGTCTTTATCTAAACGAACCACCAATTTAAATCGACGTTCTCCTTCGTATACCATGCCCGCATTTCGACCTGCAAAAGCAGCATGCACAATTTGGTTCACCTCTAAAACATTTAAGCCATACTGAGCCAATATATCGCGCTTTAATGCTATTACAATTTGTGGCATGCCCTTTACTGGCTCCACAAATACATCTTTTGCCCCTTCAATGGTTTGCGCAATAGCGCCCATCTTAGCTGCATAAAGTGCTAGTGTATCTAAATCTTCGCCAAAAATCTTACACACTACATCTTGCCTAGCACCGGTCATTAACTCATTAAAACGCATCTGAACTGGGTACTGAAATCCGAATGTTGCGCCTGGAATGGACTCCAATTTTTCGCTCATTTTCTCTGCCAATTCGGGAAAAGTTTTGGCGCTTGTCCACAGTTTTTTATCCTTCAAAATAATCATCAAATCCTGGGCTTCCATGGGCATGGGATCGGTAGGTATTTCGCCTGAACCAATCTTTGCTACCACCATTTCTACCTCAGGAAAATTATCTTTCAATAACTTAGATGCCTTCTTAGAAACATCGATGCTCACATTTAAATTACTACCCGTTAACACCCTTGTTTCTACCGCAAAATCGCCTTCTTCCAAAGACGGAATAAACTCGCCACCCAAGGTAGTTAACACCCCAATAGACATTACAAACATGACCAACACAACTGTAATAACCATTTTGGGCCGATCCAATACTTTTAATAAATATTTTTTATAAAACAGTTCTACTTTCTCCATCCACCTATCGGCAAAATTGGGCGCATGTGAGATGTTCTTTAAAACCAAAGCACTCATCATAGGAATATAGGTAAGCGATAGAATAAAGGCACCAAACAATGCAAAGGCCACGGTTTGTGCCATGGGCTTAAACATTTTTCCTTCAATGCCTTCTAAACTAAAAATAGGCAAGTACACAATTAAGATAATTAACTGTCCAAACACCGCACTGTTCATCATTTTTCCAGCGGCATGTTTTACCTCCGAATCCATTTTACCTTGCGACAAATCGGCAATTTTTGTAAACCGTCGGCTATGCGTTATCGCATGCATTACCGCCTCCACAATAATCACCGCGCCATCTACAATTAAGCCAAAGTCTAAGGCCCCCAAGCTCATTAAATTGCCACTTACGCCAAAGGCATTCATCATAATTACGGCAAACAACATGGAAAGCGGAATCACCGAAGCAACCAAAAAGCCAGCTCTTATATTGCCTAAAAACATCACCAAAATAAAGATTACAATGAGCGCGCCCTCCATAAGATTCGTTTCTACCGTACCAATGGCATTGTTCACCATTTTGGTTCGATCCAAAAACGCTTCTATCTTAACGCCCTCTGGTAAAGTTTGCTCTATTTGGGCAATGCGCTCTTTTACCAACTTAATTACCTCGTTGCTGTTGGCACCTTTTAACATCATTACCACTGCACCCGCTACCTCTTGCTCATCGTTATATACCATGGCGCCATAGCGGGTAGCATGGCCAACTTTAACGTTGCCTACATCGCGTACAAAAATGGGCGAACCATTGGGCAATGTTTTCACCACTACCTTCTCTATATCGGCAATGGATTGAATGAGACCTTCTGTTCTAATAAATAATACTTGCGGACCTTTTTCAATGTATGCACCGCCCTCATTTTGGTTATTTTTTTCGAGGGCTACAAAAACATCTTGTATATTTAAGCCATGTGCATTTAACCGGTTTACATCCACCTCCACATCAAATTGCTTTAAGAAACCACCGAAGCTGCTCACATCGGCAACGCCTTCTACGCCTATCAATTGCCTGCGTACCAACCAATCTTGAAGGGTGCGCAGTTCTTGTGCGTCGTATTTGTTTTCATAGCCTGGTTTTGGCCTTAATACATATTGGTAAATCTCGCCTAAGCCCGTTGTAACCGGACCTAATTCTGGTACACCAATATTGTTGGGAATAAGGTCTTTTACAGTTTGTAAGCGCTCGTTTACTTGTTGTCTGGCCCAATACACATCGGTTTCGTCGTTAAACACAATGGTTACCAAGGAAAGGCCAAATCGAGAGAAACTGCGTATCTCTAGTTTACCCGGAATATTGCTCAATGCCTGTTCCAACGGAAAGGTAATGAGTCGCTCCACATCTGGAGCTCCCAACGATGGCGATACTGTTATAACCTGAACTTGGTTATTGGTTATATCTGGTACAGCATCTATGGGTAATTTGGTTAATTGATAGCTGCCATAGACCACCAAAAACAAGGTGCCTAAGGCAATGATCAATTTATTATGGACAGAAAATCCAATAATTTTATTTAACATTATTTACAATAAATTTAGGTGCGAAGCAGGTCTTCCAAACCTGTTCAAATTTTTAGCCCAAAGAAGGCTGGATCAAAACACAAAATATATGGTCCAATTTCGATAAACATCTTATTGTATTATTATTTTGTTATATCGGCATTTACCAGTGTAAAATTATCAAATAGCTTTGGGCTATTTAATAATTACAATGGCTATTAAATAGCTCGGGGTGGCTGAAAAATTCCTCCCAATTTTTGGAAGGAATAAGCTTGGCATTCAAAAGAAGGATGTTCAATTATAAGAGGCATTGGCGCTTGTAAAGTAAAGCTTGTAAATTCTTGAACCAAGACCAAAACTACAGAACCATTAATATGAAACAAAGGCAAATCGTCGTGGTTCTCGGCATGTTTGTGGTCGTTATCCTTACCATAATGCTCTTCAATAAACTCAGAAAAATTTACGGTGTTATGTACTATTACGTGGTGGCGATAATGGTGAACCAAGGATGGCAATTTATTTAATTGCTCGGTAAAACCAGGCAACAGCGAACTTAGGAGGAAAAATGCCCCGAAGAGTAAAAAAGCCCATTTTTTTGCACCTAATTTTATCACTTTTACAAAGGTAATCTTTTGTAGGTATAAAAATCTACCTATTATGTCACATATTTTTATATCTTGTACCAAACATTGTGATGACCATGATTCAAAATTCTTTTAAAAAACGTTTTGGTTCAGACCGTAATTTCTTTTCTTTTTTTTTGCTTGCATGTTTATTATGGCCAAACCAGACAGTATTTGCACAAAATAAACCCAAGAGTTTTCATGAGGTAAAATCGCTCAAGAAAAACTTTGTGAAGGTGGGCAAAACGCTTTATGCATGCAAATACGAAACCTCTAATTACGATTATGTTAGCTTTTTAAATGATGTAAAAATGCGCATGAATCCTGCTATTTATTTAAGTCTGTTACCCGATACGGCTAAGTGGCGCGACCCAGGATCGAATAGCGAACCGTTTGTTATTTATTATTTGCACCACCCTGCTTATGCAAATTACCCTTTGGTAAATATTAGTTATGAGCAAGCGAATTTTTATTGCAATTGGCTTACGCAGCAGTTTAATAAGGACCCAAAAAGGCCGTTTAAAAAAGCTGTTTTTAAATTGCCAAGCAGAACAGAATGGCAGCAGGCTGCGGCGGCTGGCAATATGAGAAATAAATTTCCTTGGGGAAGTACTTTAGATAGTTTGCCCAAAGGCATTGTGGTTAATTATTGTGAGCGAGATTATGTGCAAAAAGTGCTATTCGATAGCATGTATTCCAACGATGGCAAACGCATTAAACCAAAGGATTCGGTTGATATTAAAACCGAATGCAAACCTTATAGCAACAAAGAAAATTTTACGCAACCGGTTAACTTAAAAAAGGCCAAGCAAAGTAAAAACGGACTGTATCATGTATCTGGAAATGTAAGTGAAATGATTGCTTATAAAGGCGATTGCATTGGCGGAAATTTTCGCTCGCGTGCCGATTGGCTCAGAATAGATGCACCCAACGAATTTTACCCCGGCTATTTGGCTTGTCCGCTTATTGGATTTAGGGTTTTCTTGCAGGTTTTGGAGCCATAAGTTTATGATTTTGGTGATGGACTGAACCAGAATGCCTGAACCGAAAGAGTTTTTGGCTAATTTTTTTTGCCTAAAAGAGCTGATTTACTTTCCTTTTTCACAAATATTTAACATTAATTTTTCGTTTATTTAAAGGACATCGCTGTTAATTTTGCCAATTAAATTAACAAAAGTGGAGGCTTTATGCCAATAATGTGCTTTAATTGTGCTTATTTGCGATGAAATTAGGTTAGGACAATTACAATATGAATAAATCAAGCGTTTACTTACCACTTTGGCAAAAATACAGGCCAGCCATTTTAAGCAAAATGAAATTGGCCCTAGTGGAGCCTCAAGAATACCCGCTTTATAGACATGAATTTGAGGCAATTGGTGGAAAAAGAACCTCGGGTTACGGATTTAACATGGAAGTTAACAAAGGTATGATGGTTAACAACATTGCAGCGATCGCTGTTGCACGCGATTTATTGGCTGTTTTAAAGGCATCAGATACGGGTAAAGTGTTGATTAAAGAAAATTATTTCAAAATCAATTTAGGTTCAGACTATAAATTAAAAATTCAGGTGATTGTAAAAAAGCCTGTTGAAGTGGTGGTAGAAGAAGTCGTTAGCGAATAGGCTGTTAGGTTTTAGCTAAACAAATAAGAAAGAGCTAAACTTTTTAGTGAGATTCTTCTTTAGGGAAATAAGTATAATCCCAAACAAAAATAAAAAGGCCCTTAGCATTTGGTTCAAACCGAACAAAAGCTAAGGGCCTTTTCTGTGAATAAAGCTTATTTACTTACGCTAAATTTGCTTGTATAAATAATAGCACCTTCTGCATCTATAATTTGATAAAGGTAAATGCCTGTTTCAATATTACTTAAATCGATTTGGGTATTGTTAGAAACCATTTGAGTAGTGCTCAATAATTTTCCGCTCAAATCCATAACAATTATTTCCTTTGCATTTTTATAATCCATGTCAATGTTTAACACATTGTTGGCCGGATTAGGATAAACGCGCAAAGCAGCAATAGCAGCAGCCACTTCGCTTACAGGCAATACCACGTTGTTACATGAGTTGTTATTAACTTGATCTGGATCAATGGTAACATTGCCATTTTGAGCAAACATACGGCTGCAAAAAGGAACGGTAACTGGTCCAGTAGTGCCGTTAATGGTTAAGGTTAAGGTTGTTTTAAACCAAATGGTATCATTGTTATTCAAAACCCTGTTAGTAAAAAAAACTGGCGAAACACCTGGTACATTAAGTTGCTGGGTATTGTTTAAAATAAAAAGCACAATCATAGAGTCTGTAAGCGTGGTAGGCGTTGTGCCATTATTGGTAATTACATACTCAATATTAAAAGGTACTCCCGAGCTAATTTTATCACTTGGACCTGGCTTCACCAAGGTAATTTTCATGTCGGTTGTTTGGGCAGAAGCAGATAGGCCGCCAATTAACAAAATGGCTAGTAATAGTTTTTTCATGTTTTATATTTAATTTATAGAATAACAAATATACCTTTCTTTCCCTTGAAAAGGATGCATTTAAATTATATAATTTAAATGTATAAAATTATATAAAACAATAGATTCTGTTAATCCGAATCTTCCACTATTTTTTGTATCATGTTTTCGGTTAAATAAAAATGAACCACCCTAGGATCCATTACCAAATCGTTGCGCTTTACCGACTGCTTTAACACCAAGCCTTCCATGGTTCTACATCTGCTTAAGGCCGTATAAACCTGACCATTTACAAAGGCACCGCGACCTAAATCTATCACTACTTTATCAAAACTTAAACCCTGACTTTTATGAATGGTAATGGCCCAAGCCAGCTTAATAGGGAATTGCGTAAAGGTGCCAATAACCTCAGAAACAATGCGCCTTTTTAATGGGTCATATTTATACCTTCTATTCTCCCAAGTTACCGGCTCCAACTTATAAGCACTGCCATCTTGCAAACGAATCTCCAATAAATTTTGCGAGATAAAATCAACTTTAGCAATGGTGCCATTTACAAAGCGCCTGCCATTATCGTTCTTAATAAAAATAACCTGAGCAAACTTTTTTAACTCCAATACCAAACTGGTTGGGTACTTATCCGACCTAAAATCGCCCGTTATTTTGGCTTCAAATTTAAACGAAGTATAAGGCAAAGATTGTAATCGTTTTTTATTCTCTGCCGTGGCAATATAATTGGTGCTGGTTAAGTTAATTACAAACTCATCTATTCTAGGCTCATAGCCTGGCAAATGTCGAGAATTAAGGCGCTCCAGCGATTCATCACTCACCATGCCAATGCGCACCTCGTCCAATAATTTCACAAAATCTAAGTCAGATTTCTGCCTATACGATTTCTGAAATTCAAAGTAATTTGGGGCAATTTCTTTATACGCCAAAGAGTCAAAAAAGTACTCACTTTTATACACCTCGCTAAAAACAAATTTCTCTACTTCATCGGTCTGATCCAATACTGGAGGCAGTTGAAATATATCGCCAATAAACAAAATTTGCTTACCTCCAAAACGCTTCTCTGGATGTCCGCCATTAATCCTTAACGAATAATCTATGGCCTCCAATACATCCGAACGCAACATCGAAACCTCATCAATTATAAGCGTATCTATGCTTCTAATGATCTTATATTTTTCGGTATAATCCTTAAACTGAAACACCTCATCATCCTCTGGCAGCATGGGCTTTAACGGAAATAAGAAAAAAGAATGAATGGTTTGTCCGCCTACATTAATCGATGCTATACCTGTAAAAGCCAATTTCAAAACCCGCTTCTTAGAATGCGAAGCAAAGTATTGAATAAAGGTCGACTTTCCCGTGCCCGCTTTACCCGTTATAAAAAAACTATCATTGCTTTTTTCAATTTGCGTAAACAATTCTTGCACCACCTCATTGCGCTCATATCCATCTGGAAAAACAGAAAACCGATTATACAAATCGGGCAATTCTAGGTCGTCAAACAAATCCAATTGCGTGGCAATGGCACTCTCCTCACTGGCAATTCTTAACAAAAAATAAATATTACCCCCAATATCCTTAAAAGGCTTATCTATCTCGAACGAAGTTCCATAATGCGCCAAAGTTTTAAAGATATAATAACAGTTTCTACAAAACTTAGGATAGTCGGCCGGAAACCTTTCTAGATGCAAATCGAGCACCTCCTTCTCCAGCTCAATGCCAATAAAATGGAGGAATGTAAGCATTTTAGCTACCACCTCGGTTTGAACCAATTCGTTGCGCTTGCTATAAAAATAATTGAATGCATCTGGAAACTCCAAAGGATAAGAATCATCCAAACGCCCATAAAACAATTGATGCGCAAACCTAATTTGAAAAGCCCGCTCCTGCTGCTCCACCAAATGACACAGCAAAAACTTCTCCTTCCATTTCTTCTCCAATTTTCGGGTGCTAAGCGACATGCTGCAACTTACATTTTTCTTTTCGATTGTACCAAAAAATAATCATGCGCTACCCAACCCTTTCCTTTATTCCTTCGTTATAGCAAAAAAAGAAAAACATGAAAATCCAAATCCCTCAGTTTTTTGGTTCAGCCAGAAAAATAGGAATAAAAAAAATAGAGATGCGCATTAATACAAGGATTTCACTATTCATTTATATCAACTTGCTCTCCTTATCCTGTTTTGCACAAACCTGGAGTCCACTTCCAATTACAACCAATGAACACTTAAAAGCCGTTTATTTTGTGAATGAGCAAATAGGTTGGATTGGCGGCACTAATGGCGCAATTTTTAAAACATCAGATGGTGGACAAACATGGATAGACCAATCGCAAGTTACTACAAAAAGTATTCGATGCATGCATTTTACAAATGCGCTTTATGGCTGGGCAGCTGGTGACAATGGAATATTATATGCCACGGTAAACGGGGGTTTAAATTGGACGCCACAAATCTCGAATACAACCCAACAAATAAATTCTATTAAATTCACGAGCAATACAAATGGTTGGTTTGTGGCCAATAATTCTACTATTAAAAAGACAACAACTGGAGGGTCTAGCTGGAATGCAGTAAATAATGCAACCATAAACTCAAACTTGTGGGGCTTATCTATTCTTGACCCAAATAATATTTTTATTTCTGGTTCTTCGCAAAGAATATCTAAAACCTCCAATGGAGGAAGCAACTGGGGTAATTTTAGCTCACTTCCTGGCGGACCAATTACTATTTACAACGATTTACAATTAATAAATAGCACAAATGGATGGGCCGTTAATTCTATATTAAACAACAATGGAAATATTGCTTATTACAATGGTACAATTTGGACAGGCCAGCAAACTGCATCTTCTTCCGATATATTAAATATTCATATGATTAATGTAAATCAAGGATGGGCATGTGGCAGAAATGGTACCATTTTAAATACAACTAATGCAACAGGTATAAGTGGCCAAATTTGGAACAGTGATGTAAGCGGCACTGCAAAAACTTTATGGGATATTAAATTTGTTAATGACAGTATGGGATGGACAGTTGGTGATTCTGGTATAGTGTTAAAATATCAAAAGTTGAACACAGGTGCCCCAATAACATTATTTCAACCCAATGGAGGAGAAAATTACACCATTACAGGCGCGGGCCCAATTGTTTGGTATGCAAACGCTCCTGTAAATAATATTAAGATAGAATATTCATTGAATAATGGAGGAATATGGAATACCATTGTTGCTAATTTACCGGTTTCATCAGGAGTGGGAAGTTACGCTTGGACAATTTCTCAATCTGTTCAACCATCTTTGCAGGCATTAGTTAGAATTACAGATAATGCCAATTCTATTAACAAGGATGTAAGTGATAATGTGCTTAATATTTTACCCAAACTTGTTGGAAAAGAATATGCTGTTTTACTTACAGCAAATGCCACCAATTCGCCAGCACAAATTAATATCAACTGGAATAATGACCCAACTGCTTTATCTTATGATATTGATAAAAAACTAAAATCGGATACTACTTGGACAAATCTTACCAATGTAAATGGTACAACAAATACCTATTTAGATTTGGCAGTAAAATATGGAGAGGCTTTTGAATATCGGGTCAAAAAAACGACACCACAATTAACGGGTTATGGATATGTATATGCGGGTATAGATTTACCTGAAACCGATTTTAGAGGGAAAATACTCCTATTGATTGATCAAAATTTTGCCTCACAAATTACGTCTGAATTAAAGCAATTAGAACTAGATTTAATTGGAGATGGCTACTTGGTAAAAAAACAAATTGTTGATCCAACAGTTGGTGTTCCTGCTATTAAAAACATCATTAAACAAGAATATTCAGCTAGCAATTCACTCTTAAGCACGGTACTAATTATTGGGCATCTTGCGGCACCCTACTCTGGGAATTTTGCACCAGATGGCCATTCTGAGCGTGTGGGAGCGCAACCTGCTGATGGGTATTATGGAGATTTAGACGGAATATGGACCGACAATATATCTGTAGTAAATACGGGTGTAATTTACACCCCTAATAATCCCGGTGATGGCAAATTCGACCAAAGCTTTTTCCCTTCCTTACTCGAATTGCAAGTTGGAAGAATTGATATGGATAAAATGAGTGGATTTCCTGAATCAGAGGTGAATTTAATTAAACGCTATTTAAATAAAAATCACGATTACCGTTTTGCGGTAATATCTGTAAAAAATCGAGGCCTCATTAATTCAACCATGGACGCTTCCCTTCCAAACACCTCCGCTGGGGCATGGCGAAGCTTCTCTACCATGTTTGGCAATAACATTAAAAACATGAATACCGTGTACGCTGGAAGTACAGAATTTATTGATTCATTAAAGTATAACGATTACCTATGGGCACATATGGCTGGAGGGGGTTCAGACACAAGTATGTCTACAGATGTATTTACAAGCTCAAAATGCATATCAGGCAATATCAATGCTGTTTTTATGCAGATGTATGGAAGCTATTTTGTGGAATGGTATAAGGGAGGAATAAATACTACTACCAACCATTTATTGCGGGCCCCATTAGCCAGTAATGGTACAACATTAGCAACCATGTGGTCTGGTAAAGCCCCATTCTGGCATTTCCATCACATGTCGCTAGGCGAAACAATAGGCTATTCAACCCTTATCAATCAAAACAATAATTCTACTTACGATGGCTCATCTACCCATAAAAGAGGTGTGCACATGAATCTAATGGGCGATCCAACCTTAAAACAACATATAGTAATTCCTATTTCAAATTTACTTGTTCTAAAAACTGGAAATGCCATTTCAATAAGCTGGACAAGCTCGCCCGATAATGTGGCGGGTTATAACATCTATCGGGCAGATAGTATAAATGGAATGTTTACGAAAATCAATTCAAATTATATAACCCAAAATAATTTTATGGACAATAACCCTGCAATTGGCAATAATGTATATATGGTAAGAGCGGTGAAATTAGAAAAAACACCGTCTGCTTCCTATTTCAATATGAGCACAGGCGTTATTGATTCTATCAACATTCAATTAAACATAATGGAATTAATAGGTGTTAAATTCTCCTTTGACTTGTATCCAAATCCATCAAATGGGAACCTTAATCTAAAATTATTTAGTCATCATAATTTTACAACTAAGATAAAAATATTCAATGCTATTGGAGAACAAGTTTATTCAAATTCTTATGCTATTTTAAAAGGAAACAATCTAATTTCAATGGATTTTTCTTATTTAACAAATGGGATATATGTATTTTTAATTAGCAATGGCGAGAATGAGCTTCAGTATAGAAAACTAATGATAAACCAATAATTACTCAAATGCTAAAAAAGGAAATAATAATGAGAGCAAGCTGCTTTTATGGCACACTTTCACATTCTAAGGTTAAATCGTTATCTTAACCCAAGCATTTGTTTAAATAACACGTATACCAGACTGTATGGACATTGGTCTTGAACTAATAACTGCTTGCATAAACAAGGAACGGAAGGCTCAATATGAGCTCTATAAACGTTCGTATAGTTTATTGATGAGCGTTTGTCGAAGATATGCAAATGATTTGTACGAAGCGGATGATTTATTAAATATTGGCTTCCTAAAAATCCTGAATAACCTGGATAAATATCAGCCAAAAATCCCCTTTGAACGCTGGATACGAAAAGTAATGATTAACGCGATTATCGACGAATTTAGAAAAACTAAAATGCTGGCTCAAACAATAAGTTATGTGGAAGAATATCATGATTCGGTTGTAGAACAAGTTATAAATAATGCCTTGAAAAAATTAAATGTGGAGGAATTGTATAATTATGTAAAGAGGCTACCCAAAATGAGTCAGAGTGTGTTTAATCTATTTGCAATAGATGGGTATAGCCATAAGGAAATTGGCGAGATGCTTAAAATTTCTGAGGGCACCTCTAAATGGCATGTGAATTTTGCTAGAGAAAAATTAAAAGGAATGATTGCGATGAATGTTCATGAATCATTTAAAAATACCAATCATGAGTAAGGAAGATAATTTTGATGATATATTGAAGAAAAGATTTTCGGAGGAACCGACCCTTTTCTCGGAAGATAAATGGCTTAAAACTGAAGGGCTAATTATTGCACAAGAAAAAAAGATTAAAAGGCGTAGGGCTTTTTTCCTTTTCTTATTGAGTTTTGGCATTACCCTGCTTTTTTTAGTAGCATATTTATTAATTCCATTCAACGAAAACAACCAACTCAAAGAGAACCTTTTAAGCAAAGAGAACCTTTTAAGTAAAGAGAACCTTTTAAGCAAAGAGAACCTTTTAAGCAAAGAGAACCTTTTAAGTAAAGAGAAATTGAAATTTGAAAAAGTGGCTGAATTAGAAAAAAAATCATCTGATAAATCAATCATGAATCGTGTGCCAGATAAGGCAAAAATCTATGTGAATAATAAACCTGCTTTATTGGGTGACACCTCAAATTTATCAATTGTTTCTGGCATTTCTACTGGTTCAAAAAATGGCCATGCTAAAAAGACTCAAGCAGGTGTTCAATTTGAACCAAATAAGAAAAAGTTTGATAAAAAGCAAAAACCAGCTAATTCAATTGCGCCATTAGACAACCTAAATCCGCCATCATCTAAGCCAATAATTACAAACTCAATAACCCTAAATAATAGTTCGCCTGATATGAAACCTGATTCCTTGGTTCAGAAAACAGAACAAAAAAACAATGTAATCGTAAAAGATTCTAGTAATACGACTGTAGATTTTAAGACAACTAATATCGCTGGAATTGATTCTGTGAGTGAATCTGGTTTAGCTAATAACAAATTGGACGCTAACAAATCCATAATTTCAACCACAACAATTCCAGATTCTTCAGCGCCAGAAATTAATCAAGTGAAACCATTTGTAAAGTGGAAGTATTTTATACAAGCAGGCGTTGCTAATAACTTTGGTTATCAATCTCAAGGAACACAAATAATAAAGAATGGAGTTGATCCAATAGTTGTAGCTGGATTTGTGTATTCAATTGGCTCGCATATGAACATTTCATCTGGCATATTCTATACCACTTTGTCGGGGTTAAATATTAAAAAAGAGTCGGTTCGCAAGGAATATGATTTTGGCTCTAATAACCATACAACATCAGTAACCATTCACAAGACCCATGCCATTGGCATACCTCTAGTATTGGGCTATTCGATAAATCAAAAGAATGACATTTTAATCGGAACATATACTCAATACAATTTTTTAACAGTGGGGAATCGAGCCAGCTATGATAAGGACTATTTTACCATGAGCAATCAGTCGCAAACTAAAGCAAAAGGATATATTGGCATATTGAGTGTATTGGACGTACAAGCGGTTTTTGGATACAGAAGAAAGATATACAATAAATGGGGTGCAGAAATTCAGTTTTACAAAGGGTTTATAAGTCCTAGTAAAGGGTTAGCATTTCCAGAAACAAATAGCGGTGCAAGATTCAGCTTATTGTATTATTTTAATTAGATAAATATGAAAAAGTTAAACAACATATTGGTTATAATATCCATACTAGTTAATATAATTTCTTGTAAGAATAAAGAATTGCCAGAGCCGTTGTCTGGAACAAGTATCTTTACCTTTAACGGAATTGTTTCCAATTCGGAAATTTCCTTGGTTGCAGGAGACAATGACTATTACATGTATTCAGGGCTAATTACAAATCAAATAAATGGCGTTAATTCGTATTATGGCGATTTAAGAAAATTTAATTGTAATAGTTGTGGCAATTCTATTAAAGTGACTTTTAATGATTACAAAAGCTCTTTAGGTGGAGCAACAAATAAAGACACCACTTTTTATGTTGGCTATTATAACTTTGCCTCACTGGCTGGAGCACCTTCCTCCTTTATTGTTTATGATACTGCTTTTGTCTCTGGACCTGCTCCTTCTTATAAATGGAATTTTGGCGATGGGGCAACTTCTACATCACAATATGTGGCACATGTATATAAGCATCCTGGAAAATACACTACCTGTTTAGATGTAGAATTTGGTGGAGCTTGTTCTAGCAAAATTTGCAATTCAATAAACTTAGGCAATACGGGTCCAATTTGTGAGGCAAATTTTAATGTTTCTGCGCCAACGGGAAATTCTTTTACTTTTTTTTCTTCTCCAACTTCAGGTACTGCTCCCTATACCTATAGTTGGAATTTTGGCGATGGACTTACTTCAACTTTGCAAAATCCAACACATAATTATGCTTCGGCAGGCGTTTATCAAGTTGCTCTTACTGTAAAAGATGCAATTGGCAGCACAAATACGCGATATCAAAATATCCGAACACAAGGGTCAACCGTTTGTTTAGCACGATTTATTTATGCCATTTCACCCATAGCCAATCCAGATAATCTGGGGAATGTAATTGTAGAATGGACAGATGGTAATGGGATAATATATTCTACAGAAAATGGCATTCAGATAAAAGAAAATAATTTCCAAGTAATTTCTGTTGAAAACTATAAAGCGAATGAAAACAAGCAGGCAACAAAAAAAATACATGCTAAGTTTAGCTGCACACTTTATAATGGATCAGCCAGCGTTCAAATTAAAAATGCCGATATCGTTCTGGCTATCGCATACGAATGATAATTAACCATAATTAAAAAAACTAAAATTAATTTTTATGAAAAAAGATCTTTTATTACTTTGTTTTTGCCTCATAGCTACATTTAGCTATTCACAAAATTGCGGCGCACCTTCTACAGGGTTTACACCAATTAATGATTTAGGATTGGAAACCTTTAACGGTTCCACAGGGGGTCTTTACCCAGGTGGTTCAAACTTTATTCCTACCAATCACAAATTGGCAGGGTTACAAATGGCCTCCCAAATTCAATGTTTAGATACCAATGGAAAGGCTGATCCAATAAATGGAAAAATTGTTTGGCTCAGCATTGGATTGTCAAATACTACTTTGGAGACACAGCAATTTATTCCGATTGCAAATTCCTTTACGGGTAAAAATCCAAAGCTTTCTTTAGTTGATGGGGCTGTTGGTGCAATGTCTGCAAGCTATATATCAACTCCAAGTAATATTAATTATGCTACTTATTGGAATACGGTGGCAATGCGCCTTAAAAATGCTGGCGTAACGGCAAATCAAGTTGAAGTAATTTGGTTAAAAGAGGCCAACCCTGCTGGTACCGTACCTGTAAAAGAATATTATGATTCACTTGTAGTTCAATATAAACGTATCATGCATGAAGTAAAAAATCGCTTTCCAAATGTGAAAATCTGTTACTTTTCGAGCCGAATTTCTGCTAGGTATGCAACTTCAACGCTAAATCCAGAACCGCATGCTTATTATACAGGATGGGCCATTAAAAAGGTTATTGAGGACCAAATAAACGGTGATGTGCAATTGCAATTTACTGGGGCAACACCAAACTCTCCTTGGATGGCATGGGGCTCATATATGTGGTCTGATGGCAGTAATCCTCAAAAGACCAATCCCAATGTATTCTGGACCTGTTCAACTGATTTTAATACAAGCGATGGAACACATCCATCTACTATTGGTGCCATTAAGGTAGCTAATTTATGGCTAACTTTTTTATCAACTGATTCCACTTCAACGCCTTGGTTTATGGGCGCAGGATGTAATACTTCGACTGGAAAAATTGAAACCAATTCAAATAAAGCCATAAAAGTATATCCCAATCCTTCGAGAGGAGATTTTACTATCCAACTACATGAAAGGCATATTGGAGAATTAAAAATAGTAATTTACAATTCGCTTGGAGAAAAAATATTTAATGAAACTAGAGTTATCACAAGTGCGCATCAGAATATTCAAATTCATCTGCTCAATTTAACTGAGGGTACATATTTTATTCAACTCATTCAAGGTGATGAACAAATTAGAGAAAAAATAATAATCTCTAATTAATTGTCACAAAGCAGGTGCTTTTCCTAATTTCAACATTTTCTATTCTATCTACTAGCACAACTACCCTATCATTGCGATTGAATCCATTTTGCCGGTCAATTGAGCGATTTTTTTATTTTTTTAACAATACTCAATTCGCCCTTTTCACTTTCAACTTCGCCAATTAAGAAACCGTATGGTTTAAGGGGATCAACATGGTCGCAAACAATTTTAAATATCGCTATTAATGGAATTGCAATAAAAACACCTGGTATGCCCCAAATTAGCTCTCCTACCACCAAAGCAACGATTGTAAATAAGGGATTAATTTTCACTTGTTTTCCAACAATAAGTGGTTCAAGCACCCACCCTTGAATAAATTGCACTAAAGCATAAGTAATGGCAATGCCACCTACAATTGAAAGGCTAGCACCCTGTACGGTGGCTACCAATATAGTGATGATGGTACCAGTAATATTTCCAATAAAAGGAATTATTTCGAGCAAGCCGCAAAGTATAGCAAAAAATAATGCGTTTTTTATCCCTAAAAGACTAAAGCCAATTCCATACATAATCCACAAGCATACAATCATTTTGGCCAGTCCAACCAAATACTGTTGAGATACTTGAGCAGAACGGTCTATTAGTTTATCCGTTTCTTTTCGTTGATCGGTAGGAGAAAGCTTTAGTAAGAATTGTTTAATGTGTCCCCTATAATATAATAAGCCAAAAACATAAACGATAATTAAAATGAAATTAGTGAATATTGAAGCTAATGAACCAGCAATAACCTGAAAAATATTTGAAAAAGAGGGCTGTTCTTTTGCTATAATCTGAGATTGCTTTGCAATCGAAATCCCCAAATGATTAAATATAAATTGTTGTGTTCTAGAAGTTGCCTCAATTGCTCTTTCTTTTAAAAGTTCAAAATCGTTAGTTAATTCAGAAATTTGCCACCCCAGAACAAGGACAAAACTGCTTGCTACGAGTAGCAGCATGAGAACGGAAATGATAACGGCCAATCCCTTTGGGATTCTTTTACTTTCCATCCAATTGCAAAAAGGAAGAAAAAGGGTTGCTATCAAAGCACCTATTGCCAGAGGCATCAGAAATGTTTTCCCAAAATACAGGCCTATTACAACTAGGAATAAAATGATAATATTTTTGAGCATGGAGGAGTTTGTAAAAGTCATATAAATGATAAATAAATTTGCTTACGCTTTTATCATCTGCTAAGATAAGCTTATAAGACCAAAGAAACTATTTGAACTTTTATTGCCTCAAATACCAACAAGAATCTCTTTAAAAAAGAACACAAATCAAATACCAAAAATGCAAAGGCATTATATGCCCATTCTGACTGAACCCAAAAAATATCTTAAAATATTTGTTATTCCCTATTTTTATTGCAAATTTACCAGATAAATTTTTGACTAATTTTTCCATTTTACATCAATTGTAAGCGCGTTAATTAGTTTTTTAATTTTGCCTATTAATGAGAATTACCTTTATATGCAGTTTCCTGATAACCCTAATATGCTTAAACATAGAATCCTATGCACAACCGGTACTCGACGACATTAAACTAGAGCAAATTCGGCAAAAAACAGTCAGGAAATATATAAAATGCCAGATTAAAGAAGGCAAGCATCAATTTAATGATATACAAGCCTCTTGGCATAATGGGCAGAACTTATCATTTTACAATAGAAACGAAATGACTTTCTTTTTGAATGGCAACTTACAAGATATTTGGCAAAGCCATTTATTGGTTAACCCTTCCAAATTATGGAACAATCGCCGCTCGTCATTGGGACTAATGTTACAGAAATTCCCCGCTAATATTTTTTATAACAGAGATTCATTAGCAAACACAGATACCGGGCAGGTTTACTTTTTGAACCTAAAACTTTTATCTGGAATTTTTAATCTTCCTGTTGCATTTGAAATTATCTCCATAGATGCCAGAGAAAAGATCATAGAATTTAGTTATATTAAAGGAAATCAATCCTTAGGGGTGCAACAAATTAAATTTATAGCACTAGACGATAAACATACCAAAATTCTGCATATCAGTTATTTTAAAAGCAAATCTAATTTTAGGGATAAATATCTATATCCATTTTTTCATAAAAAATTCATCAAAGATTTTCATCGAAATATGAAGAAATTGTTAACCGTAGAACACCAAGTTGGAGTGAAACTAGAAATCCTCAACAAATACTGAATAAAATATTACCTAGTATGCAAACTCCAACCCAAATTTAACATTAACAAAAGGCCAAATTTGGGTTGAAGTATAAAACTAATTCTGAACAATATCTGCCTTTGTAGTATAAAGCAAGGCAACCAAATCGTCGACCAATTGTTTGTTATTAGCGGCAGTTACGCCATTTTTTGCTAAACCAATACCTATGTCGCCCACAAAAATATCAAACTCGGCCGCATTGGCCTTCACACCCATTCTATTGTGTGTAGCCGGATTATGAGCATCCTTCATACTCTTACCCGTATAGGCATAAGCACTGTTTTTACAGCCAGTTGCCAAGCATAAAAAATCAGTAAAGTTCTTACTTAAAGCCATTAAACCAGTACTGTTACCTGCTCCTAATTCTGCAAATAATACAGGGAAAAATTTGGCTAAGCGCGCATCGCCTGCAATCACTAAAATAGCGCTATCTACTACTGCCCTTAAAGTTAATCTGCCAGTTTCAATCATTACACTCGGTTGGTTTGGATCTGCTACCATTTTTGTGCCGCCAACTCTTTCATACAAAGTAGGGGCGGTTGCCGCCGGTTCTTCAGTTTTGGTTTCTTTTTTACAGGCAGAAAGAAAAAATGCGATACAAAAGGCTGTGCCTAAAATAATTTTTGTTGTTTTCATGTTGTTTTTTTTATTGATGAGATTGTTAATTAAATAATGCCAAAGCAGCAGATAAAAGGTCGTTTGATTTAAAACTAACGGGGCAGCCCATACCCATTTCTTGTTTGTTAGGCATATACCTTTCCGATTTTAAATGCGAAAAATTTTGCACCGAACTTAAAATATAATCGCAAGATTGTTTTGCAGGGTAATACATAAAAACCAAGGTACCCTGTTCGGCATTTAACACCGCATTGTGAACACCATTTAAAGAAGCAGTAAAGTCTCGTATTGAACCAATTCTTTGCGGTGGTATGGCTTCCTTAAAATCTATTCTACCCAAAGCCAAAATCTTTTCATTAGATTTTTTGGCTCGAACCGAATAAATGTGAAAGGCAAGCAACAGAGAGGTTCCAGCAACTAAAACTAGTCCACTTAATAATAACCTTTTAAAAATTGATTTTTCCATGTGTGTTAGATTTTGATTCTAAACACACCTACGATAAAATGAAATAAAGCGGATTTATGAAAATAAAATAATATTCGTTAAGCCCTCAAAATCAGACACAAATATTACAATGCTACTTCTCCAGCAACCACCATATTGGCTAGGGTTGGACTCTCACTACCACCCTTATTTTCAATGGTTACAGCAAATAATTGTGCATCCATAGTAGCTATATTACTTAAAAACAAGGTGCCAAAAGCAGCATCAAAAACACCCGCATTAATGGGTTTTCCATTAACCAAAGACCACAATTGAAATTGTTTTCCTTCTGCCAATTTAGGCATATTTATGATACTCACAAAAGTCTCTTTCGACTTCTTATTCCAGTAAACTTTTAACTTAGCATCTGGGTAATTGGCTGTACCCGCTAAAGCAACTTGCGTATACTCCAATTGCTGCACCTTTATCCATTGCGCCTCTTGCTTATTAAATTTGAAAGAGGCTTGGTCAAATTTATCTGATAACAATATTTTCTCCGATTGCAAAGCAAGTAAGGATGATTCAACCTCATTTAATTTATTCACAGAAAAATTTAACGCAACAGACAAGCCCGCTATTACCACCACCGAGGCAGCAAGCAACCATTGATAGATTCCAATATTCTTTGCAATATTAGGTTCATTTGGCTTCAAAGAAACTGTTTTTGCAGCAGGTTTAAATTGAAGTTTTGCCTTAATTTTACCTTCCAAATCTGCAGGTGGTTCAACAGAAAAAAGTTCTGCATATTGCGCTAAAGCCATTTGGTTTTGATCTAATTCGGCTAATAACGCTGGGTGTTTTTGAAGCATTTCGGCTACCAATAATTCTTCCTCTGGCGTACAAGCCTTTAACACATATAACTCTAGTAAACCGCTATTCTTTAACTCCTCTAGCATCATCCTTCACCTCCCTTGCTATTCAATCCAAAAACAAATCTTAACTTCATAATGGCTTGCCTCGCCCTCGTTTTTACTGTCCCCAACGGAATCTCCAGCTCCTCAGAAATTTCAGATTGAGAATAACCTTGAAAATACATTTTTTCAATAATTACTTTTTGATCAACAGACAATTCACCAACTAAATTTTTCAAACCAATTTCATCAACAGGAATATTTGATTGGCCTTGCTGATCAATTTGATATACGGAAATTTCTAAATCTTGGTTTTTTTGACTCATTCTTTCCTGCTTGCTTCTTATAAAATCAATAGCCAAATTTCGCGCAATATTGAGCATCCAAGTATAAACCCTCCCTTTACTTTCTGAATAAGTAGAAAAGTTATTCCAAATTTTCACAAAACTATCTTGGGTAATTTCCTCCGCTTGCTCCCTATTTTTAACAATATTTAGGATCAAACCGAAAATAGCTGGCGCATAGTTACGATACAATACATCAAAAGCAGACTCCTCCCCCGTACGCAGGATTTTAATTAACTCTTGCTCAGAAATGATTTGTCGTTTCAAATTTAAATTATTAAGCGAAGAAAGTCTTTTTCATCCAAAACATCAATACAATACCAATTTTACCGTTGCTACTGACTTTTATGTGCGCCCAACATTTTCAATTCATTTTGGTTCAAAAAAAATAAGCAGTTTCTGTCTGAACCAAAAACAAATCTGACCCATTTTGATTTAAATTAATAAATTTGAGCAAAATTCCTAAACAAAGATTGGCCTCTTTATAGAGTCAATTTGTCTTAATTACACACCACAAAAAATGCAATTGTTACCCATCAATTTGATTCAAGTTAATCAAAAAAAAATCGACAAAGTTGATAAAATATTAAAATCCGTTTTAAGGTTAGTTATATACAGCCGCTTTCATACAGCAGACGATGTATTAGACAATTATTTAGCAAGTGTGATAAACATCAAACAGTTGGTTGCCATCAAAAACGCTCAAATGGAAGCTCAAAACGATGAAGAGGCCCAAGAGTATTTAATACATTTAAATGAAAGCCTCGAATTTGTTACCAAAGAAATAAATACTCAGGTAGCTTTTGAAAGCCAAATTCAACTCTTTCAATTGCTAAAAATAATAAGCCCACAAACTTTTGCAAGTCACCCCAATAAATATAGAAAAACAAATGTTATGGTGGGACAACATTATTGCCCTGAACCAAAATTGATTGAAAGTTTAATGACAGAATTATTTTACAACTTGCACCAAATCTCAAACCCCATTGTTCGCTCCATTTATTTGCACCATGAAATGATTAGAATTCACCCCTTTTCCGATGCAAATGGAAGGGTAACGAGAATTGCTAAAAACTGGATATTGATGTACTATTTATATCCGCCCATTTTTATTGAAGAAGTATTCCAAAAAAAGACCTATATTGAAACATTATCAAACAGCTTTAAGACATTAAACAAAGAACCTTTTGTTTGGAACGAAAGCACAAGTTTGTTTTTTGACCAACAATTAGATATCTTGTTAGAAGGCACTTCTAAACTGCTCGAAAATATTGACGAATCTGGCTTAAATAGAATCAATAAAAACCAATAAAAACGTCCTCGTAAATAAAGGAGAAATAAAAAATGAAAAACCAAATTGATAAAAAACAAATACTTCAAGCTTGCATTGCAAAGCAAGAAGAACTAATCGGTAATTTTAAAATGCGTGAAGTAGAATTATACAACGACACCTACGATCAAAATGCCATCGCTAGTCAAACCGAAAGCCGAAAAGATGGCAAAACCGAACTCCTAGCTGCATTGGGCAATGAACTTGTTTTTGCGCAACAAGAACTCATCTATTTAAATACGGTAGACGTATCAAAAGTATGCACTGTAATTGAACCAGGTGCAACCATTGTAACCAACCACCTTACTTTTTTCATAGGTGTTTCAACCGAAAACATTGAAGTGGCCGGCGAACCCGTTTTTGGCATATCTACCAAAGCACCCATTTATGCTGCCATGCAAGGATTACAAAAAGGCGCTTCCTTTCAATTTAACGAGAGAAAATACCTCATTGAAGACCTTTATTAATTAGAGGTCAAACATTCTTAAAAAATGAAAAATCAACCTAACATACGCTACCCTTTTACTAAATAGCAATTAGGGAAATTATAAAAAATGAAAAATCAACCTAACTTACGCTACCCTTCTACTAAATAGCAATTAGGGAAATTATAAAAAATTAAAAATCAACCTAACATACGCTACCCTTTTACTAAATAGCAATTAGGAAAATTATAAAAAATGAAAAATCAACCTAACATATGCACCCTTTTACTAAATAGCAATTAGGAAAATTATAAAAAATGAAAAATCAACCTAACTTACGCTACCCTTTTACTAAATAGCAATTAGGAAAATTATAAAAAATGAAAAATCAACCTAACATACGCTACCCTTTTACTAAATAGCAATTAGGAAAATTAGAGGAGTAACACCATTTAAAAATTATCAAATAGTTTTAGGCTAATTGATAATTTTTAAATGGCAAATGCCAAAATAATATAAAAATGGTAAAATGAGATATTTGCAGGAATTGCAGTGTCTATACTCTGAAATCGGTACAAGCCATTACCCCAAACAAAAAAAGCCTGCTTATCATTTTTGCAAATGATAAGCAGGCTTCTATAAGTAAAACTAATTAAAGTCTATATCCAATAGTAATTTGAGTACAAACATTTTTATACCTCGGTGTGGTAGAAGTGCCATCACCCTGGTTGTTTTGAAAATCCCAACCCATTCTACCGCCCAAAACTAGGTTTTTCAAATTAATGTCCACACCAACTATAAAGCCTAAGATATTCTTTCTAACATTATCATTTTTAAACTCTTGCTCTTGAGCAAAACTTAATGTTGAGCTAGTAAACTCATCGCGTTGTTTTAAAAGATAAGAATATTGAGGACCACCAACAATGGTTATAAACTCACTGGGTTTAAGAGCCACAAGAAGTGGGATTTCTAAAAAGGTAGTGGTTCTTTTAAATTCATACGAACTACCTAAAATTTTTCCAGTGGCTTTAAAACCCTTCTGTGTAACCATTCCCTCTATTTGCGCACCAATATAAGTTCCTAATGGAATGCGAACAAATGCACCTCCTGTTACGCCAAATTTCGCATCCGCCTTAAACTCGTCCCCCTGTGTATCATAAACATTAGAGTAACTCCCTCCAACTTTTACACCAACCTGAAACCTATCTCTTTTGTCCATTAGATTTTCTTGAGCATTTACCGCCATTGTCGACAATAGCAATAAAAAGACAACTGTGTTTGTTTTTTTCATTTATTTGTTTGTATTAATTTTTGTTTTCCATAAGGTCCCTTATCCCTTTTCCAAGTCTATCCATATCGCGGTTCATGCCATGTTTAAACGACTCCCATTTCTCTTCACCCTCATCCTTGTAGCCGCTAAATTTGTCCTTTAAATTTTGGTTCTTTTTCTCCAAGACCTTAATTTTTTTCTCTATATCGGCCTGAACCGATTTGCTTTTGCTTTTTGCCTCCGATTTCAAATTAGAAATAGCCTTTTCATTATCCTTCACCTTACCGTCAAATACATTTTTAAAGTCCTCGTACTTTTCCTTGTAATCACTTTTCACTTCTTCTAAATCCTTTTTCACCTCCGATTTCTTTTCAGCATTATCGTTCGACTTTGCAGCAGCACTTCTTTTGGCAGAAGTACCGCAACTGCTTAATAAAACAGCCGTAAACGCTAACGTGAGAACACTTAACTTAATGACAGATTTTTTCATTTTAAAAAGATTATTTTGATCTAATAATTAACCCTGTAAAGGTGATACCAATTCCTCCCAAAACATTTATACCAAAAGTTATATTTATTACATCATTCCTACCTTTTTGAACGAATACCGAAAATACAAAAAGCACTTACAGCATTCGCTATGGGTAATTTAGATTTTAGAAAAGTTGTACCAATTGTAATTATACCGAAACCGAACTAGGTAATAGTCCGAAAATATTTGGACTAAAAATCTTTTCTTTAGACCTTTTCCTTTTGACTTTATTTTGGTTCAGACCAATACAAAATACTATTACTGCTTAAAGGTGAACATTGAAAAAAAAATGCAGACTTTGAACCAAAACAAACTTAAGGTGTATAAATTGGCAAAACCATTATATGAAAAAACTTATTTTAAACCTATTCCTTTGCGTTAATGTACTACTTGCTGTTGCCCAATTACCCGAGCCCATCTTAAGCTTTGCCACCTATGTTAAGCCCTGCAGCTATTATAAACAGCAAGCAACACTTTGGAAAACAGAAACAGAAAAAGACAAAAACAATGCCTATGCTTGGTTTAATTTTTATAGAGCAACAAGGAATTTGGTTCGAACCGATACCACTGACCATAGAAGCCAAGAATTAAAAGTTAAACAACAAGGAGATATTATTGATGAAATGGAAAAAGCTGTGCCCAATTCTTTCGATTATCATTTGGCCAAATGGATGCATAACGGACAAAATTTTGATTATATAAAGCACCTTCAAAAGGCCGGTGAATTGGGCCAAAACAGAACCGAACATTTAAGCGACATGGCTGGCTGGGGCGAGATTGAGGGCAACAGAGAAAAGCGCAATAAATACTGCAAAATCTGGTTAGAAAAGGGCTTAGTTTCGCCCGGATTAATGTACTATAATTACAATACTTTGGTTGGTTTAAAACAAAATGCCATTATACTTACCTTTGGCGACAATGACACGTACCCATTGTGGTTGCTGCAATCTAAGGGCATAAGAACCGATGTTACTGTAATAAATGCCTACTTATTTTTAATAGATGATTACCGCAACAGGGTTATGAAAGAATTGGGAACAAACTACAAACCTTTTATTTTTAAAGATACCCTAAATTTATCGCAAGAATATGATTGGTTCAGAACGGATCTGGTAAAAACATTGGCCACCAACAAAAAAGGCTGTCCAGTTAACTTGGTTATAGGCTGCGACGAATCCTATTCTAAGCCCATTGAAGCAGATTTATACCTATGCGGACTTTCATACGAATACAGCAAAAGCACGCTAGATAACATGGCCATGTTAAAAAAGAATTTTGAACAAGTGTATGCGTTAGATTATTTAGACAAGGTGTTTTACAAAGACATTTCTGCCGAAATTGTGGAGCGGTCTAACTTAAATTATATTGTACCAATGATTAAACTATACGACCATTATTTACTTTCTGGCGAGCAACAAAAGGCATTTACCTTGAGAGATAAATTGCTCCATATTTGTGCTGGTATGCCAGAAGAAGTTTCTATTAAAGCTTACTTAAATCAATAACAGGGTGAGCCTAACAAAAGAACCCCTTTCCTTGGCGAGCGATGAGTTTCTTATGCAGCAAATTTGTGCCCAGCAAAGTGCTGCATTAGAAATTTTGTACAACCGCTATTTCGATAAGTTAACTTGGTTTGCCAGCGGTTATACCAAAGATTTAGCGCAAGCAGAAGATTTGGTGCAAGAAGTGTTTATGAAAATTATTGAACAACCTCATCTTTTTAACAGTGCACAAAAATTCTCCACTTGGGTATATACGCTCACTGCCAACCGTTGTAAAAATCAATTGCGCAACCATAGCAAGCAACAAGAATTAATGAAGCATCAACCTGTAGATTTCAGAATAGAATCGCATTCTTTACACGATTACGAGAAATTAAAGTCACACATAAAACTCGGACTTTTAGAATTAAGCGAGAAAGAAAAGGCCATTTTTACCTTGCGGTTTCACGAAGAATTAAGCCTCACAGAAATTGCCAAAATCATACAAATTCCAGAAGGTTCTGTTAAATCTGGTTTATACTATTTGCTTAAAAAATTATCCAAAAAACTAAGTATTTTCATTCATGACAAGTAAGTACGAACAAATACCCAGCATAATTTTCGATTTAATAAATAAATATTCCTTTGCCGAACTAAATATTGTTCAACAGGCAGAGGTAATTATTTGGTTCGAACCAAACGAATACAACGAATTGCATGAAATTGCTGTTGTAGTAAATCATAGCAAACCTTCTGCCACAAGCAGAAAGGAAACAATAAAACAAACTTTATTGCAGCAATTTAAAGCACAAAAACGAGCGCAAAAACCTTGGTTCAAAACAGAAATTGCCCTTTGGAAAGTTGCCGCAACTATGCTACTTGTAAGTATTTTTATATTTACTTGGTTACGTTATCCCAGCCAAAAGACAATGAGTTTGTCGCCACTCCTAGCACAAATTGATACGGTATACATAGAAAAGGAAAACCATTTTGCGCAGGCCATCATTTACGATACAATATTTATAAAACATGGCAACAAAGCCAATGCTAAAAGCGCATACATTGGTTCAGACCGAAAAAATTCTTCTGGTAAAATATCCTTGACAGAAATAAGCAATATAAGGGTTCAAAGCCTCACAGAAATTGATGCAACACCCAACCAAATTCGCGGCAATAGCCTCAAAGACGATACCCTACTGAGCACCTTTGGCATTGTTCGCTTATAAATTGAACGCACTAAAATAGTAATAGGCTAATGTTTATATTGCGATTCCTTTTTCAACAACATGAAACAACCCAAAAATAATACCCTGGAAATTGCCGCACCCGAATCGGATTATTTGTATGTAGCTAGCTCGCTTATCCCAGATTCGGGAATGGGCCTTTTTACTTGCATCAATATTTTTAAAGATGAAGTCATCTGCCTTTTTGGTGGCGAAATTATTGGTGAAGAAAGGGCCAAAGAACGAATATTTCTGAACCTAGATCAATACTTTATTAGCTTGCCCAATGGCAAATACCTCGACTCCTTCCAAAGCACTTGCTTTGCCAGGTATGCAAATGATGCAAAAGGAAAATATATTGGTTCAGCAAAAAATAATGCCAAAATTGCCCTGAACGATCAAGAAAAAGTTTGCCTCATTGCCACCAAAAAAATCAAAGCTGGAAGCGAAATTTATTGCACTTATGGCAAAAGCTATTGGCTCAAACATGGTTGAATTGTAATTTTTTTGCCATTTCAAAACTTTTGCAAAATTTTGTTGTCATATCTTGACTAATCAAAATATACAAAAAAATGGAGCATTTAAAAATCGCAAGCGATAATTACGTCGCATTCACTTTCTTTATTGGGACAATGGCCATGATGGCTGCCTCAGTGTTTTTCTTTTTTGAATTAAATAATACCCCTCAAAAATGGCGAACGTCTTTGCTTGTATCTGGACTTATTACCTTTATTGCAGCAGTGCACTATTACTACATGAGGGGTTACAATTTGGAAACAGGTGATTCACCAACATTCTTTCGCTATGTTGACTGGATTTTAACCGTTCCTTTAATGTGTGTAGAATTCTACTTAATTACCAAAAAAGCTGGAGCCAAAGTTTCTTTGCTATGGAAATTAATCTTGGCCTCATTGGTGATGTTAATAGCTGGTTATATTGGCGAAACTTTAGATAGAGATAGCAGCGTATTATGGGGTGTAATCTCTGGTGCAGCTTACTTCTACATTGCCTATTTAGTATGGTTTGGCGAAATTGCACAATTGGCTCAAACCGCAGGCACTCAAGTGGCAAAAGCTACCCGTGTTCTTGCTTGGTTTGTTCTTGTAGGTTGGGCAATTTATCCATTGGGTTATATTTTAGGAACTCCAGGCGGATTGTTTGGTATTCAATTGGTAAACGATCCTGCAGCTGCTAGTCATGCCATGGATATTGTTTACAACATTGCAGATGCAATTAACAAAATTGGATTTGGTTTGGTTATTTACGCTTTGAGCAGAAACGCAGAAGACTAATTTTTGCTCTTTATAAAAGGGATGGCATCATATCAATTACGCCATCCCTTTTTTATTGCCTTTGCCTAGCTAAAATAAAATGAAAGATTCATTCATATATCAATCTTTTCTTGAATTCGACTATCTTTTTATAGGATTAGGTGCTGCAAATTGTTTGCTCATTTTAAGGCTACATGATAACAATTTGCTTGCAGGAAAATCAATCGCCATAATTGAGCCGGGCAGTAAATCTACCAATGATAGAACTTTTTGCTTTTGGGCAAGCGAGCATGAATGCGCAAAGTTAAAACTCCAATCTCTTGTAAGCCACAGCTGGAGTTGTATAGAAATTGGAAACATTACAAAACAACACATAGATCCCCTGCACTACTTTCATGTGCAAGGCATCGATCTATATAACCAAACTAAAAGTGCGCTGAGCAATTATGAAGTTAAATCTTATCAATGCCACCTTAAAGAAAAACCAAAAACAATTTTAGGTTACCATAAAATTAAAGTAGAAAATGAAACGATTATTGCCCACCAAGTTTTCGACAGTAGGCCGCCAATTTTTAATAAACCTCAAAAAAATCAAAGTCATTTATACCAATCTTTCTATGGATTTAAAATTAAATCAGCCTCGAAGGCTTTCGATCCTACCAAAATAGTAATGATGGACTTTAATGTTCCACAAAATAATTTTACACAGTTCATATATGTCCTGCCTTTCAACGAAGATACTGCACTCATAGAACTAACCCGTTTTGGAGAACAACAATTATTGCAAGAGGAGGCGCAAATTATTCTCAACCAATACCTCAAAGACCTTTCTGTTCCATTTGAAATAATTGAACATGAACAAGGCACCATTCCCATGTCATCTGCCACCATTGATACAGATAATCATGGAGAGAATTGGACCTATATGGGTGCCAGGGCAAATATGCTCAAAAACACAACCGGATATGCCTTTCACGCCATGGCAGAGGACGCCATAGTGCAAATGGAAGCCATCAAAAACAAGCAAATAGCTATAAGGAAACCTAGAAAACATAGGTTTGCCTTTTACGATCGCTTGCTACTTAAAATATTACACGAAAAGCCCCATTATGGTAAAATAATATTCGAAAAACTTTTTAAAGAAGTGCCAGTCAAAAAGGTATTAAGTTTTCTGCGCGAACAAACAACCTTAGCACAAGAAATTCCTATTTTTATTAAGTTGCCAAAAAGGATATTTATCCAAACTGCCCTAAAAGATATATTTCATCATGCAAGCAAATTACCGGTTATAGCATTGCCCTTTTTGCTCACAATTTTATCGCTCATCCTCACCCAAAAAAAAATCGAATCTGTTTCATGGATTATTTTAGGCATCGGCTTTTTATCTGTTGGACTTTCGCATGGGGCCATGGATCACCTTACCCAAAGAAAAATAAGCCACCCTAAACAGCTCTTCCATTTTATATTGAGCTATTTAATAAAAGGCGCACTTTTAGGTTTGGTTTGGTTTTTTTTCCCAGCCACGGCATTGCTAATTTTTATTTGCTACTCGGCTTGGCATTTCGGACAAGCAGATTTTCATGAATGGGGCTTAAAACAAGGTTGGCAATCCATCTTTTGGGGCTTTATTGTCTTACTAACAATTCTCGGCTTTCATTTCCAAGAACTCATAGCCATACTTCAACAAATTCCCAACTTATATGGGGCAAACTTATTCACCACAATTTCGGAGGCGCAAATAGCCTCGTTTCAAATATTTATTGTTATAAGCGCGCTGCTTATAGCCGCTTTAAACAAATCAAAATACATGCTTTTTACGCTTAGCTATTTGCTACTCTCAAGCATGTTGCCCTTACTTGTTTCCTTTGGCATTTACTTTGTTTCACAACATAGCGTACATGGATGGCGTCACCTACAAAAAGGCTTAAATGAAACCTCATTCAAATTATGGGTAAAGTCGCTTCCATTTAGCATGGGTGGCGTAATTCTTATTGCATATTTCATGCTTTTTTCTGGCACAAATTACGTGGGACTATTTTTTATTATTTTATCTTGCCTAAGCTTGCCACATGTATTAAGCATGCACCACTTTTATGCAAAATTAAAACACACAAAAAGCTAGAATTACTTCCCTCCTTTTGCCTCAATCCAACGACTCATATACTCGGTGCTTGCCAAGGTGTGATGTTGCAAAATAGCACCCAAAAAATTCGCTTGTCTATGTGCATCCAAATTTTGCCTCAAGCCCTCAAAATGCGCCATCAAAGCATCCTCATGCAATTTTGGTCTGAACCGATTTGCCAGTACAGTAAAGCCTTTGGCCTGCATGCGATTCCAGTACTCGGCATCTACATATAGTTGTGCCGCAGCCTTTGCAATCTCTTCGGGCTCATTGGCCACAAAGCCCGGCCAATCCTGCGCATCAGCAATTCCCTCTGCCCCTACCCAAGTTGTAACAGAGGGCGTTCCACACTTCATAGCCTCCAACAATTTTCCTTTTAAACCGGCACCAAACAAAAGCGGCGCTAGGCAAACCCTTGCCATCCTTACAACCTCAAGGGCATCCGCTGCTCTTCCATTAACAATAAACCGCTGTTTCACCTGTTGCAATTGAAGCACCTTTTGCGATGGGTAAGCACCATAAATTTGCATCTTTGCTTTAGGCACCAGGTTCGCTAAAATAGGCCATACTTTTTCTTTCAAATATTTCACCGCTTGCCAATTGGGTTCATGCCAAAAATTACCTATAAAAATAAAATCCACACGCTCCTCAAAGTTGGGCAAAACGGCTTCATCTGCCTCCATTAACAAAGGATAATAATATAAAATTTTCGCATCCAAATTAAACTCCCGCAGCAGCAAATCCATCTCGAAAGTAGAGATCACCAAAGTACAATCACAACGCAAAATGCTGGCAATTTCGCGCTTGGCATAATCAGACTGAAGATCACTTAAGCGCACTTCCCTTTCCTCCTTCCAAGCTGTATGTCGGGCATGCCGCAAGAAATGTAAATCTTCGGTATCCAAAATCCGCAAGGCCTGCGAACAATGTTTTGCCACCCGCCACCCAAACTGCTCCTCTATCATAAACCTATCAAACAACACCATTTGCGGTTGCAATGCAGCTACAAAATCATCAAAAGAAGCATCATTCAATTGAATCTCCTGCGACTCAATTCCCCAATCGAACAAGTTAAATTCGAAGCCACTTTTTTGCGCCACAGTAGCAAATACAATCCGCCATTCTTCCTGTCTGAACCTACTCAGCAACTGCAACATCCTAGTACCCGCCGCACTGGAGTTTGGTTCAGGCCAAACATAACCGATAACAAGTAAAACAGGCACATTAACCATATGCGGCAAAATAATGAAATTAATACCGATACGCAATATGTAATAGTCCAAAAGTAATTGTACTAAACATCTTGCACCTGATGTCATCATTTTGCTCCTGACGTCATCATTTTGGGCAAAAATTACAAGATGAAGCCATGAAAGCATTGTTAAACTTAGACAGGCTAATTTATTTTGGGTGTCCTAATGATGAAGTTAGTACCCTAGACTAAATTAAAGATGAATTTATTGGAGCAATTAAAACTTGAAGTTTTAGGAGACATGATTAGTAAGGTTCGCATGGAAAGGAGCTTAACCCAAGAACAACTTGGAAAACTGATTGGCGTTCAACGGGCTCAAATTTCGAAACTTGAAAATAATGCGACAAATGTTACGATGGAAACACTTTGGAAAGTTTTTGGAAAGTTTTTGGGACATTAAATGCAAAAGTGGACTTTAATGTTGAACTTTTGAATGTTGGCATACAAATAGCTTAATTTGGCAATAACTGCCAATAAGGATCTAAAGTTTCTGGGTTAGTAAATATTTGACAATCAATGCATTATATTGAGAAGTAAAGTAGCAAAGTTGCATATAAGTTCCTATGTTTTTGTTAGTTAAGACGTCAAAAACAAAAACTAATACAACCATGCTACAATTTAAATCTATTCATCGTTTCGATAAATTCCAAGAAATTTGTTTGAGTGAAAATGAAGTTATTGAAAAAACTTTAAGCCGCTTGAATTTATTGGGCGAGTATTTGATCATGTTTCACACAAATATTTATTGGGGTTCAAAATATTAGTCTTGGGGCTTTGGGATGGTAAGAGTTTTTTGCCGATAGATTTTAGCATACATGGTGAAAATGGAAAGGACGTTGATAAGCCACAGGGAATGACGAAAAAGGAAATAAAGGCACGTTTTCAATCTATCAGACCAGAAGAATGTGCCTCATCTGAAAGGGTTGAAGAGTACTTTAAGAGCAAAAGTGAAAACGCAGTTGCGATGTGCAAAAGAGCAATCAAAAACGGAATAATTGCCCAGTATGTATTAACTGATAGTTGGTTTATTAATGCCCCGTTTATAGATGGCATTAGAAAGATAAAGAAAGGGTTGTTGCATGTAATTGGAATGAGTAAAACTAACAGAAAATGGATAATAGCAGTTTTCTTTAAAGATGCTAAGCAAAATTTATATCTTGGAAAATGCCAGTCTAATTATTTTAATGCTCAGGTGGCTGATACCACAATATGCTTCATACA
>JAWXAZ010000059.1:0-19009 GCA_034439755.1 bacterium
GTTGGGTGTTGGGTGTTGGGTGTTGGGTGTTGGGTGTTGGGTGTTGGGCTTTGGGCTTTGGGCTTTGGGCTTTGGGCTTTGGGTGTTGGGCGTTGGGTGTTGGGTGTTGGGTGTTGGGTTTTGGGTTTTGGGTTTTGGGTGTTGGGTTTTGGGTGTTGGGCGTTGGGTGTTGGGTGTTGTTATTATAATTTCTTGTCGTTGTATTTAAACATTGTATTAGCCTTTTATGTAAAATTCCACATGTAGACTTTCTCCTTTAAAAACTTTTTATAACTTGCTGTATACTAACCAAAACCATTATGAAAATTTTAAAAACCATTTTAATCGGCATTGGCTCCCTCATTGCCCTAGTTTTAATTGTTGCGCTATTTCTCGAAAAAGATTATGCTGTGTCCAGAGAAATTAGCATTAACAAACCCAAACAAGAAGTTTTCGACTATGTGAAACTACTTAAAAACCAAGACAATTTTAGCAAATGGGCCTCTATGGATCCTGCAATGGAAAAGGCCTATTCTGGCACCGATGGAACCGTAGGATTCGTTTCTGCTTGGGATAGCCAAAACGAGGACATAGGTAAGGGTGAACAAGAAATCAAAAAAATTACGGAAGGCGAAAAAATCGAATATGAACTGCGCTTTATTGAACCCTTTGAATCAAAAGATGCTGCCTATTTTTCTACCACAGCCATAAACGACTCAACCACCTTAGTAAAATGGGGATTTGATGGGCACATGGCTTACCCAATGAACACTATGTTACTGTTCATGAATTTTGAAGAAATGATTGGAGGCGACTTTCAAACCGGATTAATCACTTTAAAAGGGATTCTAGAAACAAAATCATAAGCAAGCTAGCAACAATTTCTATAAAGAGCTCATTATCTTTTCTATAATTTCAACAGTTATCACACAATTCCTCTTTTATATAGATGAAGGTTTTAACGATTTTAGATGGATGCTCAGCTTCGGAAGTTGGCTGGTATATTTTATCTATTTTACTTAACTATTTAAAAGGCTGAGTAGTTACAAAAAACTTTTAACATAAAAATTACATGAAACTGGAAAATTAAAATTCGAATAGTATTACATAACCTTGATTATTAACAATATTATATTATTCACTTCCTTTTTTTTGTTAAAATACCGAATGATATGGTATCCGTCAAAGTGTTTTAATTAGGATCCACTTAAAAACAACCCAATTTGCTTGAAAATGGATGCCTATAATTCCTGGCAAACATTCATAATGTTAAATTCGAACCAACTAAATAATTGTTGTCTAAACCTAGCCTTCTAAACATATTGATTTCATTTTCTATACAAAGCAATTCTTGCTTTTTTAAAAAACACTACACTAAGCAATAACGATGGCAAATTTTATCCATCAGACCACTTGCCTGTAATTGCCTCATTAAAAATAATTTAGGCTAAACCTGTTTTATGATTTTTGTCAGTTATTTAAAATAATTCTAAATAATGGTTCCTTTTATTTGGAATCATTCTAATTAGCTTATACTTTTGACCCCATCATTTGAAGCGAAAATAAACCAATTGCCTGTATCAAATAATTTGTGGCTATTTTATATGGGCAACAATGTTTCTGTCATTATTTCATTCCAATTAAACTGGAAGAAAACATGGCAAAAGCCTTGGCGTTTATTAAGAGCAAAATGAAAGAATCAACATCAAAGAAAGCAAAAAATAAAAAATATCAAAAAATGAGAACCTTCATTAAACCTTTTAAGCAAATCTCCTATTCTATATCCCTTTTACTGTTGTCCCTAATTTTTACAATTTCGTGTAAAAAAGAGATCGCCCCAAAAGTGGATAACACAAACTTAGGAGGCATTAGGCAAACTATTAACTACAACAACTTAACAGCTTCCACCCCTTACAAAAGTCTGTTTTTAGACAATAAAGGCGATACTACTGTAAACCTGCTATTGGGTGAAACCAAACACAAAATGTTTATTGCCTTAAACTATTATTTGGGTGCAGCAGCAAGAGACAACAAGGCAACAGACTCAAGCATCATGCGTAATCTTTTTGCTAACACCAATTCGCCCTTTACAGATATTCCCAGTTTAAAGATACTTGGTTCGGACCTAAATAATAGCAGCATAAACCTTCGCGACCTTACCAGCTCATCAATGGCAAGTGAATCACAAAACACCAAAACGTACCTTAACAATTTGTTTGGCCATTTAAGCGCCATAAGTTCCTTTGTAAACGACACCGCAGTGAAAGGCAAGGCCGGAAAACTTGGCAATTACTTGGTAGATGAACAAGGCATTGAAACGGCACAAATTATTCAAAAGACAATGATTGGCGCCACGCAGGTAGATTATATCTGCAATGTTTTGTTAGATAAAGGGCTGGAGGCCGATAATAAAACCATTATCAGTGGCAAGAACTATACGCAATTGGAACAAAATTGGGATGAGGCTTATGGCTTCTTAACACTCAATTCTATCTATTTGGCAGGCTCAACAGATGCCGTTAAAGGCACCACAGAAAGCCTATTGGGTTCTTATATTTGGGAATATAACAAGGAAGCTTATGCGCAAATATATCCTGCCTTTTTAAAAGGAAGAGCGGCCATAGCCAACAACGATATGAACACCTTAAAAGCTCAAGCAAATTTCATTAGAACACAGGTAGAAAAAGCATTGGCCAATGCAGCGGTTGGGTACTTAGCAAAATGGAAAAGTGGCGCCACCGATGCCGCCAGGGCGCACGCCATTGCAGAGGGTTTAGGCTTTGTGTATTCGCTTAGATATTGCAAACTCAATGGCATTACACCGCTATTTTGCGATACACAATTAAACTTACTTGTTAATACCAATGAGGGCTTTTGGGACCTTACTAATGCCAAAATAAATACTGCCATTGCCGCCATTAGCGAAAAGTTTAATTTATAATGATTACAAAAATTAACCTGTCTGTTTTTCTCTTAGCAATTGTTGTCTTATTAAGTGCTTGCAAGACTAAATTGGACAATCCCAAGCCAGACAACAATGGATTAGAGCGAGCAGCAATTCTAAGTCATTACGCCAACGAAATTATCTTGCCCGCATACAATCAATTTAACGTAAAATTTCAATTGATGGCAATTGCTACAGATTCATTTATTGCCCACCCCAATGCAAGTAATTTAAGCACCTTGCGCAGCGCTTGGATAAGTGCATATACCGAATGGCAAAAGGTTGAACTCTTTGATTTTGGTCCGGCCGAAAAAGAAACGCTGCGCAATTTCTATAACATATATCCAGCAGATACAGCGGGCATTCAAGCAAATATTCTTAATAGCACTGCAAACTTAGAAGTGCCCGTATCCTTTGCGCAGCAAGGCTTTCCGGCATTGGATTATTTGGTAAACGGCGTTGGTTCAGACCGAGATGCTTGCTTAGCTTTTTATACAGATACCAACAATGGAAGTAAAAGGTTAGCCTATTTAAAGCGCATTGTTACTCGCATGAATGGTTTGTTAGGACTGGTAGTGACCAACTGGAGCACCGCATACAAAGATAAATTTATTGAAAAAACAGGCTTAGATATTGGGTCGTCTACCTCGCTTATGGTAAACGGATTGGCCTTGCATTACGAAAGATTTATGCGATCGGGAAAGTTTGGCATTCCCTCTGGCGCCATGCTCAACGGCGTAATTGCTCCAGAAAAAGTGGAAGCATTTTATGAGAAAGAAATATCGCGCACATTGGCCCTTAGCGCCCACCAAGCTTATGTCGATTTTTTTAATGGCAAGTCGGTAAAAACAGGACTCGAAGGTCCCTCGCTTAAAACTTACCTCAACGCCCTCGATGCAAAAGATGGTCTTACAGGAAAGTCGCTTTCGCAAATATTAAACGAACAATTTGCGGTTTGTAAAAGTAAAATGAACCTGCTTCAAAACAATTTATACGAAGAGGTGAAAAACAACAACCAAGGCATGAAAAATGTGTTTACCGAAATGCAAGCAGCGGTGCGTATGATTAAGGTGGACATGAGTTCTGCCATGAGCATTACCATTACGTTTACAGATAATGACGGCGATTGAGAAATACTTTTCTAAACAAGTTTCCATAGCGCCCTTAGCTGTTTTTAGAATCTGCTTTGGCCTCTTAATTTTTGGCAGCATGCTGAGGTTTTGGGGCAACGGATGGATAAGCAGTTTATACATTGAACCCAAATATTTTTTTAGCTTTTATGGCTTCGAATGGATTAAACCTTTGGGTGTTTACACCTATGCCATCTTTTTTGTTTGCGCACTTTCTTCCCTCTTGGTGGCCTTGGGATTATTCTACCGCATGGCTAGTATTTTGCTATTTTTAAGCTTCACCTATATTGAGTTCATGGATGCAAGCACCTACCTCAATCACTATTATTTTATAAGCTTAATTTGCTTCCTACTCATTTTTTTACCTGCGCATTTTGCTTATGCTTTTGATGCAAAAAGAAACCCGCAATGGACCTATAAATATATTCCACAATGGAACCTCGATGCCTTAAAATTAATGATGGCTATTTTATATTTTTATGCCGGATTAGCCAAGTTAAACAGCGATTGGTTGTTGCACGCAATGCCCCTAAAAATATGGTTGCCCGCCAGAAACGATATGCCAATTTTGGGTTCATTATTTAGCAATTCAATTACACCCTTTGTGTTTAGTTGGGCCGGTTGCTTGTACGATTTAAGCATCCCCTTTTTACTCTGGCAAACGCGCATGCGTGCATACGCATATGGGGCTGTGGTAGTGTTTCATGTATTAACGGCATTGCTCTTTCCCATTGGCATGTTTCCACACATCATGATGGTGGCCGCACTCATATTCTTCTCCCCAAAATTTCATGAAACATTGATCCATAAATTTGCAAAATTTATGGCGTTAATAAGTACAAAATTTAAAGGCAATTATCACAGAAAGGCAAATTCATGCAACTCGTTTCAGGCAAATATTTCATCAAGAGAAACAGCCGCTTCTTTCGGTCTGAACCAAAGCGCTGCGTCAACGAAATCGGTTCAGGCCTACCTTGCTCCTAGCTATGTAAAATGGGTTTTTATAGTATTTTTTGCAGCACAAATATTGCTGCCATTTAGATATATATTTTACCCCGGAGAATTGTTCTGGACAGAAGAAGGATATCGATTTTCGTGGCGCGTAATGCTCATGGAAAAAGCAGGCTATGCCCAATTTACCATAAGAGACAATTGGGGCAAAATGCACGTAGTAAACAACACCGAATTTTTAACTTCCTTGCAAGAAAAAATGATGTGCACACAAGCCGATTTACTTTTGCAATACGCACATATTTTACGTAATCATTATGCCAAACTCGGATTCGATAAGCCACAAGTATATGTAGACTCGTATGTGGCTTTAAATGGAAGGCTGGGAAAGCCTTTGGTGGGTTCAGAAACCAACTTGGCAGAGATAGCAGATTCCTTTGCACCCAAAACATGGATAATTCCTTTTACAGATGACATCAAAGGCTTTTAACATTATTCTGCTTTGCCTTTGCTTGTTAGGCAAGGTGGCTTGGGCACAAACGCCTGTAATTCCAAAAGACAAACCCCGCAAGGGAATGTTAACAGACAGCTCACAAACGGTATTAAAAGAAGTGGTGATTAAACAAAAACAAAATGAGTTTGGCTTTACACGCATGCGTGCCGTTGAAAGCATGGGAATTTATGAAGGCAAAAAAACGGAAGTTATTATTCCAGATCAACTGGTGGCCAACTTGGCAACCAACAATGCGCGGCAGGTTTTTGCACGGGTGGCTGGCCTAAACATTTACGAGAATGATGCGGCAGGATTGCAGTTAAGCATTGGTGGAAGGGGCTTAGACCCTAACAGAACCGCCAATTTTAATGTGCGGCAAAATGGCTATGATATTAGTGCCGACGCCTTGGGTTACCCCGAGAGTTATTATACGCCGCCTATTGAGGCTGTGGGCAAAATTCAAATTGTGCGCGGTGCCGCTTCCTTGCAATATGGAACACAGTTTGGGGGACTCATAAACTTTGAGATGAAGAAACCCGTGGCCAATAAAAAACTAGAAATAAACCTCAGGCAAAGTGTGGGATCTTATGGCTTTAAAAATAGTTTTATAAGTGCTTCTGGTACTGTAAAAAAGTTTAGCTATTATACTTTTTTACAATACAAACAATCTACTGGGTGGCGCACAAATTCTGAATTGAAAAGCTATAATTTTTATGGAAATTTTGTGTATCAATTCAACAAGAAATGGAACATGGGAATAGACCTCACCCACATGAAATATTTGGCACATCAACCGGGAGGATTAACAGATGCGATGTTTACCCAAGACCCCAGGCAAACCAACAGGGAGCGCAACTGGTTTGAGGTAAATTGGAATTTAATGGCCTTACATTTAGATTATAAAAGGAACGCTGGAAATGAGTTTAATGTGCGCGTATTTGGATTGCAGGCATACCGCTACTCAGTTGGGTTTAGACCGAACCGTGTGGCCAGCCTTGATAACAACAGTGAGCGGGATTTAATAAAGGGCGATTTTAAAAATTATGGCCTAGAGGCGCGATATCTTAAACGGTATTTTTACAAGGAAAAGGCTTTTGTGTTTTTGTCTGGAACCCGCTTGTACCATGGCTTCAATCACAGCGTTCAGGGCTTGGGAAGCAAAGGAAAGGATGCAAATTTTTCATTTATCAATACCCAAAATGGCATTGCCAATGACTATACTTTTCCCAACAACAACGTGTCGTTATTTGCAGAAAATATTATTTACCTAAACGATCATTTCTCTATTACACCCGGCTTGCGTTACGAGTATATTCGCACCCAGGCCAATGGTTTTTATAGCAGCATTCAATTCGATTTGGCAGGCAATATCATTAGTGCCACACGCACAAATGAGGACCGTGAAAACGGGCGTAAGTTCTTGTTAGGTGGCGTGGGCATTAGCTATAAGCCATTATCGCATGTAGAAATATATGGCAATGTTTCGCAAAATTATCGCTCCATTACGTTTAGCGATATGCGCATTACCAACCCTTCGCAGGTGATAGACCCAAACATGCAAGACGAAAAAGGGTATTCATTTGATATAGGTTTGCGCAGCTATGAAACTACCGCCATGAGTTTCGACCTTAGTGGTTTTTTTCTGAACTATAACAACCGCATTGGGGAGGTTCAATTTTATGATGCCAATAACCGCGTAATGCGCAAACGCACCAATATTGGTCGCGCTGTTTTGTTTGGATTAGAGTCGTACCTAGAAGCAGATTTGTTTAAATTGGGCCGAACCAAAAGCCCAGTTAACAGCTTGGTATTGTTTGGAAATTTCGCCCTTATTCAGGCCAATTATGTACAGAGCAATATCAATGGCATAGCAGGAAACAGGGTAGAATTTGTGCCCAAGTTTAACCTCAAAAGCGGCTTGCGCGTGGGGCACAAAAACCTCAAAGTTTCGGTTCAAATAGCCTATTTATCTGAGCAATTTTCTGAGGCAACCAATGCTGTTGAGGGCGGTGTTTCTGCCGTGGTAGGCATTATTCCGGCCTACTCCGTTGCCGATGCAAGCCTATCATACCAATGGAAAAATTGGAAACTAGAAGGTAGCGTAAACAACCTAAGCAACCAAATATACTTTACCCGCCGAGCCACTGGCTACCCTGGTCCTGGTATACTTCCCTCCGATGGCCGCGCTTTTTTTGTTACCTTGGGATTGAAGATTTAACCCAAGTTGCAGCTATAAGGGTGAAGATTTACTGTAAACAAGGGTTTCTTTATTTTTGAGTTCATATTTGTGTACTACAGATTTTCTTTTGATAAATGGTTGCGATTTATAGTTTAGCATTTGGTGTAGGCATACTAAGTTTTCGTTTGTTTGAGAGCAAATTCTTAAGGCAGAGGGTTCATTTAATGTAATTTGGACTTCCGTTAATTAGATTTTTATTTTTTTTTCACTTTAGCTTCAACTGCGCCATTCGCTAAAATTAACGCAAAAAAAAACACAAACCTTGCGAGAAGGTTTGTGTTTTTTCATTGATAAGGATTGTAAGGCCAAATACTATTTAGTTTCTTTGGCAGGAGTTTCGGTAGTACTACCATGTTTGCTGCTGCAGCAAGCTTTTTTCTCGCCACTAGCGCATGACTTTGACTTCTCATCTTTACAAGCCTTTTTGTCTTTTCTACTCTTCTTTTCTGCTTTAGCAGGCTTATCATCGCTGGCACCTTGATAGGCACTAACAACATCTGATGAAGGAGCAGCAACTGCAGTTTGAGCGTTGACTCCTAAGAATCCGAAAGCAACAAAAGCCCCTAATAACAATAGTTTCTTCATATTTTATTTTTTATTAATTGTTTATTCAAATGTAACGATTATTTTATTAATATAGTATTAATTTATTTCTGCTAAAACCGACTTGCCACCCTTAACTACTTGGTTGAGTTCAACTTTAATTTTTGCATCTAAGGGAAGGAACACATCCACGCGCGATCCAAACTTAATAAATCCCATTTCGCCACCTTGCTTGGCCGGCATACCCTCTTTTACATACCAAACAATGCGCCTAGCCATAGCACCTGCAATTTGCCTAAACAAAATTTGCACGCCATTTGGCCTTTCTATAACGGTTGTGGTGCGTTCGTTTTCGGTTGAGCTCTTTGGATGCCATGCCACCAAATATTTACCTGGGTGGTATTTAAAATACTTAATTATGCCACTTACCGGGTTTCTGTTTACATGCACGTTAAACGGGCTCATAAACACAGATACTTGAAGGCGTTTGCCCTTAAAAAATTCTGGCTCTTCTACCTCTTCAATAACCACTACTTTTCCATCTGCTGGCGATAAAACAAAATTCTCATTGGCATTAATGTTTATGTTTGGGTTGCGAAAAAATTGCAACACAATTACCAATAAAACCATTGATGCAAATAGAACCAAATTTTGCAACCACACTATTTCTGGGGCAAGCCAAATAAGCAAGGCGTTTAGTGCTGTTAGCACAATTAATGATAAAAATATCGTTGCTTTTCCTTCTCTATGTAACATAATATATTGTTTCTATATAACCAGAAAGGCACAAAACCGCGAAGTTAATTAAATAACTTCTTGGCTTTGTGCCTTTGATTTTTTTTCGGTTCGAACCGATGTATTATAAACCGAATTTTCCGCGTAATTTTTCAACCTCCGCAACCTTCTTAATGGCCACTACATAAGCCGCAATACGCAAGCTGCAAGAATGGTCAACACTGGCTTGGTAAACTGCCTCAAAGGCAGTTTTCATTACCCTGTCTGCCCTGCGGTAAACGCGCTCTTCTGTCCAGAAATATCCCAAACGGTTCTGAACCCACTCAAAATAACTCACGGTAACACCACCTGCATTGGCCAAAATATCTGGTACCACCATGATGCCTTTTTCATTCAAAATTTTATCTGCATTGGCAGAAGTTGGTCCGTTAGCACCTTCAACAATTAGTTTAGCCCTAATCTTATGTGCGTTTTCAAGCGTAATTTGATCTTCCATAGCAGCTGGTACCAACACATCAACATCCAACTCTAACAACTCGCTGTTGGTAATTTTTGAACCGCCTGCAAATCCTTCCAAAGTACCATTATTGCCATCTCTAAAAGCGATAGCCGCTTCAATATCAATTCCCTCAGCATTAAAGTAAGCACCGCTTACATCACTAATGGCCAATACTTTAAGGCCTTGAGTAGCCAATAACTTAGCAGAAATTGACCCTACGTTTCCAAATCCTTGTACCGCTGTGGTAGCGCCAACCGGACTAATTTTCAATTTAGATAAAGCAGAGCGGGTAGAAACCATTACGCCTCTTCCTGTTGCTTCCACCCTACCCAATGAACCACCTAATACCAATGGCTTTCCTGTTACTACTGCTGGCGTATTATGCCCAACCAACTTAGAATACTCATCCATAATCCAGGCCATTTCTTGCTGACCCGTACCCATATCGGGGGCAGGAATATCCTTATCTGGACCAAAAACATCCACCATTAAATCGGTATAAGAACGCGTCATGCGCTCCAATTCGCCTTTACTCATGCTGCGTGGATCGCACTTGATACCACCTTTTCCACCACCATAAGGAATGCCCACAACGGCACATTTCCAAGTCATCCAAGCAGCCAAAGCTTTCACCTCGTCTAAATGTACATCCATGCTATAACGGATACCTCCTTTTGAAGGCCCCAAATTAGCATTATGTACCACACGGAAGCCTTCAAACACACGCACTTTACCATTATCCATGGTTACGGGTATGTTTACAATGACGGTTTTTTGGGGAGCCTTTAACACATGATAATCGCTTTCATCCAATCCAATAATGCGCGCAGCTTCGTCAAATCTAGACATCATAGACTCGAAAGGATTCTCTGAGCTATGTTTAATTACGTTCTCTTTGCCTGACATAGGTTTTATATTTGTTTATTACGTGGGGGCAAACGTAACTAATTTTTTACAAAAAAAAATGAGAATTGGGCGATTTTTAAGCACATTATGCCCTCAAATTTCCAGCTTTTAAAAACTTGGCCCAATACTTAATAAATTTATTCTTAGTTTAAACTTCCATAATTAATGGTGGTGACCATTTAGACCATGAACATGGCCGTGCGCTAATTCTTCCTCGCTGGCATTGCGCACAGCCATAATTTCAATCTCAAAATTAAGCTCCACACCCGCCAAAGGATGGTTACCATCTATGATTACCACTTCTGCACCCACTTCCTTTACTGTAACAATAAATCTTTGCTCATCGCTGCCAGCATCAAACTGCATTCCTGGTTTTACCTCTTGTGCGCCAAAGGCAGTTAAAGGTACGTGCTGAACCAATTCTGGCTCATAAGCGCCATAGCCCTTTTCTGGCGCCACTTTAAGCATAAGCTTTGTACCAGCAGTTTTGCCTAACAAACCTTCTTCCATGCCCACAATTAAGGCGCCAATACCATGTATATAATATAGCGGTGAGCCGCCACTGCTCGTATCCAATACATTCTGCTCATTATCTGTTAAAGTGTAGTGAATGCTAACTACTTTGTTTTCTCCAATCTGCATATTGTATCTATTTTAATTAAAATTAATTACTCAACAACAAATAAAAATAAACGGCCGGTATCGATAAAAACACCCCATCAAATCGGTCTAATACGCCACCATGGCCAGGTAACAAGGAACCACTGTCTTTTATGTTCAAATTACGTTTTAGCAAAGATTCGGTTAAATCGCCAAAGGTACCAAACACCACAATAATGGCCGCCACAATCATCCAATCCTTGGCACTAATATCGTCCCAAAATCGAGATAAAAAATACCCCATGGCAACGGTTAGGATCAGACCACCAATACTGCCTTCCCATGTTTTTTTAGGACTAACACGCTCAAACAACTTGAATTTTCCAAATTTTCTTCCCACCAAATAGGCAAAAGTATCGCTGCTCCATTGCAAAATAAAAAAGCCCAACGGCAAAGAAAAACTATAGCTTACGGCATTAAAATACCCAAAATCGCCCAGCATGCTAATAGGCAAACAAACATACACTATGCCCAAAATCTGGTAAGCCAAGGTGTCAAATTCGCGCCCTGTTTTATCAAATAATTTGATGATAAAGAGCAACATAAAAACCGGAATTAAATGGTAAAACCAACCATGAGAAAGATCGCCGCGAATGATAAAAACAAACATGATGTTTATTATACTTCCCGCTATTACACCCAAGTACTTTTCTATCCAGTTTTTATCGGGCAGCATCAACTCAAAAAACTCCAATAAACAAAGAAAATTGATGGCAAACAGCAAGATAAAAAAGCTCCATTCGCTTAGAACAGTGCAGGCTACCAAGGTTACCACAAAGAGAGAGCCAGTTAAGGCTCGTTGCCAAAAATTATTCATTTTCTTGTACAGCATTTTGATTTATAAACAGTCGCGCTTGCGCCTCATCGGCCTCTCTGCAAAACACTTTTGCCTCGCCAAAAAAAGTATAACTGCGGTCTATCTGGTTTACCACTACGGCATCAATGCCCATGTCAATAAGCATGTCTTTCACAATTTCTGCATCAATGGCACTACTTGTTTTATATACGTGAACCCAGCCTATCATTTTTTATTTTTAACAAAGGTGCAGCAACCGCTCCAATATATTTATATGCCCAACCAAAAAATATCAACTAATTAAAGGTTTAAGTATTCAAATGAAAACATCTATTCCCATTTAATTGCAATTTCTTAGTTAACGCAACTATTTTGGTTCAGCCCAAATTTTCTGTTTGAACCAATATAAGGCATAAGTTTTCTTTTAATTGCAATTTCTTAGTTAACGCAACTATTTTGGTTCAGCCCAAATTTTCTGTTTGAACCAATACAAGGCACAAGTTTTCTTTTAATTGCAATTTCTTAGTTAACGCAACTATTTTGGTTCAGCCCAAATTTTCTGTTTGAACCAATGGCTCTTTGCGCGTTGGGAAAAACCTGCAAACCGCCACCACTGAGGCAATAGACAGTACCGATATGTACCAAGGAAACTCGTAAGACTCGTCGAATATCTTAAAAATAGTGAGATCTTTTTCGTAATATATCATGATAACGGCCATGGCATTGTTCACAAAATGGGCCAAAATAGGCACCCAAATGGAACCACTTTTATAAAACAAATATCCCATTAAAATGCCCAGGGCAAACCTTGGCAAAAACCCGTAAAACTGACCATGGAAGCCGCTAAAGATAAGCGCCGAAATGATAATGGCCACCCAAACATTGCCAAAAATAATGCGCGTGTATTGATACAAAACGCCCCTAAACAAAAACTCCTCGGAAATGGCAGGCACTAAGGCTACCACAAAAATGTTTAACAACAACATGGGCATATTATCTGCGGCCACAAAAATTTTGGTAAGCGCCCCGGCCTGCTCTTCCATGGCGCGAATTGAATCTTCGAACGCTTTCATGTTTGCCGGAAAAGTTAAGCCTTGGTTAAGTTGAAACAAGGCCGAAACCCCTGGTACGGCTAGAAACACCACCAATACACTTAGGAGCAAAGCACTTGGCTTAACAGGGGTTTTATATTGAAACAAGGTATTGGCATCCCACTTTAACATGCGCGGAAAAAACAATGCAGGCAGCAAAAACATGCCAATGCCACCACCAATAGTTTGTATCCATTTTAAGGAAGCGATTACGTTTACATCTTCCTTTTTAATATCGGCCATGTTAATTTGGGTGATGTCTATGCCATACAGCCATTGGCAAAAATAGCTCGAAAGAATGGCGCTAGTGCCGCCAAAAACCAAGATCATTCCAATTAAAATGAGCAGTTTGCCAAAATATCCAAAGCTTTGTTTGGTAAAACCACCTAATCTATCTTCCATTTTGTTTACTTTTGCCCGCAATATATCCAATAATCATCAGTGGTAAAAATCGGTAAAATTGAATTAGGGAAATTCCCGCTCCTACTTGCACCCATGGAAGACGTGAGCGACCCTCCATTTAGAGCAGTCTGCAAAGCCAATGGGGCCGACTTAATGTACACAGAATTTATTTCTTCGGAGGGGCTGATTCGAGATGCCATGAAGAGCAAACAAAAGCTCGATATATTTGACTATGAGCGTCCAATAGGCATACAAATCTTTGGTGGCGACGAGGAAGCCATGGCCGAGGCTACCGCTATAGTATCTGTGGTACAACCAGATTTGGTGGACATTAATTTTGGCTGTCCGGTTAAAAAAGTGGTATGTAAAGGTGCGGGTGCGGGTATTTTGCGCGACTTACCAAAGATGGTTAAGTTAACGGCGGCGGTGGTAAAAAGCACCCATTTGCCGGTTACCGTAAAGACCCGTTTGGGTTGGGACGATGAGAATAAAAATGTGGAAGAGGTTGCTGAGCGTTTGCAGGATGTGGGCATACAGGCATTGACCATCCATGGCAGAACACGTGCGCAATTGTACAAAGGCGAGGCCGATTGGCGCTTAATAGCGGCAGTTAAAAACAATCCGCGCATAACGATGCCCATTTTTGGCAATGGCGATATTGATTCGCCCGAAAAGGCATTAGAATATTATAACAGATATGGCGTAGATGGCGTAATGATTGGCAGGGCAGCCATTGGTTATCCTTGGATTTTTAAGGAGATAAAACATTATTTGGCCACGGGCCAAAAGTTAGCGGCACCAAGCATGGAACAGCGAATTGAGGTGTGTAAAACGCATTTAGAAAAATCGGTAGAATGGAAGGGACCAAGGGCTGGCATTTATGAAATGAGGCGGCATTACAGTCAGTATTTTAAGGGCATCGATCATTTTAAAGAATTTAGAACCCGACTAGTAACCGCAGATCACTTAGAAGAAATAAAGTTCATTTTGCAAGATGTTGCAAGGCACTATGAAGGTTTGGAGCTGCTTGCTTAACAATTCCAAAAACCTTTCTGTTAATCCTTCTGTAATTCTTTATTTTTAAAACACGCATCTTACATTCCATTTTCTTGGGGATACAGTTTAAAAAGGGAAGAAATTCGCAAATTTTGAGGCCAAGAATATTGCAGAACAAAACGCTCATATTATTTCAACACAAACCCAGAAATGCGGCGGATGAGGTATTGCGGCAAGTTGCCTCGAATTTGGTATTCGGCGGGAAGCGATTTGCCTTTGCCTTCTAAACCCAAGTGATTAAGCAAAGGAAACAACTCAAACTCTGCTTGGCTATTATCCTTGAGTCCTTGCCTCCATAGCAACAATTCGCTGCTGGGCACTTGGTAATCTCTTTCGCCTTGCAAAACGAGTATGGGCTTTTGGTTCAAACCGGAAATTAATTGTGCTGGCCCGTTTTCATTTAAATGCAACAAATATTTGGCGCTAATTCCAAATGGAAGCGAATCGCTGGGGCTGTTGTATCGCAATTTATCGCGGGCATAAATGGCCTGGTTAATTAAGGCATCGTAAGCCGCTTTTGGGTCTTTGGTGGCTTCTGCTTTTAGGTAGTTGAGCTGGTAAATAACCAGTGGCGCCAACTGACTGTAATTGCCAGAAAGGCTAATATACCCAGCAACTCCCTTGGTATTTTTCTCAAAATAAGGAATCAAATATCCGCCTTCGCTGTGACCCAAAATAAAGATGCGGTTGCTGTCTATGGAAGGATATTTTTTAACCGTTTCAATGGCCAGTTGAATGTCGTACAAGTACTCATCTTTTGCTGTTACTGAACCGGCCGCAGCCATCTCCTTGCCATAGATTTTGGTGCGCTTATCGAACCTAAAAACTGCCACCCCTTCGCAGGCCAATCCCCAGGCCAGGTCTTTGTAAACGCGGTTTGGTCCCATGGTTAAATCTTTGTCGGATGGACCCGATCCGGCGGCAATAATAACCACTGGAAACCGATTGCCTTTATTGGGAATGGTTAACAATCCTTCCACCGGATATTTGGGATCGGGCAAGGTGCGCTTTACCTCAAAAAACTTCGACTCATCTAAATAAGCTGCAGAAATATATTGAGCAGTGAGTGCTTCTAAAAACATACCACCAATTTTGCCCTCTTTGGTAAACACCAATTTAAAACCCAGTTTTTGTTTCTCGAATTGAATGGGCGTTAAGGTAATAAAAAGCGAATCTTGGTTGGTAAGCGCAGGCTCTCCTACTTCCTTTACTGCACCCACTTGCATTTCTAAGCTTTCCCAAAACCCTTCTAATTTTTCTACATCTAAGAGCCGAGTCATATCCTTGTCCATGCGCTTATAAATGGTTTCGAACTTCTTTTGCCTAAACAAATAAATTGTTTCCTTGGCTTTGGCGCTTGGATTGAACCGAGACTGAGAAATAACGCTGCTAAAGGAAAATATTCCTAAAAGAAAGGCCAAAAAAAATCTGTTCATCATGCAAAGTAAACTATTATATCTTGGCGATTGGCATTTACCATCCTAAAATCAAATTATACTTGGGACTAATTTAATTGAAGTACGGGGATAAAATGCTAGTATAAAATAAAGCTAGCCATTTTAAGAATTACCTCATAAGGCACATTTCCCGCCTTGTTATAATTGGCCACAGAAGCGACACCTTCGCCTGCAATGGCAAGGTGATTCAGCTTTGGAAAAACAGAGAATGTCCAGTTGCGCTGAGGATCGGTGCTCCCTGCCAAGCGCCATTTTTCCATTTCCTGGGCAGGCACTTGTATATCTCGACCACCATAAATTAAAAGCATCTTTTGAGGCAGGCGTGTGTTGTTGCTCTGGGCCGGACCATTGCTTTTAATCGAAGCCACATAATTGGCATGTAAGGCAGGATCGTCCTTGTTGAGCAGCGCCTCAGGCATTGGATCAAACGGAGCCCCCAAGGCAATATAGCCATGCACATTGTTTAAATTTTTCTCGAAATAGGGAATGAGATAACCCGCTTGGCTATGCCCCATAATGATAATTTGATTGCTATCAATTTCAGTCATTTTTTTGAGTTCTTCCAATACCAATTTTAAGCCCAGCAAATACTCCTCCTTCACGGTATATTTTGGGTTAAGCAACATTTCTTTGCTATGCGCCAAATTGCGCTTATCGTAACGGTAAACAGCCACCCCATTATCGGCCAATCCTCAGGCAATGTCCTTGTAAATTTTATTTGGTCCAACCGTTAAATCTTTATCGGCAATTGCCGTACCACCTACAATAATGAGCAAAGGGAAACGCGCACCTTTTTTGGGCAAAACCAGCATGCCATTGATTGGACTTTTAGGATGCGGAATCGACTTTTTAGACTCTTCAATAGAAAAAGGATTCACATAATCTGGCGTTTGGTAAATGGGCGTGGGGGATACTTGAAACAAGCCACTTATTTCGCCCTTTTGATTGAATACCAATTTGAGGCCAATTTTCTTTTTCTCGAATTGAATAACGGTTACAGAAATGGCAAACTTTTCCTTGGAACTTATGCTAGGTTCTCCTATGGTCTGAACCAAACCATAGCTCATCTCTAACACGTCCCAAAAGGCCATTAATTTCTCCTCATCCATGATGCGCTTCATGAGCGGATCCATGCGGTTATAAATGGTCTCGTACTTGGCATTTTTCAACAAGTAGATCGTCTCCTTCGACTTAAAAACTGGGTCGTAAGAAAACTGCCCAAAGCCAATCAAGGGAACACAAAAAAGTAAGAGACAAACAAATGCTTTCATTCAGTTGCTAATATATAAAAATAGGAGAATATTTAAATTGGGGAAAATTATAATTATTAAATAGTGCAGTGCGATATAACTGGATTGCACCTTTTAAATAAGACAACCACATTTAATTCTTATTTTAAGGCTATTGCTATAACGTTTAACGCCCCCCTATACAAACGGAAAAGATTTTCAAAAAAAAGACTAAAAAATAAAAAAAAACAGTTGAATTTCAAAATATATGGCACTATTTAGGATATTCATTTTGATTGTTTTTTCGGGCTTATGCCGTCAGGCACAAGTTTTATCCAATGCTGTATTTTACAGCGGAGTTAACGATCAAAAGTGCTATCAAATTTACATGGATAATATTGGAAATAAATACCATGTATAAGGCAAACTTGTAGAGTTCAGATAATTTTAATGGGGTATCTATGCCAGATAATGCCATTGGTGATTCTGGTGCAGTGTATTCATTTTACGCCCTTACCAGTCTTAACCCAATAGACTCAATTTATATTTTGGATAGCAATAATCAAAAAACAATTATTCTCCAAATCTCAAACTTTAACTGTAGTCCAATTTATAGGGGGTCGGGACATTATATAGGCAATGAATTTATAAATAAAGTAATGATGGATAATATTGAGGTTTAAATTTATTTCTAAAATTAGGTAAACAAGAAATAATAATAGGTTTGATAAATTTAAAATATGTTGTTCAAGACATTGTTTTAAATCATTAAAAGTTTCTTACAATCACGTTTTTCCTAGAAATTAAGCATTTTTAATTGTTATGAAATATGTTAAAAATACTTTAAGTTTGATTTGATATAAATAATTTTAATACCTAAGATGAAACCACCCCTAACAATTTTTACAATAGCTAAAAATTGAATCCACCCACAATTCAATATACCAATTACACATGCGCCTAATACTCCAAAACGTCCTTTACCCGCAACAGCCATATGCGTAAATTTCACCTATTAAATATATACAACTTGTTGCGTTTAGAGAAACCGTTATGTGCAAGGCTTGGAGACCTTGCTAACTTAAAACTGACAACATAAAACGAACAGCTTTTTATTGACATGGCGAAACCGAAATTTTACGTAGTATGGAAAGGACGACAAACAGGAGTTTTTGAAACTTGGGACGACTGCAAAGCACAAACCTATAAGTTTCCAAAAGCAGTTTACAAATCTTTCAAGACACGACAATTAGCTGAACAAGCATTTAAAGACCAATGGTGGGACTATATTGGGAAAGACATTTTTGAAACTGAATTAACACCTGAACAATTGTTACTTGTTGGTAAACCAATTGAAGAAAGTATTTCGGTTGACGGTGCATGGAACACATCAACAGGAGTTGTAGAATATCAAGGAGTCCACACAAAAACAAAAGAACCCATTTTTAAAGTTGGACCTCTGGAAGACGGCACAAACAATATAGTTGAATTTTTAGGAATTGTTCATGCACTTGCACATTGTAAGAAACACGAAATTACACTTCCCATTTATTCTGACAGCAGAAATGCAATCGGTTGGGTAAGGAACAAAGAAGCAAGAACTAACCACCACCGCAGTGAAACAAACAAAAAACTATTTGACCTTATTGACCGGGCAGTAAAATGGCTTAATGAAAATGAATATGAAAACGAAGTTTTGAAATGGGAAACAAAAGCATGGGGCGAAAATCCTGCTGACTTTGGACGAAAATAATTACGATATACATATCTTGCACAAATAAATTAAACGCAATTGACAACAACTAAAACTGATTTAAGCAATCTCAACGACAAGCAAAGTGAAGCTGTAGTTAGCGAAGACAAACGTATATTAGTTTTGGCTGGTGCAGGTTCGGGCAA
>JAWXAZ010000060.1:0-19354 GCA_034439755.1 bacterium
GCACAGACGCAACACCTTGGTTCAAACCGAAAGAATTTGCGCCTTCATTTTCACCAAGCACAGACGCAACACCTTGGTTCAAACCGAAAGAATTTGCGCTTAAAAAAACATCAACTTCTCGTTGAATATCCACCACTTTTGACGCAAGCAAACTAGAATCAGCCATGGCATCTATGCCTGCTTTTATATCGGCACAAACGTCACACGATAAGGCGTGATCATGCAAGCGCTCCAGCTCAAGAGCTGCAAGCGAATGCGCCGCGTAGGCCGCCCACACTGCGTTATCTATGCACTTTGTTGTATCCATATTACCCAAGCCAACAGATAATGAATGCCCTGCTCTGTTAAACTATTTTTTAAATTTCTCTTGCCATTTTGTATGGCACTTTTTACTTCATTTATGCTCAACTGTGTTTGCTTACTCACCAGCTCATAACTCATTTGCTCCAAATAAAAATACCGCAAACAATCCTGCTGCTTTTGGTTCAGCCCAAATAAGGCATTTTCCATAGCCACCAATTTTGCCTCCAAATCTTGCTTGCCATCTTCTTGCTTGCCATCTTCTTGCTTGCCACCTTCTTGATGCAAAGGAACCCACTTTTCCATAATACCAAGCTCATTTTCTTCCTCCCCTTCGCTCAAGCTCAGCAATAACTGGGGCTTTCGCAAATCCATTAAACAATGATTGCGCGCCACACTGTGCAACCACGACCTAAAATTTTGAATGTCGTGGTGCAAAAGCAAATCAAACAAGCGCTCAAAAATATGCATCACCGCATCTTGCGAAGCATCCTCATGCTTATAATATTTATTGCACACCGCAAAACACATCAAAGCATGGCGCTTATAAAGCTCCCCCACAGCCAATTTATTACCCATTGTGCGGTATTCAATTAGCAAATCTTCATCGCTCTTCTCTTTAAGCTTTTCGGGCATCTGCAACAAATATGTAAAAAAAAATCTCATTTTTTTATGGAATTCTTTCCCCCTCTGCATCCATCCCATAACAAACTAAAATATATATATGAAAAAGAAATTATGCCTTTTGCTCTTAAGCACCGTTTTCGGTCTGAGCGCTTTCGCTGCCAAACCATCGCAAGCAAAGATCCAAAAAATAACTGTCTACCTTCAAGGCGCACACCTCTATTACAACGAAACGGTGAACCTAACTGCCGGAAACAATGAACTCATTTTCGAAAATATTTCCCCCTATATTCAAGCTTCTACCCTTCAAGCAAACTCCCTCGGTGGTGTGCTTATGGAAGTAATTCACCAAGTAAAATACCGCGAAAAAAAAACAAAACCCAATCAATACGCAAGAGAAATTGCCCTCATTTTAGACTCCCTTCAAGAAAATATTTATGATTTAAAAGACAATGCAAACCGCTTATCGGTATTGGAACAAGAGAAAAAAATGTTGCTTAATAACCGACTCATCCGTGGCGATTCTCCTAAAGATTCGCTCCCTTTGCTAAAACAAAGCATGGAATTTATTCGCCTAAAATTAAATGAAATATTGGCTTCAGAATTAAACCTTGCAAGAACAAACGACAAGCTAAATAAAGAAAAAAACAGGCTTAACAACAGACACCAACAATTGGTATTGTTACAAGAAGGTTCTATAGACCCAGATGGCATACAGGCCACCCCCATTCAACAAGTGGTAGTAACAGTTTATGCCGAACAAGCCATGCAAGCGCAAGTTCAATTCAACTACTTTATTCAACAAGCAGGTTGGGCGCCAAACTACGATTTACAAGCCAATGCCAGCACCAACCAAATACGTGTAAAATATTTTGCGCATGTTACCCAGCAATCTGGTTTAGACTGGAAACAAGCAAACCTAACTTTAAGCACCAGCAGTCCCATGGAGCTTAATATTAAACCAGAGCTTGCCACTTGGTTTGTTGGGTTTATAGAATATAAAAGAACAAAGGCAATTACCATGTCAGCTAACAAAGCCATGACTTTACAGGCAAGTCCGCAACGTTTAAGTTTAGATAAAGAAAAGTCGGCCCGAGAAGACCTGGCCACTATGGACGAACAAAAAGAGTTGAGCGACTATATTGAAATCACCGAAAACCTCATTCGCACCGAGTATGAAATTAAGTTAAAATATGAAATAGATAGCGATGGTAAATTCCACAAGGTACTCATCAAAGAACAAAATATCCCCATGAACTTGGCATTTGCAGCCGTACCAAAATTATCTCAAGATGCCTTTTTAATGGGAAGAATAAGTGGCTGGGAGGACTTAAATTTATTGCCTGGTACAGCACGCATATATTTTGACGGTGGATATGTTGGCGAAACTTACTTAAACAACCAAAGCACCAGCGATACGCTCGACATTAACTTAGGACGCGATAAAAGTTTGGTGATTACCCGCAAGAAGGTAAAAGAGAAAACCAAGGTAAGAAATTTTGAAACAGAACGTGTGGAGACCCGCACCATCGAACTCATTGTGCGCAACACAAAAAGCAGCAATGTGGAAATAAATTTAGAGGACCAAATTCCGGTGGTACAAGGCACCAACGAAATTAAAGTTAGCCTATTAAACGGTGATGGCGCGCAGCTAAACGAGGTTACTGGTCTGTTAAAATGGAATTTCAAACTTGCATCAAAGGAGACTAAGAAACTTAGTTTCACTTACGAAATTCGGTATCCTAAAACCCGCCAAGTTTACGGGCTATAGTTGCACAAAAGAAGTCGATGGTTCATGGTCTATGGACCATCGACTAAAAACCATACTGCTACTTCAATGCACTAGACCATGGACTATGAACTATCCACAAAAAAATCATACTTTTGAAAAAAGAGTAATCCAATGCAAAAAAAAACATACTACCTAATCACAACCTTACTACTGCTATTGAGCCTAAATAAAAACCTCTACGCCCAAGTACCCGGCGACACTATCAAAGTTAAAACTTTCCACTACGGAAGCAACATTAGAGACACAGTAGCACGCTTCCCACAAGGGAACCTTAGCTACGAAAAAATCATCATGAAATACAACATGCGTTGCAAAAACGGATTAGTTTCTAACGGCACAGACCGCAACCTAGGCTGCGGAGAATGGGATTATTCCTGCAATACCTACCTTGTAGATTCAAGCAAAATTGAAGAAGCCCTGAGCCTACAACCCAATTACGTTATAGCAAATTTTACCGGCACAAATTTTCTATACACCACCAAACCTGTTTGCGATTATTACCAATATACCCAACAAAAACTCACCCTAAGCAGCATCCTTAGCGACAGCCTTTACAGCCTTAAAAACGGCACTGCAAACATTACCCACGCCATTAAAACAAACGAAAATTCAGGCAAATCACAATTCATTTATACCGCCGCAGAACTCAGCGCTGCAGGCCTCACTGCTGGTCAAATTCAAAGCATCATCCTTAACGCCCAAAACGCCGCAACAGCAAATTTTCTGAAAGTAAAAATCAAACATACAAATGCCCAAAACTTAACAAATGGCATGGTTGATCCAAACAATTTAACAGAAGTATTTAATAGCGATTATTCCTTTAACATAGGCAGCAACCGCATCCCTTTTAAAACAGCATTTACTTGGAACGGAACACAAAATATACTCATCGAATTTTCATTTACCAACAGCCAACCAAGCACCCAACTTACCCTTTTAGGCGCAGCAGACAGTGCCGCCATGGGCATCACTACGCAAAATAATTATGCCATAGATTTAGCAAACAACGGCCACATAAAACTAGATACCACCCTATTTTCAAGCATCAAAAGTGAATTCACCATTGCCTTTTGGGCCTTTGGAAAAGCAACACAAATTCCACAAAGCAATAGCATCTTTTATGCCACAGACGCCAACATAAACAACCGCCAATTAAACATTCACCTGCCACATAGCAGTAACAATGTGTATTTCGATTGCGGGTTTGCCGCAGGTGGATACGACCGCATCAACAAAGTTGCTACACCGCAAGAACAAGACGGCAGGTGGAACCATTGGGCCTTCACCAAAAATGCCACAACAGGCAACATGAACATCTATCTAAATGGTGTGCTTTGGTTGAATGGAACCGGCAAAACAAAACCAATTACCCTACTTAATATGGTGCTTGGAAAAGACATAAACTTAGCCAGCAACTTCAAAGGAAAATTAAACGAACTTGCCATTTGGAACAAAGAAGTTAACGACAGTTTAGTTCGCAGTATGATGCAAAATGCCCAAGCATTCTTAAGCAACAACAGCGCAAACTTAGTAGCCTTCTACCCCCTTCACGATGGATCGGGTCAGACCGTAACAGAAACCAACAACAACAAAAATGTAGCGGGCGTAAACCTTAGCTGGACATACGATCGCGGCGATCAACTCAACAGAAATTTCACCACCACTACAGCTCGTCCTGCCATACAATTTAGTCGCGGCGATTACACCATTAGCACCCAAAACACCACCGCAAGAGACAGCGTAAAACGCAATACCAACGAAGTAAATTCTTACGCAATCATAAGCAAAGGCGGCATCACTCCAATAACCAACGACGTAGTAAATTTGGTAAGCAGCACCAACAATTTATACCAAGCAAGTTCAAGCAAAATCTACAATGGCGATGTAGAAAGCTTGCCAATTATAGACTCAATAAACAACGCCTCAGAAGGCAGCTATGCCATCTCCAACCTCAGTTATTTCCGCCGTTTCCCATGGTACAATGAAATCATGTCGTTTGTAACACCCTATGGTATTGGTCTGAACCTAGGCATCAATGGAAAAGATTGGTACTTTGATGTAACAGATTTTGCACCCATTTTAAAAGGAAACAAACGCCTATTAATGAGCCAAGGCGGACAAAATCAAGAGCAAAACGACATCGAATTTTGGTTCATTGTTGGCACGCCTCCAAGGAACGTATTAGAATTTAACCAAATCTGGCAAGGCGCAACCAGAGCGGGAGGTGCGGCCTTAACAGCCATCAACAACGAAACAAGATTTGCCCCAACTACGGTGCCCATTTTAAACACGGGCAAAGCATTTAAAATGCGCTCTTCTATAACTGGTCATGGTGCCGAAGGCGAATTTGAAGTGAATGGCGGACAAATAAACCACCAGCTAAACATCAATGGGGGTGCAACAGAATTCACCTGGACTATCAGTCAGGAATGTGCCTTTAACCCAGTATTTCCACAAGGAGGAACTTGGGTTTACGACAGACAAGGTTGGTGCCCTGGAGAGGCATCTTTGTTAAAAGAAAACAACCTTACACCACATGTTACCGCTGGAAGCAATGCCACCATCGACTATAACGCATCTACACCACCAACACCAGGGGGATCATACAACTACCTTGTGGCGCATCAATTGGTTACCTATGGCGACTATAACTTTAACAGAGATTTACGCATAGTAGATGTATTGCAACCCAGCAACAAAGTATTGCATAGCAGAAAAAATCCCATGTGCGACAATCCAAAAGTGGTGATTCAAAATACAGGCTCATCCACCATCACCCAAGCAGGTTTAGATTATTGGGTAAATGATGGCAGCAAATTAAGTCAGACTTGGAATGGCAACTTAAGTCCTATGAGCTTCGATACCGTAATACTTTCCCATGCAGGAAGCCTTTGGACCAATGGCAACATTAAGCCAGGCATAAATGTGTTTAATACAGAGATAAAATCTGTTAACGGAAACGCCAACGACGATTATGTTTTAAACAACAAATTTAGGTCGAACTTTACCCTAACAGAATTATTGCCAGCATCCATTACCTTAGAGTTTAGAACCAACAATAGGCCCACCGAAAACAGCTTTAAACTTTACGACGATTGGGGTACCTTAATAGACTCAAAAGACTTTACCGAAGCCAATACCACCTTTACCAAAAACTATGTTTTGGGAGGCTGTTATAAATTGGTGGTAGAAGACAAAGGGCATGATGGTGTGCAATGGTGGGCAAACACCGCCCAAGGCACTGGATTTATTCGCATCAAAAGAGATAACGGACAAATAATCAAAACTTTTCAACCCGATTTTGGAGGCGGATTTACTTATGGATTTACTGCAAATTGGTTAATGGCAGAAGAAGAATTAAACAGCTTTGGAAAACACATTCAGGTGTATCCAAATCCTACAAATGGCAGCTTTGTGGTAGAAGGAAAAGAGCTAGAAAACGCAAACATATCCATAACAGATATCCTTGGACATATTGTTGAAATTCCTTTCCGTTTACAAGCTCAAAGCATAAAATTTGATGCCATTGGTTTGCCAGCGGGCATGTACTTAATTATCATCGAAAAAGGCGAAAATCGAATTACCAAAAGAGTATTGGTGCTTTAAAAAAACAAAGTTAAATTGTTAAAGAATTACCTTAGTAAAATTAGCAAATAGCCCAAATCTATTTACTAATTTTACTAGGGTAAATACCAAAATAATAAAGCAAAGAGATATTTGTGGAAAATAGACAATCTCTTTTTTCTATGCAACGATTAAACTATTTACACAAATATGCAAATGTTGATATATTAGGTTCACCGCTGCCATCATCAATAATTTGCTTTGTAACCTTGCCATAACTATCATATTCATAATTAAATGTTGAAACAGAAGTAACACCATCTTCTGTATGCGTAAATTTAGTTGGTAAAAGTTTACTAGCCTTACCTCCATAAAGAGGAAAATCTTCCAAATAATCGGTTAAATTTAGAAATACACGTGAATAAAAATCTTGGCGAGAATCAATTTTCCCTCCCTCATAAGAATACTCGTTGGTATACATTATCATACCAAGTGAACTCATGGTTGACACTATTTTATTTCCATTTAAATATTCATGGTTAATTTTAATTTTATCCCCTGGCTGCCCATCAACCATTTCTACCATTTCAACCTCAGTTAGGTTACCATTTGCATTATAAGAATAAGTAAGAAGGGAGGAGTCTTGACCATCATTTATTGTGCCAGAAATAGGATATTTTCTGCTATCCAAAAGTAAAGTAAAAACAACTTCTCCGTCAAAATCTAAAATAACTTTATTTCCAACATATTGATTTTCTATTCCCCCAAAAGTAGCAATAGTTCCATCTGCATTATATGTCACCATAAAATCTTCAAATCGTATCAATTGACAACCAGGAAAATCAACAGATGCTGGTCCGCCTGCCACGCCATCCTTACTCTCTTTTTTACAGGCTGAACCAAACGCCAGCAATGCAAACAATCCTAAAACTTTAAAAGAAATTCCTAAGGTAAATTTGTTAAAAGGCACTCCAAGCACCTTTTTAAATTTTGCAGTTATTTTACTCATATTGTATTAATTTAATGAAACAAAGGAATGCCTATCAAAATGGATTCACTAATTGCTATAAACAAAAGTTTAACAATAATGCCGCAAATAATCCAATTATTCCTGCTGCGATTTGTAGATTTTGCAAAAACAGAAATTCCTAGTTATTACATTCATAAGCGAAACGCTTTTCATAAACCATAGCGCCGCCTTTCACCGAAATAGTTTCGGTGGTAATATTGCCCTTGGCATCATAAAGGTATCCCATTGCATAGTAAATAGGTGTATTACCTGTAACGTTCACTTGCATCTCAGTAATCAAATTTAGGTTATACGATTTTGGCATAAAACCCACCGAAAAGTAAGGCTCAAAAGCATACATTTTCTCAAAATTTGCTTTTCGCTTATCCAATTTAGTTATATCATATGCCAAGTTTATTGTGAGTTGTCCTTTTGAGGAATCAGGACCGAACGCCATCATCTGGGTTAAGTTTTTGTTGGTATAGGTGTATACCGTTTTTGTGCTATAAAAATACCTGTCTTTTACCCAAACAAAAGTGCGCGACAAAGCCAAAGTACTATCGGCATTATAGTTAAACCAAGTAAGCTCACGGGCAGCGGTATCGCCGGGTTCAAATAAGCCAACGTTTACAGGATATCCCTTTGCGTTTAAAGCAAAATCATAGGTTTGTTTATAAATAGTAGGGTCTTTAAGCTGAACCAAATTAGCAGAGTAGGAATAAGTAAAACTAGCCACCTTAGTAATCCTATTCAAATTGTCATACACCACCATTGCTGTATCGCTCATCAATTTAAATCGGCATTCACCAGGCCCCATTCCATTCGAGATTGGTTGAGGCTCACTGGCCTTCTCTTTTGCGCATGAACCTAGCAATAAAAACACAACAGAAAAAAGGCAAAAGCTTACGCTTAGGAAGCGGCGAAAAACAACACCGCAAAACCCGTTTTTTAAAACTGTACGCATAGGTAAAATTATTATATAAATCGAAGGTAATGAATTAGTTCAGAATAAATAATTGATTTACGCAAAAGCTTACTGCAAGATTTTAGAAAATTGCTTATCTTTGCATGAGTTCTTTAATTCTGGGGCTGACCGGTATTGACGGGGTGATTGATTGGCATGTAAGCATGTAGTGCATTGGACAGTTGGCACTATAATCTCAATTTCCAAAACCATAGTTGGCGAAACTCAATTCGCAATGGCTGCCTAATCAGGAAGATTACGCATATGCCTTCGGTTCGGATGCGCTTGTCTTGTCGCGTATTCACTAGAACCGTCATTTGACAGGGACGCTTGATGGTGTGGCTACTGGCCATTAAGTGTATTTAGTAGATATAGATTAGTTTGGTAAGCGAAGCAACCTGATTAGTCTGAACACAATGCTGCGCTACACATGTAGAAAGCGTGACCATTGCACTTCCGGACCAGAGTTCGAATCTCTGCAGCTCCACTGATCTGACTTCAAAGAATGTCAAAAAGCCTGTAACCTTTTGGTTTACGGGCTTTTTTGTTTTTTGAATGATTCAAAAGGTATCATTCAATTGCAAAAAAATGTAGTACAAATCGTGGGTTAAGATACTTCCAAAAATTACCCACGAATCTTGTTTTAAATACCTGTAAACCAACTTGTTCAATAATTGAACATCTTGATTGTCTTTGGTTTGTAATATAATTTTGTAAACCAAAAACCAAACATATGATACCTAAAACATTTAATACGCTTTTCTTCTTAAAGAAATCACGGACAGAGCCAAATGGCCCTTCACATTTATATTGCCGAATTACCGTAAATGGAGATCAAACAGAACTTTCATTGGGGCACCAATGGAATTCATCCGAATGGAATCAAAAACTTGGTAGAACGATAGGCTCTAAAAAGGAAGCCAAGGAACTCAACCATTACATTGACACTATACTGTTCAAAATATATGAAGCCAAAAGAACTGCACTTGAGGAAGGTTTAATAATCACCCCTCTATCAATTAAACAAACCCTTACAGGTAAAGTTACACATGAGAAAATGATTCTCGAAGTATTCAAGGAACATAATCAAAGGGTTAAAGAATTAGTTGGAAAGGATTTTGCTCCTCTAACTTTAGTTAGATACAGAACATCCATGGAACATACAGAACGGTTCATAAAATTAAAGTATGCTAAAGATGATTTAGAAGTATCTAAAATTGATTATGATTTTATAACTTCCTTTGAACACTATTTCAAGGCAACTAGAAATTGCAATCAAAACACCTCCCCCGATTACTTAATTTCCGAACTTGAACAACTATATATACCAATAAAAAATAGTATTTTAAACGTAGAGAATTTACTAAGATTTTGAGAAACGCCCTAAAAGTTTTTTTATTTTGTATCAAAAACTTTAAAGTATCAAATGAATTCAGCGTATCAAAAAAAATAAAAAAAGTTACTGCCAATATGGTAGGTTTAAATTAACTATGAGGCCCGCAATATGTTATAATTAAACAGTAATTCTTTTTGACTAAATAAATTCAGTAATAAGTTGTGGACCAGATTTTTAATATAATCATGTACATGTCATAATTATTAGTTAGGAGACTTGGAAATGTTTGATTTTTTTCATACATTCGTATGGCAAATTTTACAGAAAAATTAAATTAAAACATGAACAATTTTTTAAATAACACAATCAAAAATACTAGGTTTAAATCTGATTTAGCAATTTCACCTTACGAAAACCTTACACTTGGTACGGATTTCTTTAAAATCACAGGAAATTCGCCTTATTTGCACAACAATAATAATATGCCGAATTTAAAAGACCCTTTAGGCAATTTTGTCAAAGGAAAATATCATTCCATTCTTAATTTGCGACCAGATTTATTACCTTTAAAAACCTCAAAAAATATAGATTTAAGTTCTACAATACATTTTAATACCCATCACAATTTATGTCCGAGCTTTGGGAATCTAAACATGCACAGTGGAAGCATTCTTCAACTTCCTAATAATACAATAAATAAATTAACTAGTAACAATTCATTGATATTTAATTTGGGTTCAACTTTTTCCAGTAATTTACTACTTGGTGGTTTAAATTCTACCTTTCCAATACCAACCACAGAATGGTTCTACAGAACAACATTTAATAAATGGCCTATTACATCCAATCTAGGAGGTTTATCATGTGATTCATTGAAGAATATTGGTTTATCAACAGATGAATATAAAGAGTCTTTATCGTTTTTATGTAATCCTGACATTAATGTTAAACAATACTTTACCAAAACCGATACATATAACCCGTTTGGTAAACTACTTAACAATAATGGATTCGTTCTTGGACTAACGAGCCCATCATTAAACTTTGCTCACAATAGAGTTGGAGAATCTTCTTTGCTCTTCAAGACACCATCAACTGAATATATAACAGCAGCAACATTAAAGGCTACTTCCATTGGAGATTGGGCCGCAGGAAATTCAACTATTAATTATTTAACAAATATAAATAAAGAAGTTTTAAAAGAAAGAGCTGTAACTGAAAAGGGTATCATTGATAGAGCATTAAGAAAGTTTGGAAAGTCTAATTATCAACTAGGAGAAATTGAACGAGGGAGTTATGAAGATGAAGGTAAAACAATCTATGTGACAATAATAAATATTTTGTCCATTTCCGGAGATAATATTCAAGTCGGAGATAATAATAAGCAATATCTAAATTAGTAACCATGTCAAAAATTAATTTTAAGGGTCAGGTAACAGCCAATAATATGCAGGTAGGTGACAATAATGTCCAAAAAATAGACACAGCTGTTCAATTAAATAAAATAAGGGATATTTTAATTGAGCACGTGAAAAAAAAAGCAACAGCAAATGAGATTGAAGATTATATCGATGCAATTAACGTACTTACAGATGAATCAAAGCCAATAATTGAAAGAAAACAGTCAGGAAGTAAAATTTGGGGAATTTGCAAGGAAGTCATTCCATTGGTTATTTCGATTGTAAATGGAATAAAAGATTTTCTTCCGCTGATTAACCCAGTAAGATAATTATTAAGTCTTTAGAAAGTCTGTTATTCATGAAAAATAATGAAGTCATAAAAAGAATTTCCATTTCATTTTTTGGTGGTAAACCTTTGTAAAGCTGCGCGATTTCTGAAAATCGAAGTTTTTATCTCAAAAAAGCCTATCCAAACCTAAAAATAATCGTTAAGAAAAAGTCCCTCAAAAATAAAAAACCCATAATTTATTAAGAGTTTTATGATTGGTATTATGAAGTAAAAATAAAATTTGTAGCAGAAATGGTTGATTCCTTGTCTTTAATTATGTATTCACGTCTAAACTCTTCCAAACGTTTATTCATTTCAACCACAGATTTAATATACTCTTGCTTATTAAAATAACTTAATTTACCCTCGTTTTCGAGCTTTTTAATTAGCCCGTATTGTTATTAATTTCTTCTATCATAACATTTATATTTTTTTGAGATTATTCTCAAACATTATAAATAACTGGAAAAATAAATCAACATCTACCAATTTGTCAAAAGTATTATAATTTTTACCTCTTTGCCCTTTCCATCAAATTCACCCTCCTTATATTTTAAAATATATTTTCATACGATATACCTATGGACTATGAAAAAACAATTGATAAAAAACAACTCACCATAATTGGTAAAACAAACTGGCGTAATTCAAATCAAGCATTTGGAATTCTAGATAAAGACCGTTTAGGTCACATCTATTCTATTGGTAAAACAGGAACAGGAAAATCCACGCTACTCATTAACATGGCAATCTCTGATATTACTAAAGGAAAAGGACTTGCTTTAATTGATCCACATGGAGAAAGTGCTCTCACTGTACTTGAACATATTCCCAAAGATCGCATCTGTGATGTTATATATTTTAATCCTGCCGATAGTGATTTCCCTCTTGCCTTCAATCCCCTTCGTAATGTTCATCCACAACATTTCCATATAGTAACTTCTGGACTCATTTCAACTTTTAAAAAAATTTGGGGTGATTCCTGGGGACCAAGACTTGAACACATTTTACGGTTTTCCATTTTAACCATACTCGAATACCAACGCGGAAGCCTTTTAGATATTCACTACATCCTGACCGATGGGTTCTTTCGTAAAAAAGTATTGGTTCATATACAAAACCCAGAAGTATTGCACTTTTGGTTCAATGAATTTGATAAAATGACGAGCACACTAAAAGCAGAATCTATTTCACCAATACTTAATAAGATTGGAGTATTTATTGCTAACCCGTTAATGAGAAACATTGTTGGGCAATCAACAAGAGGATTACGATTTCAAGAAATTATGGATTCAGGAAAAATCCTTATTGCTAATTTATCAAAGGGACAAATAGGAGAAGATACTTCAACCATCCTTGGTTCATTGTTGGTCACTAATATGCAACTATCAGCACTGTATCGAGCACGTATACCCGAACATAAACGTAAACCATTTTATTTATATGTTGATGAGGTACAATCCTTCATTTCCCCTAGTTTTGGTGAAATGCTCTCAGAATGTAGGAAATATGGATTGAGTGTGTTTCTCACTAATCAACATCTTAACCAATTACCTGAAAGTCTCCAATTAAGCATTCTGGGCAACGTAGGAACGATTATTTCCTTTAGGGTAGGAAGTAATGATGGCTTTGTACTCTCAAAGGAATTCTACCCCTATTTTACTATTGAAGACTTTATTAATCTTCCTCGCTATTCAATTTACTTAAAGTTACTCATTGACGGAACAACCTCTAAACCTTTTAGCGCAGATACCTTACCACTGCCAATTGTAACTACTCACTATTTACAGGAGATCATAGAATATTCTCGAAAGACTTATGCTAAACCAAAATCGATAGTTGAAAAAGAAATTGAAAGAACTATACCTATGCAAGAACAAATTCAATCACCATTGTTTCAGATTTAAAAAAAGCCCCTTACGGAGCCTTTCTTAAATTTCCATTAACCATTACCTACTTGAAATATCTGCCCTACCTTTACAATGGGAGCATTTTCCAGTTCCCTTACACCGCGGACAATCCGGGCGAGCATTAAATACTCTACCAAGAGTACTATCCATAATGTCCCTTGAAAATTTCCCAGATCCATTACATTTGGGACAACTGCCACTTGCATTACAAGTTGGGCAATCAATTCTTGCATTTGCCATATTTATTTATTTTATTTTTATTGTTTAACCCATTTATCACTCTTGTAGAGAAACATAATTTTATTACAACTTAACTTATAAGATTGATAGGTTAAGGTATCATTTTCCCTTAAGCTATTATTTGCCGGTGGTGGTAATCCAGGGAATATTATTTGTCCAAATTCTGGGTAATTATAATCCATTATCTTGTTGCTTTTGAAACCCGTCTCTGTAAGAAATGGAAGGTCAAATCCTATTACCGCAAATTCTTGAAAAGAACCAAGACGTGGTACTAATCCTTCTATATTTTGACAAAAAGGTGCATCCCTCAATTTCTTGAGAACATACTTCCTGAACCATTATCTAATTGAAATTCTTCAGAACTATTTTTAGTGATATTCCACGCTGTAGAATTACCGAGGTAATCATAAATAGTTATTCTATTTTGAATAGTATCAATACTTGACTTTGTATCATACCCAGAATTAAATTTATCATTCCGAACTACAAAACTATCATTGACTGCAAAGGGTGTAGTACCCACAGATTTAGTTATTAGCCATAATCCAAGCATACTATTATCAAACTTAGGTTTCTGGTCACTTGTTGTAGTTTTTTTACATGCACCCAGAATGAATACACAAGCAATAAAGATTGCAATAAGGTTTCTAATTGTTTTCATATAATTATTTATTAAAACAAAAGTAAAGAATAATTTTATAAAAACCACTAAATAATGGTAACTAATTAATGGTAACGAAAAAGAGGTAATTGGCTCAGTTTTGAATATGTCTAAAACCACAAAAGAAAAAGATCTAATTGTCCTTGCCCTTGGCACTAGAATAAAGGAATTAAGAATTGCAAAAGGATATACCAATTACGAAAACTTCGCATTTGACCATGATTTACCACGTTCCCAATTTGGCAGATATGAAAAAGGTGAAGATATTAGATTCACTTCTCTCATTAAAATTCTTCATGCTTTTAATATTTCTCCAGAAGAGTTTTTTGATGAACGATTTTCGCTACCTATGGGAGGGCAAAAAGCGTCAACAAAAAAAGTAAAGTAAAAAAAGGGGTTCGGGGATTTCCCCGCTAAAAGATTGCTTTAGGCTTGTAAGTCACTTACAAGCAATCTTGCATCTGAACTTTCATTTGCATTTATGCTCTCTAATATTTATATTGTGGTACCCTTTTAAACGGGTTTTTTATGGCAAAAACACCATCACCAAGACCAGTTAATGCACCAGCCACAACTGGTAAACCATCAGGAGGAGGAAGAGGTAACAACCCTCCTAAGCCTGCACCGTCACCTAAACCAAAAGGTTAGGTTGTAAAAAAAGAGCTATAAACTTAAGCCTTCGGCTCAGTTTATAGTTTTTTAAAACATATTTCTAATTTGAAACTTTATTTAAATTTCATTACTGAATCACGAAGTTGCTTCGAATAAACTTGCCCTATACCCAATTCAAGACACAGTTTATAAATCTCTGTTGCAATTCCTTTTTGGCTTATATTAGATTGTTTAAAAAACGTTCTAATAATAGGCTTAGCATTTTCTACAAATTCATCAGAGTAATAGTGACCTTTACATACACCTTTTAATTGGGAAATTAAACTCATTGGCAAATCTGGACCATATAAAAAGTATTTCAAATATTTTAGAAAATTACCATCTTTGAAAATCATTTCGCCTTTAGTTCCATTATCCTCAAAAATCTGCTCTTTTGATTTGGGAGAATTTGATAAATTATGAATTGGTTTTTTAATGAAATCTATTCTACATTGTGGTATAGCCTCTCGCTTTAATAATGAAGTAACAAGTAAACGGCCAGCATTGAGTTTAGCTTTTCTAACCTCAAATTCTTCACTAAGATCAATATAAAAATCTCCAAGGATATTAACGTATAGTTCTTCCTCTTTAGTAAGTTCTATTGTGTCCATTTCGCTCATTACCTATTTACCTTGACCACCTTGAATTAAATCATTTAAGGACTTAATTTCATGGTCTTTTAAATACGTTCCTAAATGTTGGTCACCACGAACATTCAAATCAATTCCATACTGTTTCTCAATAGTGCTGATATGCGTATCAACTCTTTTCTTCCTTAACTCTCCAGATTCATTTCTTGATCGATTTCCCCTCATTCCAGGTGCATCATTATTTTGCTTTTTCATGATTAATATTATTTCATCAAAAATAAGCAATGATTTACTCATCTTTTAAACTAGTTTTCAACAGGTTTTCAATAGATTACACGTGTAAATCTTAACCATTCATTGAATTTTAATTGAAGCCATTCTATAAAATCTTTAGAGTGATTTTATCTGCCAAAAATAAATAACTAGCAATTTGTCAGTTGTTAAAAAGAATCAAGTCGTTTCAAAGTATATCAATCCCTGCCACGAGACCATAACTGGCATTGTACTTGAGATTAAAATTGAAAGAAAATCTCAATCAAAATGAAAATCTTAACCAGTACAATCACCTTCTTAACTTCAATTATTTTACAAATCCTAGAATTTGTATTGGTCATCTTACTTGACCTTATTAATTATTTAAAAAGCAAACTCATTAAATAAAATTAAACCATGACAACATTTTTTGATGTTCTATTTTCAAATATTAGTGCTCATTTTGACTCTAATAACAAGCAAGGTATTCCTGGCACCTTTGGTGACGAATCATTATTTGCATCAAGTTGGAACAAAGGGTTTGTCGTTTCCAGAGATGGAAGATTAACTCGTAGGCAATCATATGAGAACGTATTATTAGTTGGTGCCACAGGTTCTGGAAAAACATCCAGATTTTTATTACCAACACTTTTAAGTCTTAAAAATTGTTCAATTGTGGTAAACGATCCGAGTAAGGAACTGTATAATTTGGCATCAGGGTATTTAAGCAAATACTTTAAATTAAAGACACTTAATTTTTCTGATAGTTCAATCAGTTCTGGATACAATATTTTGAGTAGGATAAAGAAGCCAAACGATATATTCAAAATTGCGAGCATTTTAGTATCAGCTACTCTCGAAAAAGGTTCTAGTGGTGGTGATCCTTTTTGGAGTCTTCAAACTAAAACTCTTCTTTCAATTCTCCTTCGACTAATTCAATTGCAGCCAGAAGCATACCGAAATATGGCCAATGTTTCATATCTCTTAAGCATCTTTAGTGTAAAGCCAAAAATTATTGATGCAATGATATTAAATACTAAAGATAAAAGTTTGATTTTAGAATTCAAATCTTTGATTGCGACCCCAGATAAGACCCTACAAAATATCACAAGCTCTGCAAAAGCATCGCTTCAAATTTTCTCTGACCCTGAAATAGCAAAAGTAACAAGTGTTGATACTATCTCTTTCGAAGAATTAAGGCAAGTCCCCACTGTTATTTTTCTCCATAACAGCATTGCTGACCAGAAATATGCATCAACGCTAAATTCCCTTTTCTTTCAACAGTTTTATGAATTCGTGCTTTCAAAACTTCCAACGAAAAATGACCTCGATATTATGGTGATTTTAGAGGAAGCATCATCACTCTATATTCCTGTATTACCAGTTAGCCTCGCCAACACAAGGAAACACTTTGTTTCTAATTTAATTTGTATACAAGCCCCCCAACAATTAGATACAAATTATGGAAAGGATGCTGAAAATATTGTAAACAACTGCGTTACTAAATGTTTTTTACCAGGCATTACTAATTTATCAACTCTTAAAGACATTGAAACACTAGGTGGAACAATGCATTACACAGATACCAATGGAAAAGAAAAAACAAAAAAACTTTTAACCGTAGAAGAAATTAGAATGATGCATAAAGACCAAGTATTAATACTGTGTGCCAATCACCCTTTTGTGTTGGCTAAAACGAAACCATTTTATCAATCCTTCAAATATTCAAGACGAGCCTCATATCCACCTGCACCATTTAATGGAGAGATAAATCAAACCCCAATAAGATTAATTGGAGAATCTACTAATGAAGAAGGAAAGTAAATAATCTATTCACAATCAAAATTTATAAAACAATGGAAACAACAGAAAAAATTCAGGATACTAATCCTGCTTTGAATCAAAAGAAACCACAAGAAATTGCACGCGAAGAATTAAAGGAACTTTCCAAACAAGTTAAACCACTCGTAAAAGAAGGAGTATATCCTACAATCAATCAAGCCATTATTGAGGAAATTTATAAGGATGAAACCAACCATGAGTTTAAAACCTACAATCAATGGGATAAGGAGGATCATTTTGTACGAAAGGGCGAAAAAGGCTTTCCATTGTGGGGTGCTCCAAAAAACATTGACCAAGAAGTTGAGAAGAATGAATTAGATAAAGAGGATAATAACAAATCCTTTTTCCCACTAGCCTATGTATTCTCGGACAATCAAGTTGAACAAAAAGTGCTTGAGCAACAAGAAATGGAGAACCAAATAGTTGAAACACAAATTGAGGAAATTGAAACTACTATGGATGACTTTGATAGTGTTCGAGAACAAGCAAAAGAACAAGACATGTCGCCAGATCTTGAACGGTAATAGTACCCTACACAAATTCTAATCTATAACAATATGAAATCGAAAAGTCCTTCGTTACTTTTATACCTGAAAGAGCAAGGTGTTTTAGATAAATCACCTTTTGAAATAGTGGAAGTAAAGGAAAAATATAGAAAGGAATATCTACAACGGTGGCATAAAGAAAGGCGCAAACAAACAAAAGATATACGTATTCGATTTAGTCCAGATGAATATTTTAGAATATATAAAAAGGCAAAGGCTCTTGGTCTATGCCCTACCTCATATTCAAAGAATGTAATTCTCATAGATAACAATAATGAAATACATATTCCAAATATGATTGTACTTCAAGAAATTGTTCAAAAACTTGGTATAGCCGGTATGCAAGCATTAAGAAATGGAGGTCTAGATTTATACAACCAAATTGATGAAATAGAAACAACCTTAATTGAATATTTAACTAAAAAGTAATGTTCGTAAAAATCCTTTCCAGAAAGAACCCTAGCTTCAAACAGCTTGCGGAATACATCATAAAGGACAAAGTGCCCGGTAATAAAGCAAAAGACATCATTAAGCACAATATAAAGGGTAATACTATTGATGCAATTGTAAAAGAATTTGAACGAAACGAATCCTTCCGAAAAATACATCGTTCAGATAGCATAAAAATTTTTCATGAAATTCTCTCCCTTAGTTCTAATGAAGAAGGTTATATCTCTGATGAAGTTATTGTTGATCTAACCAAAAAATATATAGAACTTAGAGGATTTAAGAATGTCTATTTAGGGGCTGTACACAGAGACCAATCTCATGTTCATTCTCACCTTATGGTATCTGCACTTGAGTATTTCACTGGTAAAAGTGTCCATATTACCAAAAGCCAACTGCAAGATATTAAACTTGAACTGCAAAAATATCATACCCTAACTTATCCCGAACTAACAGAATCTATATGTAATCATGGTCTTGGAAAAAGCTGGGTTACCGATCGAAAATACTATGAAAAGAATAAACATGAACGAGCACGTACAAAGGATTCAGTCCAAGAAAAAGTAAAAGAACTTTTTAATCAATCAAAAACATTTGAAGACTTCCTTTCCTCGCTTCGAGAAAACGGACTGCACCACTATGAACGTGGCGGAAATCCAACTGGAATCATGGTTGACGAAACTAAAATTCGCTTTACTCGACTTGGTATTACTAAGGAAGAAATTGAACAACTCAAACAACCAGAAATCAAACAAGAAGAGAAAACAATACCTAATACAGAACCAATAAAACTAAAAAATATGAAACCAACTGAGATAAATTATCCAATAGATACAGAAGATACTTTGTACAATTTTCCAATAGATTCTTTAATTAAATATCAAAATACAGAAAACCTA
>JAWXAZ010000061.1:0-4141 GCA_034439755.1 bacterium
CAAGTAACAAATGCAGGAAATTGTTCGTCACTTTCGAATTCAAAAAATGTTACAGTAAATGCCAAACCAGTTGCTGTAATATATACCTTAACGCCTACTTCGTTTTGCCAAGGTGATTCTGTTAAGCTAAGAACCAATTCAAATATTGGGCTTACCTATATATGGAAGAAAGATGGCATCACAATTTTAGGAGCCATAGATTCTATTTATACCGCAAAGGCAACTGGTTCTTATGTGGTGGTTATTACCAATGTTTCTATGTGTAATGCAACCTCTTTACCTGCAAGCGTAAATGTAGTTCCCTATCCAATTGTAGTTGTTACCCTAACCGGAGCTTCAACATTTTGTCAGGGCGATTCTGCTTTGTTGTCAACAAGTATTGGTTCAGGCCTAACATACCAGTGGAGAAATGCAAGCACAGATATTCTTGGTGCCATAAACAATACACTTACCGTAAAACAAACCGGTGCTTATATGGTGCGGGTAACCAATTCTACTAATTGTTCAACCAATTCCCTGGTGCAGAATATAACGGTAAATCCATTGCCAATTGTAGTCATTAAACCAAGCGGCCCAGTGAGTTTTTGTATGGGAGATTCTGTAAAATTAGCAAGTGATACTATTAGCGGTTTGAACCGACAATGGAAAAGAAATGGTGTAAATATTTTGAACGCTACCGATTCGATTTATTATGTAACTATTGCAGGAAGCTATACTTTACAGGTAACAAATGCTTCAAATTGTATGGCAACTTCGAGTGCGAAGGTTGTAACGGTGAACGCCAATAATTTGGCTACGATAACAACTTTAACGCCTACTACTTTTTGCGCTGGCGATTCGGTAAAACTTAGAACCAACTCGGGTATTGGATATACTTATATTTGGAGAAGAGATGGCATCATTATTCCTGGAGCCATAGATTCTATTTATACTGCAAAAGTATCTGGATCGTATGTTGTGACCATTAACAATACTTTTGGTTGTAACGCTATTTCTGCACCACAGCTTGTTGTAGTTGTACCCTTTCCAATTGTAGTGGTTGTGTTAACAGGGCCTTCAACATTTTGTCAGGGTGATTCTGCTTTGCTTTCAACCACATTTGGGGTAGGATTAAGTTACCAGTGGAGAAATGCAGGCATAGATATTTTTGGTGCCACAAGTAATTCACTTACTGTGAAACAATCTGGTAGTTATTTGGTGCGTGTTACTAATTTTAACAATTGTGCAACGAATTCTTTGCCACAAAATATCTTAGTTAATCCATTGCCAACAGCTATTATTACGAGCAATGATACCAACTCATTTTGCCAGGGCGATTCTATTAGGTTGAGTGCCAACAGGGCTTCTGGTTTAAGCTATCAATGGCTTAGGAACAATGTTGAAATTTTGAATGCATTAGACTCTTTTTATGTTGCCAATACTTCTGGTAACTATACGGTTTCAATTACCAATTCAAATAGTTGTGTAAATACTTCTGCTGCTTATGTGGTGAATGTTAATCCAATTCCTTTGGCCGAAATTACTGCAAGCGGACCATTAAGTTTCTGTATAGGTGATTCAATTACCTTAACAGCAAACAATGAGTTTAGTTACAGATGGTCAACTAACCAAACCACCAGAAGCATTAATGTTTCAGCTTCGGGTGCATATTCTGTAACGGTGACTTCGATCTTTGGTTGTAAAAACACCTCATTGGTAAGTGTAGTAACAGTGAACCCACTTCCTTTGGCCTTAACTGGTCCCGATAAAACATTGGTAAGAGGCGGTAGTGTTTTAATTGGTGTTGCACCGGTAGCAGGTAATTCTTATTTGTGGACACCTTCTTTAGGCTTAAGTGCAACTGATATTTCTCAACCAAGGGCAAACCCAATGGATACCACCACTTATTATTTAACAGAAACGATTAACCTTACCGGCTGTTCAAATACAAATTCGGTGCGCGTAAATGTTGTTTTAGACATTGAATTCTTTAACGGATTCTCGCCTAATGGGGATGGATTTAACGATACCTGGAATATTCCAATTCTGAATTATTTCCCTGAAAACACAGTTACCATCAACAACCGTTGGGGCAGTGAAGTATGGAGTTTAAAAAATTATAACAGTGCTACCAATGCTTGGGATGGAAAGAACATGAACGGCGATGATTTGCCAGATGGAACCTATTTCTACATTGTTACTTATTACAATACAGAAAAGCGCGGATGGGTATTTATTAAAAGGTAATTGGTTAATTACTTTCAACAAAATTAACAAACACAACAATGAAAAAAATAATCATAAGCATACTTAGTGGAATCTGTTCTTTAGGAGCATTTGCCCAACAAGATGCAGGGTTCTCAATGTATTTCTTCAATCCCGTTTACATTAATCCTGCTTATGCAGGAAGCAGGGAAGTGCTTTCTGGCTCGCTGGTTCAAAGGAACCAGTGGGTTTCTATGCCAGGAGCGCCAGTATCGCAATCGCTTAGTATTCACAGCGCCATTCCCAACTCTAAAGTTGGGTTGGGCTTGATGGTTTATAACGATAAAATTGGTCCTATGAAAAACACGGGCATCAATTTAACCTATGCTTATCACATGCAGCTAAATGCAACCACTAAGTTGTCGCTAGGCATGAGTGGTTCGGCAAATAATGTGCGTGTTAATTTCGATGAAATTAATGTCGACAATCCCAATGATCCGGCCTTTACAGGCAACGCATCGTCTAGTTGGGTTCCAGATGCTTCGGCGGGTGTGTATCTATATAAAACTAGGTTCTATGCTGGCTTAAGTGCCAACCACCTTACCCAATCGCGCTTTGGTTTAACCAATGCTGCCAATGCCAGTGAGGCTAAATTCTATAGGCAGATTTTCTTAACCTCTGGAGTGGTAATTCCGATTTCCAAATCGATAGACTTTAGGCCTTCATTTTTGATAAAGCATGTAAATGCTGCACCTATCATGGGCGAAATAGATGCTTCATTTATTTTCTTTCAAAAACTTTTTATTGGTGCTGGACTAAGATCGGGTAAAAGAATTAACATGGACGGTACAGACAATATGCTTATAGGCATTCTGCAAATGCAAATTACGCGTAACCTTACTTTAGGCTATTCTTATGATTATTTTATGAACCAGAACGGCACATATAACAGCGGCACACACGAATTCATGCTTGGTTGGGATCTCTTTGGTGCCAAAACAAAAATGCCTAGTCCAAGATTCTTTTAAACCATAAAAATTACAAATATGAAAAAGACATATACCATCCTATTGTTGTTGTTGTTAACCACGCTTACTTATGGCAAAACACCAAAAGCAGATCGACTTTATAACAATTGGGAATACTTTGAAGCAGCAAAACTGTATCAAGACGAAGTAAAAAGCAATCCAAGTGCTGAAGTGTATTATAAACTTGGCTTGTGCTACATGAAAATGAATTGCTACAAGAACGAAGAAAAGGCAGCTTTCGATCAAGTAAATTCTTACGGTAATTTTAATAAACCAGAGTTTTATTTGTATTACGGACAAGTGTTGAGAAGCACAGGCAACTACGCGCAAGCTAAAATTGCTTTTGATAAATACAGCGCCTTGGTTCCATCAGATAAAAGCGGAAAGTTTTTTAGTAACTCCCTTGCCATTGCTACAGAAGACCATTATTGGGACGAGAAAATTACCACCTCAAACATTTCTATGTTGAACACAGAAGAGGCAGATTTTAGTCCGGTTATTTATAAGGATGGCATCGTATTTACCACCTCTAGAAAAACTACTGGGCACCCAAAAATTTATCCATGGACAGGCAACAATTACCTGGATTTATACTATGCAAAAAGAGGAAACAATGACACTACTTTTACAGAAATTGAAGCATTTGGCGGCAAAGATATAGTCAAAAAATATCATGATGGTCCAGCAAGTTTTTCAAAGAATTTCGATACCATTTTTACTTCAAGGGTAGAAAAGGATTTAAAAGGTGAAGAAAAGAAATCCCTAAACATTGAGCGCAACAAAATCTATAGCGCAACAATGGAAAACAACAGTTGGTCTGAACCAATCCCTTTTCCTTATAACAGCAAATTATATTCTGTAGCTCACCCTTTTATTACGAAGGATGGTTCTAGGCTATACTTTGTTTCTAATATGCCAGGCGGATTTGG
>JAWXAZ010000062.1:0-9723 GCA_034439755.1 bacterium
GCGTTTGGTTCAAACCGTATTATCTTTGCCTATGCATACAGAGATGAGCAGAGAAATGGTTGAGTTTATTTGCAGTAATTTGTTGGCGCTTTTGGAACACAAACAAGCTTGATTTTTTTGAAGGAATCACCTGAGTATTGGCATTACTTAACTACCTATTTTAAGTATGCTTTTACACCGCGGTAATGGAAGGTGCCGTTTGCAATTTCAGTTTTTATTTGAAGGATTTCTGCTTGGTATTCATCTGGAGGTAGCTCCAATGAACCAGTTCCATCCACAGTTTTAATGTATATTTTTTGCATATTAATTCATAGTTTAAAGTTCCTACTTACTACTTCATAACTCACACCTCCTAATTCATAACTCATAACTCATAATTCATAACTCATAATTCATAATTCATAATTCATAACTCATAACTCATAATTCATAACTCATAATTCATAACTCATAATTCACAACCCCTTTCTCGCAGAGGCGTGGAGCAACCGCTGAGTGCACCGAGGGTTTTTTATGTTAAAAATTGCGTCTTGCAAATGCTGAATAAAAATATAAATTTGTAAGTAATTTATTGAAAACATGGAAGTAATAGAACCAGATATGGCTTATGGTAATTACTCGTATGCCGATTATTTAACATGGACTATGGAGGAAATGGTAGAGGTAATTAAAGGTCGTGTTTTTAAAATGACCGCACCAAAAAGAATACACCAAGAAATATCTTGGAAAATATCTCTAAAAATAGGAAATCATTTAATAGGCAAAAAATGTAAAGCGTATGCAGCACCTTTCGATGTGCGATTGCCTTTAAAATCAAAACGCAACGAGGATATTTTTACGGTAGTTCAACCTGATATTTGCGTTATTTGCGATATAGATAAATTAGACGATGCTGGTTGTATTGGTGCGCCAGACCTTATTGTTGAAATACTTTCGAAAGGAAATAATAAAAAGGAACTTAAAAACAAATTTGAAGTTTACGAAGAAAGTGGCGTAAAAGAATATTGGATTATTCAGCCAGAGGAACAAACCTTAACTATTAATACTTTGGTAAATGGAAAGTATACTTCTTCGAGATTACTCACCAATGGTGATGAAATAGCTACACCAATTTTACCAGGATTTATTCTAAATTTAGAAGAAGTCTTTGACCAGTTAAATTAGTTAAAAACATGGAAGTAAAAGAACCAGATATGGCTTATGGAAATTACTCGTATGCCGATTATTTAACATGGACCATGGAGGAAATGGTGGAGGTAATTAAAGGTCGTGTTTTTAAAATGACCGCGCCTAAAAGAATTCACCAAAAAATTTCATGGAACCTATCAAGGGAAATAGGTGTTTATTTAAAAAATAAAAAATGTAAAGCGTATGCAGCACCCTTCGATGTGCGATTGCCTATAAAATCGAAACGCAACGAGGATATTTTTACTGTGGTTCAACCTGATATTTGTGTAATCTGTGATTTAGAAAAATTAGATGACTATGGGTGCGTTGGTGCGCCAGATTTAGTAATTGAAATTTTGTCTGAAGGCAATAACAAAAAAGAGCTAAAAAATAAATACGAAGTTTACGAAGAAAGTGGTGTTAAAGAATATTGGATTATAAATTCTATGGGGCAAACGCTAACCATAAATACTTTGGTTAATGGCAAATACCAAGCGTCGAGATTACTTACCAGTGGCGATGAAATTACTACACCAATTTTGCCCGAATTTATTTTAAGTTTAGAAGATGTTTTTGATAATTTAAATTAGCAATTAATTTCTAATTATTAACGGCTATTTTGCCATAATTTATTGCCGCTTTGAAAAAAATGGAATAAAAAAAATTTAATCAATTTACATTATTGTTTGCTGTAAACAAAATGCTTCTAACCCAAATTCAGCATTAAAAAATGCTAAATCTAATAAATGATTGTAATTCAATTCTGTATGCACGGTATTAAAACAATCATTGCCTTTAGGAACATCCAACTAAATTAAATCGTTCGATTTTCCAAACCTCCTATTGATTAATTTGGGTTAAACAAGGCGAGCGCCACCGCTTGGTTGGACTAAAAGATTATGCCGTAATTGCAGAAATCTGGCAACACATTGATGCAAATAATCCATCTGACTGAAGATGACATAGTGCGCGTTCAGGCCGATTGCGGTAGATAGTTTTACACAGCAACTAGTAGTATTCCTTCCTATTAATCCTAAATTCCATAGAGAGTTTAGGATTTTTTTTTAATATTGGACTCAGAACAAATTAGCTTTGTGGATTCGTACTATGCAATCTCCAAAGCCCCCAATGAAAAATTATTAGGTGAGCAACTTACAATTCATATTAATAGGCCACGGCCATATTGGCCAACGCCACGCCGCAATTATAAACGCCATGCCAGGTTGTGAGTTGGCAGCCATTATAGAACCCAGCCTCGTTTGCCGCAGCCTTGGCGAAGGAGGAAACGAGAAACGAGAAGCGAGAAACGAGACCGAAGGGATAAGAGACCAGAATCCAGAGACCAGAGGAATAAGAGACCAGAATCCAGAGACCGGAGGGATAAGAGACCAGAATCCAGAGACCAGAGGGATAAGAGACCAGAATCCAGAGACCAGAGGGATAAGAGACCAGAATCCAGAGACCAGAGACCAGAAAATACAATTGAGAAGCGAGACAGCATGGTTTGAAACTATAGAAGAATTTTTAATTCATAATTCAAAATTCATAATTCAAAATTCAGTAGCTGTTCTCGCCACCCCAAACAACCTCCACTGCGCCCAAGCCATACAATGCCTAGAGGCAGGCATGCACGTGGTAATAGAAAAGCCCATGGGCTTGCGTGCAGAAGAATGCAAGCGGGTGATTGAAGTTGCCAAGCGTGCCAATAGAAAAGTGTTTTGCGTAATGCAGAACAGGTATTCGCCACCTGCTAAATGGTTGAAAGAAATGGTTGGTTCGAACCGACTTGGAAAAATATACCAAGTGCAGGTGAATTGCTTTTGGAATAGGGGAGCTGCCTATTATGCAGAAAGTGATTGGAAAGGGAAACTAGCGCAAGATGGCGGCACGCTGTTTACCCAATTTAGCCATTTTGTAGATACCCTCTTTTGGCTTTTTGGTAGCCTTGAACCGATATCTGCCCAGTTCTACAACCACAACCATAAGTATTTGGAATTTGAGGATAGTGGGGTGGTAACAGCAAGAGGCGAGAATCCAGAGACCAGAGACCAAAGTCCAGATTTAAGAAGCGAGACCCTATCTTCCAAAACCCATAACCCAAACGCCCAAAACCCAAACCTCATAACCCAAAACCTAACGCCCATAACCCAAACCCCAATACCAAACGCCCAAAACCCAAACCTCATAACCCAAAACCTAACGCCCAAAACCCAAAACCCAACGCCCAAACCCCAAAACCTAACGCCCAAAACCCAAACCCCACAACCCAAAACCAATCCATAATTACATTCAATTATTCCACTTCGGCATATAATCAAAATTTGGAGAGCAGTATAACGATATTGGCAGAGCATGGCACCATAAAGGTGGGAGGGCAGTATATGGAGCAGGTGATTGCTTGTGAGGTAAAAGATTACGTGATGCCCGAGTTGGCCGCTACTTTGCCACCCAATGATTATGGCACCTATAAGGGCAGTGCCAGCAACCATGCTTTTGTGTACCAGAACGTGGTGGATGTGTTGGAGGGGAGAGAGGAGATACATTGTACCGCAGAAGAAGGCTTGAAGGTGGTGGCGTTTATTGAGAAGGTTTATTCATTTAGGGGGAAGAGTTAAGAGGGAAGGAACGAGGAACTAGAAACCAGAAACCAGAAACCAGAAACCAGAAGCCGGAAACGAGAAACGAGAAACCAGAAACCAGAAACCAGAAACCAGAAGCCAGAAGCCGGTAGCCAGATTTTACTCATAACTCCTACCTCATACCTCACAAACCATTCCCCAAAGAAAGAGAACAAAATCGCGCCCCTCGCAAAAAATCTGGCCAACAACCAAAAGCCAATAACAAATAGCCTCTCCTAAAAATGCACATTGTGTTGTGCAGTATTTGCGTATATTTGTCAACTACAATGTGCAATTATGGAAATTTTGTTAGAGCAATCGGAGCGTTTAGTAACCCGAGTGGGAACTAATTTTAGGCGGTATTTGTTTGATATTATTCATTGGGAAAGCTCCTTAATTGGTATAAAAGGAGCGCGGGGAACGGGTAAAACCACCTTATTGTTGCAATGGCTAAAGGATAAAAAAATGCCTACAGGGCAAGCAGCCTATTTTTCATTAGATGATTTGTACTTTACGGCACATACTTTAAAAGAAACGGTTGCTACATTTTATAAAAATGGGGGTAAAATTTTGGTTTTGGATGAGGTACACAAGTATAAAAATTGGTCCTTGGAAATTAAGAATATTCATGATTTTTTTCCCGACGTAAAAATTGTATTTACTGGTTCATCTATCATAGATATTAGTAAGCAGGAAGGGGATTTAAGTCGCCGTGCATTGATGTATGAGTTGCCGGGATTATCCTATAGGGAGTATCTAGAGATGCAGGGCATTGTTCGTATACCAGCTATTAGCTTAGAAGATTTGCTTTTTGAGCGCGCATCGGTAAGGGAGTTAATACCCGCAGATTTTCGTCCGCTTGCTCATTTTATTACTTACCTTAAGTATGGATATTACCCTTTTGGGGTTGCTGAAGATTCTATGGTTCACCAGAGAATAAACCAGTTGATAAGAACGATTGTGGAGGTAGATATGGCAGAATTAAAAGATTTTGATAGTAGGAACGCTAAAAAGCTTTTGCAGTTAGTCTATTTAATTGCCCAGCAAGTGCCGTTTAAGCCTAATATTTCTGCGCTATCTGAGCGCATTGGTGTTCATAGGAATTCATTAAATAACTACTTGCATTATTTGGATCAAGCCAAAATAATATCTTTACTTTTTGCGGCGGGTAACAGCACAGCTATATTGCAAAAGCCTGAAAAAATATTTTTAAATAACACCACATTATTAGCTGCACTAGCCGAGGATCAATTGAAAATAGGAACCTTGCGTGAAACTTTTTTTCTATCGCAACTAAAACCACTTCATCAAGTATATTTACCAAAGCAAGGAGACTTTTTGGTAAATAGAAAATATACATTTGAGGTGGGAGGAAAAGGAAAGGGCACAAAGCAATTGTCTGATTTAGAAAATGCCTGGGTGGTAAAAGATGATATTGAATTTCCAGTGCTAAATGCTATACCGCTTTGGATGTTTGGCTTACTTTATTGAGGTTATTCAACTTTGTGGGCGCCGAAGCTTTGTCGAAGGAGGAAGCGAAGGAGTAGACAGAGACGAGAAACCAGATTTTACTCATAAGCCTTTCTCCCGGGGGTGATTTGGAACCTCGGAGGACACAGAGGATTTAAAAAAAACTCCGCGAACCCAAGGCACCCTCCACGAACCCAACGCACCCTCCGCGATGGAAGATGCCAGAAACGAGATTTAAATTCATAATTCATAACTCATACTTTAGCCTACTTGTGCAATTAATTATGAATTTTGAATTATGAATTATGAAACAAAAAACCTTCATTAACCAACTCATAATTCATAACTCATAATTCATAATTCATAACTCATAATTCATAACTCATAACTCATAATTCATAACTCATAATTCATAATTCATAACTCATAACTCATAATTCATAATTCATAACTCATAATTCATAACTCATAATTCATAATTCATAACTCATCTTTTTTGCTGTTTGTATAAGATCAAAGCATAAACTGAACCAATTAAAATAGGATATGCTCCAAGGTGGTGTTTTTATGGGTTGTAGAGAAATATTATGCAGGTTAAACCCAAATTGAAATTTAAAAAATGTTGAATCGAATAAATGATTATAATTGAATCCCTTGTGTAAAGGATTAAAACAATTATTAGCTCGGGATAAACCCAAATAAATCAAATCGTTCGGTTTTTCAAACCTCCTATTGATTAATTTGGGTTGAATTTCCTTGGCATTTCCGAATTAAACCTATTAAATTTACAAAAAATGCAAAAAAATACAGCTAAATTCGGATTTTTACCGAATTAATATCATATATTTGACAAATGGATATCAGCATGAGTTTGTCATTGTATAGCGACCAGCCTATTAGCACCCAAGTTCTTCTTGGATTGCTCAAAGGGTATAGTAGGCCCTATGATAAAATCATGGAATTGGTCAATCAAGGATTGATATTTCAATTGAGAAAGGGACTTTACATGACTACCTCTTTGGTAAGTTCGATAAGTGCAGAACCTTTTTTAATCGCCAATCATCTTTACGGTCCTAGTTATATTTCGCTAGATTCGGCTATGTTTTATTGGGGCCTTATTCCTGAGCGTGTTTACGAAATTACTAGCGTCACAACCAAGTTATCTAAGAAATACCAACCTCAAGATGTTACTTACAGTTTTACTCATTTGCCAATGGCATACTATCCACTTGGCATCCAATCATTGCACCTAACAGAAAAACAGACAGTTTTGATAGCTAGTCCAGAAAAATCTCTCTGTGATAAAGTGATTACGACTGTTGGAGTAAACCTTAGAAGTAAGAAGCAAGCAATGACTTTTTTAGTGGAGGATTTAAGGATTGACAAAGACAGACTGCGTGAGCTAAATTTACGGGAAATGGCGAAATGGTTTACAGTGTGTCCCAAAAAAAATAGCATTAAAATTTTAATAGAGTCAATATCGGAACTATGATAAAGCAATGGATTGAATCTTACGAGCCAAAAAATATTCAGGAAACGGAACAAGCATTGAGAGAAATAATGCAAGAAATCGCTTTAGCTGGGTTGTATAGAGCTAACTTTTTTAAACATGCGGCATTCTACGGGGGGACTGCTCTCAGAATTTTTCATGGTTTGAACCGATTTTCTGAAGATTTAGATTTTTCCCTATTGAAAAAAAATCCTGACTTCGAATTAGATTCATATTTCAATACTGTTATTGAGGAGTTTGAAGCGTTGGGAATTCATGTCACCTTGAAGCAGAAATTAAAATCTTTTACATCAAATGTTGACTCTGCATTTTTAAAATCGGACACCCTTTGGAGTGAACTGGTTTTTGAAAATACTATCCCACAAATTAAGTTATCAACTAAGCCGAATATAAAAATTAAAGTGGAAGTTGATACAGACCCGCCACAGAATTTTGAAACTGAAAATCAATTGCTGATCAGGCCCTATTCATTTTATGTGAACTGTTTTACTTTACCTAATTTGTTTGCAGGTAAAATGCACGCATTACTTTTTCGTAAATGGAAGAATAGGGTAAAAGGTAGAGATTGGTATGATATGGAATGGTACATAAAAAAAGGAGTAGAACTTAATTTACCTCATCTTTGTCAAAGAGCAATAGAGAGCAGAGATTGGAAAGACAATTCTATGACCAAAGAACAATTAATGGAATTGTTATATGCCAAGATTGATTCCGTCAATATCGAAAATGTGAAGGAAGATGTGATTAGGTTTATACAAAATCCGAATGATTTAGAAATCTGGTCTCAGGATTATTTTAAAAAATTAATCATTATTCTCAAAGTTGTCAAGTAGTATATGGCTGTCCATATACTTTATACTATGTAACCCATTCTCGCGTAGGCGCTGAGGAACCACGGAGTGCACAGAGAATTATGAAACAAAAAACCTTCATTAACCACCCAATAATTCAAAACGCATAATTCATAACTCATAATTCAAAACTCATAATTCAAAACTCATAACTCAAAACTCATAACTCATAACTCATAACTCATAATTCATAACCCATAATTCATAACTCATAACTCATAATTCATAACTCATAATTCATAACTCATAATTCAAAACTCATAACTCATAACTCAAAGCCAACTATGAAGAGCATAAAGCGGAATATTTTGCATCCAATCTTGTTTTTTATAATTGGAAAGGGAAGTGCGAATGCAAGTGGTGGGGTTAAATTTATCGAAATAAATACGGAGGCTGCGCGACTTTAAGTTTTCGGAGGCTTTAACTTCAATTGGAATTATATCTTGATTTTTTTGAATCACAAAGTCCACTTCTGCCATTGATTCTTGCGTGCTCCAATAATAGGGTTGGTAGCCTTTATAAATAATTTGCTGCAATACAAATTGTTCCGTAATGGCACCTTTGAATTCTTCAAAAAAATCATTGCCCTTCAACAATATCGTTGGGTCTATATTGCCCATTGCTGCCAATAATCCTATATCGAAAAGGTATAATTTAAAGTCGGCTAAATCAACATAAGCACTTAATGGTATGCCAGGTTTGTTTATTCTATTTACTTTATGGATTAAGCCCGCATCTTTTAGCCAATCAATGGCCAATTCAAATTCTTTTGCGCGTGCGCCAGGCTTTAATACATTGTACACAAACTTTGTGTTTTCTTTGGCTAGTTGACTAACAATAGATTGCCAAACCAGACGGATGCGACGTAATTGAGTGATTGGGGCGTGTTTTGAAAAATCGTTTTCATAGGCAAGTAGAATATTGTTTTGAATGATGCGGACATTCTGGTAATCGCGGTTTTTGACAAAATCTGCTACGGCTTCTGGCATTCCTCCCACATAATAATATTGCCGTAGGAGATTGGTATACGTTTCTTTAAAAATAGCCATCACCCCATCGTCAGTTTCCATGAGGGGTTTTAGTAATAGGTCCTGACCCAAAGCCGATAAAAACTCGGAAAAAGAGAGGGGGTTGAGTTGTAAAAAATCTACTTTTCCAACCGGAAATGAAATGCCTTGGTGAATGGCAACCCCCAATAGGGAACCAGCAGCAATGATGGCAATTTCGGGCGCATTTTCTTGAAAGTATTTGAGCGATGTTAGTGCATTTGGGCAGGCTTGAATTTCGTCGAACACCACCAGTGTATTGGCTAGATCTATTTTACGGCCAATAGCAATTCCTAGTACCTCAATAATTTTTATTGGGTTGAACCCATTTTGAAATGCGCCATGAATGGTTAAATTGCTTTCAAAATTGAAGTAGGCAATTTGTTCAAATTCGTTTTTCCCAAATTCTTTCGTTAGCCAAGTTTTTCCTACCTGTCTTGCTCCTTGCAGAATCAATGGTTTGCGGTTTGATTTGCTTTTCCATTCAACTAACTTTTGATATGCCTCTCTTTTCATAAGTGGTATTTAGTGTAGCAAATATACATTTTTAGGTACTTAAAAGCGCAAAAATTCCACATTAATATAGACTTATGATAGTTTTATGGTCAAGCTTTAACGTATTTAGAAACGAGAATCGAGATTTTACTCTTAACTCTTAACTCATGCTTCATTCACTTAAGCCAAGAGTTCGGATTAAACCTACTTAGAGTTCATAACCCCTTTTCGCGTAGGCGCTGAGGAACCGCTGAGCACACAGAGAATTTTAAAAACAAACTTCCGCGAACCCCGCGAACCCACCGCGCCCTCCGCGAACCCACCGCGCCCTCCGCGAACCCACCGCACCCTCCGCGATGGAAGATGCCAGAAGCGAGATTTAAATTCATAATTCATAATTCATAATTCATAACTCATACTTTAGCCTACTTGTGCAATTAATTATGAATTTTGAATTATGAAATAAAAAACCTTCATTAGCCAGGTCATAACTCTTTAGCCTACTTGTGCAATTAATTATGAATTATGAAACAAAAAACCTTCATTAACCACTTCATAACTCTTTA
>JAWXAZ010000063.1:0-8690 GCA_034439755.1 bacterium
TGGTTGCTTGGTTGCTTGGTTGCTTGGTTGCTTGGTTGCTACCAAAACTTAAAATTTTGTAAGGTAATTGTTTCATAATAATTAAAATTTATATTAAAAAAGTTAAATAAAAATGAAACAAATTCCAAATAAAAAAATTTATGTTAAAAAAAATGAAATTAAAAATCTCGGCTAAAATTACAATTCATGAATTGGTACAAACCAATACTTTTAATCTTAAATTTGGATAGCGTTATATTTTCGCCTAAACAACATTTCGGTTTGAACCAACTGATTAACTTGCACTTCCTTCTGTTGATTTTTTCAATTCCCTGGCGTATCCCAGAAACACATCTACCGTCATTTCCTTATAAAATATAAGCCCATGACTGGCCCGCACCCTTGGATCAGCATTTTGATAAAAAAACTCTTTGCCAAGCAGCAATTGCAAATCTTTTAATTGGTTCACCCAAATGCGTTGCGCAACTTTACTAAATTTTCCATTAAGCTCATAACTTGGAAAAGACGCCTCAACCTGACTCAAATAACAGTTGGTAAAAAGCCCATCCATAGCCGCCATGGCGTTCAATGAAACTGGCACAATTACATTGGCATCGGCCGGATTAAACTTATACCAAACATTGCGATAACCCCATATTCTTAACGCGCTTAAATCGACCTCCTTTTTCCACTCACGCAAAGCATCGGCCGTGGCCTGCAACACCTTATAATGCGTATCTGGCCCACTTCCTTCTGGGTCAAAAGTAAGACTCAAAACGGTGGGATTAATGCGCTTAAACATCTCCAAAATAGGCAATACATCGCGGTCCTTTTCGGGTTGCTCTGTAAATATATCTCCCTTATAAAATCCCAAGCGGTTATGCGTTACATTTTTTCCCTGAACCCCATAATGCGCCCACACCAATTCTTCCTCAAACTCCCTAATCATGCCCTTCAATTGCTGAATATTCGCAGGGTTTTTCTCCCCATCATAGCTCCTACGCAAAATGGCCAAAATATCGTTCAACGAATTGTATAAATCTTGCAAATCTTTGGCCGCATAAATCTCGGTAACAGCACGCACCACGCGGTGACAGAAGCCTCGTTTACGCTCCTCCTCATCGCCCACAGCCACCTTGGTTAAGTAATGATAAACATCCTTATCGCGCTTGTATCTAAAGCCCATTTCAAAAAAATCTGGATACTGAATCATTTGTATTTTGCCCTGATCCAAAAAGCGCTTGGTATCTTCCAAAGCCCTAATCACAAACTTATTGGTTACTGCCGTAAATCCCGAAGTTAACACTGCAAAATGAAACTCATTGCTAGGCTCATGAAAATGGTTGGCAATATGCGGTAAAATGCCCAACATAATATCATCGTGGTGCGGACCAGTATGCAAGAAAACTTGGTTCTTTTCTGGCGCCATTCCCTTCTGTATTTTATGCTCCACTTGTACAATTACCTCCTGCACCGTTTTCTCAGAAACACCCGGAATTAATTGCGTAAATTGATCTGCCATTAAATCATCCTTACTCAAATGTTCCCCATATTTTTGCAGCTTTTTACATATTCCAATAATTGATCGCTCGGTTTTCTCTAGCGTCCAATCTCCTTGCTGGTAGCCTGCTTCCACCCTATCGGCTAAGCGCATAGCCGCCCCATCGGTTAAATAAAAACGGGCATTGGGCAACCTGCTCAGAACCGATGCAGGATATAAATTACTGGGCGCATGCTCCAACGATTGCTGAATAATACCCGCCTTGGCTTCACCGGCCGCAATAATAATTGCCGTTGCATCCTTATTATATGTTATGGTTTGCAAACCAATGGTAATAACCAAACGGTTAGAAGAAATCTCTATGCCCCCCAAATCACTAGCCGCCACAGCCTGCGTTTCAAAATTAGTCTCGGTTAAACGGGTAGTCGAATTAAAATCAGAACCACGAGTGTTAAAAGCAATATGCCCATCTGGACCAATGCCGCCTAAAAAAAATCCAATACCACCTTTGTCGCGTATGTTCATTTCATAATCCATACACCAGCGGTCTATCATAAAAATGGCCTCTTGTTGCAATTGTTCCAAATCAGATTTGCATTCCCTAAACCGCAAACTTAAGTCCACTTTAGAGGTAGGAAATACTTCGCTAAAATGTCTTTTTTCAGGCAATAAAATTTCTTCAGAATTTATGAGCAACGCTTTGGTCTGATCCAATCCAAAACCTTTAATATAAAAATTGCTTACATAGTTAAAAAAGCTGTTATGCTGTTTGGAACTGATGGGATAAAACTCATCCAACTGTACAAAATTTAATCCATCCATCCTAGGTTTAGAAACGCCCGAAAGTCCATATTTCTCTAGTATCTCCCTTCCTTCTGTCTGATCCCAATGTTGCAAAAGGTATTTAGTTTGCTTAATAAAAAACTCAGGCGTTTTACCCGTGGGTAAACTCACCACACCATTGGGATTTTCTGCTACCCATTCCAAAAATCGCAAGGCCGCAAACAAACCCAAGTTAGGGAAATTATCGACCAAAATATACGGAATTTTGGTGCTGATTTTTTGGCTACCATGAAGCTCATGAAATGCCTTTTCTACTTTCGAAAAATTTAGGTTTTGCATCGTTGCCATATAATGGAGTTGTTTAAACGAATTTACACCCCAACACACTTAAAAGTACCCCTGCAAATCACATAGTAATCCCCATTTCAATTAAATTGAACAAGAAATTCTACTTTATATTTATACCTAAACTTTACAAAAAAGTATTTTTAAGCAATAGGCACACAGTGTTAACTTAGAAGAACCTTACAAAAAAGTTTTTTCATGCCATGGTAACATTTTGTTACCTTCGCGCCATGAGCGGTAAAGAGTTAACTTTTAAGAAAATTGCAATTGCCATTGCCTTTTCACCCAGATGTGAAGCCTTAGTGGCAGAAGCTAAATGGCTACAAGACGCATTTCATTCGCCCATCCTATTTATTCATGTAGGCAAAAAAACCATGCAAGAAGAGCAATACCTCAAACACTTGTTGCATCGCTTTCATTTGGATAGGCCCGAAAATAAAATAATCTGGAAAGAAGGCGAACCCGTGGAAACCATCCTAGAAACTGTTAATGAAGAAAAAATTGATTTATTGGTTGCAGGTGCTTTAGAAAAAGAGAGCCTAGTTAAGTATTTTTTAGGAGGCGTATCAAGGCAATTAAGCAGAAAAATTAGGTGCAGCATGCTTATGCTTACCGAACCCAGCATTCACCCAATTGGTTTCAAAAATATAGTGGTGGAAGGCACAGACCATCCCAAAACAGAAAACACCATTGCCATTGCTGTTCAATGGGCCAAGGCCAGCAACAGCGAGTCGGTAGCCATTATCCAAGAAAGCGATTTAAACAAACTTGCCCTCATTAGACACGATGAATGGAAAGAGGATGAAGTGGGCGAAAAAAAGGAAGCATTTTTAAGGGAAGAGGACGAAAAACTAGATGAGATTTTAAGCTGCACAGATTGTGGCAAATTAAAAATTCTTACAGAACGCATAGAAGGAAAACCAGGTTATGTAATTAGTCAGTATGCCCGCAAACATAAAGCTTGTTTGTTGGTGGTAAACTCACCCGATAAGCCAATGAATTTATTGGATAGGGTGTTTCCGCACGACATTGAATATGCCCTAGCAGAACTGCCTTGTAACTTATTAATTGTACATCCCAATGGCATGGAATAAGGCATGAATGTATTAAGCCACCATGAAAATTTAAGCTTAGTGCTAAGCCTGGGATTGATGTTAATTGCTGCCCGCTTGTTTGGCGAATTTTTTAGAAAGTTTAAAATGCCCCTGGTAGTGGGAGAATTGATAGCGGGTATTGTTTTAGGGCCTTCTTTAATTGGACATTATTTCCCTAAAGTGAGTCAGCTATTTTTCACCAATATTAACCATGCTTCTTATGCCTTAAATGGCATCATCAATATCTCCATTATCATGCTGCTTTTTGTGGCCGGAATGGAGCTTAATTTATCGCTTATCAGACAACAAGGCAAAGCTGCATTTACCACCAGCGTTTTGGGGTTAATTATACCTTTAACACTTGGTTTCTTTTCTGCATTTTATGGCTATGAATTATATGGAAACAACAGCTCAGATAAGATTGCATTCTCGCTATTTATTGGCACTGCCATGGCCATATCGGCCTTGCCAGTTATAGCAAGAACCCTTATAGATTTAAACCTGTTTAGAACTAAAATTGGTTCAATCATTATTACGGCTGCTATGTTTAACGACCTCGTAGGCTGGATACTTTTTTCGATGATTATGGGCATGCTAAAAGGCAGTGCAAACCACAGTGTTTTATTAACCTTATTATACACCCTTTCCTATGCCGTATTAATGCTCACTTTGGGCAGGTTCTTAATTAACAAATCTTTGCCTTGGGCAGAAAAGAATTTTAGCTGGCCTGGTGGCTTTTTAAGTCTATCACTAGGCTTAGCATTTTTAGGCGCAGCCTTCACAGAATACATTGGCTTACATGCCATTTTTGGCGCTTTTATTATGGGTATTGCCGTGGGCGATTCTGTACATGTAACAGAAAAAACCAAGGACATTGTAAACCAATTTGTAACCAATATTTTTGCGCCCTTTTTCTTTATTTCTATCGGATTTAAAGTGGATTTTATTAACCACTTTGATTGGAAAATTACAGGGCTCGTTGTCTCCCTAGCCTTTATAGGGAAAATTGCTGGCGGGTATTTTGGAGCTAAATTAGGTGGTTTAACAAACAAAGAATCACTGGCAATAGGTTTCGGTTTGAACGCAAGGGGAGCCATGGAAATAATTTTAGCCACCCTAGCCTTACAGGCCAAATTAATTGGCGAAGACTTGTACGTAGCAATTATTATTATGGCGGTGGTTACAAGTATCATGGCCGGACCAATGATGAATTGGCTTATTAAAAACAAGGTAAAAATTGAAGGCTAATTTATTTGCTGAGAGCGCCTATTTGCAACAAATAATATATTGAAGTCCTAAAACATTGAAATAAAAACACAATTTTCTGGTTATTTTTGCTGCCCCATGGCTAAAGATAAATTAAGAAGATTTGCAGAGTTTAAATCATTTCAAAACTGTTTTGATTACCCCACTCATTTAAAAGGAAAATGGCACCAAGAATTTTTTAAAAACGAAAATCCCATCGTGCTCGAATTGGGCTGTGGCAAGGGCGAATATACCGTTGCCTTATCCGAAGCTTACCCAGACAAAAACTTTATTGGCATCGATTTAAAGTCGAACCGAATGTGGGTTGGAGCAAAAATGTCTATCGAGCGCCAATTATCCAATGTGGCCTTTGTGCGCATGATCATTGAAAAACTGAACGAACATTTTGAAAATGGAGAAATAAGTGAAATATGGATTACTTTTCCAGACCCATTCCCTAAAGATAGGCACGAGAAGCACCGCTTAACACATCCCAAGTTTCTTAAAATTTATAAAGAGGTAATCTCACAAGATGGCATCCTCAACTTTAAAACAGACGACGATGGTTTATTCAATTATACCGAGGAGCTTTTTGAGCAAATTGGCATTAAACCACTAGAGCTTGTGAGAGATGTGCATGGCACCAACGAGGCCAACGACCACGTTCGAAACATCACCACCCACTACGAAAAACTATTTCGTGGCCGAGGGCGCACCATTAAATTCATGAAATTTAAATTGCCAGAACAATTACCTGCCTAATTCAGCGCTTGGTTCAGCCCGAGTTTTTTAAGCGCTAATTGTATGGCCTTATCTTCTTTTTGGATAACCGCATAATACCCTTGATCGCGCCAAATCTGTCGCGCAATTAAGGCCTTAAGCTGCAGTTTAATAAAACTCTTAGATTTTAATTTGCCTGCCTCCGTTGGCGCATTCACCCCATTTGCCATGGCAAACTTCACAAAAGAATCATATACCTTGTCGTTAATTTGATAGGCTTCATTAAACACTTTTAAACTTGGTATGGCAGAAATAGCCGCTCTGTTCTGATCCAAATAATCGTACGCAAATTTTCCTATTAAGGCATTTGAAACCACCATAGTTAAAAAGTTCGAATAATACGTTGTGTCGATTGGCACAAAGAAATCTGGCAAGATGCCACCACCTCCGTAAACCGCTCTATGTAACCTCAAAGTATAATAAGGCGTTGAATCAAAAATGGCAGACTTCCCATCATTCTCCAATTCGCCATTTTCGAACCTACTCATAATATCGTGTTCATACTTTAGCTTATCTGAATAATCTTTTTGGATGCACCGGCCACTTGGCGTATAATACCTAGAAACCGTAAGCCTGATGGCCGAACCATCGCTAAACTCATAAGGTTCTTGAACCAAGCCTTTGCCAAAACTCCGCCTTCCAATAATCATTCCCCTATCCCAATCTTGCACCGCACCACTCAAAATTTCGCTGGCAGAAGCAGAGCCTTCATCAATCAAAACCACCAATTTTCCTTGCTCAAAAACACCTGTGCGCTCCGAAGAATATTCGGCGCGTGGCTTACTTCTTCCTTCTGTATAAACAATCAATTTATTATTTTCCAATACCTCATCTACCAAGGCAATTGCCGCACTTAAATACCCACCCGGATTGCCCCTTAAATCTAAAACCAAATTCTTGATGCCTTCTTGCTTTAAATCGTCGAAAGCCTTCAAGAACTCCTCGTGGGTATTCTCTGCAAAGCGACTAATTTTAATATACCCAGTTTGCCTATCTAACATGCGCCATGCATCAATGCTTAAAATAGGAATGGTGCCACGGGTAATATTGTACTTTATTTTATCTTTTATGGAAGGTCGATAGATAGTTACAAATACGCTTGAACCGCCCTTACCACGCAACATCTTAAACACCTTTTCGCTGGTTATGCCTACCCCAGCAACATTGAGGCTATCTACGCCCACAATTCTATCTCCACTCATAATACCAAGCTCCTGCGATGGTCCGCCATTTAAGGCCGTAACCACCATAATGGTATCGCTCACAATATTGAACTCAACGCCAATGCCCTCAAAATTTCCTTCTAATTGCTCATTGGCCTGCTTTAAATCGGCTGCCGGAATGTAAACCGAATGCGGGTCCAAGCCCTTCAATAAATCGTTAATTGCCTCTTCTTCCAATTCTTCCATTTCTACCGTATCCACATAAGATTCATTGATGATACCCAACAACTCGGTGAACTTATTTTTTCCACCAATAAATGAGCTACCAGAATTGGCTGGCTTTAGGATAATACCCAACAACAATCCAAAAGATAAAATGAGCGCGTAAATAAATGGCTGCCACTTATTGAATTTATTTGACATATTTTTGAAAATACTTATTCAACAAATATAAGCACCCAACCGTATAATTGAATTTAGATGGCGAAGAAATTAATAACAAGAACTACCGAAGCCGATTCTAAGCACCAAAACTTAGAAAATATGAGCACCAAAGAGCTCCTTAAAAATATCAATGAGGAGGACCAAATTGTACCGCTGGCCATAGAAAAAGTGCTTCCTAAAATCGAAAAATTAGTAACTGCTGCACACAAAAAAATGCAAGCGGGTGGCCGATTATTTTACATTGGCGCAGGCACCAGCGGCCGATTAGGCATTGTGGATGCCAGTGAATGTCCGCCCACATACGGCGTGCCTTTTGGCTTGGTAATAGGCATCATTGCGGGTGGCGATAAAGCCATCAGAAAAGCCGTTGAATTTGCCGAAGACAACGCCGAACAAGCTTGGATAGACTTACAAAAACACAAGATTACAGAGAAAGATTTCCTAATTGGCATAGCTGCAAGTGGCACCACACCTTATGTAATTGGGGGCTTACAAGAGGCAAATAAAAACGGCATTGAAACGGGCTGCATCGTTTGCAATAAAAATTCGCCCATTGCCAATGTGGCAAAATTCGCCATTGAGGTGGTGGTTGGACCAGAATTTGTGACAGGAAGTACACGCATGAAAGCTGGAACTGCACAGAAATTGGTGCTCAACATGATAAGCACTTCTGTAATGATTAAGCTGGGCCGAGTAAAAGGAAACAAAATGGTGGACATGCGTTTAAGCAATGATAAATTGGTGGATAGGGGCGTAAAAATGGTCATGAATGAACTTCAAATTAGCGAGAAAAATGCCAAAGCACTCATAGAAAAACATGGAAATGTTCGCAAAGCAATTATTGCATCGCAATCATAGTTTGTTATTCATGTAAGGATTTAGATTACTTTGAATGCTAAATAAAGCTATATTCTTGCCTATTAAGGAAACTAATGAGTTATGAATTATGAGTTATGAATTATGAGTTATGAATTATTGAGTTATGAATTATGAATCATGAGTTATGAATTATTGAGTGGTTGATGAAGGTTTTTTGTTTCATAATTCATAATTCATAATTCATAATTAATTGCACAATTAGGCTAAAGTATGAATTATGAGCTATGAATTATTGAGTGGTTGATGAAGGTTTTTTGTTTCATAATTCATAATTCATAATTAATTGCACAATTAGGCTAAAGTATGAATTATGAGTTATGAACTATTGAGTGGTTGATGAAGGTTTTTTGTTTCATAATTCATAATTAATTGCACAATTAGGCTAAAGTATGAACTATGAGTTATGAATTATTGAGTGGTTGATGAAGGTTTTTTGTTTCATAATTCATAATTCATAATTCATAATTAATTGCACAA
>JAWXAZ010000064.1:0-60609 GCA_034439755.1 bacterium
ATAAAAAAACTCAATAAAAAAACTCAATAAAAAAACTCAATAAAAAAACTCAATAAAAAAACTCAATAAAAAAACTCAATAAAAAAGGTTGGCCAAATTGGCCAACCTTTTTTATTGATCGAATAATCTTTGGCATTAGGATCAACCCTATTTAGCAATAAGAATTTTTGTATGTACAACTTTATTGTCAACTTTGGCTTGTAAGAAATAAATTCCCGTTGGTAAATTAAGTTCAATTTGAATTGTTTCTGATGTAATAGGCTCATTCATTTGCCATACAACTTCTCCAACACCATTCACTAATTTCAATCCCTTACTATCATCAAGTAATCGATTTGAAACCAAGGTAAATTTACCTGCATTTGGATTAGGCAATACATTAAAATATTCTTCATTTTCATAAGTATTGTCAACCCTAATGGTATTGGTGAAATTAATTTTTCCATCAAAATCATGTTGTGCTAATTTGTAGTATAAGACTCCATTATTTGGATAGCTAATAAAACCGCTTTCATGCATAAAACCATAAGCATTCTCCTTACTTGAATTGCCCGAACCTTTAACAATTCCTATTGGTTCAAACGCATTTCCATCAGCCGAAACCAAAACTTCAAAGAAATCATTGTTTACCTCGCTGGCAGTTTTCCAAGAAAGCAAAACATCTTCATTTTCTTTTTGGCCATTAAACGAAACCAAGGTTACAGGAACAGTTGATGTAGCAGTTACAGTTACAGTATCTCTAAAGGTTCCACAAGTTGTGGTATAAGTAGCCACATACCAATAAATTCCAGGCACTGTATATGGCCCAACTCTAATTTGGGCATTGGTATCTATTGGTGCACCTAAATAACTCCAATTAAATCCAGCCATTGAACCCGGTGTTGGCAATGATACTCCACTATTAAGTACGTTTGGATTTTGTGGCGTTACACCAGAGTTAACCCAGCAAGTTGAAGTATTGTTATCTGGTGCATTTAGCCTGTTTCCAGAACTTGAAATTGCTGGTGTATTGCCACTCCAGATACTTGCCGTTACACCAGATGCTGCAGGGAAAGAATAAGTTCCATAAACGGTAGCATCCACAATAACACCAGAAGTATTCTTGATAAGATAACCCCTATTGTCTCCAGTTGAATTATGTATTACTGTATTTCCGGTATGGTAATAAAAATTAGCTGGACTAGAAGCACTTGCACCTAATTGTCCTGTAGCTAGAACCATTGTACCATTAGGGCTAAAAACAACTCCCGTAGGAAAGGTAACACTGTATTGTAAAGTAGTACCTGTCCATTCTTCCATGGTAAATCCAGCGATACTGCTATTTGGAATACCCGTTAACTCTACATAATCATCGGCCAATAAATAAGCTGGCCAACCTACTAATGGCGCACCAGTGGCCACCTTGTAATGTGCAATTTCACTAAAAAACACATTGCCACCAGGGAATAAAGGCGAAAAAGCCTCTAGGGTAACCGTATCGGTTGAACTAGTAACTATTCTAGTTTTGGGTGAAACTGAAAGAATTGCTCTTACTTCAATTGGTATTGTCATTTGCAGGGTATCATTTGTAGAAATTGTATTTAATAATGAGCCCCTAATAAAAGCATTTGCAGTATAAAAACCAGGCGCAGACATATTAACATTCATAGCTAAGAAAGTACTGTTTGATCCAATGCCTAAAATACCAGAGTTAACCAATATACTGTCTGTTTTTGCAAAAGGACCAGATTGACTCCATATAATGGTAATTGGATCAACACTAAAATCTACAGCAGCACCAATTACATTTTGCAACGTAATTTTAATTGTATCATTTGTACTGTAACATAAATCAGACCTTACTAATTCAACCTTGCTAATTGCAATATCTCCAGCAACTGGTGAAAACTCAACAGATCCCACATCAGGCGTGGTTAAAGAGCGCGCAGCACCATTAATATCGGTTGAAACAGCAGGTAGTGGTGTTCCTATATTATCTACATTAATTGAAAGCGGATTAAAGTTTCCTCCCGCTAAATTGGCATACACCGGGTTGGCATTGATTGAATTTGCATCGCCACCTGAAGCTGTTCTCCAATCTGCAAGGGTTGGGTTATTCAATGCCCAAAATCCAACACTATTCACCCCAGCTGTAGCACCCATATAAAGCACATTGAAATTAGAGGTAAAAGATGCCGAAACGTTGGTAACATACATACAATGTTTAGTACCTGTTCCACTTCCAGAGATGCTAAAAATATTGTTTTTCAAATCATGTCCATCTGGCGCTGTACTAGCAAAAAAGCACCTAATAGCACCAGTTCCATTGCTCACCAATGCAATGGTGTTGTGATAAATTTTTAGGTTAGACCTAGCACCTAATAAATACATGCCATAAATGATTCCTGAAGTATTGATGTTATAGACAGCATTGTTTATAAACTCAGTTTCGAAACCAACATTATTAGCAGAAATAGTAACATAAATTGGATAGGCAGTATAAGCACCAACACCTGCATCATGTACCCTATTATTTACAATTTTAATGTTTCTGGATGTGGTTAAATAAATTCCATAAAACGTACTTAAGGTAGGCCTATTCATTCTATTTACATCATTATTCAAAATGGTCACAGAATCTGCATTCGAAAGGTAAATTCCGTAAAAATAAAAATCACGTACAATATTATTTTGAACCAAATGACGGCTATTATTTAAGTACGAAGCGCTACCCACTAAAGTGATCCCATAATACCCTCCTATTATTTCATTATTTGTTAATATAATGTTTTGAGCGTTGTTACCAACGGTTGTGGCAGCAGTTGTTGAACTGGAAACAACAATACCTGCATTGGTTGTTAAAGTTGAAGTTACACCAACATCTACCCTACATTTATTAATGGTAATGTTTTGAGATTGATTATTGAAAAGGATACCAAAGCCACTAAAAGATGCCCCTCCAATAATTCTTAAACTATCAATTGTTAAAAATTTAGTCCCACTAAACGAAACAAGTGGCGAAACAGAACTTAAAATGGTGTTGCCATTTCCATTGATTGTAATGGTATTGGCGCTAGATGCTCCAGGTATAATTCCAAAGGCAAGATTAGTATTAATAGTTGCCGAACCAGGCGCAATATTAATTGTGGTTGGTGCTGAAATTCCAACACAGTTTAACTCAGAAACTAGAGCCGTTATGGATTGATAATTTATAGCAGAATTAGGCAAAGAAGGGTTTATGGTATAAATACCCGCTAATGGAATCGTTCCAGTTGAAACTGCAACAATTCCAGAGGTATCGCTGTTTACAACACTACATGTAACCACACATCTATACCATTTAGATACTGTTTGTGATTCGGTTACTATTCTAAAAGTATCCCCAACAATGTTCGAAAAAGAACCCGATAAACCTGTTAAGGAAGATTGCCATTGGTAAATTAACCCAGATCTAAGGGTATCGTTGATTAGCGACAAGGTAAAAGGAACAGAAGAGCAGGCAAATGGAATTGAGCTTACAGACTGGCCTGCAACTGGAGTTCCAGAACAAGCTACAGTAGTAAATTCAACCGCACCTATATCTGGTGTGTTAGCCGACCTTACAGCACCATTAATATCCGTAGTAACACCAACTGGAGCACCAAAGTTATCAATGGCTGAGGAACCAGGTGTAAGGTTACCTGTTGCCAAATTAGCGTACAAAGGCAAAGCACTGGCAGAGTTCAAATCCTGTCCAGATGCTGAAACCCAATTTGCTAAAGTAGTATTATTTGCACCCCAATATCCTATGCTATTTGTACCCACTGAAGCAGAAATAGAAAAATTGTTATTATTGGAAGTGAAGGCAAGGGCTGTTGTTGTAATATAAATAACATGTTTGATCCCAGTTCCTGTACCAGAAATACTAAAAATATTATTTCTTAAATCGTGAGCATCTGGCACGGTGCTCGCGAAAAAGCATCTCACTGCACCTGTTCCATTATTCACCAAAGCCACTGTATTGTGATACACTTTTATATTTGTTCTAGCGCCTAAAAAATACATGCCATAAATTAAACCTGTTGTATTTATATTATAGATAGCATTATTGATAAACTCGGTTTCAAAACCCACAGCATTAGCAGAAACAGTAACATAAATAGGATATGCAGTATAAGCTCCAATTCCAGCATCACGAATTTTATTATTCCTAACCTTGATGTTTTTGGATGTTCCTAAATAAATGCCATAAAAAGTAGTTACCGTTGCTCTGCCTAAACGATGTATATCATTATTAAGGATTAGACATGAATCTGCATTATTTAAATAGACACCATATATGTAGAAATCACTTACGGTATTGTTTTGAATGAGGTGACCAGAGTTATTTAAATAGGAGGCATTTCCAATAGCAGTAATTCCATAATAGCCACCTATTACCTCATTATTTATAATTTGAATGTTTTGGGCGTTGTTACCTGCGGTTGTTGCAGAAGTAAGTGATCCTGAAATGGCAATACCCGCATTGGATAATGCGGTGGAAGTTATACCTACATCTATTCTATTTTTACGAATAATAATATTCTGAGCTTGGTTGCCAAGGTATATACCAAAACCACTTAAAGTAGTTCCAGTTGCTATAATATTTAAACTATCCAAAATAAAGTTCTTGGTGCCATTAAACGACACAATTGGCGACAAGGATGTTGAAATAGTGTTGCCATTTCCGTTTAGCGTAACGGTATTGGTTGTTGATGTTCCGGGGATATTTCCAAAAGACATTTGTTCATTAAAAGCAGGAGAACTTGCCATAATATTAATTATAACAGGCCCAGTAACCCCCACACAACTTAACTCGGTAGCCAAATTGCTTAAACTCCAATAATTAGTGGCCGATAAAGGTAATCCTGGATCTACTGTATAATTACCAGATAAGGGGGTGGAACTAGTTGATACCAGAACAGCCGTTGAGGTGTCTAAGCCTGTTACGCCGCATGAAACTAAGCATCTATACCAAGTTGTTACTGTTTGCGTATCAATTGTACTTCTATTGGTGTCATTTGGAATTATAGAGTACGGACCAATTGCCGCATTGGTTGAACGCAACCATTGGTATTTTAAACCAGTTCTTATAGAATCATTTGCTAAAGAAAGGCCAATGGGCTGGCCAGAACAAGCATATCCCAAAGAGGCAATGGCATTTCCAGAAGTTGGATTGCCGCTGCATGCAATTGCAGGAGCAAAAATAATTTGTCCGATCCAACCTCTTGGGGTAATCGTTGGTGCTACTGGTGGTATCCCTGTACCGCCGTATCCAATGCTTGTGCCAGTAATTAAATTTACACCCGATTGCGAAATAGTGGTAGTTCCAGCTGCCAAGGTAAAATACCTTTGGTTAAGCGCGTAAACCAAAATACCATAGGTGGTATTTGCTGGAATAATAAAACTTAGGCCCGTTAACAATGTTTGGGTGGTGGTTGTAGTAGTATTAGGAACCACAGCTACTGAACCAGAAGCTACCAGATTCCAACCATTTGCAACTGTAATGGTTGCAGGAACGCCACTTACAGGTGTATTGTTATAATAAATTGAAACAGGCGAAGTAACTCCTGAACCTATTACGCCTCTAAATTCCGAAATAATAATTGGATAACTATTTGTATTCTGAAGGTTAAAAGTTACTCCTCCAGATCCATTGTTATTTAAAAAGGATCCAGTGGTACCGAGCGTTTGAGTAAAGGCTAAGTTGCCAAATCCAAGAATCAAAGCCAAACAGAGAATGGCAGGCTTAGCTATTTTTGAAAAGAAAAGTTGTTTCATGTTTATGTATAAATATTCAACTAACAAAAGTAGTAAAAATAAAATTAAAGGGGGATAAATCTATCGTCTAAAAACAGTCATAAACGACTAAAATATAGGGTAAAACCAATTATTTTATCAAAGTTTGCTTCAATGTTCTCTCCATTGTTAAAGGCTATTTAGTATTTTCTGGCTAAAAATTTCTGTCCGAACCAGAGAAAATGAAGTAATCAATAAAATAATTTAGAATAAATGAAGTCGAAGAATATATTTTAACATGCTATCTTAAAATTTAGTTATGTTGTATATTCGCAATTCAAATAAACTAAAATTATGTCATTCGAATTACCAAAATTATCATACGAGTACACTGCACTCGAGCCGCATATTGATGCGCGCACCATGGAAATCCACCACAGCAAACACCACAATGCATACGTTACAAACCTCAATGCAGCGCTTGCTGGAACTGAAGGTGAAAGTCACAGCATTGAAGACATTTGCAAAAACATTAGCAAATACCCAATGGCAGTGCGCAACAATGGCGGTGGCCATTTTAACCACAGCCTTTTCTGGACTATCATGGGACCTAACAAAGGTGGGCAGCCAAGCGGAAAATTAATGGATGCTATTACCAATGAATTGGGTGGTTGGGATAAATTTAAGGAAGACTTTAACAAAGCTGGCGCAACGCGTTTTGGTTCGGGCTGGGCTTGGTTATGTGTAAATGCTGATAAAAAACTAGCCGTTTGCTCTACACCAAATCAAGACAATCCGCTGATGGATGTGGTTGACTGTAAAGGCACGCCTATTCTTGGATGCGACGTTTGGGAGCATGCTTATTATTTGCATTACCAAAACCGCAGACCAGATTACATGACCGCTTTCTGGAGTGTTATCAATTGGGATGAAGTAAGCCGTAGATATGAAGCTGCATTGTAATTAATCATTACAATCTTTTAAAGCAACAATTTTTCAGAAATGAAAGGTTGTTGCTTTTTTATTGGTTCAAACCGAAAATTCTTGGTTGCCTTTTATTACCTTCACCACAAATTTTAGTAAAATGAAAAACGGTTTATTATTTTTAACTCTTATCGCCTTTGGCGCTTGTTCACAAAAAATGACGGATAAAAAATTGAGCCTACTTCCTGTCCCAGTTGCACACAAAGACACCACCACAGAAAATTACTTTGGCACAAGCATAGCAGATCCCTATCGCTGGCTAGAAAACGACACTGCACCCGATGTTTTAAAATGGGTAATAGACCAAAACAAAGCCACCAGCCATTATCTTGAGCAAATTGACCTTAGAACAGATATTCGAAAACGCCTCACAGAAATATGGAATTTTGCCAAATACAGTGCACCCTTTAAAGAAGGAGATTATTTCTATTTTTATAAAAATGATGGCCTACAAAATCAAAGCGTTTTGTATAGAATTAAAAACCTATCTGATTATGCAAAGGCAGAAGTTTTTCTTGACCCCAATAAATTATCCAATGATGGAACCGTTTCTTTAGCCAGCATTTCTTTTAGCAAAGACCATCAATTTGCCGCTGTTGGTTTAGCTAAATCTGGCAGCGATTGGAACGATATTTTTGTAATGAAGGTGGCAGATAAAACCAAAACACAAGATAAAATAGAATGGGTAAAATTTAGTGGGGCAACATGGCTTGGTAATGGATTCTATTATAGCCGATACGACGCGCCAATAAAGGGAAAGGACTTTAGCAATCAAAACGAATATATGAAAATATATTATCATGGTTTGGGTTCTAACCAATCAGATGATAAGCTAATTTATGAAGACAAAAAACATCCACTTCGCTACTTTAATGCTGGAATAACCGAAGATGAAAAATATACTTTTATCAATATTTCGGAGGGAACATCGGGCAACGAAATTTGGATTAAGGATAACAGTGAAACCATCAAATTTGTTCCTGCAAAAGAGCAAGGATTTAATTTATTATGCAAAGGCTTCGAAAATAATTTCGACCTAATAAGCAATGATGGCGAACGTATTTTGGTTCGAACCGATCTTAACGCCCCAAACTATAAACTCGTAAGCATCGACCCTAAAAACCCCGATCCCAATAGCTGGGTAACCATCATCAAAGAAGGCAGCTCTCTCCTCGAAAGCGCAGTGCCTGCCGCCGGAAACCAGTTAATCGTTTCCTATTTGGTAGACGCAAGCACCCGCCTATATCATTATAACATGAAAGGCGAAAAAATCAAAGAAATTGAACTGCCAGGAATAGGTACAGCTTCAACCAGTGGCTGCAAAAAAGAGGAGAATTTTATTGCTTACAATTTCTATTCTTTCACCAATCCAGGTAAAGTGAGCTTCTACGACTTAAACAGTCAAAAGCAACAAGACTGGATGCCCAACGAAGCTTATGCGTTTAACCCAAATGATTTTGAAACCAAACAAGTCTTTTATCCAAGCAAGGATGGTGCCAAAATTCCTATGTTTATTATGCATAAAAAGGGCCTTGTATTAGACGGTCTGAACCCAACGCTGTTGTACGGATATGGCGGATTTAACATTAGTCTTACCCCCTCCTTTAGTGTTTCCAGAATTATGTTTATGGAGCAAGGTGGCGTTTATGCAATTGCCAATTTAAGAGGCGGTGGAGAGTATGGAGAAGATTGGCACAAAGCGGGTATGCTAAAGAAAAAACAAACTGTATTCGACGACTTTATTGCCGCGGCAGAATTTCTAATCAAAGAAAAATATACCAGCAGCAAACACTTAGCCATTCATGGTGGCTCAAATGGTGGCTTGCTTGTAGGTGCGTGCGTGACTCAAAGACCAGAATTATTTAAAGTGGCAATTCCTGCTGTAGGGGTACTAGATATGTTGCGTTACCACAAGTTTACAATCGGTTGGGGATGGGCAGTTGAATATGGTTCGAGCGACAAAAAAGACCAGTTCGATTACCTCCTAAAATATTCTCCCCTGCACAATGTAAAGCCCGGTGTAAAATATCCTGCAACGTTAATCATGACAGCCGATCACGATGACAGGGTAGTGCCTGCACATTCATTTAAATTTGCAGCTACCTTGCAAGAAAAATCCGTTGCGGTTGATCATCCTATTCTCATTAGAATTGATACCAAAGCTGGTCACGGTGCAGGGAAACCCACAGGTAAACTCATTGAAGACGCTACCGATATGTATGGATTTATTTTGCACCACACAAAGTAGTTTTAACCACAACAAGCTCTTAATAATTCGTTTTTAACCCAACCATCACGTTTCACCAATAATAAAAATGTTGAAAAGTATTGCAAATATGCAATTTATGAATACATTTGCTGCGTGAATTAATTGAGAAAGGAGACCAAAAGTCTCCTTTTTTGTTACCTATGCAGATCTTAGAACAAATAAAAGAATGGAGTGCCGAGGTTTTAGACCCTTCGGTTTTTATAGTAGACATTGAGTATAAACCCAGTGCCGGTAAGCTTCTTGTGCTTATTGATAGCGATGGTCCACTTACCATTGAGCAATGTCGTAGCCTGAACCGACACTTATCTAATAAACTAGATGAATTGGATTTTGGCGAAGTTCCCTACAAATTGGAAGTATCCTCACCAGGCGTAGATCGCCCGCTATTTCTCCAAAGGCAATATCTTAAACATGTAGGAAGAGAGCTTCAAGTTAAACTAAAAGCCAAAACTGAATTGTTGGGAAAATTAATTTCTGTTGAAGGCGATAACATTCAATTACAACTCAAAGACAAAAAGAAAGCTTACCAAGCAAAAGAACCAATATTCAAAGATTTATTGATTAGCGATATTGAGGAAGCGCTAGTAATGGTTTCATTTAATTAGAATATTTAAATTTATAGAATATGCACAGTGCAGGATTAATCGACTCGTTTAGCGAGTTTAAAGAGTTTAAAAACATAGACCGCGCAACCATGCAGCGCGTATTGGAAGACGTGTTTCGTGGTATGTTACGCAAACGATTTAACAGCGATGAAAACTTCGACGTAATTATTAACGACAAGAGTGGTGACCTAGAAATTTGGCAAAATCGTGCCATCGTTCACGACGGGGAAGTAGAAGATGAAAATACCCAAATAGCCCACAAAGACGCCATCAAAATTGAACCAGATTTTGAAATTGGAGAAGATGTTACCCAAGAAGTGGGTTTGCAAATATTTGGCAGAAGAGCCGTTTTATCCGCTCGCCAAACACTCTTATCTAAAGTTCTTGAATTAGAAAAAGACGAGTTTTACAAAAAATATAAAGACCGCGTTGGAGAGGTTATTGCCGGTGAGGTTTATCAAATTTGGAAAAAAGAAATCATGATTTTGGACGATGAAGGCAACGAGCTTTTATTACCTAAAACAGAAATGATACCTGCCGATTTCTATAAAAAAGGCGATGCCATCCGCGCTGTAGTTGCCAAAGTTGAAATGCACAATGGTAACCCAAGAATTATCCTGAGTAGAACAGCTCCAGCTTTCCTTGAGCGTTTGTTTGAACAAGAAGTTCCTGAAATTATTGATGGCTTAATTAGTATCAAGAAAATTGTTCGCGAGCCAGGTGAAAGAGCAAAAGTTGCCGTAGAAAGCTACGACGATAGAATTGATCCTGTTGGTGCTTGTGTGGGAATGAAAGGTTCACGTATCCATGGAATCGTTCGCGAATTACGCAACGAAAACATAGACGTAATTAATTATACCAGCAACCCAAGTCTATTGGTTCAGCGCTCTCTAAGCCCTGCTAAAGTTACCTCCATTAAAATTGATGAGGCCAAAAAACGTGTGGCAGTCTGGTTAAAACCAGACCAAGTATCTTTGGCAATTGGAAAAGGTGGACATAACATTAAATTAGCGGGTAAATTAGCGGGTTATGAAATAGATGTTTATCGCGAAGCCGAAAGTGAAGAAGAGGATATTGACCTTGACGAATTTAGCGATGAAATAGATAGCTGGATCATAGACGAATTGAAAGGAATTGGTTTGGATACTGCTAAGAGCGTTTTGGCCGTTGCCAACGAAGAACTCGTTCGTAGAACAGAGCTAGAAGAGGAAACTGTGCAAGAAGTTCGCAGGATCCTAGAAGCAGAATTTGAATAGCCTGCTTTTTGGGCTTTCATGTTGAATATCCATGAATAAAAACGATATTCGCAGTAATTTTAGGAAGAAAAAGCGCAGAATGAGCGAAACAACAGGTACAAAAAGAATTAATGCCGTTATGAAGGAACTCAATGTGGGTATGACCACATTGGTAGAAGTATTGGCTAAAAAAGGACATGTCATTGAGGCCAAGCCTACTACAAAACTTACAGAGGGTCAGTACACCATTCTGTTGTCAGAATTTTCTTCTGAGAAAAAAGTAAAAGACGAGGCAAATAAACTAGGTCGAGATAGGGCCAAGCCTAAAGATACTGTCCACGAATTACCAAAGCCAAAGGCGGTGGTAATTGAAGAGGACGAAGAAGAGGAAGGTGTCCTCATTAAATCTGGTTTGGTAAATACAAACATGCCAGCTAAAAAAGTGGCTGAACCAATTGTAGTTGAGAAGCCAATGCCAGAGCCTATTGCGCCACCAGTTGTTGAGCTTAAAAAAGAACCAGTAACGGAGGAGCCAAAAGTTAAATCAATTGAAACGCCAATTGAAACTCCAGCCGCTGTGGTACCAGAAGTTGTGGTGCCAGCCGTTGTTGAGTCGCCTGCCGCCGAAGTAAAAGAAGAGCATACAGGTGGACTAAAGGTAATGGGCAAATTTGACCTCGATTCTCTTAAGAAACCTAAAGGTAAAACTAAGAAAACTGAAGCGCCAGCGCCAAAAGCAGTAGTGAAAGAGGCAAGTAAAAAACCTGCCGAAGTAATTATTCATGAACCTAAGGCCAAACCAAAAATAGAACCTGCAAAAAACCCAATTGAATCAGTTGCTCCAGCAACTCCGGTAGCTCCTGAAACAACTAAATTAGAAGCAGCTCCTGTTGAACCTATCAAGCCAACAGCACCAGATCAACCAGAAGAAGCAACCGTTTCTGAAGTTAAATACGAAAAGTTAGAAGGCTTGAAAGTAATGGGCAAAATTGTCCTAAAACAAGACCCTCCAGCTAAAAAACAAAATCCAGTTGCTAGCAGCGACGATCCCAACGGAAAGCGCAAACGCAAACGCAAACAAATTGGTGGTGATCAGCCCGGAACAAACCGCGTTGACCCTAATAAACCAGCCGATCCTAACAGACCTAGAACTCCTTACCTAGGAAACAACAACCGGGGTCCAGGTAACAATAATAGAGGTCCAGGCAGTCCAGGACAGGGTAATAACCAAGCTGGTGGAAATCGCTTTGGAAATAATAGAGGTCCAGGCGGACCAGGTGCTCCAGGACACAACAGATTCGCTAAACCTGAAGAAAAAACAGAGATTAGCGATAAGGAAATACAAGATAAATTAAAAGCTACACTTGCCCGCCTAAATCCAGGTAGCAAGAATCCAAATATTGGTGCGGTTCGATCCAAATTACGTAAGCAAAAACGCGACTTCAAAGCCAATGAGCGTGAAGAAGCGATGATGCAAGAGGAAATGGAAAAGAACAAATTGAAGGTAACAGAATTTGTAACTGCCAATGAATTGGCTTCAATGATGAACCTTCAAGTTACCCAAATTATCAGTGCTTGTATGAGCCTTGGTATGATGGTTTCCATTAACCAACGCCTCGATGCCGAAACCATCGCCATTGTTGCAGAAGAATTTGGCTTTGAAGTAGAATTTGTTTCGGCCGAAATGGTGGAAGCTGTAGAGGAAGAAATAGATGACCCAAGCACACTTGTTCACCGTGCCCCTATTGTTACTGTAATGGGTCACGTAGATCATGGTAAAACCTCTTTACTCGATTATGTGCGTAGCGCAAACGTTGTAAAAGGTGAAGCCGGTGGTATTACTCAGCACATAGGTGCTTACGAAGTAAAATTAGAAAATGGCAAGAAAATTACTTTCTTAGATACTCCCGGTCACGAGGCTTTTACTGCCATGCGTGCGCGTGGAGCTAAAATAACAGATATTGTAATTATTGTAATTGCTGCAGATGATAGTGTAATGCCTCAAACAAAAGAGGCTATTAGTCACTCTCTTGCTGCTGGTGTTCCAATTATTTTTGCTATCAATAAAATTGACCGCGATGGCGCAAACCCAGATAGAATTCGTGAGCAACTTTCGGCTATGAATATCCTAGTGGAAGAGTGGGGAGGCAAGTACCAATGTCAAGAAATATCAGCTAAAAAAGGTACGGGCATCGAAACTTTATTAGAAAAAGTTTTGCTTGAAGCCGAAATGCTCGACCTTAAAGCAAATCCAAACAAACGTGCTGTAGGTTCTATTATTGAGGCTACACTCGATAAAGGTAGAGGTATTGTAACCACCGTGATGGTTCAAAGTGGTACCATGAAAGTGGGTGATCCATTATTAGCAGGAACAAACAATGGCCGTGTAAGGGCAATGTTCGATGAAAGAGGCAAGAAAATGATTACCGCCGGACCAAGTACACCTGTTGTAATCTTAGGTTTTGATGGTGCGCCGCAAGCGGGTGATCGCTTTATGGTTACCAAAAATGAGCAAGAGGCAAAAGAAATTGCCAATAAACGTCAACAATTGCAACGTGAGCAAGGTATTCGTACCAACAAACACATCACCCTCGACGAAATAGGTCGCCGTTTGGCAATAGGTAACTTTAAAGAGTTAAATGTAATTGTAAAAGGCGACGTGGATGGATCAGTGGAAGCTCTTGCAGATTCATTGATTAAACTATCTACACCAGAAGTTCAATTAAGCGTGATTTATAAAGCTGTAGGACAAATTTCTGAAAGTGATGTAATGTTAGCTTCTGCTTCCGATGCCATCATCGTAGGATTCCAAGTTCGACCTAGTCCGCAAGCTAGAAAATTAGCCGAAAACGAATCTATTGACATCAGATTATACTCAATTATTTATAATGCAATTGAGGAAATTAAATCGGCCATCGAAGGTATGTTGGCACCAACCATTGAAGAGAAAATCTTGGGTAACGCACAAATTCGCGAAGTATTCAAAATTACTAAAGTGGGAACCGTTGCAGGTTGTATGGTTACCGATGGTAAATTGGTTAGAAATGCCAAAATACGCTTAATTCGTGATGGTGTGGTGGTGTTCTCTGGCAACCTTTCTTCATTAAAACGATTCAAAGACGATGCCAAAGAAGTTGCTACCGGCTTCGATTGCGGACTTACAATCAATAACTATAACGACCTAAGAGAAGGCGATTATGTAGAAGCTTACGAAGAAGTTGAAGTAAAAAGGACATTGAAATAATACCATAGCATTTATTGCATAAAAAAGCCCGATACAACAATTATATCGGGCTTTTTTTATGACTCATTTTGCCTACTCCTTACTCTGAGCATCAACTACCGCAATAGTTACCATATTAACAATCTCTCTTACGCTGCTACCCAATTGTAAAATATGAGCAGATTTCTTTAATCCCAATAAAACCGGGCCAACAGCCTCTGCCGCACCCAATTCTTGCAACATCTTATAAGCAATATTTCCAGATGAAAGCGATGGGAAAATAAACGTGTTTACATTCTCTCCAACCAATTCACTAAACGGAAAGTTTGCCTTCAAAAGCTTTTGGTTCAGAGCAACATTGGCTTGTATATCTCCATCCACAATCATAGAAGGAAACTCCTTCTTTAACCTATCCCTCACCTTTGCCATTTTAACGGCATCATCGCCTTTGGCTGAACCAAAATTACTATAACTCAACAGCGCAATTCTAGGGTCACGGTTAAATTTCTTTACTGCCTTATACGTTAGGTTGGTAATGTTCACCAATTGATTTTCATCGGGTGATTGATTAACGGTGCAATCGGCAAAAAACAAGGTCCCCTTCTTAGAAAGCATGATATACATGCCCGCCACAACTTCAGACCCATCTTCCTTTCCTAAAATCTGCAAAGCCGGACGAATAGTGGTAGGGTAATTTTTGGTTAATCCGCTAATCATGGCATCCGCCTCTCCCATTTCTACCATCATTGGGGCATAATAATGTCTATCTCTCATTAACTTTCTGGCCTCATGAACCGCCATGCCACTGCGCTGACGTTTGCGAAATAACACATCCGCAAATGCATTTCGCTTATGCTCATCTTCCATAGGGTCAATAATAGATATATCCTTTAAGTTCATTTTATTCTCAAGAATAATCTGCTCTATCTTTTCTCTTTTACCCAACAAAATAGGAATAGCAATACCCTCATCTCTCACAATTTGGGCAGCACGCAAAATTTTATAATTATCGGCCTCAGAAAACACCACCCGCTTAGGATTTTGCTTGGCTTTATCAGTTATTGCCCTAATAAAATTACTTTCCTTACCCAATCGGTCTAATAGTTGATTGTGGTAAACTTCCCAATCTAAAATAGGTTGTTTTGCAACACCACATTCCATAGCCGCCTTTGCAACCGCTGGCGATACCGTGGTTATTAACCTTGGGTCAATTGGTTTAGGAATGATATAATTTCTGCCAAAAGATACATTGCTTTCATTATACGCAAGATTCACTATTTCGGGAACAGGCTCCTTGGTTAATTGTGCCAAAGCATAAACCGCAGCCAACTTCATTTCTTCTGTAATTCTAGTAGCGCGTACATCCAATGCACCCCTAAAAATATAAGGAAACCCTAATACATTATTTACCTGATTTGGATAATCACTTCGCCCAGTTGCCATAATAATATCTGGCCTAGAAGCAATGGCTAATTCGTACGTAATTTCTGGATTAGGATTAGCTAATGCAAATACAATACAATCTCTATTCATGCTGCGTAGCATGTCTTGCGTTACTACATCGGCCTTAGATAAACCCACAAACACATCTGCATCAATCATGGCATCACTTAAGTTATGCAAATCTCTATCTGTAGCATAAGGCTTCTTAATCTTATCCAAATTTGGATTGTCAGTCCTAATTACGCCCTTGCTATCACACATAATCAGATTTTCCTTTTTAACACCAAGGGCAATCATAATTCTTGCGCAAGAAATAGCCGCTGCACCAGCACCATTATATACCACCTGAATGTCCTCTATCTTTTTTTCAACAACCTCCAATGCATTCAACAATGCTGCGCCCGTAATAATTGCCGTTCCATGCTGGTCGTCATGCATAATAGGAATATTAAGCTCCTCCTTTAAACGCTGCTCTATTTCAAAACATTCTGGCGCCTTTATATCCTCTAAATTGATGCCCCCAAAAGTGCATGCTATATTCTTAACAGTACGTATAAATTCTTCTGTATCCTTGGTGTTAATCTCAATATCAAAAACATCAATATCGGCAAAAATCTTAAACAAAACACCCTTACCTTCCATCACAGGTTTTGAGGCTTCCGGACCAATATCACCAAGGCCTAATACTGCCGTGCCATTGCTTATAACAGCAACCAAATTACCTTTCGAAGTATATTTATAAACGTCTTCTGGATTGGCTGCAATCTCTAAACAAGGCTCCGCAACTCCAGGCGAATAAGCTAAACTTAAGTCTCTTTGCGAATTGGTAGGCTTCGTTGGAACAACAGAAATTTTCCCAGGTCTACCCTTACTGTGGTATTTTAATGCGTCTTCTTTCAATGAGTTCATAACACAAATATACACTATACAATTTGCTTAAAAATCCATTTTAAAGCGCTGTATTGGAGCCTATGTATATCAGCACTTTAATAGCTATGATTTTAGTCACCTATATTTCGGTCTGAACCAAGGAATACCTAACCATTTATTTAGTATTTGGTTCAAACCAAATAGTATTTGGTAATACATTGGCCAAATGAATAATTATATTTGATAATACTAAACCAAAAAATTATGGCAACTATAAACTCAGGAGAACCCTACAAAATCTATTTCGAAGAAAGCGGTAGCAAATACTACCTCACATCAGATGCAACTGGAAGCGCTGCAAAATCAGAATTGCGAATAGGCACTGGACCAACAGACCCCACGCAGGCCTAAACATTAAACAACAATCAATGGCTATCGGGTTCTGGTGTGTACATATCTGGATTACCTATTATCTCAGACAACCTAGTTTTGTGCAACTGCGATGAGCCTCAAACAACTTCTTGGTTAATGGATGGCGATACCGTAAACACCGCCACACGCCTGGAAAAGAATAGTAAACCCGGCAAAATAAATATCAGTGGCGCAACTTACGAGTTGGTTCAAACCGAATTTAAATGCGACCATAGGGGCAAGATTCAAGCAAAAAACAAGAGCGAAATAGACATGTATTTTGTAAATGGATAAAATTAAAAATTAGGCCTAATGCTCATATCCGCATAATAGTCTAAAATGTAATTAACAGCGTCATCGGCTGTATCTACCAACTTAAAAAGAAACATGTCGTCTGGATTCACATTTTTTTCTTTTTCGCACATTACTTGCTTAATCCAATCAATTAATCCGCCCCAAAACTCGCTACCAACAAGCACTACGGGAAATTGTGCTACTTTATGAGTTTGAATTAAAGTAAGCGATTCAAATAACTCATCCAGCGTTCCAAATCCGCCCGGCATAGCAATAAACCCTTGCGCGTATTTCACAAACATGACCTTGCGCACAAAGAAATAATCAAAATTGATGTTCTTATCCCTATCCACATATCGGTTAAAAAACTGCTCAAAAGGAAGTTCAATTCCTAAACCTACAGATTTTCCGCCTGCCTCAAAGGCTCCTTTGTTACCAGCTTCCATAATACCTGGTCCACCGCCGGTAATCACGCCAAACCCAGCGTTAACGAGCTTCTTGGCAATTTCCTCGGCAAGTAAATAATAGGGGTTATCGGCTTTGGTTCGAGCCGAACCAAAAATGCTTACACATGGACCAATTTTACTCATTTTCTCAAAGCCTTCAACAAATTCGGCCATTATTTTAAAAGTGGCCCAACTATCACTTACTTTAATTTCTGGCCAATCCTTTTTCTGAAAAGCCTTCTTAATTCTTTCTTCTTCTATTGGATCTGTCATATCGTTTTTACACTAAAAAGCAACAAAGAAACCTCACGTAACTCTGCTGCTTTTTCATTTAATTTTTTTAAATATTATCCCAAAAGTTGCTTCAATACTGAAGAAATAACTTTGCCATCTGCCTTACCTGCTAATGCTTTCATGGCCAACGGCATTACTTTGCCAAAATCTGCCGTACTGCTTGCTCCAGCGGCTTTAACCACTTCTTGCAAAGTTAATTTAACTTCCTCTTCACTCATTTGCTTAGGCAAATATTCTTCTATCACAGCCAATTCATCTTGCTCCACTTTGGCCAAATCTTCCCTTTTATTTTGCATGTAGATATCCAAAGATTCCTTGCGCTGCTTGGCCAATTTTTGAAATATTTTTAAGGCCCCTTCATCAGAAACAACCCCATTGGCTCCAGGCTCACTTGCTGCCAATAACAAAGCCGATTTTAAGCTGCGCAAGGCGCGTAACTTAACTTCCTCCTTTGCCTTCATGGCCGAAATTACATCGGCATTAATCTGTTCTTGTAATGTCATTCTTTAAAATCAATTTAAAATTTAATGCCCAATAAAATTACTTCTTTTTAGGCAAATATTTAGCACCTTTTCCTAAGAAAAAAGTAAAAGTATCGCTTCTCAATCCCAAACGCAATGTCTCTAAAGGAATGATGTCGTTTGGCGCAATATTTCCTAAATTTACATTGGCACCAACCAACTTAATAAAATAGGTTTGCTGCGCCTTTTGCGGTGCTTCCCAGATAATTTTTTCTTCAGGTATTTTGGTTAATATTTCCTGAACCAATCCCTCGCGCACCTCACCACTGCTGCGATAAACACCCACATTTCCTGCCTCACGCGCCTCCGCAATTACCTTCCAAGCACCAGCTTCCAATTCGGTTTGCATTAACTCAATCCACTGATAAGGCGGAATAATCTTCTCAACATCCTTGCTGCCCACTTCACTTAATACAGTTACATGCTTGCTCAACTTAGAAATAAATTCAAGCTTAACATCATGTGGCAACTCAATAGACCCATCAGATACTTCAGCATGCTTCATCCCAACCTTGTCTAATAACTTAATATAATCCTCAAACTGATTTCTTACTACATAAGCCTCAAACAAAGTACCACCAAAATAAACGATGATGCCATTGTTCTGATAAAACTTAATTTTCTCATCCAAATTAGGGGTAACATAAGAGGTACCAAAACCCAATTTTACAATGTCAATATATTCTCCACTTACCGAAATCATGTCTTCAGCTTCTCTTAAGCTTAAGCCCTTATCCATTACCATCACTAAACCATTGTTTCTTGGTTTTGATGGCCTTTCTGGAATTTGTTTTAATTTAAAATTTTTCATGAATTAAAGCACTTAAAATGCTGCCCAATCAATACGAGCAGTTGGGCAAAGGTATTCTTTCGCAAATAAAATTGGAAAAATCAATCAACTCTATTTTGTATATCTCTGTGAGTTTCGATAACTGCCAATATATCAGGCACATTGCGTAGAGGTGGAGCAATCTCAAAAATCAAAAAATGGTCCAAAAAATGCATAGATAGCCCTTTTTCGAGATGCAATAAGGCTTCCTGAACCAATCCCAACGCATACAAATAAACCACCAATCGGTAATGATATTGGTGACATTCTTGATCGCATTTAAGGCCTGCTTTCACCAAATTTACTGCCGCATTTAAATCGCCTTCACTATACTTAATAAAACTCCAATCTAAATAGGCTTCCATCATCCCCGGGTCCATCTCAACCAATTTAACATAAATCTCCTCTGCGTCTTTTACATACCCCAACTGATACTCACACTCTGCCAATATCAATAAAAATTCTGCGTTCTCGGGCTCCAACAAAACAGCCCGTTTAAAATGCTGCAAAGCCTCCTTAAATTTCTGCTCCTTTTGCAAAGTTATGCCAATTCCAAACCATGATTCGGCTAAATTTGGATTCATTTGCGCAGCTTTTGTATAATAATTCCTAGCCTCCATTAAATTCCCCAATCGCTCATAGCATCCCGCTAAATTGCAAAAGGAAATGCTGTCTCCACCCTCATATTTTATTACTTCAAGGTATTCTAAAACCGCCTCATCAAACATATCCAATTCAACCAAAGCATTCGCCTTATTAAACCTAGCAATGGTATATTCATCATCAATAGCCAAGCAATAATCAAATGCCTCAATAGATTTTTTGTGCTCATTCATTTTGCCATAAGTCACACCCAAATTATACCATGCACCCACATTATATGGATCAATATCAATTAACTTATTTAAATAAAACAACGACTCATCGTACTTAGCAATAAAATCATAGCAATGGGCTAACTCATAATAAGCCTGCTCCAACTCAGGCTCTTCGGCAATAATCATTTTAAAATATTTTGCAGCCGCTAAAAATTCCTCACAGTCATCGTACACGTAAGCAATCTCAAACATCATATCCAAACGCTCATCGGTATGCATCAAGGCTCGCTCAAAATAACTTTCTGCCTCCTCCATTTGCATTTGATGCACACAAACCTCTCCCTTTAATAAAAATAAATCGGGGTTAAAAGGCTCATATAATTCGGCTCGATCCAATTCCGTTTGCGCGTCGTCAAAGCGTTCCATCATCACATAAATTTCGGCTAGCTTGATCCAAAAACTTACATTAGTTGGATACATTTCTTTCCCATACTCAACAACCTCTATAGCTTTCTTCTGCTTGTCATGTTGTATATAGTAATCTATTATGCCTTCAATGGCATCGGCATCAAAATAATCCTTCGTTTTATTCCTAAGCATTTTCTCGTACCGCTGCACATTGCTGCTAACCTCTTCTCCTAAAAAATCATTTCCATCCATAAGCAGAATAATTATTAACCAAATTTAATTGTTCGTAACCAGTAATAAAATATGAAAACTTCGTTTTTTTTCCAAATCTTTGAACATTCGTTAAAAACATAAACTGGAAAAATGAAGAAAATTTTTATACTATTCCTACTAACGCTCACTTTAGGCCATTTGTTCTCACAAAGCTTGCCAAAAAAATTGAATCAGGCAAACTGGCAGCAAAAAGTAGATTTCGAAACGCAAGTCAGCTTAAATGTCAATACCCATAGCCTCAATGCCTTCGAAAAAATTACCTATACCAACAATAGCCCAAACACCTTAACAGAAATATACATTCATTTATGGCCAAATGCTTACAAAAATAGAACAACGGCCTATGCCAAACAAGATTTAGAAAATGGCAAAACCGACTTTTATTTTTCACAAGAAAATGACAGAGGTTATATTGATTCGCTCGACTTTAAAGTGAATGGTCAAAACGTCAAATTTATTCTTACGCCCGATATAGACATTGCCATTCTTAAGCTAAACATGCCCCTCAAAAGCGGAGAAAAATTGGAAATAACCACGCCATTCTACGTAAAGCTCCCAAAAGTTTTTTCTAGAATGGGGTATGAAGATAGCATTTATTGCATTACCCAATGGTATCCTAAACCAGCAGTTTACGACATAAACGGCTGGAATCCAATGCCTTATTTAAACCAAGGCGAATTTTACAGTGAATATGGCATGTTCCACATTAGCATTACGGTTCCAAAAGATTACGTTTTGGCAGCCACTGGCGAAGTGCAAGATCCCAATGAAAAAAAATGGTGGACCCAAAGAATGGATGATCCCAAAGCTCCTCACTTTTCTGTAACGCCTAGCAAAACCCTGAGCTTTGTGCAAGACTCGGTTCACGATTTTGCATGGTTTTGTAGTCCCCTTTTTATGTGCGATAAAAGTGAATTAACCCTATCGAATGGTAAAAAAGTAGAAACCTGGCTTTTTGGCAAATCACCTGATGGAAAAAACAAACCCAAAGGAATATTATCCATAAACGAAGGGGTAAAATTTTATTCAGATAAAGTGGGCAATTACCCCTACTCCATTGCTCAAGTTGTTATTACACCGCTTGAAGCGGGTGGCGGAATGGAATACCCAACCATCACTAATTGTGCAAGCAACGATAAAACCACCATTGTTCATGAAATTGGCCACAATTGGTTCTATGGCATTTTGGGCTCCAACGAAAGAGAATATCCATGGATGGATGAAAGTATCAATACCTACTATGAAAACAGAAACACCAATGAAGGTAAAAAAATAAAAACATCAGAAAAAAAATCCAACCTAAATTCCTTGTTTTCTAGTTTCGACCAAAGCGAATTCTTATATAACTATTCGGCGCGCAAAAACTTGGATCAGCCCGGAAACTTACATTCTATGGATTATACCGACAACAATTATGGCGCCATTATTTACGCCAAAAACCCTATTGGATTTAGTTACTTACAAGCATACTTAGGCACGCAAAAATTTGATGCCATGATGCAAGCCTATTACGAAAAATGGAAATTTAAACATCCATTACCCAATGATTTTAAAGACCATGCCGAAGCATTTACCAAGGAAGATTTATCGTGGTTTTTTAATGGCGTACTGGGAACCAAAAATAAACTAGATTATAAATTGATAAAGGTTAAAAATGGCACCTTAACAGCTAAGAATAATGGCAACTTAATTGCCCCAATGGCCATCACGCAAAAAATAAACAATGATTCTTTTAATACCCAATGGATTCAAGGATTTAGTGGCACCAAAAGCTTAATTCTAAATACGCTTGGCTTTCAAAATACCGACAACAAATTTGCCGCTTCTTTTCAAATAGATGGACAAAATAAAAGCTCAGATTTATACCGATTAAATAATAAAAGAAGTCCCATCAAATTACAGCCAATTTTAAGCTTAGAAAACAACCAAAATAAGCAGCTTTTTTGGGCACCCATTTATGGGTATAATGTTTACAATAAAAGCATGTTGGGCTTGGCATTTTACAACAGCCTTCTGCCTCAAAAAAGAAACGAATTTGTGTTGGCGCCCCTCTATTCTTTTGGCACAAAAAACTTAAACGGATATGCAGAATATTGGCACAATTGGTATCCTCAAGGTAAAATACGCAACATTCAACTTGGATTTAAATCGGCACGATTTGCCTCACAAGGAGTTTTCTACAATAGTGGTGATCCTGTTTTGCAAAATTATATTTCGCAATCTGGCAACTATTTTGGCAATGTTTTTTACGAAAAACTTGCGCCATTTCTCGCTTTTCATTTGCAACCAAAAACTGCGCGCAGCAGAATTAACCAATCTATTCAATTAAGGTATGTAATGATAAACGAACAAGCCAGAGATAGAAATATGTTTTATCAATTTGGTTCAGACCATTATGGTATTAGCGAACTAAAATATGCTTATCAAAACCCAAATGCATTATACCCTATTAAGGCTAATTTTTACTTGCAAAATGGATTACATAATGTAAGTTTTAATAAAATTGGCCTAGAAATAATACAAGGCATTACCTATGCGAAAGGTAAAAATAAAAAGGCCGAAATTAGGTTGTTTGCTGGTGGCTTTCTTTTCCAAAAATCGCCAATTACGAATAGTCCAGGCGATTTATATGGGCAACGTGCCATGCTTCAAGGTGGAGCAAACGCTGGTGTAAACGATTATCTATACGACAATGCAATGATGGGTCGCATGGTGATGTCTAATTCGAATACCAACCAAGTTTTCGGACATCAAATTTTACTCAACGAATCGGGCTTTAGAAACTTTGCAAATATTGGTTCAAGCCAATCCATTTTAAGCGCACTAAACCTCACCATACCAGTGCCCATTCCAGTACCTATTGGCCTTTACGCAGATTTTAGCTATTGGCAATCGCCCTCAAGCTACCACACCATCAATGGCATTGCTGGAGTTACTGTTTCCTATATCCCTGCAAAAATGAACCTAACCTATAACGGTGGAATTTACATAAACATCGTAAGAGACGTTTTCTCCATCTATGTTCCCCTTATTAGCAGCAGCGATGTTCAAGGCTATTGGGATCTAAATAAACACGAATCCTTTTTTAGTCGCGCAAGTTTCGTTCTCAACCTAAATAAAATAAATCCCATCACCTTGATTCGAGATATTAAATTATAAGGCCATTTTAAAATAAATTTTTCACAACAATCAACTTTCTTATTCATAACAATCATGAGCACAGCAACCACATTTAATTTAGACTTTTTAAAAGAATTAGGCATCATTGCCAATAATTATGGAACCTCTACAGGTCAAAACCACTTTTCTGATAACAATGCCATTCAAAAAGAAATAATCTCTCCGGTAGATGGCAAACTTATTGGAAAAATAGCCTATACCACCGAAGCCGAATACGGGCAAGTGGTAGCCAAAGCCCAAGAGGCATTCCAAGTTTGGCGTACCGTACCTGCCCCAAAACGCGGCGAAATTGTGCGTCAATACGGAAATCTTTTGCGCGAATTTAAAGACTCTCTTGGAAAATTAGTAAGTTATGAAATGGGCAAAAGCCTGCAAGAAGGCTTAGGTGAGGTTCAAGAAATGATTGACATCTGCGATTTTGCGGTTGGCTTAAGTCGCCAGTTAAATGGATTTACCATGCACAGCGAAAGGCCTAACCACCGCATGTACGACCAATACCACGCTTTGGGAATTGTGGGCATTATTTCGGCCTTTAACTTTCCGGTAGCTGTTTGGGGCTGGAACAGCATGTTAGCGGCGGTTTGTGGCGATGTGTGCATTTGGAAACCTTCCGAAAAAACACCTTTGTCGGCAGTAGCTTGCCAAAATTTAATGGCCAAAATCTTGAAAGAAAACAATTTGCCAGAAGGTATATTCTGCCTGGTAAATGGCGATTATAAAATTGGTGAATGGATGAGCAACGATGAAAGAATTCCTTTGATTTCTGCAACAGGTTCAACCCGCATGGGAAAAGCTGTTGGTTCAGCCCTAGCCCAACGCTTTGGAAAAGCCTTGCTCGAATTAGGGGGAAACAATGCCATCATACTAACAGAAAATGCCAATTTAGATTTAGCCATGGTGGGCGTATTATTTGGTGCCGTAGGAACCGCTGGTCAACGTTGTACCACCACACGCCGATTAATTATTCACGAAAGTTTATACGATACAGTGAAAGAGAAATTGGTGAAAGCATACGGTCAATTAACTATTGGCAACCCGCTTACAGGAAATTTGGTAGGACCATTAATAGATAAGGCTGCCGTAAATGCTTATTCCAATGCCATTGCCCAACTTAAAGAAGAAGGTGGCTCGGTTCTTTGTGGCAATGAAGTAATGACAGGCGAAGGTTTTGAAAGTGGTTGCTATGTAAAACCCGCCATTTGTGAAGCAAAAAATACTTACAAAATTGTACAGGCAGAAACTTTTGCCCCCATTTTATATCTCATGAAATTTAGTACTTTAGACGAAGCTATTGCCATGCAAAATGGCGTGAAACAAGGCTTAAGCTCGAGTATTTTTACCAATAACATGCAAGAAGCAGAACAATACTTAAGCGCTTGGGGCAGCGATTGTGGAATTGCCAATGTAAATATTGGCACCAGTGGCGCAGAAATTGGCGGGGCCTTTGGTGGCGAAAAAGAAACTGGCGGTGGCAGAGAAAGTGGTTCAGATGCTTGGAAAGCCTACATGCGTAGACAAACCAATACACTTAACTATGGTAAAGAGTTGCCTCTTGCCCAAGGAATTAAATTTGACTTGTAGATGAATTGCATTTTTGGTACGTGGTTTGCATTGTAAGGTTATCATGAAAAAGCAACTCTTTCCAATTCTATTTACTTTCTCCTTAGCGCTGCTTTTTTCGGCCAATGCTTTTATTGCGCCAGAATTGCCCCAGGAAAAATCAGGTAAAGTCTATGAAATTAAAAAGGTTAAAAATACAGCCTTTACTTATGGAGAAAAACTTGATTATCGCGTTAGGTATGGTCCGTTAACTGGCGGTCATGCTCACTTTGAGGTGGCCGACAAACCAGTTGAAATTAACAACAGAAAATCTTACCACATTAAAGTTGATGGTAAATCATCTGGTATGGTAGATGTAATGTTTAAAGTGCGCGACCAATACGAAAGTTATGTGGATGAAGAGGCGGTGATCCCTTGGAAACAGATTAAAAAAGTGAGAGAAGGTGGATACACCGACAGCGACTTTATTCTGTTTGATCAAGTAAATGGTTTCGCCACCAGCAGAAGAGGGAAGGTAGATATTGCACAACAAACTCAAGATGTTGTTTCGGCCATTTATTTTGCCCGTACCACCGATATGACCAATGCCAAAGTTGGAGATATTTTTCCTGTAAACTTCTATATGGATGCCGAAAATTTCGTATTGCGTTTCAAATTTGTGGGCAAAGAAGTGATCAAAACAGAAGCAGGAACTTTTAATGCTTTGGTTATTAAACCGCAATTGATTAAAGGTCGCGTTTTTAAAGATGATGAGGCTTTAACCCTTTGGGTGAGCGACGATGACAACAAACTTCCATTGATGGTAGAAAGTGATATTTTCGTTGGCTCAATTAAAGCAGAACTAATAAAATATAGCAACGTAAAGAACCCGCTTACCGCTAAAATTAAGTAATAGAATCGCAAATATTGTATCTGCAAAATCAAAGTATTGTTCTCGAGGTAAAATATAAAAAAAACAAATTCGGCCTGAACCAATAGCGTTTAAGGATTTTAAGAAAGGATACAGAAACAAATTTCTGTATCCTTTCTTTGGTTTATGAAAAACCATATTATATCATTACTTAAATTAGTCCAACGGGCAACTTGATTTAAGTACGATAAATGCCGAAAACACAAAATAATATTTAAAAAATATAAACTATTCTATCTCCAATCTGTTTCTTTGCAAAATGCTATATGATTTAAAAAATAAAGAAAGTCTATCGACAGTAGTTCTAATAATATTCTATTTTATTGGCCTTAGAGGAATAAGCATAAACCCCAAAGAATTCGCCCAATTTACCCCAATTACCTTATCCCTTACCGCCCTTCTACTATTTAACCTCCACCCACAAAAAGACCTATTATTTTACACAAATTTACTATTGGTTTTCATGGGCTCTTGGGTCCTCGAAATGATTGGCGTTACCACCGGCCTAATTTTTGGCTCTTACCAATATGGTGAAGCACTTGGTCCAAAAATCAATTCTACGCCAATTATTATTGGACTCAATTGGATCATCGTAGTTTATAGCAGCCTTCATTTGGTTGAGGCCATAGCCATAAAATTAAAATGGAAACTAAATGAACTAATAGGTGCCCTTTTGGCAGCAGTAGCAATGGTTTTACTCGATTTTTTAATAGAACCAATAGCGTCAAAACTCGACTTCTGGACTTGGCAAAACAACCTCATTCCGATTCAAAATTATACCGCCTGGTTCTTTTTTGGATTCGCATTTTGCTATTGGATGCTCAAAGGCGGAATGCTTAAAAACAATCCATTGGCTTGGCGTGTTTATTTGATTCAATTGGTATTTTTTGGAATTTTAAATATAATTTTATAGCATAATAGTAGCCGCGCAATTCCCTTTTTGCGCTACTAAACAATTTGTTTAATCAATTTATGGAAGCATTAATTATTCTAGTCACCTTTCTTTCAATGGAGTTCATGGCATGGTTTACACATAAATTTGTGATGCATGGCTTTCTATGGTATCTCCACAAAGACCACCACCAAGTTGAACCTGGTTTTTTTGAAAAAAACGATGCCTTCTTTCTCATTTTTGCCATACCAAGCGCCTATTGTTATATAACCGGACTCATGTTTCACGATTTCCGTTTATATATTGGCATCGGAATTTCCTTGTATGGATTTGCCTATTTTGTGGTGCACGAAATCATCATTCACCAACGTTTTAAAATGTTTACGCATTTAAACAACCACTACGTGCGCGCCATTCGCCGAGCCCACAAAATTCACCACAAACATCTTGGAAAATACCGAGGCGAAAACTTCGGAATGCTCATAGTGCCTCTTAAATATTGGAAAGATCCAAGCACCAGTAAATGAGTTTATACGCCTGGCTTATGCTAATTTCCTTCGCAGGACCACTCTTGCTAAGCTTCGATAAAAAAGTAGCATTTTATCGCTGGTGGCCTAAATTATCATTGGGTATCGGTCTTAACCTACTCCTTTTCGTGATTTGGGATTCGTGGTTTACTAAAACCGGCGTCTGGAGCTTTAATCCAGATTATGTTTGGAACTTCCGTTTGCTAGAATTACCCATTGAAGAATGGCTATTTTTTATTGTAGTGCCCTATGCCAGCATATTTATTTATGCCTGCCTAAAAGCTTATACCAAGGATACTTGGTGGCAAAATAAAACAAGCTTACTCAATTATTTTTTCATGGCTTGGTGCGTTCTATCCATTTTAATTTTTCACGATAAAACATATACCGTCGTAAACTTTTCTATCGCCCTCATCCTGTTAATTTTACAACAATTTTTCATCAAAGGAAAATATATGGGCTACTTCTGGATGGCTTATTTTCTGCACCTCCTGCCCTTCTTTATTGTCAATGGCATACTCACTGGCGCCACCACTCCTAGCCCAGTGGTAATCTATAATCCGGCAGAAATAATGGGTGTTAGGCTTTATACCATACCCATCGAAGACACCATCTATGCCCTCACTTGCCTGCTTTTGCCCATTACCGTATTCGAGGCACTTAAAAAAGCTAAATAAGTGATTATAAAAATCATTTTTTATTTCCTCGCCAAACCTTATTTTAGCGCCGAAATAAAAACCAAATAAAATGAACTTTCCAGAAAATTTATTGTACACCAAAGACCACGAGTGGGTGCGTGTTGAGGGTGATGTAGCTTACATTGGTATCACAGATTTTGCGCAGCACGAGTTGGGCGATATCGTTTATGTTGATATTCCAAGTAAAGGAAAATCGGTTGCACAACACGATGTGTTTGGTACGGTTGAGGCAGTTAAAACTGTAAGTGATTTATTTATGCCTATTACGGGTGAAGTTTTAGAAGTAAATCCTGCATTAGATGGTTCACCAGAATTAGTTAATTCTGATACTTATGGCCAAGGTTGGATGATTAAATGCTCTGTTGCCAACGCTGCAGAAATTGAAGGCTTATTGAAAGCCGATGCATATAAAGAATTAGTTCATTAATTCTTCTTTTTAGCCACGAAGCATTTAAATAGGGAGATTTATTATAGTCTTCATCAATTCTATGTTTCGTGGCTTTTTTATTCCCCTTTTTTAAAGGGGATTTCTTTTTATAAAATCGACTAATGCAAACATTTTGTTTCTTTGCATTTTAGTTATACCCTAAATTCTAATGAGCGAAGAAGTTTTTAAGAAAGTTGTGTCCCATGCAAAAGAGTATGGATTTGTTTTTCCAAGCAGCGAAATCTATGATGGCCTTGGTGCTGTATACGATTATGGCCAAAATGGTGTTGAACTAAAAAACAACTTGCGCCAATATTGGTGGAAGTCGATGGTTCAAATGCATGAAAATATTGTGGGCCTAGATGCTGCAATATTTATGCATCCTAAAACTTGGAAAGCAAGCGGACATATCGATGGATTTTCTGATCCAATGATAGACAACAAGGATTCTAAAAAACGTTATCGGGCCGATAATTTATTGGAAGATAAAATTGCGCGCTACCAAAAAGATGGTAAAACCATTAAAGCAGATGAATTGCAAGCGGTGTTAGACCAAGCCTTGTTAGACAATGATTTGGTTCAGCTTAAGACTTTAATTGAATTGCATGAGATTGCTTGCCCTATAAGTGGCACCCGCAACTGGACAGATGTAAGGCAGTTTAACTTAATGTTCTCTACAGAAATGGGCGCCATGGCCGAGGATGCCGATAAAGTTTACCTAAGGCCAGAAACGGCACAAGGAATTTTTGTCAATTTCTTAAACGTGCAAAAAACAGGTCGAATGAAAATTCCTTTTGGCATTGCACAAACAGGTAAAGCTTTTAGAAACGAAATAATTGCACGCCAATTTATCATGCGCATGCGTGAGTTCGAGCAAATGGAAATGCAATTTTTCATAAGACCCGGTACGCAAAAAACTTGGTATGAGTATTGGAAAAAATCTCGCATGGCGTGGCACAAGAAACTAGGCTTTGGTTCAGCCAAATACCGCTTTCACGACCATGTAAAATTAGCACATTATGCTGATGCTGCTGTCGACATAGAATTTGATTACCCTTTTGGTTTCAAAGAAATGGAAGGAATTCACTCGCGTACCGATTTTGATTTAAGAAATCATTCTGAACATTCTGGCAAAAAAATACAATATTTTGATGCAGAATTAGACGAAAATGGCAAAGCTTATGGCAATTATACGCCTTATGTAATTGAAACTTCAGTTGGCCTCGATAGGCTTTTTCTTGCTACTATGTGTGCCGCGTTTAAGGAAGAGGAAATAATAACCCCGTCAACAGATGGCTCCCCAGATAAAAAAGATTCTAGGGTGGTGTTAAACTTGCCTGCCATTCTTGCACCTTATAAAGTGGCCATTTTACCGCTGATGAAAAAGGATGGTTTGCCAGAAGTTGCCCGCGAAATAATGAAGGATTTAAAAACCGATTACAATTGTTTTTACGAGGAAAAAGATGCAATTGGCAAGAGATACAGAAGGCAAGATGCAATTGGCACTCCTTTTTGCATTACGGTAGACCATGAATCTTTGGAAAGTAAAACGGTTACCATTCGCTATAGGGATTCTATGGTTCAGGAGCGAATTGCAATCTCACAAATTCGCGAAATATTGGCAAAAGAAATTAGCTGGTCTAAGCTTTTGTCTTAGTTCGTTGGAATAAAAAGTTGATTTTTTGCGTTTTTCTATGCCGAAACAATTACTGTTTAGGCAGTTTTTTGGCCTAACAGAGAAGCAATTTCAGTGCAATAAATTTGAGGCTTATTAAACGTCCCTATAATTATCACTTACCTAAAGAGAATATCTTTAATATTCAACTGCAAGTTTACATGACCATTGAAATGATTTTCTTCAATGGTAAAGCAAATATCAAAGCTAATTCCCTGCGAAACCTTGTCGTAATAAGCGCCTAATCCAAAGCCTATGGCCTTAAATATACGGCCCCCTTCTTCTTGGGTAAGGCTTAACTTTAAGTGGTTATTGCCAACTATGGTAGCATCGCCCACATCCCAAACGTTTTTACTCATGAACACGGGGTTCAAATTCCCTGGTCCAAACGGCGAAAACTGTTTAAGTACAGAATAAAACTTGGGTGTAATGGTACGCAATGGAATTTCCATGTCGTATTCAATCTCGGGCGTTAAGCTTCTTTCAACTATGTTTTTAGCAACAACCGATTCAAATTTTTCAATAAATTGTGGCAGATTTTCCAACTTCAGTGTTAACCCTGCAGCATGCGTATGGCCACCATATTGATCCAATAAATCGCTGCATTCCTCAATAGCACCGTATAAATCAAATCCATCCACACTCCTGGCACTTCCTGTAGCCATGCCATTAGATTCTGTTAAAATGATGGTGGGCCTATAAAACTTTTCAATTAACCTACTTGCAACAATACCAATTACACCCTTATGCCATTCTTTATGAAATAAGATAGTAGATTTTCTGTCGACAAAACTTGGGTCATTCTCTATTAACTCAAAAGCGTGCTCGGTAATGGTTTGGTCAAAACTCCTGCGTTCATTGTTATGTTGGTTTATCTGATACGCAATTTTCTTGGCATCATCCATGGTTTCTGCCGTCATTAACCTAACAGAATCTTTGGCATCTGCAATCCTACCAGCCGCATTAATGCGCGGACCAATAAAAAATACAATATCATTTACGCCAAACTCTGGCTTATCTGGATAGGCTTCCAACAATGCTTTTAAACCATTATTGGGCGACTGCTTTAGCATTTTTAAACCAAAATGAGCTAACACCCTATTTTCATCCAATATTGGAACCAAATCACTGGCCACACTTACCGCGCCCAAATCCAAAAAGCGCTCTACTTCCGACGATGCAATTTCATGTTTCTGGGCATACCCTTGTATCAATTTATATCCAATTCCAGCACCCGAAAGCTCCTTAAACGGATACGTACAATCCTTTTGCTTAGGATTTAACACAGCCACAGCATCCGGAATTTCATCGCCCGGTAAATGGTGGTCACATATGATAAAATCAACCCCTTTGGTTTTAGCATAGGCAATTTTATCAACCGATTTTATGCCACAATCCAGCGCAACAATTAAGGAAAATCCATTGTTTGAAGCCCAATCAATGCTCATAAAACTAATTCCATATCCCTCGGTGTACCTGTCTGGAATATAAAAATCAATACTGGGATAGAACCTATTGAAAAAGGAATAAACAGTAGCAACGGCCGTGGTGCCATCTACATCATAATCTCCGTAAATAACAATTTTCTGCCCCAATTCAATTGCCTGGCTGATTCTAGTAATCGCCAAATCCATCCCTTTCATTAAAAAAGGATCGTGTAGATCACTTAACTGAGGCCTAAAAAACTTTTTAGCGTCATCAAAGGTGGAGATACCACGCTGAACTAAAACGCCCGTAAGCACCTTGTTCAAGTTGATGGCCTTGGAAAGTTCTTCCACCACATTTTTATCAGGTTCTATTTTGGGAGTCCAGCGTTTCGACATTTTGTAGAGTGGCAAGTTACTAAATTTTTGCTGGCATTGATTAAGAAGTTTATCATATTGAGTAATAGGCTTAATTATCAAGCTATTCAGCTGCAATTCTAATTTGTGGATTTCAAATCCTACTTTTGTAAATTCATGACACTCATAATAGGAATAGAAACGGCAACCGAAATATGCTCCGTGGCAATTGGCCTCAATGGAAAGTGTATTGCTAAAATTAACCATCCTCAACCCAATGCGCATGCAAGTCACCTTCATGCCATGGTTAAAGAAATATTGCAAGAAAACAAGTATACCCTAGCCCAATTAGATGCCATTGCTGTGAGCATTGGCCCAGGTAGTTATACCGGATTAAGAGTAGGTGTTTCGGCTGCAAAGGGATTTGCTTACGCCTTAAAAATACCTGTTATAGCCATTAATACCCTTCATAGTTTAGCCGCTCACTTTTTACATCAATTCCCAAACAATGAGTCTCTATTAGTTCCTTTCATAGATGCCCGCAGAATGGAAGTCTATTCTGCAGTTTTTGACTCAAATCTTCAATTTTTAGAGGAAACAAAAGCAAAAATCATAAACGAAAATGCATTATCAGAATGGCTGAACCAAAATAAAATAGCCGTTTTTGGAAATGGTGCAGAAAAATGCATGAACGTCATTAAGCATCCTAATGCTACTTACTACCCAGAAATTCATTGCGACTCTGAAGGACTATTAGGCTTGGCCCAAATAGCCTTTGATCAAAATAAATTTGCCGACTTAGCCTATTTTGAGCCATATTATTTAAAAGACTTTGTTGGCACAACACCTAAAAAATTAAAATAATCAGGATAATTTTTATTCATGAAAAATAAAACAGAAAATTCCACCAATCCACTAACAGTAAAGGCATTTAAGCAATTGCTGAACGACAAAAAGGCTCAGGTAATTGATACAAGACTGCCCGACAATTTCGAGATGGGAAATATTCCAGGAGCCATCAATTTTGGGTTCAACTTAAACCATGGCCATTTTACCCAGCTGCTTTTCAAAATTGATACACCAATACTAATCGCCTGTAAAGCTTCTGAAGAAGAAAAATCTTATGCTACCTTAAGGGAATTTGGCTTTACCCAAATATTAGGCCACCTAGAAGGTGGAATGGATGCTTGGCTCAAGGGTTCAGAAAAGTACGACATGGTAATCTCTATTTCATCGGAAGAACTAGCGTTAGATAGCAAACACAACCCAAAAGCTATTACTATCGACACCAGAGAGGCTGACGAATTCAACACCTTGCACGTGGGAAATGCATTAAACATGCCCCTTACAGAACTAACAGATAGCTATGGTTCATTAAATAAATTAGACGAAGTTCTCATATATAGCAACAATGGTTTTAGAAGCATGATAGCTGCAAGTTTTCTCAAAAAAGAAGGCTTTGCAAACATTAAAAATGTTTGGGGTGGTTTCGAAAAAATAAAACAAGAAACCGTTGATTTGGTTGGTAAAAAATAACCCTTACAAGATTTTTACCTTAGTTAATTTATTACAGAATATTAAACTTTATGTAAATTTTAAACAGCTCAAAGTTTAATCGAAATCATAATTGACAATTACATTTTGAACCACGTTATAATATACGAAAGTCTAATTTCAGCAGAACTCCAAGGTAATTACTTTCAAATTTACACCTATACGCAAAAGGTTATAATAGTCCAAAAATATTAAGTCTAAGCATCCTGTTGTTTGGCATTGCAGATCTCACAATCCCATAGAACATCTTTCAAATAGTAATCATAAAAAAATCCCGTTTGCCAAATGACAAACGGGATTTTTTATACTGCTTAATTGAAGCAATCTTATCTTAACAAGGTAACAGAACCACTGTATGTATATTTCTTACCATTGAAACTCGTAGCGTTAATCTGGTAGATATAGGCGTCTTGCTGACAATCCTTACCACTATTAAAATCGCGCCCATTCCAACCTTCATTTGGATCATAAGTTTTATCTGTCATAAAGGTCTTATAAACCATTTGACCCCAACGATTGAATACAAAAATCTCAATCGTTTCAAATCCAGTAGCAGATACCTTAAAGGTTTTATTACCATTATAAGGGAAATCTACAGCACTACCACCCTTACCATCTGCTCCTACAGGATAGAAAACATTTGGAATAAACACGGTAATATCTGGATCAATTCTCACAACCCTCATGGTAGAATCATAACAACCCTTAACACTAATAGCAGTTAACCATACTTCTTGTTCACCGGTGTCTGCTGCAAATTGAATTTGCCTAGGCTCAAAAGTATAATCCTTCCTATTTGGCCCACCTACCAATGGCGGGAATGTCCATATAAAACTCAAAGGAGAGTTATCACCAATGGTTGTTTGGTTATAGAAATCAAAATACGGTTTAGCAATCGTTGAACTTTCTGGATTAGATGTAAATTTAGCAATAGGCGCAGGCCAAGCTTCAACTATAGCTACGGCTGTATCGGTGCAACCATCAGCCTCTACAAACAAATAAACATTGTGGTTACCTGCTTGAGTGAAATTCTGATTCTGAGTGGTTTGGTCAAACGGTGCAGCATTTATTGGCGTACTGTTAAAGTCGGTTTGATCCAAGAACCACTTATAGGTTGAACCTACTACAGGACTTGGTGTTGCTGTATAAACACTGTTTAAAGTTAATCCATACCTGTCGTCTACACAACCTCTATCGGGTGCAATAGTAAAGGTAGCATCAGGTTTTGGCTTAATGGTATAAGTAGCAGAATCACTAACAGCCGCACAAACATCTGGGTCGGTAGTTAAATCTACAGTAGTTGCCCTAAAAGTCACATTTCCACGAGCAATATCTGCTGCAGTAGCATTATAACTAATACCAGTGGTACCATTGTCTGTTATGCTTCCGTTTCCGTCTGGGGTCATCCAACTCCAAGTATAAGGCGAAGTAGGCAAAGTTTTGAATCCTACGTTAAAAGTAGCACCATAAGAACAAACTATACCATCATCGGTAATTTCAATGCTTGGTGGATCTTGCAACCTAATATTTAATGAATCACGGTTATCGCATCCAGTTCCAGGATCTTTATAATAATATTTCACATTATAAAGACCAGCAGGCGCGTTGCTCACAATCATCTTTCCGTTGGTTACATCAAACTCAGAATTTGCCAAGGCTGGGAAACTAGTTAAACTACCATCTGCACTAGATATATTGTTTGGATTCATGTAAAACAAAACATTGCCTCTTGTCTTACAAACCGCTGTATCACTAGATGTTAGGTAATCAATATCAACCACCGGATTCTCATTTACCTGAATCGAGGTAGTGTCTGCTACCCTACATTTGGTGGCTGTATCGGCATATACTAAAGTGTAAATTTTGGTATAATTCTCCAAAATTGGGTGACTTGGATTAAACGTTCTACCACCAGCAATTGCCGGTCTGTACATTAAATCTGGGAACCCAACAGACCAATAACTAGATAAAGGATTAGCTGAAGTAGTGCTTCTACCCAACATATGGGCATCCAAGTCTACAGCCGATCCAGATCTACAAAGGCTAGGAGCAATTCCAGATTCCAATTTTGGTGTTTTAATTACACCAAATACTGCAGTGTCAAAAGCCGCGCAACCTCCAGCTGGTGAAGGTGCCGTAAATCCGCTTACCGCAGGTACAAATGTTACGCTGTTGCTGGAAGGGAAGGTTGCAGTAAACTTATACGTAATAATATTGGTATCAGGTAAAACCTTTACAGCTGCCGCTTGCGGATCAAATGCATAATAATTAATTCCAGGGTTAGGCTGATAAACACCTCTACCATACCAAAGTTCATTGGTAGCTAAAGCTCCACCATTTGGTGAATACAATTGTGTTCCTGGGGTAATATTAAAAACAGATGCAAAATCGCAGAAGGTTTTACTTGGTCCAGCATTAATAATTGGCACAGGGAAAATTGAGATAACCAAAGAGTCATAAATTCTACAACCATCATTATCTGTTACCGTCAAACTCATAATATTACCCCTAGGTGCAGTTGGTGGTGCAGGTGGCAAATTAGTGAGGCTGCTAATAATTACCTGATTAGAACTAATTGCGGCAGGAAATGGTGGATAACTCCATACCGAAGTAATTAATCCGGGTTTATTGATAGAAGTGATACTAGGCAATAAAATGACACTTGTATTTCTACACAATGAATAATTACTTGGCCTATTAATGATTGGTAATGGCTTAACTGTAACATCCATTGAATCTACATAAGAACAAGTAATGCCACCATAAGTCATAAAACCAGTTACTTGGTAGGTTGTGTTTGCAGCAGGCGAAACCGTAATGGTACTGGTTCTGCTCATCACCACATTTGGATCAATAATTGGCACTTGCCTCCACTGAAAACTATCAATAGCCGCGCCAATTCCTGAGGCTACTATATTAATAGGTGCATCGTTAAAACAAATGGTACGATTAGGACCAGCGCTTACTGGTACTTGAATATTAACATAAACCATACTGCTGTCTACCCGAATACAACCATTAAAGTCCATTTTACGAACAATGTACAATCCACTATCCTGAGGCAAAATCTTTTGAGAAACGGTATCTGCCATTACGGGCGATACGGGAGATTTTTTCCACCTCCAATTACTAATAGTTCCTATGCTATTACCCGCATCCAACGTGTCTCTTGTTCCAAAACAAAAACGTACAGATGGCGGCAATTCCTTCAATGGCAAAGGCCGTGTATAAACAGTAAATTGTGTTGAATCTTTACAGCCATTCAAATCCTGAATAACCACTTTATACCCTGTTGTTACTCCTGGCAAGGCAGGGTTTATAGTTACATTAGAATCAATACCAAAAGGTCTTACTATGGTAGTTGAGCCCATAGAACCACTATAAAAAGTATACCTATATGAATTTCCATAAGGTGTTCCAAATTTTCCAGAGGCTTTTACACTTACCGGTACACCAAAACAATTAGAAGTATCGCGCATGGTCACACTCACGGGTTGTAACACAAACACCGAATCCCAAATATTATCGTTTGGACAACCATTTGGATTTGGTGGAGGTGCAGTAGTTAATTGAAGCCTAATTCTATGCCAACCTCCCAAAGTAAACCTGTGATTGGTAATAGTGGCAGAGCTATAAGTTTGATAAGTGTTTGAGTTTGGATTAGTCTCCACATAAAACTTAGTATAAGATGGATTTAAAGGCACATTATTGGTTTGGGTATAGGAGAAATCATAATACCCACAATTCTTATTCACCTTATTAATGGTTGCAGTGGGTATCCGTCGAACCAATATACTAAAGGACCTGGTAACCCTAGCCGGAATTGGACAAGCCCTGTCTTTGGCCGTTACCACAAAATAGTAAGGCAAGTTGCTAGCCATATTTGCTGAGGGTGTCCAACAAAATCGCATACTATCATTCTTTGGACCAAGGGTACCTCTATTGGCTGGATTATACGCCTTTACAAATGTAGCACCATTTTGTACCATTAAGGTTGGCGAATTCCAATTCATATCGGTAGTATCCCATCCTGCAGTATTATCCCATGCAGAAACCAAGAAACACAACTCCTGACCAGCACAAACAGAGTAACTAAAGTTTGGTTGTGGAGAGGTTAAAATGCCATCCTTATCAAATGTTCGCAATACTGGCGGATTATTATTAGGACAAAATTTACTGTAAAACTGAATATCCCGTCGGGTAATTCCCATAAGAGTTGGCACCCCATTAATGGTCTTCCATTGCTTTACTTGAACAATCAAATTGGAGACAAAGTTACCCAATGGTCTGAACCGAAGGTCACCTGTTACTGGATCAATAAAAATTCCGGTTGGTGGCAAAGCCGGTGGCGATTGAATAGGTGCACCCAAATATGGTAAAGGTATTGTAGGACTATAAGGTGATGCATAAGCAGCTGAAGCTCCTGGACCAGTTAAAGCCTGGCCATATTCATAACTCAATGAATCTCCATCTGGGTCAATTGCACCCAAATTATAGGTAAAATCCTGGCCAGCACAAGTAATTGCAACTGGGTCATTTGTAAAAGTAGGTGCCGAATTACAAGGTGTAGCACAACGATTTATAATAGCTTCGGAGTAAAAGTTCAAGCTCCCAGGATTAGTTAAAGTAGTAATTGCATTATTCCTGCAACACTCACTAAAACCGATGGAGATAAAACAACAGCTGGCAGGAATAGAACTCAAGTTAATTTGGCCTGTAAAAGTATAAACCTCAATGCCTGGTGTAAATGTTCCTGGTGTTCTTTGGCCACAATTGCTGCAAATGGTTACTTCCGCAGCACATAATTGAACCACATCGAACCCGCTCACCGAGGTATTTACGACCACAGATTGTGATCCAAATCCCACTCCAGTACAAGGACTGGTTGGCATATTAGCTCCTGCTGGCGTGGCTGCTCCTGTAATAGAGATCGATTTTGCACACGAAGGGCTTAATCCATTTGGGCAATTCGCACAAATTTGGATACCAGCGCAATCGCGATACATTTTAAACGTGGCCGTATAAACGCCCGGGGTAGTTGTACACTGGTAAGAAATGTCTGAACCAACCACATGTGATGCTTGTACTTTTTCCTGCTGGAAAAAAGTTAACATCATCATCAAAAAGCTAGCGAAAAAGACGCTACTTTTGATTCTAAAATTTGGAAGATATATTGCATTCATAATTCTATGTTGTTCAATTGTGTGTTCAAATATATTACAGGTCTATCTTAAAACCTTCTTAATAGTTAAATTTGGTGGCCAAACTAAGCATTTTTAGGAAAAGTTTAAGTAGACATTAAGGAATAATTAAAAAATAATGACGAATATTCAATTAATTGGAGACATTTCCAAGAAAACCTTTGGTACAGAAAGTCAAATTTGGCATGGAGAAAATTATGAACTACTAAATCTCGAATCTACTCATAAATTTGACCCTAGCAAATTGGCTGGAAAACCTAACAATTTATGGAGATACAGCGATTCAATTCCCATCAACAATACAGAAAATTGTGTAACTTTTGAGGAAGGATTTACCCCCCTAATTCCAATCACTTTCTCTAACAAAAATAAGGCCTGGGTTAAACAAGACTATTTATTCCCTACCGGAAGTTACAAGGATAGAGGGGCAAGTGTACTCATTAGTAAGATTAAAGAGCTGGGAATTAAACATATAGTTCAAGATAGCAGTGGAAATGCAGGCGCTTCTATTGCGGCCTACGCAAAAAGAGCCAATATTTCTTGCGATATTTATTTACCTGCAGATACTTCTGAAGCAAAAATTACCCAAATTGCGGCTTATGGCGCAAAAATTATCAAAGTAAACGGTAACAGAAAGGAAACTGCTAATCAAGCGTTTGAAGCTGCAAAATCAAGTTATTATGCCAGCCATTGTTTTAATCCCTTTTTCTTTGAAGGAACAAAAACTTTTGCCTACGAAGTCTGCGAACAACTAAATTGGAAATCGCCAGATGCCGTGGTTCTGCCAGCCGGAAATGGAACTCTATTATTGGGTTGCTATATTGGATTTAAAGAGCTTGCTTTGGCAGGTATTATTTCTAAAATACCCAAAATTATTGCCATACAAACCGAGGCTTGTCAACCCCTAAAATTGGCTTCAGAAAGCCAAAATTTTAACCCCCAAACATACGAAAGTGGCTATACCTTGGCCGAAGGCATTGCCATTCCAAACCCCATTAGACAGAAACAAATGTTAGATGCTTTAAAGCAAACAAATGGGAAAATTTTGCTTGTTTCGGAAACGGAAATTATACAGGCATGGAAAGAAATGGCCAATCAAGGATTTTATATTGAACCCACCTCAGCAGCAACAATTGCAGGCTTAATGAAATTTCAAGAGGAGGGTAATGATGAATTGGTAGTTAGCCTATTTTCTGGAAGTGGCCTAAAATCGACCGAAAAGATTGCCAAAATCCTAAAATCATAAGCAAATTTGCTTGTAACAATCAACCTAGTTTATGCGTTTAATGCTTTTAGGCGAGTGGAAATTTCGAAATTAAAATTTATTCGAAATAATATTTTTCAATGAATTCAATTTTGCTCATTATATTTACCTCCTTAATTTAGGGCAATTAAGTCGTAAAGGCCTATTAATCTAAATAAACATAAATAATAGATGCATAATCGGAGGAGATGAAACATCTAAGTATAGCTGAATGCGAATGAAGAAAGTAATTATTTTTTGCCTAATGGCTATTTTGGGGTCAACCATCAAAGCACAAGTTGTAGACGAAATTGTGGCTGTGGTTGCAGACAAAATTATTCTAAGGTATGATATTGAAATAGCTTATGAACAAGCTGCAAGAGAAAGCGGACTCACACACGATTCTATTAAATGCTTGATATTAGAACAAAAGCTCATTGAAAACCTGCTTATTATTAAAGCTCAAGTTGATTCGCTCCCAATTAGTGAAGAAAGGGTGGATGCAGAACTAGACGAAAGAATCAGGTATTTTGCCCAACAATACGGCGGAGAGAAAGCATTAGAAGAGATTTACGGCAAAAGCATTTCAGATATTAAAGCAAGTAATAGAGAACGAATCAAAAACAACCAATTAGCCTCGGCTATGATGGCAAAAATTACTGGAAATGTAAAAGTTACTCCCACCGATATCAAGAATTTTTTCAATGAAATACCCAAAGATAGCCTACCCTATTTTTCTGCTGAAGTAGAATTGGCTCAAATCGTAATAGAGCCAAAAATTAGCAAAATATCTAAACAAGCTGCACTCGAAAAAGTCACCGAATTAAGAAGGAGAATTGTTGAGGATGGAGATAAATTTAGCACCTTAGCCCTAATATATTCCGACGATAAACTTTCTGCCATGAAGGGTGGCGAACTTGGCTATTTTGGTCGGGGAATGATGGTTCCCGAGTTCGAAGGAGCCGCCTTTAGGCTAAAACCAGATAGTATCTCTAAAGTAATTGAAACTAAATATGGCTACCACATAATACAAGCCATTCAAAGAAAAGGTGAAGAAGTAAATGCAAGACACATCCTTATTATGCCCAAAATTTATTCTTCAGACATTGAATTGGCAAGAGAAAAAGTTGACAGCCTGATCCAAATAATAAAAATGGATTCTCTTAGCTTTGAGGATGCCGCAAAAAAGAATTCTGATGATGAGGTAACAAAAAATAGCGGTGGATTTATTGGGTCGGGAGGCCTAGGAAACACTCATATTCCAGTGGATGAACTTAGCAAAGAATTAAACATCAATGTTCAAGCCATGGAGGTTGGCGACATTTCAGAGCCAGAACTAATAACCCTTCCAGGGCCAGATCAGAAAAAGGCTTGGCGTGTTTTTTACCTCAAAAGTGAAACACCGCCACATAGGGCAAATTTAGTAGATGATTACCAAAAATTGCAATCGATGGCCTTCAATAAAAAGCAACAAACTACCCGTCAAAAATGGATAGAAAGGTACCGAAAACAATTTTACATTCAAGTAAATGGACCTTTGGCAGAATGCCCTCAAATTAAAGACTGGATTCAAAAATAATACTTATCAATGTTATCATTTTCAAACGATGCCGAAGCGGCAAAAGCGCTTCAACAAAAGTACAATGAGTTAAAAGCAGAAATAGCTAAGGTTATCATTGGCCAAGACGATGTAGTGGATGCTGTTTTAATATCAATTTTTTGCAATGGACACTCTCTTTTAATTGGTCTTCCAGGCCTTGCAAAAACATTACTCATTAAGTCAATTTCTGAGGTTTTAGATTTAAAGTTTAGCAGAATTCAGTTTACCCCCGATTTAATGCCAAGCGACATTACCGGTTCAGAAATTTTAGACGAAAAAAGAGAATTTAAATTCATTAGAGGTCCCATTTTTGCCAATATTATTTTGGCAGATGAAATAAACAGAACGCCTCCTAAAACACAAGCGGCTTTGCTAGAAGCCATGCAAGAAAAAGCCATTACAACTGCCGGTAAAATGCATAAGTTGGATGAGCCATTTTTTGTATTGGCAACCCAAAACCCAATAGAACAAGAGGGAACCTATCCTTTACCTGAAGCTCAATTAGATAGATTTATGTTTAATGTGCTTTTGGATTACCCAAAATTTGAAGAGGAATTAGAAGTTGTAAGAAGCACTACAGGCAACAAATCAGTATCACTAAACAAAATTTTACACGCACAAGAAATTTTGTATTTTCAACAATTAGTTAGGCGTGTGCCGGTGGCAGAAAACGTATTGCATTACGCGGTTTCCTTAGTCAGTAAAACACGTCCAAACACAGAATTATCGGGCAAAATGGCCAATGAATATTTAGAATATGGTGCTGGTCCAAGAGCAGGCCAATTTTTACTTATGGGCGCTAAATGTCATGCATTAATAAAGGGCAAATTTTCGCCAGATATTGAGGATGTAAAAGCCGTTGCAAAAAATGTTTTGAGACACAGACTCATTAGAAACTTTAAAGCGGAGGCAGAAGGAATTAGTGCAGAAAAAATCATAGAAAGCTTTTTATAAAACCGTTCTAGGATTTTTCGTTTTTTTCTCGCCACAATTGATTAAAAGATTTATCGGCAATTTTTGGAAACTCCCTTTGATCGCCCCAATCCGATTTATAAAACTGCTTAAAGGTAAAGTTCTTGAGAGAGGCTGGTCTATTTAAGGCCTTTCTACTTAACATTAGCTTCTTCCAAGTATACCAAGCCAACTTGTCGCCCGTATTTTCAATGCCTAAAACCACACCTTCGTGCCTATTTCTTAAAAGGTGGTTGTGTAAGTCAATTTTTACCGGACAAATATCAGAGCATTTACCACAAATGGTAGAAGCATTACTTAAGTATTGAAAATCAGTTAAGCCTTGTTGCAAAGGCCCAACTACTTGTCCTATTGGACCACCTCTATAACTTTGGTAATTTTCATCTCCACCCATCACTTTAAAAATTGGGCAAACATTGCTACATGCGCCGCATTTTATACAACTCAAGGCCTGTCTTTGATCTTGAGTAGCCAATAAATTTGAACGGCCATTATCAATTAAGATTACAATAAACTCACTTGGGCCGTCTTGATCTTCTCTAAAACTTGGTCCGGTAATGGTATTATAGGTGGCTAATTGTTGACCGGTTGAATGAGTAGAAAGCAAACTAAAAAACAATTCCAAATCACTCAAACTGGGCAAAATTTTATCGATAGAAGCTACCACTAAATGCGTTTTTGCAAAGGCAAAACTAAGTCTTGCATTACCCCCATTCTCGGTTATAGCAACTGATCCAGCATCCGAAATTAAAAAATTAGCTCCCGTAATTCCAATATCTGCCTCAAAAAAATCTTGTCTAAGTTCTGCCCTTATATCACTTACCCACTCTGCTTGATCGGCTTCTAAAGACGACCTAATTTTTTTGTTTAAGGTTTGTCCTATTTGATCCAATTTCTGGTTAATAGCAGGTAAAATAGGGTGATATGCCTTTGCGCCCGCCAAATCGATCACATAATCGCCAAAATCAGTCTCAGATAACTTTGCTCCTTGCGCCCTTAAGTGCTTTACTAACCCAATTTCATTGCACAAATCTGATTTACTTTTGACAATTTTTGTGCTATTTGTTCTTTTAATAATTGCATCAATTTCTGCCAAAGCATTTTGAGCGTCGTATGCCCAAACAACCTTCCCCCCTTTTCTAATAACTGATGCTTCAAAATCTACTAGATACTTATCTAAGTTTTCTGCAACTTTCCATTTAGTATAGGCCGCACGTTGCCGAGCGAGTTCGAGGTTTGAAAACTCCTGAAGCCCATTTAAGCCTCGGGCAGATAATTCATTTAGCACAAATTCCATTCTTTGCCTATAGTCTTTATCGGCAATTTTTAGTTCTGCTTCATTAATAAATTTCTCTTTTGCTTGCATTAGGCTTTATTTGAAATTATCTTGATTTCCAAAAATAAACAATTTTTCTTCAATCACAACTCCTCCCTCCAATAGAGCAGTATATTATCTATTAGTCGGGTTTTCCCTAATGTCACGGCTACCAGCGCAACGGCTTTTGGTTCGAACCGAACTAATTCTTTTAAAGTAACCGGATTGCACACGCTGATGTATTCAATTATAAAATTGCCTTTTAACAACAATTCCTTTGCCTGCTCTATTCCATGAAGCCAATTTTGGGCATCCCAATTTGTTTGAATGAGGGATAAGCTCTGAAATATTTGATTTGCCATATTGCGTTCTTTTAAGGATAAGCGCACATTTCTGCTACTCATGGCCAACCCATCTTGTTCTCTGGCGATGAGACATAAATTAAATACCACTTGAGGGAAGCTTCGCCTAATTAGGGTATCAACCACCAAACATTGCTGATAATCCTTTTGTCCAAAAAACACTTGGTTAGGCTCAATTATAGAAAACAACTTCCTTAAAATAGTTACCACGCCATCGAAATGACCGGGCCTACTTTCGCCTTCAAGAACATGAATAAACTCGCCATAATCGCTCGACGATTCTTTTTCAAGATCATTTCCGTATATATCTTCCACCCCTGGATGAAAAAGAATATCACAATTAGATTCCAATAGCAATTGCATATCCTTTTCTATGGTGCGTGGGTAAGAGGCTAAATCGCTCGCATGGTTAAATTGTGTTGGATTTACAAAAATACTGCAAACAACTAAATCACATTTTTCTTTGGCTTGGTTAATCAAAGAAATATGTCCGGCATGCAGGGCACCCATAGTTGGAACGAACCCAATTTGGCTTCCTTCTGCTCTTTTTTGAAGAATATAACGGTGAATATCGGCTGACTTTTGAAAGAAAATCACTTTATGCTTTGGTTTTCAGTGGTATAGAATAATAAGTGTCCTAATTGGGGCGAATATTAAGAAAATTATTAACATTTTACCTAACTTTGCATACTTTTTTTAACCTAAGTGAGTATGACAAAAAAGAGAGTTCTGTTCATTTCTTCTGAAATGACTCCTTTCCTGAAAGTAAGTAGTGTGGGTGAACTGGCAAGAATGTTGCCGCAAGCTATCCAAGAGAAAGACAACGAGATAAGGGTATTAATGCCAAGATTTGGTTGCATCAATGAGCGACGTAATAGGTTACATGAGGTTGTAAGACTGAGCGGAATTAATATTACGATTGATGACAATGATAATCCGTTGACAATCAAGGTAGCTTCTTTACCAGAAGCCAAAATGCAAGTTTATTTCTTGGACAACGAGGATTTCTTCCATCGAAAATTTGTGTACACCGATGAAAACAATGCTTTTTACGGCGACAACGATGAAAGAACCATTTTCTTTTGCAAAGGAGCGCTTGAAACGGTGAAAAAGCTTGGCTGGCAGCCAGATATCATTCATTGTCAAGGTTGGATGACAAGTTTAATCCCACTTTATTTAAAAACAATATACAAAGATGAGCCAGTATTCCGTTTGGCAAAAGTAGTATATTCAGTTTTTGAAAATCAATTTGACGAAAATATGGGAAAAGAGTTTGGCAGAAAGGCCAGCTTAAACGCTATAGACAATAAGCAAGTTTCTTCATTGGCAAATGCCACTTGTTCTGATTTGTATATGTCTGGTATTACCCATGCCGATGCCTTAGTTAAAGCCAGTAACGAAATTGATCCAGAAGTTACTAAATTTATTAAAAAGCAAAAGGGCAAACTTGTCATTGAACATTCAGAGAATGAAGATAATATTGATGCTTATATAGATTTATATGACACATTACTTCAGCGCCAGAACTAGGGATTTTTTCCTGATTACCTTTCTTATTCTAGGGCTGTTTTCGTGTAAAAAAGATACTGAATCTGTGGGTGCTATATTTGTGGGTGCCCGAAATCAGTTTAACACCTCCTTTTCCGACACGCTTATTGAGTTAAGTGCCTATTCTGTGCAAATGGACTCTGTAATTACTTCAAGGCTTACAGCAATGGCTATTGGAAGCATTAATGACCCTCTTTTGGGCATTTCTAAGGCTTCGCTTATCACTCAATATGCTTTGCCTGGAAACGAATTTTCTTGGGGAGGGGTAACTAAATTAGACTCGGTGGTATTGCAATTGAGGTTTAGAAATTCATTAGCAACTAATGGAACTGCCTTAGAAGATTATTATGGCAACAAGGATTTAGTGCATATATTAAAGGTTTACCTTTTAAAAGAGGACATTAAAATAGACTCGTTATACTATTCTACTCGCCAATATAAAACGGATGGAATTGAGATGGGTTCTTTTACGGGCAAATACAATTTTAAAGATTCACTCACCCTAAATCTTGGTTCAGAAAAAGTAATTTTACCACCACACCTTAGAATTACCATGAATAGCACTTTTAAGGAATTGTTATACAATGGTGAAAAGAATGGTTCTTTTACTTCCAATGCTACTTTTAAAGACAATTATAAAGGTTTAGTTATTGTAGATGAAACGCCGGTAAATGCAGGTGAAGGTGCCATTGTATATGTAAAATTAACCTCAGATGTTACTGCATTAACGGCCTATTACAGTGATTCGCTTGCCGCAGATTTCCCAATTCTGGGTGGATTAAGAGGCAGTGAGGCTGCCTATAATTATTATGAACATAAGGATGTGCCTTCTTCAATTTTACAAAAATCTTTTAAAGGAAATCATAGAGATACAGGCTTTGTGCAGCCCTTAACAGGAAGTAAATTAAGAATTGAGTTTCCTAATCTTTTCAATGTTTTAAACAATCCCAAACTTGCCATAAATGGAGCAGAAATAGTTTTTACGCCGCTTGCTGGAAGTTTTTCGAATCCTTATACCTTGCCTGCAAGTTTGTCTTTGGTAGGCTCCGATTCTTTAGGAAAAAACATCTTCTTAAAAGACCAATTCACCGAATCGAGCAGCTATTATGGTGGTGTATTATTAAACAATGCTTATTCCTTTAACATCGTAAGGCACCTACAATTTTTGCTCGATGAGCAGAAAAAAGGCTTCAACTACAATTATGGGATGAACCTAATTGTGCGGGCTGATGACCCCGTGACGGCACAACGTGTAATTTTAGATACACGTAATAATAAAGGTACATTCAAACTAAAACTAACCTATACGGTTATTAAATAGAAAACAAGTGATCGTATTTTTTCATCCAAATACTACCAATACCCAGAAGGCAGAATTGCAATTGCACCTTAAGCAAGCAGGCTTTGAATCGCAATTGGTTCAGCCTAAAGACATTTGTATTGTCCCTAACTTGAAAGATGCTGCTGCAATAGAGAAGTTTTCATTCGTTAGCAGCACCAAATTAATTGATACCAGCTATCAATTATCATCCTTAGAATATAAAAAAGAGACCAACTTTTTAGTTAACAACAACCAGGTTGGAACCAATTTTGTCAATTTTATTGCTGGCCCATGCAGTGTGGAAACGGAAGAACAAATTTTTGAGACTGCTGCGCTTTTGGCAAAACACAATATCCCGTTTATTAGAGGCGGTGCCTATAAACCCAGAACTTCGCCCTATTCTTTTAGAGGTTTAGGGAAAGATGGCTTAAAGTTACTTCAACAAGCGGCCAAGCAGTATAAATTAAGCGTGGTTACCGAGCTAATGGACTTGAGTTTGCTCGACGAAGTGCAGCAATATACAGACGTTATTCAAATTGGAAGTAGGAATATGTCCAATTTTTACCTTTTAAGTGAGTTGGGTAAAATTGAAACGCCTATTATGCTTAAAAGGGGAATTCAGGCAAATGTACAGGAATGGTTGCTGGCAGCAGATTATATCATGTGCGGTGGCAATGAAAACATTATTTTATGTGAACGTGGCATTAGAAGTTTTGACCCCCTTAGCAGAAATGTGATGGACGTGGGCGTTATTCCGCTGGTGCAATCGCTAAGTCATTTGCCTATTCTGGCTGATCCAAGCCATGGCACTGGAGAAGCGAAATTTGTTGCACCTTTAGCAAAAGCCAGTTTGGTGGCTGGCGCAAATGGATTAATGATAGAGATACATCCAAATCCCAAAAAGGCGCTCTCAGATTCTCGTCAGGCTTTAAGTTTTGATGAGTTTGAAAACTTAATGGCGGACATAGAATTGTTAAAACCTACCATTAAAAAACCCATTAACGCCACTTACTCAGTTTTTCAATAATTTTTAGTTTTTTCTTTATATTTGTGATAATATGTGTGGAATAGTTGCTTATATCGGTCACAGAGATGCGTGCCCAATAATTTTAAAAGGCCTTAAGCGCCTTGAATATCGTGGATACGATAGTGCTGGAGTTGCCCTTCTTGATGGCAACAAGGAAATGAAAGTTTACAAGAAAACAGGGAAGGTAACTGATCTTGAAAAAGAGATTGGCGACAGAGACACTTCTGCCTTTACAGGAATGGGACATACCAGGTGGGCTACTCATGGCGAACCTAATGATAGAAATGCTCATCCACACCTTTCTGGTGATGGGCAATTTGCCATTATTCATAACGGAATCATTGAAAACTATTCATCTCTTAAAGAAATGCTCATTAAAAGAGGGCACGAATTTAAAAGTGAAACAGATACTGAAGTTTTGATTCACCTTATTGAGGAGGTTTTTAAAAACAATTCGGTAAAATTTGAAGAAGCAGTTAGAATGGCACTTACCCAGGTTGTGGGAGCCTATGCCATCGTAATTTTATCGAAAAACGACCCTAACTATTTAATAGGGGCCAAAAAAGGCAGTCCAATGGTAATTGGTATTGGCGAAAATGAACATTTCATTGCCAGTGATGCAACGCCAATTGTTGAATATACCAGAAATGTAGTTTATATACAAGATGGCGAAATTGCCATCATCGAGGGCAACAATCTAACCATTAAAACCATCGACAACTCTATCAAAACACCTTATATCCAAGAAATCGAATTCAACCTCGAAAACATCGAAAAAGGTGGATATGAGCACTTCATGTTGAAAGAGATTTTTGAACAACCAAGGAGTATCATGGATTCTTTTAGGGGTAGAATACATTTGCCCGATGCAAGAATTACCATGGCAGGTATAGACATGTTTGAGGATAAAATTAAGAACCTAGATAGAATTATTATTATTGGTTGTGGAACCTCTTGGCATGCTGGTTTGGTTGGAGAATATTTATTTGAAGACATAGCAAGAATACCTTGTGAAGTAGAATATGCTTCTGAATTCAGGTATAGAAATCCAGTTGTAAGAGAAAGCGACTTTGTTATTGCTATATCACAATCTGGAGAAACGGCAGATACACTTGCAGCATTGGAGCTAGCCAAAAGAAAAGGTGCAACTATTTTTGGTATTTGTAACGTAGTTGGTGCTAGTATACCTAGGTTTACTGATGCTGGTGCATACACACATGCTGGACCAGAAATAGGTGTGGCCTCAACCAAAGCTTTTACTGCCCAGGTTACTGCCCTTATTTTAATGGCATTATCTATGGCGCAAAAAAAGGGTACCATCACCAGTACTAGGTTGCATGAAATTTTGAGCGAATTAGAAACAATTCCAGGAAAAATTGAAAAGGTACTTTTAACAGACCCACAAATTCAACTTATCGCCGCAGAGCTAAAAGATTCAAGAAATGCCTTGTATTTGGGTAGAGGATACGGATTTCCTATTGCCTTAGAAGGTGCCTTAAAGTTGAAGGAAATTTCATACATTCACGCAGAAGGATATCCAGCCGCAGAAATGAAGCATGGGCCAATTGCATTAATCGATGAAGAGATGCCAGTAATTGTAATTGCTACACAACACAGTAATTACGAAAAAGTAATTAGCAATATTCAAGAAGTTAAGGCAAGAAAAGGCAGGGTAATTGCTATTGCTACTGAGGGCGATACCCATGTAAAAACCATGGCAGATCATGTTATTTATATTCCAAATTGTGAAGAAGCATTATTGCCACTAATTGCAACAATACCATTACAATTACTATCATACCATATTGCCGTATTAAGAGGTTGTAACGTAGACCAGCCAAGGAACTTGGCTAAGTCGGTAACGGTTGAATAACCTAATTATTAAACAAAAAAAGCGCTTAGAGAACATACTTAAGCGCTTTTTTTGTTTAATTTTTGAAGTAAAAATCCGTGCTATAGATACACACAATTGGAATTTTTAAACCATTCTTCGTATAAATATATTCATCCTTTATTGACTCAACAATATCTTCTACTCTGTATAATTGTTGCCCAGATTTTAAAATAATTGCAGTTATAAATTTTTCATCTCTGCCTAACACCATTGCCTTATCCAAATTGGTTCGCCTTACCCTAATATCCTCTTCCCTAACAAGAACATCATTGCTATGAAACTGGATTTTAAAAATTTCTTCTTTGCTGCTAGCAGGTATATCCCTGAAGTTGGACAAAGTGTATGTATTGCTTGTCATCCTGCGAAGTTAGCAGAATGTAAAAGATTAAAAAACAACAATAATAATCAGCTTAAATAAAAGAACTTCTATTTGGTATAAAAGTATTCCTTATTTCTGTATCCCTTTTCATCCTTATACCAATCTGAATATATTTCTCCGCCGCTTTGGGCCCATTGGGCAAAATGCAAATAAGCCTGAGTAATATCTGGGTTTTCCTTCATACCAAGTAAAGATAACTCCACACAATAATCAAAGGTTTCTGGTATTACAATACCCCAAGGTAAATTATTCTTAGTTAAATAATACTTTGCCTTTTCAACATTAGTATCATCATCGGCATAACCAAACAATTTAGCATCGGCTAGCGCTGTTGGTGCATTTCCTGGAATATGAATTTCATATCCTCTTCCCTTAGATGCTTCATTAATCCAAATGAATGGATCGAAATAAGAAACTGCCCCAAACTCTTTTATAGATGGCCCCTTATTAATTATAAACGAAACTTTATACTCCTTGTATTCAACTTTAGGTTGCACCATTACTGTGTTCCATCCTCCAAGCTCCTTTTTACTGTTATCAAAAATTTGAAGTACTACATTTTTGTGCCCATTTTCCAAACTTGCCCCTTCCAACTTATCAATCATTTCAGGGTCTACGGGCAAACCCATACAGAAACCTATTTGTTGATTGCCACCAGATGCCCTTAGTCTATAATAACCCTCATATTTAACAATCTCATTATTAGCATTGGTTATAAAATTGTGTTTAAAGTCAACCACTAAATCATTTAAATCATAATCGCCCTTACTTGGCCATAAATCTTCAAATGCAGCAGTTGCTGTTTCTTTCTCATTTGGATAAAAATTATTAAACGCTAAATCTGGATCACTTGGGTATTCATCAAGATTATCTGCAACACCATCTGCATCGGTATCTGGAATAGAGATTGTTCCATTTCCCTCATTGTTACAAACCGTTTTTGGAATATACAAATCGCATAGCAGGGAAACTCCTGGAGCAATTATACCTGTATTGGTTTCAATTCCCGATGCATCACAAAACTGAATAGTCCCATTAATTCTTCCACCGCCATTAATAATGGTATTATTTGAAACTTTAACCAAAGAAGTAGCACCTGTTCCAATAATAATATTGTTAATAGTAATATTGTTTGTAGTAAACATAGAAGAGCCTGCCATATTAAGAATACCACCACTATTTATGGTTGTATTTTGAGTTACCTTAATATACCCATTATTACTGATGGGATTATTTAAACTCATGTTTCCACTTATTATCATTTTACAGGCATTGGTAAGTGCGGCTCCACCATTTTGATTATAGTCGGAGCCTACATTAATGGTTCCACTATTTATAAGAGTCTTATTGTTATTTAACGTGCCAGAAACAGAAAGAACCCCTTCATTATTTACCACGGAAGAGCCATTAATATTCATGCCACCATTTACATACAAAGTGCCGTAGTTATCTACTGACCCCCCAGGACTAAATGAGCTAGTAACAGTAGTGGATATGCTCCAATTTCTGAGCAACGAGCTGCCATTTAAGTTAATATTACCAATGGTTACCGAGGCCGTTGAGGCAATTAACAAAACAGCATCATTGTTTAAGTTACAATTGCCTATGGTGGCATTTCCACAAATCCTTACAGTACCCCTATTAATAGTAACATCGCCAGCAAAACTACCTGTAATACAAACAACATCTGCACTGTTATTAAGGTTAATATTACTGTTACCGGTAACTGTTGATGTGCATCCAGTGTTACAATCTGGCGAAGATGGTGTTGACTTACCTAAATTACCCTTTCCTAAACCCCCAACCATAATTTCTGCAGATTTTGCACTTACCGTTACCATGGAACTAGAATTGTCTGGGTTCCTCTTTATAATGTATAATAAATCAATGGAACGTTTATAAGAAATAAGCCTTTCGAAAGGCTTATTCATATTTGCACTACCAGAACAAATTAAATTGCCTGAACCAAAAGGATTACCATCATAAATTTCAATAAGTTGTAACTGATTAAAATACGTGTTATTGTCTATAAAAACTTTAATATTTGCCTTTTTTGAGTTGTCGTAAATAAAGTTATTTGGAACAATCATTTGGTTAATGTTGCTTACATTTTGCGTTAAATCTGGCTGAGGAGCAGACTCGGTAGGCACAGACTTTTTGCAATTGCTAAATGTAAATCCTAGGATAAATAACAAAATAATGGCGTTTTTCATTTGCTTGGTTATTAATAAAACAAAAGTAGCTTTTTAAATCTAGCATCGTTTATATTTTATGTTAATAAAAACTTAAATATCCCAATAATTCAAACCCCAAATAACATCCATTCACCAATAAAAATTCAATACTTACATTAAAATCATTCCCAAAACCACTACTTTTACATTTAAATGTCTCATTTTGAAACGACCAAAAAAAAGGACAAACAGAATAACAGCGTGTTATTCTGTTGTTTAAAGATTTGGTTCGCTATTTGGGTACATGTAATTTTATAGGATAAAAAAGGATGCTCCAAGGACTCTTAAATAGAATGTACAGAATGAAGATTGGTACGCGCACAGCTATCAGTTATTTCGCGGTAATTATGGTTGTAATGATATTTACAACCTCTTCTATTTTACTCCTTCAATATGGCAAAAACATTGACATTAAAATTGCCAGCAGTTTTAGTCCTGTCATTAGTGCAATCAAAGACTTTCAATTCTTAATAGAAGAATCAGGTAGGTTGAGTACAGACTTATCAATCCAGCCAAACGAGTCGAAAAGAGCCCGATTGAAAAAAATACATGAACGTATTTACACACGCCAAAAACTTACACTTATTGGTCTTTGTCAAGAGCCGGGTTTAGCAGATATTAAAAAAAGAATTATAGGCGTAGACAAACGATTTGAGGGCGTTAAAAAGGCTGAGCAAGAATTGCTCAGCCTACTCGACACAAGTATTGCATACAAGGATCCTATCAAAATGCAATATGCTGCAAGGCTTAAAGATAAGATTGATATAGAAATTGGAAAACAGAGATTAATCCTAAGCGAAACTAGCTTGCAAGCAATAAGTGTTTTTAACCGCCTTGATGCACAAAAATTTGCCAGTTACCGCACATTATCCTATCTACTATTAATTATGATAATTGTAATTGCGCTCCTAGCAATTTTATCTATTTATATAACTAACGTAACCATCATTAAACCCATTAAAGAGTTAAGCTCAATTTTGGATGAAGTTGGTGCCGGTAAAATCATTTCGTTTCAATCTCAAATAAATAGATCAGATGAAATAGGCGACATGATTGATTCTGCCCAAAAGGTTGTACAAGGTTTCAAAACAAAGGAGCAAGTTGCAAACGCAATTGGAAAAGGCGATTATGATATAAAAGTGCCTATGCTGAGTAGAAGAGATCGCTTAGGAAAAGCTTTGTCTGAAATGAAGGATAATCTTAAACGTTCGAAGGAAAAAGAAATTGAAAACATTAAATCGCTTGAGGCATACACAAACAGATTAGAAAAAAAGAACAAAGAATTAGACCAATTTGCCTACATCACATCCCATGACTTAAAAAGCCCTTTAAGAGGCATTAATAACCTCACAGAATGGATACAAGAAGACATGGGAGAGCAGCTTACACCAGATTCCTTAAAATACTTTAAAATGTTAAAAGGAAGAGTGCATAGAATGGAGGCATTAATAAATTCAATCTTACAATATTCTAGAGCAGGGAAAACGCCCGAAAATCAAAAAATTATAAACTCAAAAAATATCGTTTATCAAGTGCTAGAAAAAGCCGAAATACCTATAAATGCAAGCATACTTGTTGACAATTTATTGCCCGAAGTGAAAGGCAATTATAGAGATTTATTTGAGGTATTTAATGTGTTTATTTCTAATGCCATAAACCACAACTTATCGCCTGAACCTATATTAAATATCACCTTTAAAAATTTGGATCAGACCGTTGAATTTTGCATAGCCGACAATGGGCCAGGAATTGACCCAAATTTCCACGAAAAAATATTCACAATTTTCCAAACCTTAGAAAGAAGAGATGAAGTTGAAAATATTGGTGCAGGCTTAGCTATTGGAAAGAAAATAATTGAAGATTACGGCGGAAAAGTATGGCTTAAATCGAAATTAGGTGAGGGTGCCAAATTCTATTTTGAATGGCCCAAAGCTTAATGGTTTAATTTACTTACAAGCAATAAACAACCATAGAAATTATGGTTTGGTTTATATAAATTTATTGCTTGTACAAGTCCTCCTTATTTTGTAAACTTGTTAACTTGTTTAAATAATTTTTATGGGGGATAAAATGGTGAATATACTACTAGTAGAAGATGACGAAGTGGATGTTATGAATGTAAAAAGAGCATTCAAAAAAAACAATGTAACAAACCCTTTATTTGTAAGTAACAATGGAATTGAGGCGCTTCAATTCTTAAGAGGTGGTGGTGAAACGGTTTTAAATGAGGTTCCAAAAATTATTTTATTGGACTTAAACATGCCAAAAATGGGTGGCATTGAGTTTTTAAGGGAAATAAGAAAGGATGAAAAGCTCAAAAATATTAGTGTTTTTGTGATGACAACTTCCAATGAAGACAAAGACAAAGTTGATGCTTACAATTTAAATGTGGCTGGTTATATACTTAAACCTTTAAGTATGGAAAGGTTTATTGAGGCCGTTTCTACTTTAAATAACTATTGGAAACTATGTGAGTTTCCAGACAAATAACATTACATGAGTCAAGACACCTCTATTTCTGCATATAATATACTTTTAATTGACGACGATGAAGTTGATGTAATGACCTTTCAGCGGGCATTAAAAAAATCTGAATTAAAATACACTTTAGACATATGTTATAATGCTGTAGAGGCATTGTCAACCATCGAATCTAAGACCTACGATTGTATTTTTTTAGATTACCTATTGCCCGGAATTGACGGACTACAATTGTTGCGAAAATTTCGTGACATGTCAATAAATACGCCTGTTGCGGTAATGACTTCTCAGGGCGATGAAAAAATTGCTGTTGAAATGATCAAAAATGGTGCGTTTGATTATTTTACTAAAAGCGATATTAATCCAGATAAAATCTCGAAGGTCGTTTTATCTGCAATTAGGTTGTGGGATGCCGAGAGACAAAGGCTAATTGCGGAAAGGCAAATAATCGAAAATAACAATAGGTTAAATGCCATTTTGGAAAGTACTAGGAGTTTAATTTATGCTTTTGATAAGAACCTAAACCTAATATCATTTAATAGCTCTTTTAAGGAGAATTTAGAACATTTGCTTCGCAAAACAGGCCTAATTAAAACAGATATCAATTTAATAGATATTCCTATTAATAAGGAGCGCAAAGACAAACTTATTCAAAACATTGAAAGGTGCCTATTAGGCGAGCAATTCACCATTCTAGAACAAGTTACTTTTAGCAATGATGACGACAAAGAAATCCCCTATTTTGAAACAACCTTTAACCCTATTATAAATGCACTTGGTAATGTAACTGGAGTTGCCATCTATTCTCAGGATGTAACCGAAAACAAGAAAATTGAACAAGATTTGCTCAATGCCAAAAACGATGCAATTGCAGCAGCTCAAGCTAAGTCAGAATTTTTATCAAACATGAGCCATGAGATAAGGACGCCCATGAATGCAATTATTGGCTTAACAGGATTACTGCTTGAGGAGAAGTTTGAGGGCACCAATATGGAAAACATTAAATCCATAAAATACTCTGCAGACAATCTACTTGTAATCATTAACGACATTTTAGATTTTAGCAAAATAGAAGCGGGTAAAGTTACTTTCGAAAATATAGATTTCGATATAAGGCTTAGGATGAATGAACTCAAAAAGACATTTGAGCATCGCACAAAAGAAAAGGGACTTGGCTTCTTAATTGAGGTAAATCCTAATGTTCCAAACACTTTAAGGGGAGATCCATATAGATTAAATCAAATTCTGTTTAATTTGGTAGGGAATGCCATCAAATTCACTTCGGAAGGAAATATTAAAGTCACAGCAAATAACATTGAACAAAAAGACAATGAAATTTGGATTGAATTTATCATAAAAGACAGTGGCATTGGAATACCATTAAATCAGCAATCCAAAATTTTTGAAAGTTTTACCCAGGCAAACACCGATACAACTCGTAAATATGGCGGTACTGGACTTGGGCTTGCAATTACCAAAAACTTGGTACAACTTCAAAATGGAACCATAGGCATTGAAAGTGAAGTTGGAATTGGCACCTCATTTATTGTTAAAATTCCATATAGCGTTGGTATAGATATTCCTTTAGGCGAACAATCATTATCAAAACCAGAGCCATCCGATTTGTCTAATTTGAAGATTCTTTTAGTAGAAGATAATTTAATGAATCAATTTGTGGCCAAACAATTTTTCAAAAAATGGAATAATGAGCTCATCATTGCCAACCATGGAGCAGAGGCCATTACCATTTTAAGAGAAATGGACGACATTGATTTGGTACTAATGGACTTACAAATGCCTGAAATGAGCGGCTTTCAAGCGGCAGAAATTATTCGCAGTCAAAATTCTGTGGTCAAAAATTCAGCTATTCCCATTATCGCTTTATCTGCTGATGCGTTTCTTGAAACTAGGCGCAAAGTAATTGAGGCTGGCATGAATGATTATGTAACCAAGCCTTTTAAACCAGAGGAGTTGTATAGTAAAATTGTAAAATACACTCAAAAAGACAACTAAATTAAGCATGAGTATTTTTGTAAATCACGAACAAATATCATTAGAGGCATTAAATAATAGAGGAAAAAACACACTAAGTGAATGGATAGGTATTGAATTTTGCGAACTTGGACCAGATTTTTTGGTTGCCAAAATGCCCGTTGATCACAGAACCATTCAACCACTTGGTGTAGTAAATGGAGGTGCTTTTTGTGCCTTAGCCGAAACCGTTGGAAGTACAGCCGCTAATTTATGCCTAGACCGCTCAAAATTTGTTGCAGTGGGCTTAGACATAAATGCTAATCACCTAAAAAGTGCTAGAAAAGAATTTGTATTTGGCACTGCTAAACCCTTCCATATTGGAAAAACCACGCAAGTTTGGGAAATAAAAATCACCGATTCAGAAGGTAGCTTATGTTGCATTAGCCGACTCACAATGGCCGTTGTTTCCATATTAACAAATGGAAAATAAGCAGCACGACTCCTTTGTTATTTATAGATTACCCTCAGAAAATACGTGCTATTTAATTGAAGGCAGTTGTAATCCTGAACCAAAACAAATTGAAGAATTAAAAGGCAATAACTTTGTAATTTCACCCTTTAATTCTGGACAAAAAGCTTTTTATATCCCATACAGCGAAGCTAGAATTTTTAGTATCCAAGAGCGTTTCCCCATTCATTTTGGGCACAATGGTGAAGCCTCCCTTCCAAAAGAACATTATACAAACTTAGTAAGTGAAGCCAAAGAACAAATGAAAAAAGGCACCTTTCATAAGGTGGTATTGGCAAATACAAAAAGAATAAATACAAACAGTTTTGACCCAATTTCATTCTTTAAAAAGATTGAAAAGGAATATCCAAATGCCTTTGTATATGTGCTGTCTACACCCTATACAGGAGTATGGATTGGGGCTAGTCCAGAAATATTACTAATTGGCAAAAACTCAAATTTCAAAACCATAGCGCTAGCTGGGACCAAACTTATTGATAGTATTTCTGATTTTGGTGTGAAAGAAATTGAGGAACAACATCTTGTTGAACAGTTTATAGAAAATGAGCTGAACCAAAAAAAAATTAGGTTCAGCAAAACTGGTCCATTGCCCTACAATTCTGGTGCGCTCACCCACTTAAAATCTGAATATTCATTTACGCTTTTACAAAATGAAGCATTTAAATTATTAAGCAATTTAAATCCCACTCCTGCAATTGCAGGCCTACCAAAAATAGAATCATTAAAATTTATCAAAGAAAAAGAAGGATTTGAACGATCTCTTTATGCCGGATTTTTGGGTCCATTATCTCCAGATTCTTTAAGTTTATTTGTCAATCTACGCTGTTTAACATGGTATAATGGCTTTCTAAAGTTATATGCCGGCGCCGGAATTACCATAGATTCTAATGAAGAAAAAGAATGGATTGAAACTCAGAATAAAATGAAAACCCTGGAAAAATTCATTTAATTTATCGCACCTAATTGTCTCCGCAACGGTTCAAAAAATCATTTAATGGTTTCATTTGGGCAAAAGCCTCTAAAATATTGTTTTGAAACTTTTTGTTCGTCACCTCATTTAAGTTAAAATTTTTAGTCCACAAAAAGCTCTTATGTTTGAGTAATTCTACTGCTAAATTATCCTCCAAATATCCCTTTGGTGGCCTAACTAGCTTGTCTCCACTTAATACACCAAACAGCCTGATCGCCTTTTTATCTTTTACTATACTTTCAAACTCGCTTAAATTGTAATCAATTTCTTGTCTAATTGATGCCAATAATTTTGGTTCAGGCAAATATGTTCCGCCCGCAATAAAAATCTCCTTTGGATCGAAATGAATATAATACCCTGAGCTCATTTCCTTTTTTCCACCTTTGTTGATGATGGCACCAAAATTTGTCTTATAGGGCGATTTATCCTTGCTGAATCTAACATCCTTATTAATCCTAAAAATACACTTTTTTGCATCTAAATTGCCAATTGAGGAGTCTAGCTTACCTAAATCATCAATAATTTGTTGCACAAATGAAATCCACGCATTGCGCAATTCGGTATACTCCATTTTATTTTGGTCGAACCAATCTTTGTTATTGTGCTCTCTTAGGTTCAAAAGGAAAGCATTTAATTTTAAGAAATCCATTTAAATAAATAATTTACAGCAAAGTAATGCAATTGATTATTTTTGCATATGTTACAAGAAAATTTACTTCATAAATAAAATCCATGTTTGATAGAGAAAGACCTAGTTTTGAGGAAAGCAATAACGTTACGGTTAAGAGATGTTTTTTTGCGTACGAATGGGCAATCCCATTTTTGAGAGATAAAAATACCGCCGACGTTGGATGTGCAGATGGATATGGCACGCAATATTTAGCAAACTATACAAAATCAACTGTAGGCATTGATTATAGTGAAGCTACGATTGAAGAGGCGCGCAAAAAGCACGGGGCAAAAGCTAACTTAAGTTTTATTTCAGGCAAGGTACCTCCTATTCCGTTGGAGACGGAAAGCAAAGACATTGTAACCGCATTTCAATTTATTGAACACATTGCAGACAGAAAAGGCTTTATGGTGGACGTAAAGCGCGTTTTAAAGCCAGGTGGCGCATTTCTATGCACCACCCCAAATGCAAAGATGAGCATTGCTAGAAACCCCTTTCACGTGCACGAATATACATTTGATGAAATGCACAATGAAGCATCTGAGGTTTTTGATTCAATTGAAATTTGGGGAGTGCAAGGAAATGACAAGGTTAATTTATATTATGAAGAAAATGCAAAATGGGTCAAAAAAATATTGCGACTTGATCCACTTGGACTTCATAAAATAATTCCTGCTTCCTGGTTGGTTATGCCTTATAACTTTTTAACCAGTATGATGAGAAAAGATCTTAAAGAAAGCAATACAGACACTATAAAAATTGAAACAACAGACTTCCATTTAACACAAGATAAATTAGATTATACGTGGGATATCGTTTTAATTGGGAGAAAGAACTAAGCTTATTAGGTTGGACTAATCAGTTTTAAAAAAACAAAGCTACCGTTATCCTAACATTATTCAAGTCGGATAAGACATATAAATCCTGGCTATGTTAGGGTAGTTTCAATTAAGGTGAGACATATAAATCCTAGCTATGTTAGGGTAGTTTCAATTAAGGTGAGACATATAAATCCTAGCTATGTTA
>JAWXAZ010000065.1:0-4787 GCA_034439755.1 bacterium
AGCGTAATCAAATTCTAATTTGATGCGTTTTTCTCCTTTGTGAATAATGGGGTAGGCTTTCATATTGGTTCAATCGTTTTATTATTCAAATATGAATATAATTGCGTTTATGTGGTTCTCCATCAAGCATGTTAAATATGGTTTCCTGTATTTGTTTTCCATTACCTAACTTTCCTTGGCTCAAACCGAAATGGAAATTATCCTTTTAAAAAAGTATAATATTTCGTGAAATTATTTAAGTCCTGACTCAAACCGAAATGGAAATTTACCTTTTAAAAAAGTATAATATTTTTGTAGAATTATTTTAGTCTTGGTTGATAGTGAAACAGGAAAATATCCTTTAATAAAAGCACAATATTACGTATAATTACTTAAACTTTGGCTTAGACCAAAATGGAAAATATCCTCTAATAAAAGTCCAATATTTAGTAAAATTACTTAAACTTTGGTTCAGACCAAAATGGAAAATATCCATTAATAAAAGCACAATATTTAGTAAAATTACTTAACCTTGGTTCAGACCGAAATGGAAATTAACCTTTTAAAAAAAGTACAATATTTATTAAAATTACTTAAGCCTTAGCTTAAACCTAAAAGGAAATATCTCAAAAATTGAAGTGTATTTGTGTATCATTACGTATGGCAAATTGGCCTTAGCGTAATTTGAAATTTAGTGGAAAAAAGCTAGTCTCCAACCATCTTCATTGGCAAATAAATATGCCGCCAAATTCTGCCCTATTGCGTTTGGGTAGAAAATTTTCTAACACCAATTAATTCGTCGTAATGGAATTGTAGATTTTTGGTGTAAACCAATATCACGTATTCGTTTTCTGTTTGAAAATGATTGCCTTCTAAGCTGGTTTCGTCTGCTACGCCTTTCTCGTTTTTTATGGCATAGCAATACTCGTACCTACCTTGTTTTAGTGGTACTTCTAGGTCGTATCGCTGTCTCGATTTGTTGTAATACATCTTGTATTCTGGCATTAATCGCCAATCGGTAAACTCACCAAAAACATAAACTTCGGCATCGGGTGGCACGCCCATTGTTGAGGATAAATAAAAATTAACATAGGCATAATCACCATCAATATCTGAGTTAACTCCTTCTTTGTTTTGTAAAATTCGTTTGCCGTTATAATCTAAATAATTAAAGTATTGATTGGCTCCTCTGCTTTCTTCCAAATTCAAAATCACATGCACCACCGTGTCAATGCGCTTGCTGCGCACATTGGTAGAAAATTGTCTCAACTGCCTAATGTCGAAAAACCTAAACTCATTGCCTCCGTTAAATAGCGTCTTGTCTATATAGGAATAGTCTAATTTGTTGTTCGACATAAACTGGGGACTTAATCCCGTTATGGCATTATCCCATCTGCTGTTTTGCATAATTACCACCTTAATATCTTGCATCGGATTTACTACCAAAGTTGGATTAATGCCTACGCTAAAAGTTACTTCCTGTTTGGTAAATCGGTACTCGGCTAAGGATGCTGGTCTGGCCACTCCTTCAATGGGTGCCGAGTTATTTAAAATCATCATCCTGCGTGTAAAGAGCACATCTTCCTCGTCAAAATTCCTGTAAACTTTAACCAAATAATTGCCCGCAATCCTAGGCTTCATATTCTCGTTAGGAATAAAAATATTGTAATGAACATACTTCACATAGGTATTGGTTGAGAAGCTAAAATCTGTAATGTTGTCAAAGGTCATCCCAAAAATATACTCGTTCTGGTTAAGTCGAGTCTGAATCCAATTGGCGTCGCAATGAATAAATGTGTACTGCAAATTCTCGCTGGTATTTCCAAATACATCGAAACTCAATTTTAAAATCTCGGCACTGTTCAACGAAATAATAGGGTATCGGTCATCCGTTCCGGCTTTATTAAATTGTATGGTTTGAACACGTGGATCAAAAATCCTATTTTCCATTTGCTGCCCTCTGGCACCAATATATAGAAACAACAAAAAGAAAAATGCAAGGTTATTCTTCATCATACAAGTTTAATCAATTTAAGCTAATTTGTAAGCCAAAGGCCTTCAATTTGACCCAAACGCTTTAGCTGCTTTACTGCCAACAACGATTAATTTGCCCTAAACGCATAAGCTGTATCTATGCCAACAACGATTAATTTGACCCAAACGCTTTTGCTGCTTAATTGCCAACAACGATTAATTTGACCCAAAAGTATAAGCTGTATCTATGCCAAAAACGATTAATTTGACCCAAACGCTTTTGCTGCTTAATTGCCAAAAACGATTAATTTGACCCAAACGCTTTAGCTGCTTAATTGCCAACAACGATTAATTTGCCCCAAAAGTATAAGCTGTATCTATGCCAAAAACGATTAATTTGACCCAAACGCTTTTGCTGCTTAATTGCCAACAGCGATTAATTTGCCCCAAACGTGTAAGTTGTATCCTTGCCAACAATGTTTTGCGTGCTCACGATTTCAGTTCTTTGTTGCGTCTATAGCATAGCTATTTAGATTGCATGTTTATTAGCTGTGATTTTGAAAAGACGACCTTTATGAAACATTCTGTAAAATACAAAAACGTAATCAAAAATAAAGTTGCTCGTTCTAACAACCTTCATTGTCTTTGCACAGTATGAGTGAAATAAAACTACAAACCGTATCCTTGTTTAAAGGCTACTTTTCGGCCTTCTGCAAAAAACAAATCCAGAAAGTTAACGACAAGATTTTATAGACTTGTAGAATTATCGAAACTCAAAAACAAATTCCGATCAACTATTTAAAACATTTGGAAGGAACGGATGGACTTTATGAAATCAGAGTTCAGCAAGGCAACGGCATATTTCGGTTTTTCTGCTTTTTTGACAAGGGTAAACTCGTTGTTTTAGCAAACGGCTTTAAGAAAAAACGCAGAAAACACCAAAATCTGAAATTGAAAAGGTGCTAAAAATTACAAAAGAATTTGGCAAGAAAAATAATTTAAAGACACTTGACCAATTTGTTGAAGTGCAATACGGTGAAAAGGGAATTTCAAAACGTGAAAAGTTTGAGAAAGGATATAAAGCATTTAAACTTGGCTTTCTCATTCAACAAGCTCGACTTGAAAAAGGACTGACACAAGAAGTACTTGCTGAAAAATGCGGGACAAATAAAGGCTACATTCTAAAGATTGAGAACAACATTAATGAAGTTCGCATCTCCACACTTCAAAAAATAGTTGAACTTGGACTCGGGGGACATCTTGAACTATCTATAAAACTCTGACAATTAAGAGTCTACTGAAGAAGGAAAACCACTGCTAACAGGCGTTTAGTTAACAAGCGGAATTATTCCTTAAATGAAACTATATGCAACGCATTTGGATTTGTAGTGGTTGATAAATTTGAGCCAAATAATCCGCTTTTCGCTAAACACCCAATCTTTAGCATTAGTTTCTTTTTGCTTTAATGCTACTGTCCAATAAGTTTTGTTGTTTGCAAGTTTTTGCTTGATATCCCATAATTCTGTCGAGGTTTAGGATATGTTTTAAGTTCTCCACCTTATTGCGGGAATATAAAGTCCACTTTGTGAATGGTTGCCATAGCCATGTGTCGGTTAAAATTTTAAAGTCTATTTTGGGTTTATTGTATATTTGCCCACCAAATAAAAATACATGAAAATTATAGGCATCATTCCTGCGCGATTCGCCAGCACGCGTTTTCCTGGCAAACCGCTTATCGATATTGAAGGCAAAAGCATGATTCAACGGGTGTATGAGCAAGCCCAATTATCGCAATCTTTAAGCAGTGTTTTTGTGGCCACAGACGATGAGCGTATTGCCAATCATGTAAGGGGATTTGGTGCCAATGTGGTTATCACAAAAGCAGATCATCCAAGTGGCACAGATCGTTGTTATGAAGCACTTTCGCTTATCAACCAAGAGTTCGATTATGTAATAAATATTCAGGGTGATGAACCTTTTATTCATCCCAATCAAATTGATGAGTTGGCCAGTGTATGTGATGGAAATACGCAGTTGGCCACTCAAATGATTCCTGTAGATAGTCACCAAGTTTTGTTCGATAGGGGGGAAGTGAAAATTGTGATGAACCAAGACCATGAGGCGCTCTATTTTAGTAGAATGGTAATTCCGTTTATAAAGGGTGTGGAGGAGCAAGATTGGCACAAGCATTATCCTTATTTTAGGCATGTGGGCATGTATGTTTACCGCAAGGATATCTTAAAAGAAATTACGCAACTGCTGCCTTCTACTTTAGAAAATGCTGAAAGTTTAGAGCAATTGCGTTGGTTGCAAAATGGTTTTAAAATTAAATTGGTTCAGACCAAATTCGATAGCCATTGTATAGACACCCCAGAGGATGTTGAAAAGGTTCTTAAGCTTATGAGGGGATAGGCACCCCAGAGGATGTTGAAAAGGTGCTTAAGCTTATGAGGGGATAGGCACCCCCGAGGATGTTGAAAAGGTGCTTAAGCTTATGAGGGGATAGGTACCCCCGAGGATGTTGAATTGGTGCTTAAGCTTATGAGGGGATAGGTTTTTGTGGTTAATCAGGTTGCTTTTTTTGATTAGAAAATGATTGCCACCACAAAACTTGATACGAAGCACAAAGCTTCATTTAACTGATTATTTCGGACGAACTGTACCAGTGATTTCGGATGAACTGTACCAGTGTATTTAGATAAAAAAACGCATTGCAATAATAGGATTATTTTCTTTTTCTAAGTGAAGAACCTTTTAAATCAAAACGGTGAGCTTTTGGGATAATTCTATCCAAAATAGCATCAGCAATAGTTGGCTCGTCAATATAATCATAC
>JAWXAZ010000066.1:0-5188 GCA_034439755.1 bacterium
AAGCATTTTGAGGCTAAGTCAAATTAGTCTGTATTGTTATTGTTTTAGGTCGAAAAGCATCACATGTTTACTGTAATATGACAATCGGCTGCAACTTGGTTTAAGTACGAGTTTTACAAAATAGCAAATAGGTTTGATACGAAGACAGAAAAGCTTTAGCAATTGCACTCTTTTGACTTTGCTTTTGGGTGGGTTTACTCACTTTTGGTTATGTCTTTTTAAAGGTGTTCGTGATTCGCTTTGCGTAATTGTGTGTCGACAAGCAAAGGCAAATGTGTGTCCCGATAGCAATCGGGAAGTGGTGGCAGAAATTCAATTATTTTGTGCGGTTGGATGTTTTATTTTTTCTTGGGTTGGCTCAAGAATCGCCAAGTTGGTCTGCTGGTCAATGTCGAGATAAAGCGAAATTGTCAGCCAAGTTAAGGTCGATTGAAAAGGCTGGTCAAGGTGTTAAAGGTCGATGGTTTTACTGTCTTGTTGATGGTTGCTATGTAGTAATAGGCTTGCTTAAAACAATGTATAAAAGCAATATCGGCTTGGGTGTTAACGCTAACCGTTTTTACTTTTAATAAGTGTATTACAATCCCAAAATTAGCACCTTGTATTGTTTAAGAACATAAGTGCTGTACCTAAAATTGGTTCAGGAAGAATTTAAAGACTGCGGGTTTAAAAACTAGGGTGAAAAGGATACCGTAGATTGCGCCATAAAGATGGGCTTCGTGGTTTACGTTGTCGTTGTTTTTTTGCGAGGCGTATTGCGAATAAACGAGGTATAAAATGCCGCCGATATAGCCTGGAATTCCAATGATGCCATAGAGGTAAATTTTGGCTGTGGGTTGAAATAAGATGGAGGCAAATACCACGGCAGAAACGGCGCCAGATGCGCCAAGGGCGTTATAGCTTGGGTTATTTTGTTGGCGATAATAGGTGCTGGCATTGGCGGCAACGATGCTGCTTAGGTACAGCAATACATACATGAAAGTTGAGGCTGAACCAAAGAAATATGCGTAATAATGTTCCACTACTTTTCCAAAGCTAAAAAGCACAAACATATTAATGAGCAAGTGCATCCAATCTGCATGTAAAAATCCGGAGCTGAGGAAGCGGAGATATTGCTTGCGGTTTTTGATGGTGTAAGGATTAAATATTAATTTGTTCATCAATTGTGTATTGCTAAAAGCTTGAATGCTTAAAATTGCAGTGATAACAATGATGATGAGTGTGATATTGAAATTCATGCTTCAAATTAACGACAAAATGAAGAATTAGCGATGAAACAAATTGGAATTTTAAGTGATACACATAATTTTTTGCCGCCAGCCTTGCTCAATTTTTTTAAAGATTGTGATGAAATTTGGCATGCTGGCGACTGGGGAAACATGGAGGTGGTAACGCAATTAGAGAAATTTAAGCCTGTGCGTGGGGTATTTGGAAACATTGATTCATCAGAAATTCGTCAAATTTTTCCTGAAACCAATTATTTTGAGGTAGAAGAGCTGAAGGTTTTTATGATACATATTGGCGGATACCCCGATCATTATTCGCCAAATTTTAAAAAATGGATGAATAAGCAGAAAATTGACCTGATGATTTGCGGACATTCCCACATTTTAAGGGTGATGAAGGATTTGAAGAACAATTGGATGCATATTAATCCGGGAGCGTGTGGAAACCATGGTTTTCAAAAAGTTAACACGGCCATTCGCCTCAAAGTGGATGGAAAAAAGTTGCTTGAAATGGAGGTGTGGGAACAAAAAAGGGAATAAATACACGCAACCTTACTAAATATTGGATTGACTTATTTAAATAAATTATTATTTTGCTCACCAAAAGGAGGACTAGTGCGTGGGGTATTTAAGAAAACGCGTTTGGTTCGAACCGAAAAAAAAAGAAAATAAACAGAATAGATATATGAAAAAATTAATACTAGCTGGCGCTTTTTTACTTGCCGGAATGAGTGGATTTGCTCAAGAAAAAAATCATTCTTGTGGTACCGATGAACATTTGCAAACACAGATGTCTACTAATCCAGAAGTGAAGATTGCCAAAGATCGTTTTGAAGCCAATATGCGTAAGGCAATGGCCAATTATAATCCAGCAGATTACAGAACTACATCGGGTTTAAAGAAAGCATCAGCACCTAAGTATATTATTCCGGTGGTGGTGCATGTTTTTCATTCGAATGGCAGCGAGAACATTAGTGAGGCACAAATTAATGCCGAAATTAACTATTTAAACAAGAGTTTTAGAAACTTAAATGCGGATAGTACATTTAGGAGAAGTGGTATGTTTATTACCTCTAAAGGTGATACCAATTATTATGATTACAAAAATTTAGCTGCCGATGCTGAGATTGAATTTAAGTTGGCTAGAAAAGACCCAAATGGCAATTGTACCAATGGTATTGTGCGCCTTTACACGCCTTTAACCAACAAAGGAAATGATGAATTAAAGAAAACCAGCGTTTGGGATAGCAAGCGGTATTTTAACATGTGGGTTGTAAAGCAAATTAACAAAGGTAATACCATTGGTATTGCTGGTTATGCGCAGTTTCCTTTTGGATTTGGTGGCGGTGCCTCAACAGATGGTATCATGGTTATGGCGTCATATTTTGGCACCAATGATGCAACAGTAACACACGAAGTAGGACATTGGTTGGGTTTATATCACCCATTCCAAATTAGTTCTGACAGTTGTGGTTTAGATGGGGATGGTGTGCTGGATACCCCTCCTACTTATTTTAATCCAACTTCTGCAGAGCCATTGCGTAATAAGTGTAACAATAAAAGCTACAATACTTGCTCTACAGATAAGCCAGATTTGCCAGATTTGCAAGAAGCTTATATGGATTATTTTACTGGAAACTGTTCTAGTAACATGTTTACTTTAGAGCAAAAAGCTAGGATGCATAAGGTTTTGGATGAAATTAGGGTTCCGCTATGGCAGCCAGCTAATTTAGAAAGAACGGGTGTATTAGAAACAGGCGCTACTACATGTTCGCCAATTGCGGCGTTTAACTCACAAGCAAGAACTGTTTGTGCAGGCAGCAAGGTTCAGTTTTTAGATTTCTCTTATACAGGTACTATTACTAATTGGGAGTGGACATTTGAAGGAGGAACACCAGCTACTTTTACAGGCAAAACGCCTCCACAAATTCAGTACGACGTAGCAGGAAACTATGATGTTACTTTAAAGGCCACCAATGCAAATGGAAGCACTACATCAGTGTTAACAAAATATGTTACGGTATTGTCAAGTAGCAGTAATTTGCCTGCTGGATATTATACGGCAGACTGGTGGTATCAAAATAATTATGTTGAAAAAGGATGGGTATTTACTTATGAGAATGAGTTTAATAAGTTCAATCGTTTTGGCATTTCATATAATCAAAATTTTTCTATGCGTTACAACATGGATCCCTTTAATTTCTATACTTCGATTGGCAGTTTGAGTTCATTGATTTCGCCTTCGTTTGATTTCTCTACCATATCAACAGGCTATTTTAGGTTTAATTATGCCTTTGCACAAGGAACCTTGTCGGCTAATGTTGGAGGTGGAAATACCAAGGATGAATTGAAGGTATATACTTCGGTTGATTGCGGTAAAACATGGATTGTACGTGAAACGATAACCGATGCAAATGGAATTTCTACTATTGGAACAGGAGCTTCGGCTGTATTACCTCCTACTACTGATTTTATTCCGTCCGATCAAAGTAAGTGGAAGACAGTAACCTTAACAGGTACTAAGATTCCTGCAAGCAACAATTTGAGGTTTAAGATTGAGTTTAAGTATCAAGGTGGTAATAACTTCTATTTGGATAATGTGCAAGTTGGTTTAAGCACCGGTTTGAACCAATCTGATTTAGCTGATTTAATTCAATTGAAGGCGCAACCTAATCCGTTTAATGTAAGTACTGAGTTAAGTTATAATTTGGCTAATAGCGAAAATGTAGAGATTCGTTTAATGGATATTACTGGTAGAGATTTGGGATTGGTATTCTCTGGCATGCAAACTGCGGGAGCAAAACGTGTAGAGATTGAGAAAAATCAATTCAATTTAGGTTCTGGAATTTACTTGGTGAATATGAAAGTGGGTAATTCTGGCCTAACGCATAAAATAATTGTAGAATAAGTAAGCTGATTCTCAACATAAAATCCCCGTAAACTCTGGTTTGCGGGGATTTTTTATTTTTATATTTTGTAGAAACGGCGCAGAATCTTATTTTCGCAGTGGAGAGTTGGCAGAGTGGTCGAATGCGGCAGTCTTGAAAACTGTTGACTGTTACAGGTCCGGGGGTTCGAATCCCTCACTCTCCGCCAAAACAAGAAAAGCCTAATTTTGCAAAGCAAAATTGGGCTTTTTTGTGCAAGCGCGCGCCAAAGCAAGCGAAGCGCAGAATTGAGCAAGCGCAGGCACAAAAAAGCCCGCTGCTTGGAGCGGAGCGGAAAGCAGCAGGCTTATCTTGTTTTGAAGCCTCCCCCAAAAAGGATCACGCAGTAATCCCCAACAACCACAACACAAAAAAAAAGCAAAACGTGCGAAGCAAAGTTTTGCACGGGAAAGCAGTAATCCCCAAGCACCACAGCACAAAAAAAAGCAAAACGAGCGAAGCAAAGTTTTGCACGGGAAAGCAGTAATCCCCAACAACCACAGCACAAAAAAAAAGCAAAACGTGCGAAGCAAAGTTTTGCCCGGGAAAGCAGTAATCCCCAAGCACCACAGCACAAAAAAAAAGCAAAACGAGCGAAGCAAAGTTTTGCCCGGGAAAAAGAACAAGTAAACTCATCCCAATATCACCTAAAAGAGGCCACATTCAATCCGAAATGGATAGCAACTCACCACAAGCCTTTTGCCAATAAAAAACATGAAATAAACCAGACACAAACCATTTTGTTGACGTCAACAAAATGGTTTTGGTTTGAGTAGTAAAAAAAAATCGACCATAAGGCCATAAAACTATTCAGCCGCATAAAACGAGCCGTAAACCAATTAAAAAAATTTAAGATATATGTTGCTTAAAAGCTAAATGAAGCCTACCTAGCGCTTAAAAACTATATTCAGACAACCAAGCGTATCGTAAATTAGTCTGCCACGGTTTGGTAAATTAATCGTAGGTCGCTATAAGGATATATTGTTTCGGTTTCGTTTAATAATTGGCATAATTTAATAACAGCATCATTAGCTC
>JAWXAZ010000067.1:0-6819 GCA_034439755.1 bacterium
ACAGAATCCTACTTCTTCAATATTCAATGCTATAGATTTCTGATGCGAATTTTAACTGGGTTTTTGCTTTTCTTAACTTTGCATTGGTTCAAACAGAATTCTGAAAATTATTGGGGGTTTTCTTTCGTTAAAAATGTCTCTAAGCAAGTGCTGTGGTCATCTATAAATTCTTCAATCTCTTCGATGAATTGTGCGCTTATTTGCTGTCGATTTATCGTTAAATGTAGCACTATTTTTTCTGGCTCGGGCTGCAACCCTGTTGTAATTGTCCAGCAGAGGGCGTTAGGACACTCTATAAGCGCAAATCGAACCCCTCCCCTAATCTTATTAAGACACAAAGTAAATTCGCCCCAAATACCGCCTATATTGGATGTAGCATCGCCTGGTTTACCTAGATTGAAAATCTCTGTACTCATTTCGCCAAGATTTTCTAGCACCAATGATTTCTGGATGTAATCTTCGGTCGTTTTTATGTTAATAGTTCTAAAGTATTCCATAATGTTTTTAAAATTTTCTATAAGGTTTTCTAAAGTATTCCATAATGATTTCTAAAATATTCTATAATGTTTTTTAAAGTATTCCGTAACGTTTTCTAAAATATTCTATAATGTTTTTTAAAGTATTACATAATGATTTTTAAAATATTCTATAATGTTTTTTAAAGTATTCCGTAACGTTTTTTAAAGTATTCTATAATGTTTTCTAAAATATTCCATAATGTTTTTTAAAATATTCTATAATGTTTTTTAAAGTATTCCGTAACGTTTTTTAAAGTATTCCGTAACGTTTTCTAAAATATTCCGTAACGTTTTTAAAGTATTCCGTAATGTTTTTTTTACAATATAAGGTCTTAACTTTTTAAGTAATACCATTACTTAAATTAAATTTGGGCAAAGGACAATTTGATTTTAGTATGATAAAGGCCGAAAGTGAAATTGTGAAGTCCAAATATTTTTGGACTATTACATGTTGCGTATCGGTATAATACAAATTGTAATTATTAAATTACCCAAAGCTATTATATAATTTTATAACGGCAAATGCCAATATAACAAAATAATAGTACAATGAGATATGTGTCGAAATTGAACTATCTATTATTGTTTAATCAGTATCATTTTAATTGCGCTTGTGGGTTTTGGTTCAAACCGAAAAAAAGCTGGCTTATATCATAAACCAGCCTCTTCTTCTTAAAATAAATCTTACAATCCTTTCAAAGTTTGCAACCTATCCCACTTAGCAACACGGGCCTCTTCGGCTTGGTGCAAAAATCGTTCGGCCAATTCTGGGTCTTTGGCCTTAATAATTTTAAACCTGTTCTCATGGTACATAAACTCACTTAATGGCACCGTGGCTTCCTTAGAATCTATAACCATGCGCTCGCCTCTTGACTTCAAAGGATTATAATGAAACAATGGCCAATACCCAGATTTAACGGCAAAATCTTGCTCTTCGGCTCCATGTGCCATGTCTATGCCATGCGCTATACAATGGCTATAAGCCAATATCAATGACGGACCAGGATAGGCCTCTGCCTCCAAAATAGTGCGCAAGGTATGCACGTCGTTGCCTCCCATGGCAATTTGTGCCACATAAGCTGTACCATGGGCTATGGCTTGCATGGCCAAATCTTTCTTGCCAGTTGTCTTGCCATTCACCGCAAATTTAGCACTCGCACCGATGGGCGACGATTTAGATTTTTGTCCCCCCGTATTAGAATAAACCTCGGTATCCAATACCAAAATATTCACGTTCTCGCCTGTAGATAAAATGTGATCTAAGCCACCAAAACCAATGTCGTAAGCCCATCCATCTCCTCCAATAATCCAAACAGATTTATCGGCCAAGAAATCGGCTAGGTGATATAAGTTTTGGGCCTGAACCGTATGCGTATGCTTCAGTTTTTCTTTAAGCACTTTTAACAAATCATGCTTGTGGTGAATCTCCAACTCTGATTTTTCTGGCGCACTTTGAATAGCCATTACCAACTCATCGCCTATCTCATATCGCAACTCATTCAACAAAAATTCGGCACGCAATCGCTTGTGGTCGTTCGCCATTTTTATACCCAAACCAAACTCGGCATTGTCTTCAAACAAAGAATTAGCCCAAGCCGGACCTCTGCCATCAATAGTTTGCGACCAAGGTGTGGTTGGCAAATTACCACCAAAAATACTCGAACAACCCGTTGCATTGGCCACAATCATGCGCTCTCCAAACAACTGCGTTAACAATTTAATATAAGGCGTTTCGCCACAACCAGCGCAAGCTCCAGAGAACTCAAACAAGGGTTGAAAAAACTGCGAGCCTTTCACCGTATTCCTATTTACCCTGCTTCTATCCAACTCTGGCAATTGCAAAAAATACTCCCAATTTTTAATTTCCTTCTCCTGCAAATCCGTTTTATCAACCATGTTTATGGCCTTATGGCCTGGTTGCGTTTTACTCTCTATCGGACAAAATTCTACACATAAAGTACAGCCAGTACAATCTTCAGTAGACACCTGCAAAGTATAGGCCTCCGTGGCTTTATCAAACTCCTTACCAATAGGATCAACATGCTTAAAACCATCTGGCGCACCCTCCAATTGCTCCTTGGCATAAACCTTTGGCCTTATGGCGGCATGCGGACAAATAAAGAAACACTTGCCACATTGCGTGCACAAATCGGCATCCCAAACAGGCACCGCATCTGCAATATTTCGCTTCTCATACTGCGTTGTTCCAGACGGAAAAGTACCATCTACAGGAAAAGCACTCACTGGCAATTCATCGCCTTCACCAGCAATTATTTTACCTAAAACATCTCTCACAAAAGCAGGCGCAGCATCTGGTACGGTCTGATCCAACTGTCGCGACCCAACTGCCTCCTGACTATAATCGATCTCATAAAGATTCTCTAAAGTTTGGTCAACCGCCTCGTAGTTTTTGTTTACAATGGCCTCCCCTTTTTTCCAATAGGTTTCGTAGATAGACTCCTTAATTTTTGCAATGGCCTCTTCTCTTGGCAAGATATTAGAGATGGCAAAGAAACACGTTTGCAAAATGGTGTTAATGCGGTTTCCCATGCCCGTTTGTTTGGCAACAGTGTAAGCATTAATGGCAAAGAAACGCAACTTCTTGTGCTTAATTTCTTCCTGAATTTTTGCTGGCAACCTGCCCCAAACATCCTCCTTCTCGTAAGGCGCATTTAACAAAAATACCGCACCCTCGGCAGCATCCTTTAAAATATCGAACTTAAACAAATAGTTAAAATGGTGACAAGCCACAAAGCTGGCCGAAGCCACCAAATAAGAACCCCTAATAGGCTTTTTGCCAAAACGCAAATGCGATGAGGTAAGCGAACCCGACTTCTTAGAATCGTACACAAAATATCCTTGCACATGGTTGTCTGTTTTCTCTCCAATTATCTTAATGGAATTCTTGTTGGCCGACACTGTACCATCTGCACCCAATCCAAAAAACAATCCGCGAAACGCATGCTGCGCATCCAAGTTAAACGCATGGTTATAACTCAAACTCAGGTGCGTAACATCATCTTCTATACCCACCGTAAAATGGTTCTTAGGATGATCCTTTTTCAATTCTTCGTAAACAGAAATTGCCATGGCCGGTGTAAACTCCTTGCTAGATAAGCCATAGCGACCACCAATAATATGTGGATGCTTGCCTTCCATGCATTCATTAAACGCATTTACTACATCCATATACAAAGGTTCGCCCATGCTATTAGGCTCTTTGCAACGGTCTAAAACCGCAACCTGTTTTACCGTTCCCGGTATCTCCTTAATAAAAGCATCAATGGCAAAAGGCCTAAACAATCGCACAGTTAATACACCCACTTTTTCTCCTTGTGCATTTAAATAATCTACCGTTTCTTCTACCGTGCCAACAGCCGAACCCATGATAATGATGATGCGATCGGCCTCGGGGCTGCCATAATATTCAAATAACTTATACTTTCTACCGGTAAGCAAAGCCAACTGATCTAACTTACTTTGAACAATGCCCGGCACAGCTTGATAATACGAATTTGCAGCTTCCCTATTTTGGAAATATACATCCGGATTTTGAGCAGTTCCTTTAATCACAGGATGCTCTGGCGTTAAAGCCCTATCGCGGTGCGCGTCAATGGCCGTTTCGCTAATCATGGCCTTAATTACGTCATCGGATATCACATTCACCTCACGCAATTCGTGCGAGGTTCTAAAACCATCAAATATGTTTAAAAATGGAATTTTTGAATCTAAAGTAGCAGACTGACAAACAAGTGCCATGTCCATCACCTCTTGCGCATTGTTGCCAAATAACATACTAAAACCTGTAGCCCTCACGGCCATCACATCAGAGTGATCGCCAAAGATAGAAAGCGCATGCGTTGCCAATGTTCTTGCCGCCACATGAAATACCGCTGGCGTTAATTCGCCTGCAATTTTATACATGTTCGGAATCATAAGCAACAATCCCTGCGAAGCAGTAAAAGTAGAAGCAATTGCACCACCTTGAATGGCACCATGAATGGCACCAGCAGCGCCCGCTTCACTTTGCATTTCCATGACACGTGGCACCTGCCCAAAAATATTTTTCCAACCCTTTGCACTCCACTCATCTACCCACTCGCCCATGGTAGAGCTTGGTGTTATTGGGTAAATGGCACATACCTCACTTGTTTTATACGAAATATAAGCCGCGGCCTCATTGCCATCCATAATGCTTATTGAGTTTAAACCGTCCTTTTTATTTTTAACTTCCATGGGAGTAATATTTACAATTTAAAGGGCAACTTGTGCGAGCAACCCAAAATCAAAGATATTCGCTAATGATGCTTAAAAACATGATATTAGTCAAACTTGCCTATGATTTAAAGCAGGGCAAAAAGGTCTTGGGCCGAACCAAAAACAAATTCGACTAGTTACTTAGGAATAAACGCCTTGCCTTTTCAAGGTCGGTTGAATGATCCTTTTTAACCGTCAAAAAGTATATTGTCTGCCAACTTTGAGTCTTCTCCGCTTGCCTACTTGTGCAAGTGTCCCAAAGTCTATCGCAATTTTCAGGTTGTCCCAACCCCCTATAAATTGGACTATAGTTAAAGTTTGAGATTTGGAGAATAATTGTTTTTTAGGTTTTTTCTAAGCATGGGCAAGTCAAGTAATCCTACCTGAATTTCTTTACCCGTTTTACTTTCCTTGACCAGATTATCCCTGGCAAGTTGCTCCTCAGCAGAGCTTGCTTCCGTTTGATCCGATGTGTCAAATTTAAGGGACTTTCTCGTCTTTTTTTTCATTTAACTTATTGGTTATCTAAATATTCTGCTTGGCAAGGTGTTTTTCGGGACTGTTAAAGCCGATGCCCGGGTGGATCCTTTCCTTGTTGTAAAAAACTTCCCACCTGCTGAAGTCATCCAGTGCGTTGTCCAGCGAGGCAAATTCGAACCTCCTGCAGACGGCATTGGCAATCACACTGTGGTAAGACTCTATGTGCGTATTTTGCTCCGGTGTGGCAGGCTTTGTAAATTCCTGGGTAATTCCTTTGGATTGAAAATACGCTCTTACCATATCGCTTTCAAACTCAGAACCGTTGTCGCAGCGCACGTAGATTTTCCGCGGCATTGTATAATCTTCCAACAGGGCATCAAAAAAGCCAACCACGTCCTCCTTTTTTATGCTCCACTGCATCATCCACCCAATGAGATACCGGCTGTATACGTCCACAACGCTCAGCATTGGCGCATACCTGCCCAAGTGGTGTATGTATATGAACTTTATGTCGAACTCCCAATAGGTGAAGGCGCGGGAAGGCTTTGGCACCAGTTCCTGCACCCACGTTTTTTTGTTCTTTGGTTTGGGCCTTGAGACGTTCAGAAGCAGTGCTTGCTTCATCAGGCGGTACACTTTTTTGTGGTTGATCCTATACCCTTATTCATCGCACAAATAGCATGTGACCTTCAAATAACCGTAGTCTACAAATTCCAGAGCAAGGAGAGCTTTTATATCAGCTACCACCACATCGTTCTCCACCATTTCACTGTTGTACCTGAGCGTATGGCAGCTTTTGACGATACCATTGCGCTTATGCTCACCCTGTGGTTCGGGCTTGCTAAACCAGGTGCTTTTCGGCACCCCGCATATACCGAGTACCAATGTTATGCAGAAGCCTTCGCCTATATACTTTCGGGCCATCATTCTCCTTTCTTCCTGTGGGACTACTTTTTTTTTAGGAACTCGTTCTTGATCCTGATCTCGAGTTCCTTCTCCGCTACCAATTCTTTCAACTTTTGATTTTCATGTAACAGCTTTTTTATTTCGCTGTTGCTCATGTTCAACCTCCCGGAAAGGGCAGGTTCTCCACCTGAGGCAAACAGGTTACGCCAATTTTGAAGTGTTGGATAAGAGATGTCATGCTTTCGAGCTGTCTCTACCCAACCAAGCTCCCTACACTGTGTAATGATGTCAATTTTCTCTTGTGTGCTTTTTCTTTTCTTGTTCTTCATTGGTTCTAAATTAGAGTTTTTTCAAACTTTAACTGTAGTCCAATCATTTAGGGGGCTGGTGAGAGTTATTCTGAATGCTAATTGAAATAAGTATAAACAAAGTAAATTGTAACAGTAGATTTTTTGGTTTCATATTATTTTTTTTCAATTAAAGTTAAAGTTATTCCATTAGGCATTACAATCCTTACAATACCATCTGTTTTATTTATATAACATCTATTGTTTAGTGGAGCATTTTTGTTCCAATTTTCTATTCCAAAAACAGCCAAGCTTCTATATACTTTTGAATTGAAAGTTATGCTATCTTTGGCAATTTGGCTACCAATTAA
>JAWXAZ010000068.1:0-8225 GCA_034439755.1 bacterium
ACTAACACAAACATAGGAACTTATATGCAACTTTGCTACTTTACTTATCAACATAATGTGTTGATTGTCAAATATTTACCAACCCCGAAACTTTAGTCAGTTAAATGAATTGGTGAATTCTTTGTTGATTTTGTCGAAATTGGATAACGGGAATAAATCCTTTGTCGAAAAAATTAGAATAGACGAGGTCTTGTATAACAGCATAGAAAAAATATCGACAGATTATGCCAACTTTAAAGTTAACTTTAACATCGACATAATTGAAAATTTGGAAGATTTATTAGAGATAGATTGCAACCAAAATTTGCTCGAAATTGTATTCACTAACTTGTTAAAGAATGCCTATTTGTACTCAGATAATAAAGCAGTAAGCGTTCATTTAATAGAGGTGAATAAGCGAATTGCAGTTCAATTTAGCAATTCGGGAGAGACTCTAACCGATAAGGAACAATTAAATTTATTTATGCCATTTATGCGGGGCAACAATGCCAAGCATAAAAACGGTTTGGGACTTGGTCTAAAAATAGTGCAAAGGATTTTAACTGTTTATGGAATTAAAGTAAGTTATCAAACTAGCAATAACATGAATGTTTTTACCATTCAGTTTTGATCCAATTAAAGCTTTAAGGTATTTTTAAGGCGTTTCTTAAGGTGATTTAAAGACTACTTGCTCAATTTTGGCCTATAATTAATGTTAAGGTCTAAAGTAAATGAGGTATTTGTTGTTGTTAATATGCGCCTTTTGGGCTGAACCAAATTTTTCTCAAACAGCTTTAAGCTTGGAACAATGTGAAAATTTGTTTCAAAAAAGCAACCTTTCTCTGCTTGCCCAACAATACAACGTGGATGCAAGTAAGGCGGCTGTTATTCAGGCCAAAATTTGGGACAGGCCTTATGTTTCGAGCGAATTAAATCTATTAAATCCACCTGCGAATAAAATGTTTGATGTGGGTTCTTATGGACAAAAAACTTTGGCCATTCAGCAATTAATTTATTTGGGCGGTAAGAAACGCAAGGAGGTCGATTTTGCTAAATCGAATGTTGGTATATCGGAGTTGCAATTTGAACAGTTGCTGCGCAACCTGAGGTTTGAGCTTCAGCAAAGTTTTTACCAAGTTTATTTTAATCAAAAAAAAGCAAATAGCCTTAAGTCGCAGCTTGCCAATTTAGATTCTTTAATTAACACGTATTCGGTTCAGGCCGAAAAAGGAAATGTGCCTTTAAAAGATGTGGTGCGACTTCAATCGCTTTCGTTGTTTTTTAAGAATGAGCTGCTAGATATACAAAAAGATATTTTTGTGCAACAGGAGAATCTTAAAATATTGACCAATACTTCCGAAAATATTAATGCTCTTGTAAGCGAAGATTCTTTAAATCAGAAATACCTGAAACCAATTTTACAAGTAGAGGAACAGTTGCAGAAGAAGGCCCTGCAAAAAAATCCCGAATATTTAACTGCACTTAAGATTATGGAGAGCAATGATTTGATGTTGAAATGGCAGAAATCGCTTGCTACACCTGATATAACCGTGGGTGCAAATTACGATCAACGTGGTGGCGCTTTTAATAATCAAGTGAATTTAACTTTTGGAATTCCATTGCCATTGTGGAACACAAATAGGGGAAATATTAAAATGGCCGCGGCGCAATTGGGTCAGACAAAAATGTTAAAGGAGCAAAAAGTGTTGGAGATAAATTCGAAAGTATCTACTGCTTATAATACGTTTATTTACCAGCAAAATCAGTATCAGCAGAGTGTTTCAATCTTTCAGAATTTTGAAAAGGTGTATCGAGGTATTCTTCAAAATTTTCAAAAGAGGAATATTACCATGATTGAGTTTACAGATTTTATGGAGAGCTATAACCAGAGCATTTTGTTTTTGAATGAGATTAAAAAGCAGGTCATTATTAATGGCGAAAACTTGAACTATTTAACCAACGAAAAAGTATTTTAATACAATGAGAATGAAAGAGACATTTGGAAAAATAATGGTAAGTGCTTTTTTGCTTTTGCTGGTATCCTGCGTGCCGCAAGAAAAGAAGGGTGAGGAGAAGGAAACTTTTGTGATGAGCGATAAAATGCTCGCTACCAGTAAAACAGAAGCAGCCAAAATAGAACGGGTGAAAAATCAATTGAATTTTTACGGAAAAATAACGGCCGATAACAACAAGATGATTGAGGTTTTTCCTGTGGTTGGTGGCAATGTGGCAAGGGTTTATGTAGAGCTGGGCGATTATGTGCAAAAGGGGCAGTTATTGGCTACCATTAAAAGTACAGAGGTTGCAGGCTTTGATAAGGAGTTGGATGATGCTAATAATGATTTAATAATTGCCACCAATAGATTGAAGGTTGCCAAGGAATTATTTGAAGGCAAATTGGTAACAGAGCGAGAGGTAATTGAGGCTAAAGGGGAATTGGAAAAGGCGCAATCGCAATTGAATCGAATACAAGAAACCTTTAAAATTTATAATATTAAAGCCGGTGCCATTTATGAAGTTCGGTCGCCTTTAAGTGGTTTTGTTATTCAAAAAAGTATCAATGAAGGCATGCTTTTAAGAAGCGATAAGAGTGATAATATTTTTGATATTGCGCAAATTGATGATGTGTGGGCAATTGCCAATATCAATGAAAGTGATATTGCTCAGGTGAAGCTTGGTATTGATGCTGAAATCACCACTTTGAGTTATCCCGATAAAGTTTTTATTGGAAAGGTTGATAAGATTTACAACATCATTGATCCTGAAACCAAGGCCATGAAGGCGAGGGTTAAATTACAAAATGAAAACTTTATGCTTAAGCCCGATATGCGTGCCACCATTAAATTATCTTATATAGAAAATAAAGAATTGCCTGCCATTCCTTCGGCTGCCATCATTTTCGATAAAAGTAAAAACTATGTAATGATCTTCAAGGACAGAAATAATATTGAAACCCGACAAGTAGAGGTTTTTAGAAAAGTTGGTGAAATCACTTACATATCTGCTGGAATCAGCGCTGGAGAGCGGGTGTTAACCAGCAATCAGCTTTTGGTTTATGATGCGTTGAATGACTAAAGTTTAATTGATAATTAAGAATTATATTGATGGTTAAGTGAATATAAAATTATGAGAGAAAATATTATAAAAAACAAAAGTTTTGACTTTGCGATTAAAATTGTAAATCTGTATGAACACATCGTGGAAACGAAGAAGGAATTTGTGTTAAGCAAACAGTTGCTTCGCTCTGGAACGGCTATTGGTGCTATGGTTAGGGCGTCTGAACATGCAGAAAGCAAAGCCGATTTTATTCATAAATTATCCATTGCTTTAAAAGAAGCAAATGAAACCGAATATTGGATTTTATTGCTCAAAGAAACTCAATATTTAAATGATGAAATGTTTCAATCGGTTCAAAACGATACCGAAGAAATAATTAAACTTTTAATCAGTATTATTAAAACCTCAAAAGTGAAATAATCACTCCATTTTCAATTCTCCATTCTCCATTCTCAATCCTCCATTTTCCATTCTCAATCCTTCATTCTCAATTCAACTAAAAGGTGAATAAACTAATCAAAAACATCATCGCATTTTCTATAAAGAATAAGCCCTTTACTTTCTTTTGGGTAGGCGTTTTGGTGATCTCTGGTATTGTGGCTTTTAAGAATATGCCCATTGAAGCCTTTCCAGATGTTACCAATACTCAAATAATTATTGTAACCGAATGGAATGGCAGGAGTGCCGAGGAAATTGAACGATTTGTTACAACGCCCATAGAAATTTCTATGAACTCGGTTCAGAAAAAAACCAGCGTCCGCAGCATTACGATGTTCGGACTTTCTGTAATCAAAATAATTTTTGAGGATGGTGTGGAGGACTTTTTTGCAAGGCAGCAAGTCAATAATTTGTTGCGTAATGTATCCTTGCCAGAGGATGTTACACCCGATGTGCAGCCTCCTTATGGTCCAACGGGTGAGGTTTTTCGCTATGTGCTAAAAAGTACAAGTAGAGATTCGCGCGACTTGCTAACCATTCAAAATTGGACCATAGATAGGCAGTTGCGCTCTGTGCCAGGGGTAGCCGATTTGGTGGCTTTTGGCGGACAAGAAAAGACGTACGAAGTAAGTGTGGATCCGGTTCGATTAGCTAAATATGATGTAACGCCTTTGGAGGTTTTTGAAGCTGTTAACAAAAGCAATTTAAATGTTGGCGGCGATGTGATAGAGAAAAACAAACAGGCTTATGTGGTGCGTGGTGTGGGACTTTTGGGTTCAATTGCAGATATAGAAAACATCATTGTGAAGGAGGCCGGTGGAAACCCAATTTTGGTGAAAAACTTAGCCGATGTAGAAGAAGCTTCGATGCCAAGAGTTGGGCAAGTTGGCTTAAATGATAACGACGATGTGGTAGAGGGAATTGTGGTGATGAGAAAGGGTGAAAATCCCAAAGAAGTACTGGGTAGAATAAAGGAAAAAATTGCCGAACTCAACAACCGAATTCTGCCAAGCGATGTAAAAATGGAAACCTTTTACGACCGCGATAACCTTATGAATTTTACCACCACTACAGTGATGCATAACATGCTTGAGGGCATTCTTTTTGTCACTGTTATTGTGTTTCTTTTTATGGCCGATTGGCGCACCACTGTTACCGTTTCAATTATTATTCCTTTGTCGCTTTTGTTTGCGTTTTTGTGCTTAAAGTTAATGGGCATGAGCGCCAATTTATTGTCGTTGGGTGCGGTAGATTTTGGTATTATTATAGATGGGGCGGTGGTGATGGTGGAAGGGGTCTTTGTGACCCTAGACCACCTTGCCAATAAGCGAGGTATGCTAGCTTATAACAAACTGGCCATTGGCAGTGTTATTAAGAAAACAGGAACAGAACTGGGTAAGGCAATTTTCTTTTCAAAATTAATCATTATAACCGCCTTGCTTCCAATTTTTGCGTTTCAAAAAGTTGAGGGTAAAATGTTTTCGCCGCTAGCTTTTACCTTGGGTTTTGCCTTGTTAGGTGCGTTGATTTTTACCTTAACATTAGTGCCAGTTTTATGCCATATTTTCCTCAATATGAACGTGCGCGAAAAGCACAATCCTTTTGTGAATTTTTGGAATAGGATTGTAGCAAAAGGATTCGCATTGACCTTTAAACATAAGGTTAAAACGCTCGTATTTTCATTGGTATTAATCATCCTAACTTTTTTCTCGGCAAAGTTTTTAGGAACAGAGTTTTTGCCTCAATTAAATGAAGGCGCCCTTTGGGTGGAGGCCAAATTTCCCATGAGTCAGGCGCTCACAGAAACCGTAGAGAAAACAGCCATGCTTAGAAAGGAATTGCAACAATTTCCAGAGGTAAACGGGGTGTTGTCTCAGGTAGGTAGAAGCAATGATGGCACTGATCCAAGCGGTTTTTACTATGTTCAAATGCAGGTGAATCTTAAAAGTAAAGACGATTGGAACCGCAAGATTTCTATGGACGATTTGGTGCGAGAAATGGATGATAGCCTAAGTAAATACCAAGGAATTGGGTATAATTATTCGCAACCCATTATAGATAATGTGGCCGAAAGTGTGGCCGGAATCAATGCTTCCAATGCAGTAAAAATTTATGGCGATGATCTTGATGAATTGGATAAAATTGCCAACGATGTATTGAAACAAATTGAACACGTTGATGGCATAAAGGATGTTGGTATTTTAAGGAATGTTGGTCAGCCCGAAATTAGTGTGGTATTAGATAGGGAAAAAATGGCCGCATACGGCGTGCAACTTTCCGATGCACAAGCGGTTTTAGAAATGGCCTTCGGAGGAAAAACCGCCACACAGAAATATGAGGGCGAAAGAAAATTCGACGTGCGCATTCGTTACCAAAAGCAATATAGGAAAGATGAAATTGACATGTCGAACCTAAAAGTTCCCACCATTACAGGTGTTAAAATTCCCCTCAAAGAAATCGCCTCTATTAAAACCATCACTGGTCCAGCATTTATTTATAGAGACAATACCAAACGATTTATAGGTGTGAAATTCTCGGTGCGCGATAGAGATTTGGGCAGTACCATTGCCGAAGCGCAAAAAAATGTAGAGAGTAATATAAAGTTGCCCATAGGCTACAATATTGGTTGGACAGGCGAATTTGAAAATCAGGTAAGGGCAATAGGAACGCTCGCAGATATGGTTCCCATAAGCCTTGTAGGCATTTTTGTTTTGCTATTCATCCTATTTGGTAACATCAAAGATTCTCTTATTGTTTTAACAAACGTGCCATTTGCCATCATTGGCGGCATCTTGGCCTTGCACCTAACTGGCATTAATTTTGGGATTTCGGGCGGCGTGGGATTCATTGCCTTATTTGGTATTTGTATTCAAAATGGCGTGATTCTAATTACCGAATTTCACAACAATATCAAGAAAAATATGGACTTGGCCCTCGCCATTATGGAAGGTGTTAAAGTGAGAACCCGACCAGTGGTTATGACCGCACTTATGGCCTCTATAGGACTGCTTCCTGCCGCTATCAGTTCTGGAATTGGTTCAGAAAGTCAAAAGCCCTTAGCCGTTGTAATCATTGGCGGACTGGTAACTGCCACTATTTTAACCCTCTTGGTTTTCCCTATTATTTTTTGGATTTTCAACAGAACCAAACATGAGAAAATAGAGTAATAAATTTGGCGTTTCCCTTTTGCAAAAATTTACCCCATGCTTTTGCAAATTTATACGCATCTGTTTGAACCAAAATTTACCCCATGCTTTTGCAAATTTATACGCATCTGATTGAACCAAAATTTACCCCATGCTTTTGCAAATTTATACGCATCTGATTAGGTAAATTTTCATTTCTGTTTGAACCAAAATTTACCCCATGCTTTTGCAAATTTATACGCATTTGATTAGGTAAATTTTCATTTCTGTTTGAAGCAAATCATTGCGCCAAAAAAAGAGGCTGTCTCAAATATTGAAACAGCCTCTTTTTTATTCGAACCGGTATTTGATGCAAATTTTGCGAATCAAATTTTCCTTTATATTAATTGGTTTAAAGCCCTTAGGCCTTAAACCAATTAATTACAATACATTGATTTCTTTTAATACCACATTCATAGCCCTTACAGCATCTGCGCTCTTGTTAAAAGTTGCTTGCTCATCTGCTGTTAAACTATAATCTACAATAGACTCCCAACCGCCTTTTCCAACAGTAACAGGAACGCCTAAGCAAATATCACTCTGGCCATATTCGCCTTCTAAGTAAACACAACAAGGCATTACACGCTTTTGATCGCGCACAATACTTTCTACTAAAAATGCCGAAGCCGCTCCTGGCGCATACCAAGCAGAAGTACCCAATAACTTAGTTAAAGTAGCACCACCCACCATAGTAGCATCAGAAATTTCTTTCAATTGCGCTGCACTTAATTTGGTAGAAACAGGTACGCCATTTAAAGTCGCCAAACGCGTCAAAGGAATCATCGTTGTATCGCCATGACCGCCTATAACAGTACCTTGAATATCGGCTGTTGGTTGGTTTAGGGCTAATCCTAAATAACCTTTTAAACGTGCGCTATCTAATAAACCACCCATTCCAATAATGCGGTTTTTAGGCAAACCTGTCGACTTAAGCGCTAAGTATGTCATGGTGTCCATTGGGTTAGAAACAACCACAATAATGGCATTTGGAGAGTGCTTTAACACGTTTTCTGCAACGGTCTTAACAATGTTGGCATTGGTACCAATAAGCTCTTCACGCGTCATGCCTGGCTTGCGAGGAATACCAGAAGTGATCACCACCACATCAGACCCAGCAGTTTTGCTATAATCGTTTGTTGTTCCAGTAACACGGGTTTTCATTCCCAATAAAGAAGTAGTTTGATAGATATCAAGCGCCTTGCCTTCGGCAAAACCTTCTTTAACGTCTAATAATACAACCTCATCGGCCAATTCACGGTAAGCAATAACATCGGCAGTAGTAGCTCCAACGGCACCTGCGCCAATAACAGAAACTTTAGTCATGATTTATAAATTAATGTGTTTTTAAAAAAAGTGCTGCAAAAATAGCAAGGTTTTGCAGATAAAGAAATGATTTTGCTTAGGACTTGAACCAAACGCAAATCAATGTCAACCTAAAAAGCTTTTTGCAAATTTTGAAATAGACTAAAATCTAAACACTATCCCAAACTCATACCCAAATTTAATCAGAAGTTTAAGCCTTGAACCCAAAACCCAAAACCCAAAACCCAAAACCCAAAACCCAAA
>JAWXAZ010000069.1:0-8118 GCA_034439755.1 bacterium
AAATCCGCCACACCGCCAAGCCGTCTGACGTTATGCGCAACTTTGCATCGCATAACAAGTATTGGCAAAATTAATTGTCTCAAAGTCAATATCTTATGATTTGTATTTACGCACTCCTTAACTTCGCCAATAAAATCATTAGCAGCAACCCTATTGGGACAGAGCATTCAAACTAAAATTAGCAACAAAATAAATATGGATTTTCATATTCTCATTTCAGACCTTACCAACCCAACTTTGCTTTTTTTTGTATTGGGAATTATTGCTACAATTGTTAAAAGTGATTTGGAGATACCCGCGTCCTCCAGTAAATTTATTGCCCTTTATCTTTTATTTTCGATTGGTTTTAAAGGCGGACAAGAGTTAGCACATAGCGGCTTTACGAGTGAAATTGTGAATTCGCTTATATTCGGAATGGCTTTAGCATCATTAATACCAGTTTACACTTTCTTTATTTTGAAAAGAAAATTAAGTATAAGCGATGCAGGGGCTGTGGCTGCTGCTTATGGTTCGGTAAGTGCAGTAACTTTTGTAGCTGCTGCCTCATTTTTAGAAGCAGAAAAAATAACTTTTGGCGGACACATGGTTGCGGTGATGGCACTGATGGAATCTCCAGCAATTATTGTAGGTGTTATATTAATGATGAAATTTGATAAGGAAAGAACAAGCGAAGTGAGCTTAAAATCCGTTATTCATCATTCATTTACCAATGGAAGTGTGCTGATGATTTTAGGAAGTTTAGTGATTGGATTAATTGCAGATACCAAACAAGCCGAGGGAATAAAACCATTTACTACCGACATCTTCAAAGGGTTTCTTGCCATCTTTTTATTAGAAATGGGGATGGTAACTGCAAAAAGATTTTCTACATTTAAAAAGTATGGTTGGTTCGTTTCATTGTTTGCGATCATTATTCCTGTTATCAACGGATGCCTTGTAGCGTTTGTAAGTCAATATGTAACACATGAGGTAGGCAACCGATTTATCTTTGCCATACTTGCCGCAAGTGCATCTTACATTGCAGTGCCAGCCGCTATGCGTTTAGCTGCACCCAAAGCTGACCCTGGGCTTTATATACCAATGGCATTAGGTGTAACTTTTCCGTTCAACATAACTATTGGAATGCCGTTGTATTTTACCATTATTAGTTTTTAAGGATGAAGCAAATTGCTATAAAAATATAATCTAAACTGCTATAATTTTCACCAACGCTTATTCTTTAACTGTTTTTTTTTACAAAGCCTTCTAATTCAACATGATGCAATATCATAACTTAGGTAGGCTATTCTACTGCATGACTTTGACAAGACATATAGAGCCAGAACATAACATGGTATTGGCAAAAAAAGGGCGGACGGAAGTAATTGAACTTTCGGAATTCTATTGTAATTTTGTGCTAAAGCTGGGATGACGGAATTCTATTTCCCCTGCCTTCGGCAAGCCCTTTTCGTTATGCGCAAGCGTAGCGGATGACACACAAAAAAATTATATAAAAAAACTAATATGATTGACGCAATAATTCCTTTACTTTCTTTGATTGCATTAGAAGTAATTCTAGGCATAGACAATATTATTTTCATATCAATATTGGCTGACAAGCTGCCAGAACAGGAAAGAAATAAACTTCGCTATTGGGGTATTGGCTTAGCAATGGCGATGAGACTTATCTTATTAGCATTTATTTCTTGGATATTAAAGCTAGACCAAACTTTATTCAGGGCATTCCAAATTGACTTTTCAGGGAAGGGATTGATTTTGATACTTGGTGGGCTTTTTCTAATTTATAAAAGCACAAAAGAAATCTATCATAAAACAGAAATGGCAAGTGGCGAAACTACTAACACTGCACAAGTAAAGAGTTTTGGTAAATTATTAACAGAAGTTATAATCCTAGATTTAGTATTTTCTATTGACTCTATCATTACTGCAGTAGGGATGGTTGAAGAACTTTGGGTAATGTACACTGCAGTAATAGTAACGGTAATAATTATGCTTATTGCTTCAAAACCAATAAGTGATTTCATTCGAAAACATCCATCGTTTAAAATATTGGCATTATGCTTTTTAATGATAATTGGTGTTTCTCTATTAGCCGAAGGATTTCATTTTGAAATACCCAAAGGATACATTTATTTTTCAATGGCATTTGCTTTTTTAGTTGATATCATACAAATGAAAACCATCAAACAAAAGAACACTTAGATTATTGTTAGACAATTAATTTTAGTAAGATACGTAACTATACGATTACGCAAAAAAGACCAAGATTAAGAAAATCTTTTTGAAAAAAAACCGCCAGCACCTAACAGGGGTTTGCCAAAAGCTGGGCAGAAGTGCTAAATTGAACATTTGGAGTTCTAATAAGTATTTGTGATAAATGGAACATTTGTAATACTAAATCCCACCCTTCGTCAAGCCGAAAAACGTTATGCGCAACTTTACATTGCATAACAAGTATTGGCAAAATTAATTGCCTCAAAGTCAACATCTTGTGGTTTGTATTTATGCACTCATTAACTTCGCCAATACAATCATTGGCAGCAAGCGTAAACAGACGCACTATTTACAAAACAATAATTGACAAAATAATAGATGAGTTTATATCTTGCCCTTACCATTTTAATTTGCTTATCAGCAGGATTTGCTTATGTGAATCAACGGTTATTTAAATTGCCATTTGTAATCGGACTTTTTATTTTGTCGACCATACTTTCCTTGTTTGTAATCAGTTCAAAACTTTGGTTGAACATACCTGTTGAAGAAATAAAAACCTATATTGAACTTGCTAATATTGACAAAATAGTAATCAATATTTTATTAGGCTTTTTGCTTTTTGCAGGGGCATTACATACTAATTGGGAAAGCCTGAAACAGCAAATAAAACCAATTGCAACATTTGCATTAGGCGGCGTTTTACTTTCAACAATAATTATTGCAAGTTTATTTTATGGGCTAACTCAACTCTTTAATTTACAAATTGACTTTATTTATTGCTTAATTTTTGGAGCACTAATATCACCGACAGACCCTATTGCTGTTTTGGGGATTTTGACAAAAGCAAATGTCCCTAAAAAAACAGAATACACCATTGTGGGTGAAAGTCTATTTAATGATGGAGTTGGTGTAGTCGTATTTATTGCATTGTTAGATACTTTAAGCACAGGTACTTTTAGTTTTTCGCATTTTGGATTTTTGTTTTTACAAGAAGCAATTGGTGGAATATTAATGGGACTTATTTTAGGCTACAGCTTGTATTTGCTTTTAAAATCGGTTGACCATTATCAAACAGAAATCTTATTGACACTCGCTTTTGTAATGGCAGGTTATTCTTTTTCTAATTATATACACATTTCGGGTGCATTGTCAATGGTAGTAATGGGTTTAATGGTTGGCAATTTCAGACAAGACATTGCAATGAGCGACACAACACAAGAATTTGTACATAAATTTTGGGAATTAGTGGACGTGATTTTAAATGCGGTTTTATTCATTTTAATTGCTTTCGTACTCATTGTAATCGACTTTAAAACAACTTACATTTTTGTAGGACTTATTTCAGTATTAATAGTATTGGTTTCAAGAATTATCATTGTTTATCTACCACATTTAGTACTTCCTAAACTTCTAAAATTGACAAACAAAGAAGCAAAAATAATTAGTTGGGGTGGTTTACGTGGCGGACTTTCATTGGCATTAGTATTATCTTTGCCAGACAGTGAAACCAAAAATATTCTTTTAATTGCGACCTATTTTTGCGTTTTATTTAGTATAATTATTCAAGGTTTGACAATTGAAAAACTTGCAAAGTAAAGACAAGAAAAACGCCAGCCACTAACAGCGGTTTGGCAAAAGGCGGGCTGACGTGCTTCAAAGAAACATTTGTACAAGGTTCAGTCCCGGTAGCTATCGGGATGTTTCGTATGAACTTTAGTGCTAAAAATCCGCCACACCGCCAAGCCGAAAAACGTTATGCGCAACTTTATATCGCATAACAAGTATTAGCAAAATTAATTGCCTCAAAGTCAACATCTTGTGATTTGTATTTATGCGCTCCTTAACTTCGCTAATACAATGATTGGCTATTATAATAACAAGAAAAGACGAAGCAAATGAAAAAAATACTTGCAATTATTTTGACTTTTTTGGCTCTTGAAGGAATGGCTCAGGACGTTGATTTAAAAAGACGATATTCTTTTGCCAAATCCTACTTTGGGGCAGACATCAGCTATTTCCATAATTTGCAAGAAAGTTCATTCCTAAATGAACAGAATCAACTTCAAGTATTAAACAGAAATAATTTTATTACACCCGCCATCAATATTGGAGCAACACATTTTTGGGGACACGCTGACTTTTTTGTATCCATAGCTACATCATCAAGAAAAATCGGAACGGATGAATTAGAAAATTCAATAAGATTTAGAGCCATTACGGGTATGCGCATTTTTCCATTGGCAATTAAGGAGAATGCTATACGTCCTTACCTAAGTTATAAGTTCGCCCCTATACGATTAAACCAAAGTGATATACAAGGCGAGAATTATAGAAAGACGCAAGTAAAGTCAATATTGGGTGCAGGTATAGCTTATCAGACACCAAAAATCTATGCTTACTTAGGATATGAATTTATACCCAACAACGAAACAAATATCCACTTATCTAGAACGCAGACCGCAACTTCTTCTTTTCCAAAAGGACTCTTAAATTTCGGAATAAACTATTCTGTTGAATTTACAAATGGTTCTTATTCGCCTCCAATCCCACAACTTGACTCTATATTACGGAGTAAAAACACGTTGGGTTTGTTCTTTGGAATAGGTCCATCTTCGGCTTTTCCAACACAAAATTCCAGCTATATTACTGACCTATATTCCTTCTTAGACGATAGGACAATGTCCAATACTTTTCCAGAAATCACAGCAGGATATCATTTTTCAAAACACGAGTTTGTAATTTCTGCTAATTTCAGACCGATGCGCCAAGAACGAGATGCTTTTGGCTTTAATCAAAGATTAAGAAGAAACAGTTTTGGCTTGGAAGCCTATAAGTTCTTATTTGACTATCATGGTTTTGCCCCATTCTTGGGTGCAGGAATTATGTACGATGATATAAGACTTACCGAAGTAGATAATGCAATAAACCTGACAAACGATAGATTTACGTTTTTAACACCCTCTCTCGTTTTTGGTTGGGATATTAGACCAAGCAGACGTGCAGATATTTGGTTGTTGAGAACTAATTTAAGATACTCGCCATTTTTAGAGTTGGAGAAAAATAATAAGAAAATAAGCCTTCAACATCTTGAGTTTAACTTTATCCAGGCAGTAATCTATCCACAAAGAATCAAAAAGTATAAAGAATTGCGGTAGCCAAAAGCGGTTTTGCGTAATGGCGGGTGCAGTGGTTAATTGAACGGTAATGTATCTAATCAACTTTTTGTGTTTGGTTAAAAGTTTTTTGCTTCTAAGTCCACCCACGCTGTGAGCAGTTTGTAACTTCTGATGTGGAATAGACCAAGTTTAAAATTGGGCGTTATTTGTAAGTTGGTAGTTACAAACTGCCGACAGCCATAGGAATTAAAATTGGTCTAATATTATATCTTTAAATGAAATCTTCATTTTCGCATTACTGTGTATCTGCAATCCTATTTTGCCAAAATCGGGATAATCGTTTTCTGGTTCTGTATAATCAATAGTTTGGAATCCGTTTAATATAATAACAATTCGTCGGTCAATGCATCGTATTTCATAGTCGTTCCAATCGTTTTTGTGCAACAATTTTTCCACCATACTCGAATCTGCTTTTGCCAAAATGATATCACGTCTCGTTTCATCATACAAGCTGCCAGTATAGCCAGGACCTATATCAGCCTGAAACCCTACCATTTCGTTCAAAGGTGCTACCGTATTTCGTTGAGAATTTACCTGAACACCTGAGTTAACAAAACCGGGACCTCCTTCCAATTTAAATTTCAGTGTAAGTACAAAATTTTTGTAATCTTTTTTTGTAGCCAGAAAATCGTTTTGCAAATGCTTAATGCTGGTATCACCAGCAGTAATAGCTCCATTTTCTATATGCCAGACATCCATGTCCCCTTGCCAGTGCTTCAGGTTTTTACCATTGAACAAAACAATGTGTTTTGGTTTCTTTCCTTTCTTAAAAGCCTCCGTTTGCTGAGCAGACACAAGCGATAGACAACAGTAAAAAATGCAGAAGGCAATAATTTTTTCTTTCATAAGAGGTTGTTTAAAAAATATCCAAAAAGAAAAAAAGATAGGAATCGGCTGGATCAATTAGCGTTTACCAACACTTAAAATTTATCTAATACCATTTTCAATCAATGACGACGTATGTTTTTTACATTAGTATGCTGTTTCCAACGTGTTCTGGCATCTGGCATCTGACTTCTGACTTCTGGCATTAAATTAGTATAAGATGAGTTACCAAACCAATCAAACCGATTCCCAATGGGAAGTTATATCAAAAATCATTGCCGACAAAAGAAAGCGCAAACATTCTTAACCCCACGCTGTCATAAGTTACAAACTGCCGACAGCCATAAGCAGTTCCGGCGGACGACGTTCAAAATAGCTTGGTTGCCGTTTTCCATCGCCAACTGCTGTGCGCGCTGCACGGCTTCTTGCGATTTTGTGGTTACGTTATTGAGATTCATGTTTTTTGGTTTGGAAGATGGGAGGATAGGAAGATAGGAGGATGCGTTTCGTGTTCCTATCTTCCCATCCTCCTATCCTCAAGCGTTGTGCCACCGCATAGCGAATACCACTTTCTATTAAAAACACGAAAAAAGGGTGACAGGAGGACGAAAAAGGGAGAAAAGAAGTGACAAATTGACTTTCTATCCGTTTTTTTGCCAAACGCTTTTACTTTTCAAGGAAAAATTAATAAAAATGGACGAACGCCCAACGAACCGTAAACTTCGAGATCGCCTGCACGGGATTGTTTTTGAATCCGATACGTATGCCGGGAGACTATTCGATATTGTTTTACTGGCACTTATTGTATTAAGTGTCACAGTGGTTATTTTAGAATCTATTCAGTCCCTGCAAAACCGCTACGGCGATCTTTTCCTATTGCTGGAGTGGTCTTTTACCATCATTTTTACGATGGAGTATGTTTTGCGATTATATAGTGTAAAACATCCACTGGGCTATGCGAAGAGTTTTTTTGGCATCATTGATTTACTAGCTATTTTGCCGACTTATCTCAGCATTTTTATGGGCGGATATCAGTATTTGCTCATCATCAGGGCGATGCGGCTTATTCGGATTTTTCGGATTTTTAAGTTAGGTCATTTTCTCAATGCGGGCAATGTGATTATGAACGCCTTGCGTGCCAGCCGCGCTAAAATCATGGTATTCATCTTCTTTGTGCTACTGATGGTACTCATTATCGGGGCGGTCATGTATGTGTTAGAAGGTTCGGTTAATTCCGATTTTTCAAGCATTCCACGCAGCATTTATTGGGCAATTGTCACCCTTACCACGGTAGGGTATGGCGATATTACACCGTCCACACCACTGGGGCAGTTTTTTTCCGCCATTGTAATGATTATGGGGTATGCCATTATCGCCGTGCCTACGGGTATTGTTTCTGCCGAGATGGTTTTCCAACGCAAAGAACACACCTCGCAGACTTGCCCTTATTGTAGCCGTCAGGGACACGACCCCGATGCCCAATTTTGTAAATATTGTGGTGGGGATTTACACGGATAAGAGACAAAGTATTTACATTTAGCTACAAATCTTTATATTTACCAATGTAACGGCGACTAAAGCGCGCCGATACTAAACCGAAAACATGAGCAAACGCGCACTAAACCTCATCCGCCAAGCCAAAGCCGAAGGAAGCAACACCCTCGACCTCGGAAACACCGGACTCACCGAGCTACCGGAGGAACTCTTTGAACTGGAGCAGTTGGAGACGCTGATCATTAGTAATGGATACTGGGATTTTGAGAAAAGAAAATGGATAGAAAGTACCAATAAAGGAAATAGAAACTATCTACCAGGGAAGCTGCCAGAACATTTAGTTCGCTTACAAAATTTAAAGCGGCTTTACTTAGATGGAGATTATGGGGATAAAATGGGGATAAATGAT
>JAWXAZ010000070.1:0-16375 GCA_034439755.1 bacterium
AATTAATTTCACAATTAGGCTAAAGTATGAATTATGAGTTATTTGGTGGTTCATGAAGTTTTTTTGTTTCATAATTCATAATTCATAATTAATTTCACATTTAGGCTAAAGTATGAATTATGAGTTATTGGGTGGTTCATGAAGGTTTTTTGTTTCATAATTCATAATTCATAATTCATAATTAATTTCACAATTAGGCTAAAGTATGAATTATGAGTTAAGTGTTTTGGGGAGACATGACTGCGTAATGAAACTTAACCAATTTTAAAAACATAATAAACCGCAAATAGCTATGGTCTATTGACCAAAAATTAAACTGCCTGCTCTAATTAATGTTGCACCATGTTTTTACCTAGTACCAAAAATTAAACTACCCACTCTTATTAAGGTTGCACCTTCTTCTACGGCAATTTGATAATCGTGGCTCATGCCCATCGATATCTCTTTGAAGGAGTCTTGGGCCTTAAAATAGCTTGATTTTACTTCGGTAAAAAGCACTTTTAGCGACTTAAACTCCGCTCTTATTTGGGCAGGGTCTTCTGTGTTACTCGCCATTCCCATTAAGCCGCAAATTTTAACATGAGGCAAAGGGTTCAATTTAAGCTGATCCAAAACTTCGTATAATTCGCTTTGGTTCAGACCGAATTTTGTTTCTTCTGTGGCAATAAAAACTTGGAGCAGGCAAGGGATTATTCTTTGGCATTTTGCCCCCTCTTTGTCTATGGCAGCCAACAGTTTAAAGCTATCTACGGAATGAATCATGGCCACAAACGGCGCTATGTATTTTATTTTGTTGCTTTGTAAATGTCCAATTAAATGCCATTCAATGTCTTTTGGGAGCAACTCATATTTGCCGAGCATTTCTTGAACCTTGTTTTCGCCAAAGATTCTTTGGTTGCCTTGATAGGCTTCTAGCAAGGCTTCTATAGGTTTGGTTTTGCTAACGGCAATTAATCTTGGCTCTTTACCAATTTCTTGGTTTATTTTTTGAATATTTGCGGCAATCATGTTAAAAAACAATTTTTTCAAATATCTGTTTCTCGTTTTAATTGTCCTAATTATTTCGTGCGAAACAAATGGGGTTAAATCGGTCTCAAAACCTAATAATCTTATGAGTAGGGAGCAAGTGGCAGAAGTTTTGGCAGATATGCACCTGGCCGATGCTGGCCTGCAACTGCGTAGCTTGTCGCCCGATTCTATTAAACAATCGTTAGCGGGTTACGATGAGTTTATTTTTGAGAAGTATGAAATTACGCAGGCTCAATTTGAGGCGAGTTTTGATTATTACTTAAGTGTGCCCATGGAAATGGATACGGTTTTGAATATGGTTGTTGAAGATTTGAGTAACCGCGATGCCCGTTCGCGCGGAATTGTGGTTGATCCTAAAAAATAAATTTAATTAATACGATATTGCCTTTTCCAAAAAATATAGAAGCCAAACTTGGCTTCGTTCAAGTGCGTGAGTTGTTAGAAACTCGTTGCCTTTCTCCAATGGGGATGTATTATGTTTCTAGGGTTCGATTTGCCAACAAGCTCGATGTGGTAGAGAAAATGCTGAAACAAAGCAAGGAGTTTTATACCTTGTTGGTAGAAGATTCTCCTTTTCCAAACGAGCATTATTTAGATGTGAGTCCTTATTTACACAAAGCTAAAATTGAAGAAATTTGGTTGCTAGAAGAAGAGCTTCAGAAAATTAAATTGGTGGTGAGGGCTTTTTTAAATGTAACACGTTATTTTAAAGACCGCACCGGAAAATATATCGAATTGGAAGAGTTGTTGGGAGGTTTAGTGATCAATGATTTGGTGGTTCGCCGCATTGATCGGGTAATTGATGAGGAAGGAAATTTAAGGCCTAATGCCTCTCCAGAATTGTCTAAGATTTCTGCTAAAATTCAGGAGAAGGAAGGCGATATACGAAAGCGCATTCAGCGTTTGTTCGATAAATTTAGTGAGTTAGGTTATTTAACAGATCAAATTGGTATCACCATTAGAGAGGGCAGATTGGTATTGCCTGTTTTGGCCGAACACAAGCGCCATGTTCCGGGATTTGTACACGACGAATCAAGTACAGGTCAGACAGTTTTTATTGAACCTACAGACTGCTTCGATTTAAACAATTTATTGCGCGAATGGCAAATTGCTTACCGCCGCGAACGCGAAAGAATTTTGGTGGAACTTACCAATCAAATTCGGCCCGAAATTCCTGAATTAGAGCGCAATTTGCAAAGGTTAGGTTTGTTCGATTTTATTCGTGCCAAGGGATTGTTGGCTTTGGAGATGAAAGCCGTTATGCCCATTTTGAGCAACCACCCGGGCCTACAATTGGTGAAGGCCTTCCATCCTTTGCTTAAAATGAGTCATGATAAGGCCGGTTTAGACACGGTTTCTTTAAACATTGAGATTAACAGAGAGAAGCATATAGTGGTAATTTCTGGTCCGAATGCGGGTGGGAAATCGGTTTGTTTAAAGACGGTAGGTTTGCTGCAATACATGCTTCAATGCGGACTTTTAATTCCGTGCGAATCGCATAGTGAAGTCGGAATTTTTAAAGAGATTATGGTAGACATAGGCGATGAGCAAAGCATCGAAAATGATTTGAGCACCTATAGTTCGCACCTATTAAGCATGAAGAGTTTTTGCGATTTTGCCGATAGCAAAACCCTGTTCTTAATAGATGAGTTTGGTACGGGTACAGATCCTCAATTTGGCGGACCCTTAGCCGAAGCAATTTTGCATCATTTGGCTCAGAAAAAAGCTTTTGGAATCGTTACCACCCACTTTAGTAATTTAAAGAATTTTGCCAATCAATATGCAGGTTTAGAAAACGCAAGCATGTTGTTCGACCATGAAAAAATGCAACCACTTTACGTATTAGAATTAGGCAAACCCGGCAGCAGTTATGCGTTTGAGTTAGCTGTAAAATCTGGTCTGAACCAACACATCATCAACTATGCTAAAAACAAAGTTGGTGATAAGCAAAGGAAAGTAGATGAGCTATTGGTTGAACTCGAAAAAGAAAAACAACAGGTAGATATATTGCGTGTGCGATCAACCGAAAAAGAACAAAAAGCGCAACAATTGTTAACACAATATGAGTTGTTAAAAACGGAGATTGAAGCCAATAAAAAGCTGTTAATAAAGAAAGCCAAACAAGAAGCCTTGGCCCTGGTAAGTGAAGCCAATAGCAGAATAGAAGCTACCATTAGAGAGATTAAAGAAAAGCAAGCCGATAGCGAGGTGCAGCGCAAGGCGCGCAACCTGGTGAAGGAAGAGATTATGGGCTTAAAAAGTGATTTGTTAGAAGCGAGTTTGGCGCAAGAGAAAAGTGTTAAATTAATGCCAATGAAAGATGGTTTGGCTATTATGGTAGGTGATGCGGTGCGCTTAATTGGACAAGAAAATATTGCCGAGGTGGTAGAACTTCAAAAAAACAAAGCTTTGGTGGCCATGGGCGATTTGCGTGCAACTTGGAGCTTAGATAAAATGGAGAAATTAAGCGCCAGTGAAAAAAAATCGGTCGCAAAAGCAGCTCCAAAAGGTTTAGATATGAATGTGAAAATGCAGCTTTTTAGTCATGAGTTAAACATCATAGGTAGGAGAGGAGACGAGGCGATGCGCATGATGCAAGAGTTTTTGGATGAGGCTATTTTGTTGGGCATAAAGCAGCTTCGAATTGTTCATGGTAAGGGTTATGGCATCCTGCGAAAATTGGTTCGAACCGAATTAAAACTGAACAAATTTGTGGCACATTATTCCGATGAGCAGATTGAATTAGGCGGCGATGGCGTAACCATTGTTACCTTGAATTTGTAAGGATTTTGAATATTCTTTTGAATTAATTGATTTTCTTATTATGCTTGCATCCGAAAATAAATGAAAAACGTTGTTTTAGATTCTTCTCAATTACCTAACATTATTTTAATTGATGATGAGAAAATGACGCTTTATTTAACACAAAAAATCTTACTTAATTACCATCCCGATTTCTTAATAAGTACCTTTACCTCGGGCAGAGATGCCATGATTTTTTTAGCCAATCAAGTTAGTTTAAACAAAACAGTGGTGTTGCTAGATATTAACATGCCTTTGTATAATGGGTGGGATTTTTTAAATGACTTTTCTGAAGCCGATACTATCTGTTCGGTTTTTATGTTTACTTCGAGTATCGATAAACTTGATATGATTAAATCTGAATCGTATAATTTGGTAAAAGGCTTTATTTCTAAGCCGCTAACGCCCCAAAAAATAGAGCAAATTATTACTAATTATTGATTTTATTTTGCTGAATAAAAGTGAATTATGATAATCATTGCAAATATAATATGTATATACATATAATGTTTATACATTTGTTGGGCAATTTAGCAACAAATACATCCTAAAATTATAAAAAATATGAAAACCCAATGGACTATTGATCCGATGCATTCGGAAATTGAATTTAAAGTGAAGCATTTAATGATTAGCACGGTAACGGGAAAGTTTAAATCTTTTACTGCCAGTGCAAAAACAGATGGGGATGATTTTGACGGAGCCAGTATTCAGTTTAGTGCAGATGTAAATAGCTTAGACACGGGTAATGAGCAAAGAGATGGTCACTTACAAAGTGATGATTTTTTTAATGCAGAAAGCTTTCCTAAATTGATTTTTGCCTCTACTTCCATGTCGAAAAACACCCATGGCGGATTTGATTTATTGGGCGATTTAACCATTAGAGACATCACTAAATCGGTGAAATTGGCAGTAGATTTTAATGGTACCATGACCGATCCTTATGGCAACCACAAAGCAGGATTTGAGTTAACGGGTTCAATTAACCGCAAAGATTTTAATTTAAAATGGTCGGCAACCACCGAAGCAGGTGGAATTGTGGTGAGCGATGAGGTAAAGTTGATTTGTAATATACAATTGGCTAAGATTGTAGCATGATAGAAAACCAAATTAGCTATATACAAGGAATTAAATTGGCCATAAGGGCGGGCTTAATTTCGGCTGGAGTAAACATTGCCTGGTTATATGTTTTGGAATTTGCTTTAAGCATAAGTGGATTGCCAAAAGGATTTGCAGTAGCGGTTGTTTTGTCTTCCATTTTGCCTTTAATATTAGGTGCAATTGTATATGTTACTTTGATTAAGAATTTTAAAAAAGGAGAGTATGTGTTTATCATGCTCTCCTTTGGTTTTGCTATTTTTAGCATATTTCCATCTTTTCAACCTATCTTACCCGATGGAAATGCAGCACCAGCAAATTTTGCTTTGTTAACAGTGCCTATGCATTTTGTGGTGGCGGTAATTGGTGTTTAAATGTTAACACAACATCGCCGTAAAAATTGATTGATAAAGTAATGTTACATGAATAGAAAATCCTTTTTGAAAGCAGGATTATTAAGTCCTTTTTTAAGTATGAACATCAAAGATTTTGAAGAGGAGGTTTTGAGTGTGGATGCAGATGGAATTAGGATGCCTATCTTATTTGTGGGACATGGTAATCCCATGAATGCGATTATGGATAATGCTTCTACCCTTAAATGGAAAGAGATAGGAGAAAAACTTCCTAAGCCAAAGGCTATATTGTGTGTATCTGCGCATTGGCAAACACGAGGTACCATGGTTACCTATATGGAGCACCCCAAAACGATTCACGATTTTGGCGGCTTTCCAAAAAACTTGTTCGATGTTGAGTATCCCGCCCCAGGTTCTCCAACTTATGCCCAAAAGGCCATAGACGCCATGCAAGGGGTGCATGTTACCAAGGATTTAGAATGGGGATTAGATCATGGATGTTGGAGTGTGTTAAAGCCCATGTTTCCCGATGCCAATATTCCTACTTTTCAATTGAGTTTAGATTATTTGGCTACCCCTAACCAGCACTTTCAAATTGGAATGAAGCTGCAATCTTTGCGCAGAAAGGGCGTGTTGATTTTGGGTAGCGGCAATATTGTTCATAATTTGGGCCGTATGAATTCGGAGAATAAGCCGGCAGATTGGGCGTTGGAGTTTGATAATTTGGTGAAGGAAAAAGTGTTGGATGGGAATTTTGCCACTTTGGTTGGGTATAAAAATCTGGGTTCTATTGCCAATTTATCGGTTCCTACTAATGAGCATTACTTGCCGCTTTTATATACTTTGGCCTTAAAAGAGAAATCGGATTCTGTGGAGTTCTTTAATGAAACTATCGATCTAGGATCCATCTCCATGCGGAGTTTGTATATAGGTTAGGTATTTAAATTAGTCTATTTTTTTTGAATTAGACTGTCATTTGGTGTATAAAATGACTAGGCAACTTTGCCTAATGATTTTATTTTTGCTGTGTGTATGCAATTGTTGATATAGAAACCACGGGTGGTCATGCAACCCAGAATCGCATTACAGAAATTTCTGTCTTGGTTCACGACGGACAAAAAGTAGTAAAACACTTTGAGAGTTTGGTTCACCCCGAAATGCACATACCAGTTTATATACAAGCATTTACGGGCATAAGCAATGAGATGGTGGCACATGCGCCAAAATTTGGGGAGATAGCAGAAACCTTAAACGATATGTTAAGTGGCAATATTTTTATTGCGCACAATGTAAATTTCGACCATAGTTTTATTAAGCATCAATTGTTGGAGAGCGGTTTCGATTTGCAAGTGAAGAAACTTTGTACCGTTCGTTTAAGTCGCAAGATTGTGCCCGGACATAAAAGTTATAGTTTGGGCAATATTTGTGCTGCTTTGGGCATAGGCATTTTGAATAGGCACAGGGCGGGTGGCGATGCATTGGCTACCGTAAAATTGTTTGAGTATTTATTGGCCAACGATGCAGAAAAGCACATTGAGGATTCTTTAAAACGTGGCTCTAAGGAGCAGGTTTTGCCGCCCAATGTGAGCAAGGCTGATTTTGAGAAATTACCCAAAGCGCCGGGTGTATATTATTTTGTGAATGACCAGGGCCTTGCCGTTTATGTAGGCAAAGCAAAGAATATTAGGTCGAGGGTAGGCACGCATTTTTCGGGTGATTTAAAAGGCAAACAAAAGCAGAATTTCATGCGCGATGTGTATGGGTTCGGACACACCCCAACGGGTAACGAATTGCTGGCAATTTTGCTCGAGAGTCATGAGATTAGGCGTTTGTGGCCAGATGAAAATAAGGCGCAAAAAAGGGTGCAAACGGTCTATGGCTTATTTGATTATTTGGATCAGAACAATAAAATACGGTTTGGCATAGATAAGGTGCGCAAGGATACTAAGGCATTGGTGAGCTTTGGAACGCATGCTGTGGCCATAGATTATTTAAATACCCTGATAGACCAATATGGTTTATGTCCCAAATTGTGCAACAGCCAGACCAACAAAGGCGATTGCATTCACGTAACGCACAAAATTTGCGATGGATATTGCCTAATTAATGATAATGCAGCTGCATACAATGCCAAGGCACAGGCGTTTTTTGATCAATTAATGGCAGACAAAAGGGTGAATTATATTGTAGGAAAAGGGCGCAATTACAAGGAGCAAAGTGTGATTATTTACGAGCCTGGCGTTTATATTGGTTATACTTTTGTTTCTATAAAAGAGCAAATAGATTTCGATCATGTAAAGGAGGCTGCCACGCCATTAAAATTAAATGGCTTAATGGAGTCTGTTTTATCGCAGGTGGTAAGTGGTGAGAAAAGCAAAGGGTATAAGGTTTATACCCAAATGAAAATGGCCGTTGGGATTTAAAATAGGTAGCCTGCTTTTATTCCAAAACGAAGTCCCATTGTGCTGGTAAGCGGACTTTCCTTTAAACTAAAAATTTCGTATTTATCAATGGTGGCTTGCGATAGCGAGGATTTATAATAAGTTGGGGCACTAAAATATATACCCAAGTAAGTATCTAATACAAAATTTTTATCAAAGCATTTTTGGTAACCAAAGGCATAACCAAAATTAAATCCCCTAAGGCTTTCTTTTAATTGAATCACTTGGTTTTGGGTGCTTGAATCTTGTTTATAATTTTGGTTAACAAATTGACCGTAGCGCACAAAGTATTGGTTGTACCAGCCATTCCATTCGGGATCAATTTTTCTGTATTTTCTTAAATCGAGGGTGTATCGAAAGCCTTCAATGGAAGTAGATTTTAGCGCTGACACCTGCGGGTTAAATTTTGTAAATGATAATCCATGTTGCACGCTCCATGCCTGTGTAAGTTTATATTCATAACTCATGTTTAAGGTAGCTGCGAAGGCAGAAAGCAGGCTTATCTTAAGGGTATTGTTCTTGGGTAAGTTTATCTCCTTATGCTTTATTTGCTGTGCCGTTGCAACACCCATGGATATTAAGAAAATGGGAATAATTATGGTCCTTCTCATCTCAGTTAAATCTATATCCTAAGGTGAATCCCAAACGAAAAAAATTGCCATTGATGGGGCCATACCATTCCTTTATTTTTTCACTCGATTGGCTTCCACTTTTTACAAAGCCAATATTTAAAGACGGACCTAAAAATGTTTCTACAGAGAACCTATTTAAAATTATCCATTTTCTACCTAATACAAATGCCAAATTGGGTGTGCTGTAAGTATTATAAAACACACGATCTTCCATAAATAAATAACCCAAGGAGGGTTCAATATAAAAGCTCTTGTGCTTGTCTGGGGTAAAATAACTTCTATGCCCTATGCCAAAGCCAAATCCAACTAAGTTGCCACCGTAACCAAGGTTAACATACTGCACATAGACGTTTAAAGAATTAGGTTTTTGAAGCTGCTTTTCAAGTTGAAATTGAATAATTCCAAGTCCGGCATACATAGGATTCAATTTAAGTTCTTTTTCAAAATTATATTGGTTACCCTTAATTTTGTTTTGCGCAAGCAATAGGCAAGGGAGGAGCAATAATATGAATAGGAAGCTTCGCATTAGTTCATTTTAAATCCGCGTAAAAATTCATCGATGAGCATTCTCTTTTTCGATTCCATTTGCAAATCGAGCAAGTAAATATAGCCATCTAAGCATGCTATGCGCAGGTAAGTTTTATGGTCGGAGTTAAGCTTGCCAGGCGCTTCTGCATGGGCGTTTGGTTCGAACCGAGCCCTAAAAATTTTGACTTGTTTGCTGTTTATTTGGGTAAATGCAGCAGGGTATGGGTTCATGCCTCTTATGAGGTTTATTATTTTTTCGCCGGTCTGATCCCAATGTATGAGGCAATGGGATTTGAAGATTTTGGGTGCCATTTTGCTCGACCCGTTTCCTTGCGCTGACCCACGTGTATTGCCTGCCTTTATTTGCTTTAGCGATTGCACAATTACCTCAGCACCCATTTGCATAAGCTGGTTGTGCAGTTCGCCGGCGGTGGTTTCTGGCTGTATTTCGCAGGCTGCACTCATGAGAATATCGCCGGTATCAATTTCGTGTTTAAGAAAAAAAGTACTTACGCCACTGGCTTTTTCGCCATTGATAATGGCCCAATTGATGGGTGCCGCACCACGGTAATCTGGCAACAAAGAAGCATGCAAATTGATGGTTCCCAGAGGGGGCATATTCCACACAATTTCGGGCAACATTCTAAAGGCAATTACCACTTGTAAATCTGCTTTTAAACTACGCAATTCCTCAATAAAATTGGGGTCTCGCAGTTTTTCTGGCTGCATTACATGCAAGTTGTTTTTAACCGCATATTGTTTCACCGGAGATTGCTGCAACTGCATGCCTCTTCCTGCGGGTTTATCGGGCATGGTTATTACACCCACTACCTCAAAACCTGCTTCTACAATTGCCTTTAAGGATGCCACAGCAAAATCTGGTGTGCCAAGAAATACGATGCGCATATGCCTTATTAATTAGGTGGTAAATTATAATCCCAATTCGTACATGAGCGACTGCGATTTTGCTACTTTTTGGATGGTCCAAAGTACATAGCGAATGTCTACTGCCACACTTCTGCTATAAGCTTCGTTCCAAGCATAATCGTTGATGGTGGCGGTGTATGCTCGGTCGAAATTAACACCCACCAAACTGCCATCTGCATCTAAAACCGGACTACCACTGTTGCCGCCTGTGGTGTCTAGGTTATATAAGAAATTTACGGGCAAGTCGTTTAATTCGGGGTGAATAAAGTTGCCAAAGTCCCTAGCGGCATAAAGGTCTTTCACCACTTTTAGCAATTCATAATCTATGTTGTCTTCTTTTTCAATTACCCCTTTTAAGGTAGTAAATGGTTTGTTATATTCGGCATCGTTGGGATAATATCCTCTAACAAAACCATAGGTAAAACGTAAGGTTGCGTTGGCATCTGGAATAAATTGCTTTTGCTTGAAGGCACTTTTTGCATCGGCATATTTGGCCAATAAGCCATTCATTTTTCCATCGCGCATTTTATCTATTTGATCAAACACATTCATCTCCATGTTAATGTTAGTGCATAGAGCGGTAAGCCCATCGTTTATCTTGGTAAAGTCGTCTGCGCTATCTGCCAAGACCTTTAACATATAGTCTTTGTTGTTCAATTTTGTTTTGGCATAGTATCCGCTTAAAGCCTTGGTTCTAGCTTCTTCTGTAGGGTATTTTTTGTAGAACGACTCAATGGCATTTACCTTGTTTTTGTCGTTGTTTTGGTGTGCATCGCCAAAAATTTTAAGGATAGCTGGAATCTCTAACTCTGGATCCATTTGTGCATGCAAGCGAGCAAAGATGGTTTTTAACTTAGGCACATTGGAGGCTAAATAAGCTTGCTTTTCTGCCTTGTCTTTTATAGAAGCATACGCATATTTATAGTTATCAATTGCTGCTGCCATTTGTAAAGTTGGCGCAACAGAATACACATAATCAAAGAATAAATTTCTTGGTGCAAAAGTTATTATCTCCTCATACAATTTATTTATTTCTGGCACTGCGGTGCCAAATTGTTTTTTTAGATTTGGATCAGCCTCAATAAATTTTTGCATTTCCTTTTCTTCTTCAAATTTCTTTTGGGTTAATCCCACCCTTCTAAAGCCTTGCAACTTGCCCTTGTAGTTCTTGGTGGTATTGGCCAAACCTTTTATTTTGCCGGCATATTTAATTTGCAATTTCTCATTGCCCTTGCCCATTTCTTCCATTTTATTGATTTGCCAATCGTATAAATCGCTCACATATTTTAGCATGTAATCTTCGTGGTATTTATAAAAAGAAGCAGGCTGATTTCTGAACGTTCTGCCAGGGTAACCCAAGATAAAAACAAAGTCGTTATCCTTGATGCCATTCACATTAATTTTCAAGAACTTTTTAGGTTTAAACGGAACATTGTTTTGACTATATTCTGCTGCCGAACCATCTGGCGCCACATAGGCACGCAAGAAAGCAAAATCGCCACTGTGTCTCGGCCAAACCCAATTGTCTTTTTCGCCACCATACTCGCCAATGCTGCGTGCTGGCACGTAAACCAAACGCACGTCTTTAAGCAATTGATACCTAAATAATACATAAGATTTGCCTGTAAACATTTCGGATATTTCGCATTGCAAATCTTTGTTTAAATTGTTTTCTTCTGCAGTTATTTTTTTAATGTTATTGGTAATAATTTGCAAGCGTATCAAAGGATCGTTGGTGCTTTGCGTGCCCTGCAAAACTTGGTCGGACACATCTGCATAACTGGCAGTAATTTTACAAACCAAACCCTTTGCCTGCGCCTCTTGCACCTTGTCTTTGGCCAAATATCCATCTCTAATATAGTTGTTTTCTACGGTACTCATAGCGGCCACAAATCCAAATGCACAATGGTGGTTTGTTACCATTAATCCTTCATTGGAAACAAAGGAACCGGTGCAACCACCTACACGCACAATGGCGTCTACCAAACTAATTCCATTTGGGTTGTATAATGCCATTGGATCCATGCGCAATCCAGCCTTTTTAAGGTCAATGTTTTTCATTTCGGAAAGCGGGAACATGCCTTCATCTGCCTTGTGACTTTGAAAAATTAGTGAAATAGTGCAAAGTAAAATGGTAAATAGTAGTTTTTTCATACGTGGCGAAGATAGGGGAAAAAGGCCTATAGTTCATAGGGCTTTGGTCTTTTGGTCTTTGGTCTTTGGTCTTTGGGCTTTGGTCTTTGGGTTTTGGGCTTTGGTCTTTGGGCTTTTGGGCTTTGGGGTTTTGGGTTTTGGGTTTTGGGGTTTTGGGCTTTGTTGGGGCTTGGATTTGGTAGATAGAGGCGATGTGTTTTTTTGTTTTTTGGGTTGGTTAATCGGTTTGGATTTTGAAGGTTCGTTTTGGGTTGAGGGCGTTGGTGAGGATACAGGCATCGGCATGTTGAAGGTCTTGCTTAAAACATGGGTGCTCTATAACTTTATTTTGTTCCATAAATATTTCTCGGCCAATTCCTGCTACACAGCCAGCAGCAAGGGGCGGGCTGAACCAAGCGCCGTTTTTTTGCCAGAAAATATTGCTGGCGGTGGCTTCAATTATTTCCCCGTTTGTGTTGAGGATTAGGGCGTCGTCTAAGTGGTTTTCTTTGGCCCAAATGGCGGCCATCACATACACCAGGGCATTGCCTGTCTTGAGGTTGGATAGGGGTCCGGGTGCCTTGCATTGCTCTTTGTAAAGGCCTATTTTCAATGGCTCCATGGGCGTTTTTGGTTCAAACCGAAAAATAGAAATATGGTATTTGCTGATGTTTGAATTGGGGAGATAGAAGCCATGGGAGTCTCTGTATAAAACAAATCTGGCGCGTAAGGTGCTAATATTGGGGTTTTGGATGCTAAATTCTGTGACGGCAGTGTGAATTTCATGCGTAAATTTTTCCTCATTTAAATTGCCTAGATCAAGTTTTAGCAGATGCGCAGAATGGGCTAAACGCCTGTAATGTCGGGCCACATGAGGAATTGTTCCGTGCTGAACCAACAAGGTTTCGAAAATTAAATCTCCGTAAAGAAAAGCTCTTTCCATTAAAATGATTTGTTCGGAAAGGTACGAATCTTACATTTGCCGCACTTAATTTAAGTTTATTTCGCATGAAAAAAGTTTATATCGTATCTGCTGTTCGCACACCAATAGGTGCATTTAACGGTAGTTTGGCAGCCATGACTGCTCCACAATTGGGATCTATTGCTATTAAAGGTGCTTTGGCTAAGGCTGGTATTGGGCCAGAAATGGTACAGGAAGTTTATATGGGCAATGTTATATCTGCTGGAATGGGTCAGGCGCCAGCCACGCAAGCTATGTTGGGCGCGGGTATTCCAAATACTGTTCCTTCTACAACCGTAAATAAAGTATGTGCATCTGGATCGAAGGCCATTATGTTGGCTGCGCAATCTGTGATGATGGGCATTAACGATGTGGTTGTGGCAGGTGGCATGGAGAGTATGAGCAATATACCGTACTATTTAGATAAGGCTAGAAATGGCTATAGAATGGGACATGGAACCATTATTGATGGCATGGTAAAAGATGGTTTGTGGGATGTTTATAAAGATTACCACATGGGAAATGCGGCCGAAATGTGTGCCCGCGATTATAAGTTTAGCAGGGAGGACCAAGATAATTTTGCGATTGAAAGTTATACCCGTGCGCAGAATGCGTATGCAAAGAATGCTTTTGCCGACGAAATTATTCCGGTTGAGGTGCCAGTTAGGGGTAAGGATCCAGTTATGGTGAGTGTAGATGAAGAGTATATGAAAGTTAATTTTGATAAGTTAAAAACATTGAAGCCTGCTTTTGAAAAAGAAGGAACGATAACTGCGGCCAATGCCTCTAAATTGAATGATGGCGCAAGTGCTTTGGTGTTAATGAGTGAAGATAAGGTAAAAGAGTTGGGACTAAAACCATTGGCTCAGATCATAGGTTTTGCAGATGCAGCGCAAGCGCCAGAGTGGTTTACTACTACACCGGCATTGGCCGTACCTAAGGCATTGGCGATGGCTGGCATAGATGCAAAAGATGTTGATTTTTATGAGTTAAACGAAGCCTTCTCTGTAGTTGGTTTGGTTAATACGCAATTGTTGGGCTTAGATGCCAAGAAGGTTAATCCGCGCGGTGGTGCTGTGGCATTGGGACATCCATTGGGAAGTTCTGGTTCGCGCATTGTGGTTACCTTGGTGCATGAGTTGTTGCAAGAAGGCAAGCGTTATGGTGTAACAGGCATTTGCAATGGCGGCGGCGGAGCTTCTGCAATTGTGATTGAAGCGGTGAAATAAGATATTGATAAGCGCATACTTTTTTATGCGTTTACGTAATTTTTTAACTGGCGTATATAGATTATGCGCTTTGTGATAAAGAAGGCTGATCCAATATGTTGGATCAGCCTTCTTTTTTTTGAGCCTATTTTATTGTGGTTAAACCCAAATTCAGTATTAAAAAATGCTGAATCGAATAGATGATTGTTTTAATCCCGTATGCACGGGATTAAAACAATCACTACCTCGGGGTTAACCCAAATTAATCAAATCGTTCGGTTTTTCAAACCTTCTATTGATTAATTTGGGTTAAATATTTAGGCTAATTTTGAAAGGTGCGCATACCGTAACAGATCTAAATTCTATTTGGCCATTTTCTAGATTATACCGATTTACCAGATGTAGAAATCTGAAAATATTTAGACTAAATATCTTTTTAAAAGGCATTGACTCTCCTAAAATCAAATTGTACTTTGGACTATTTTAATTTTAGTAATGGTATAACAAGTGGTTTGTATTTAATTTGCTTAAATTTCGTTGATAGCATAGAAAGAAAAATTATTATAGCATGAAAGTTAAGTTGACCGTATTTTTATTTTTATTGACAAGCTCATTGGTTCAGGGCCAAAAATTGGATTCTTTGAGCCTAGATTCTTTGCGCGATTATGAGATTAGATTAGGGGGATTGAGTTATAACATGGTGCGCAGTTTTGATGAGGAAATGCGTATTACATCTGGCAAGAATTTTATTAGGCAAATGGGTCGTGCGTTAAAGATTACCAATTCGTATTACTATCCTTTTGATTCGTTGAAGAACCTTATGATATTGCACTCTCCAGATGATTTATTTCGTATTTTTACTTGGAATGTGGCCACCAATGATGAGAAGTTTAGGTATTTTGGGGTGATCCAAATGAATCCTGAAAAGTTGAAAAAGCTCAATAAAAAGCAGGAGTTATATGCTAACTTTTATCCTTTGATAGACCGCAGCGATAGCATCGATAATTTCTTGTTTACCACGGTTGATGCCAACCATTGGTTTGGGGCTACGTATTATAAAATTATCAAAACTACTTTTAACAAGCGCGATTATTATACTTTATTGGGTTGGGATGGGGCAGAGGCAACTACCAATAGAAAAGTAGGGGAGGTGCTCTATTTTGTGAATGGGGAGCCTAAGTTTGGGTCGCCCATTTTTGATTTAAAGCGCAAGAATAAATTTTACCGCATGGTGTTCGAATTTAACAACCAGGCCACTATGGCTTTGCGTTACGATGAGAAGCGCAAGTTCTTAATCTTTGAGAATATTGTGCCCGATAAGCCTTCAAATGCTACTTCGTTTGAGCATTATTTTCCGGATGGAACTTTTGATTACCTAATTTGGAAGAATGGAATTTGGGAGAAGCAAGCAGGCTTTTTGCAAAATTAAACCATGGAAAATGGCGGCTGTTGGCTATTGGCCGTTAACTGTTTTATATATTTAGGATTTTTTATTAAATTTACTATAAGTTTCGGGGCAAATGTATTAACAATTATTTTGATCGTGCTACTGCCATTTCGGGCACTTCGGTTTGATCGTTATTTTTTAGGGCATTTAAAAGAGCTAGGATTTTTGTAGATGAATTTTTGTTTAACAATCTTTCAAATACTATTTCATAATCCAGATCCAATAATTCTACATGTTCTTTCATAATTCCCAAAAACATTTCCAAAATCCTATCAGCTAATGTTAACTCAAGCATCGCTTCCTTGGTATTTCTAAAGACTCCTCCAATGGTTTCATAGCTTTGGAATCGTTTGTGCAAAGCAAGAAGAATATATTGTATGAAGCATATTATGGTATCAGCCACCTAAGCATTAAAATAATAAGACTGGCATTTCCCAAGATATGAATTTTGCTTAGCATCTTTAAAGAATTTATGTAAAGCTTTACATAAATTCTTTAAAGAAACTGAAACAGAATTTTCAACTCCATTACTTTTATTCTGAAACAGAAAATGGTACAAAGACACAGGTCTGGTTTACACTAATAGCACATTTGTTGCTAACGTTTTGTGGCTTGGCGAAGGTGGCGATTTTCACCACAAATGTTCATACGAAGCACACAATTCAAATTTACGAAAAACTGTCATACGAAGCACTAAACCGCCACTTTTGCCAAACCGCTGTTGAACTAAACCTATGGTAGCTTTCATTTATTTTTGTATATTTCAAATATATACCATAAATAATATGACAACAAAAAAAAGAATCCTGAAGAATT
>JAWXAZ010000071.1:0-28882 GCA_034439755.1 bacterium
ATAAGGGAAATGGTAAATTTTGTTGCGGTTGGCCAAATGTGGCATTAAGTTCGATTGGGCACAAACGGCCACATTTGCAGGTATTTGCGCCAACTTATCTTGGATAGCAGAAATATTTAAAGGGCTAAAATAGTGAGTTGGATCAAACAGATTTTCATTTTCAACTTTATAATCGGCCAATCTATGTTGCATATAAGAAATGCTTGTGTAAGCAGTTAATAAAACTGCACTTATAAGAATTGCATATTTAATTCGATTGTTATTAAAGCTGTTGATGCTGGCTAATAAGGCCAATGAAATTACAAAGGCCAATTCAATTTGATAATGAAAACTCATACCCCAAAAGGCCAATTCTTTGTTCCATAATTTTTGCATCAAAATAGGCAGGGCCATCCATAAATAAATGGGTCTAAATAAGAGGGCAAATCCACCCGAAAGAAACAAAACCCAAATAAATTCTTGCTTTACCATTTCAAAACTATCTGGCTGAATATGGCTAAAATAAAACATCTTAAGCATTTCAATGGGGTGAGAAATGATGTATATAATGATTGATTCGAGGTTGTTACCAAGGTGAGAAAATCTTGAAAGTTGTTCAAATTTTCCTGCGGGGCTAAGGGCTGGCATCCAAATTTTGGCTGCAATAAAAAACCATGAAAAGGCGATTAGGATCAGACCGAAAGAAAAATAAACATTGTTACGGCCATTTTCTTTATAAACAAAACCTAAGCTCATGGCGGTAAATGCGGCAAAAATGGCCATATTTTCTTTTGAAATGAGCAAGGCTAAAAAGCAAATTGCGCTTAAGAAATAAGAATCTTTTTTGTAAAAATAAAAGAGCCAAGGAATAAAGCAAGCGCCAATTACATTATCGTGGTAATCGAATGCCAGCGCGGCGTAAATGGCAAAGCTCGAAAACAATTGGACGAGTAGAAGGGCGGTTAAATTCTGGCTTAATTTGAACTCTTGGGCTAATTTTACCAATCCGATGCCGCCAAAAATGAGGGCCAAATTTTGAAATATCAATAAGGTATAGGAGCCAAATAGCCAGTAGAACGGCGAAATTATGGGCACCCAAAGGCTAATATGTAAGGCCAAATAGGGTGTTTCTTGTCCGCCTAATAATTGGGTACAAATGGCTTGTTGGAAATGGGCATACTGAAACAAGGCTTGGTTTGCAATACCATAATCGAGGCCAAAGGTTCTATAAAAATAGTGATTTGGTAGCGTAAGTATGGAAAAGACCAAGAAGAAAAAAAAGAGTACAATATTTCTATTGCTAAGCATGTTATTTTAGTCCAATTTCTTTGAGTCGTTCTAGGAGATAATCGCCAGCCGAAATAGGTGCTTCGAGAATGGGATTGGTTTGACTTACGCAGCCTGGTAAAGCATCTAACCTCATTTCGCTTCTTGGGTGTAAAAAGAAAGGAATTGAGTACCTAGAAGTATTCCATTTTTCTCTTGGTGGATTGATTACCCTGTGTGTGGTACTTTTTAATACCCCATTGGTTAAACGTTGCAACATATCGCCCACATTAACCACCAATTGGTTTGGCAAAGTGGTAATTCCTACCCATTGGTTTTGTTTATTTAAAACCTCTAATCCTTCTGCACTTGCCCCCATGAGTAGGGTTATTAGGTTAATGTCTTCGTGTTCTGCTGCTCTCACTGCCGACTTAGGTTCGGAGGTAATTGGGGGATAGTGAATGGGACGAAGAATGCTATTTCCATGTAATATTTTTTGATCGAAATATGATTCTTCTAAATTTAAATAAAGCGCAATTGCCCTAAGCATGTATTTACCGGTTTCTTCTAATTGCTTATATGCCTTTAATCCATTTAAATTAAACTCGGGTAGTTCAGAAACAAAAACGTTTTCTGGGTACTCACTTTTAATGGGGTCGTTACCAACAACAGTTTGTCCAAAGTGCCAAAATTCTTTTAAATCGCCTTCATTTCGGCCCTTTGCATGTTCCTTGCCAAAGCTGGTATATCCGCGTTGGCCAGACTGTCCGGTAATTTCATATTTCTTTTTTTGTTCGTTGCTTAAATTAAAAAAGTTCTGACATTGCCAGTATAAATTTTGGCTCACTTCATCCTCTAAAAGGTGACCTTTTATAGCCACAAATCCAATATCGGAGTATGCTTTTCCAAGTGCTTGAACAAAGTTGTTTTTCTTAATTGGATCTCCACTTAGGAAGTCGCTTAAATCAATTGAAGGTATCATATTTAAATAAAAATTTTATTGGAAAGATTTCTTTTGTTTTTTGAATAATTCATTGAGGTGATCAAATTCTTTTCGATAGAACAAACCCGTACCAGAAGTAATTACATTTCGGTTATAGAGTGCATCAAATCCACTCTTGTTAAAGAATTTTAGTTTCGTATTTCCGTTCTTTTTAAGGTTATAAGTTGCAGAAAAGTTTGTTTGCGTTTGATCAATGGCATAACTGGTTTGCACTTCTAACCTATTATCTAGAAAACGTTTTGAAGCAGATAAAAGTACCGTTCTACCTTTGGTAGGATCGGATGCATTTAACAAATCAACGCTTAAATCTATATTGGGAACGGCTTTGCCTATTAAACTGGCAGCTTGTTTACTTAATAAATCAGAAACTGTTTGCGAGCCAATGGTGCTGGCTGCGCTATTATTTGAATTGTTAATAGGCACAAAACTTCCAGAAATTAACAAGAAAAGCATTTGTTGGTTCATCATTTCTGGCTCTCTTCTAAAATTAGCCACTACGGCATTTAATTCGGAAGCTGCCGCTCCTGTAACATTGTTTTGTAAATCTGGGAAATTTAAGTCAAAAACAAATTCTGGTTTTTCTACAATTCCCCCAATGTTAATGATACATTCTACTGGCACTCGCACGTTAGGGTCTGGCGAGTTGCTCATGTTTACAATTTCGTTGATGGATGTTTTTAAAGCATAAACGCCCTTAATGTTTAGCAAACCTGTGAGGGGATCGCCCGACCATTTTATGCGACTACCAGGTTTTAAATCGAACTTTTTAGCCACCACATTTAACGCACTAAACCGGTATTCGCCTTCTGTTAATTCATAATCGCCATCCATGGTAAAATTACCATTTGGCAGGTAATTCATTTTCAAATTACCCACCCCTTTAGCCTTTATTCTATCATCTGATTTGGCATCGAAAATCACCTGAATTTCTGCATTGGTATTCGCCTTAATATTCATGTAAACACCAATACCAAATGTTGGTCGGGCACTTTTTCCTGAATAAGAGAAAAGGGTATCGCGGCTTACAAAATGGATGTAAGACTCCCCTGTTTCTGTGCTTGCTCCAAAAGGATTAACCATAATCTTAGTTCCCTTTTCACTTTTCACATCAATGTATAAAGCTAAGTTGTTATCGGTTCCCTTCATTTTAAAATCGCCCGTAGCATATACATTCCCATAAAACAATTCATTGTCTTTTACGGTTGTTTTTAAGACTTGAAATGAAGAGAATTGGTCAATATTAATATCATATTTTAGAGAGCTAAATCCCTTGTGCATTATCTTTCCGTTTACCCTTGCTGTATTTTTATTTTCGTCCTCAATGTTAAAAGGCAAAATTTTAATAAGCTCGTCATCAAAATTTACCAAGGCCTTTTCTAAATGGTAATTTGTTTGCAAATAATCAACCTTAAAATCTACTTGGTTAATTTGCAATTGACCATTCATTTTAAGTTGATCTATGGGCCCAGATAATTTAGCATTTAACCTTGCATCTCCATTGTAAAGCTTTACGTAATCTTTTACAAATGCCTGAAAAGCTGGCACTTTAGAATCTTTAAAATCAATGTTGAGATCCAGGTTTTTATTAGAAATTTGATATTTCCCAGCTCCTCTTAACTGATTTATTTTCCCTTTTAAGGAAGTAAAATCTATCAATAAATCGTCTTCGTTTTCTCGATAACTAATATTCAGTGAATAATCGCCAAGGGTATCATAGTCGAGGCTTAAATCTGTGGTCTTAATTTGAGCAATCACCACGTCTCTTGATCCCATGTTTTTATAAACTAAGAAGCCATTTGCTAAGCCGCCAAAGGCTACATTTGATTCACTAAAAAACTCGTTATAGGTATTGAGTTCAAGGTTTTCTAGCTTGGCACTTATATTTTTCTGCTTGCCATTATAATCGTAAAAGCCATCTAAAAGAATTTCTTGTTTTCCATTTTCAATTTTAAACCCATTAAAATTGATCGATTTATCATTTAACTCAATTTTTTTTCCAGCTAGAATTTGCCACCGAGAATTCCCTGCCTGAATCCAAGAAGGTTCAAAATTCAAGAATAATGCGTTTGGTTCAAACAGAATCTCATGGTTAAACACCCCTTGAACAAGGCTGCTTGAGTCCATAATTTGATAATGTAAATCCCAAATATTTTCTTTGGCATCTGCCTTTAAAGCAAAATCTCCAACCCACAAAGAATCTACCTTTCCAAGGGTTTTAAATCCTAAAATAAGGCTAGCCGAAGTGCGCGAATCCTCCGTTATTTTAAAGGTAGTTTGGTTCATGATGGTGCCCTCATAATTGATGTTACCAATATAGCCAGCTAACTCGTACGACTCATTTTCTGTGTTTACAAATCCCTCCAAATCAACATTTGACGCATTAAATCCAGGAAAAAGCAAGGGTGAAATATTGGCAGTATTGAGAATATCTAATTCTAGTGAAAATTTTTGTTTAGAAAACTTAGGTTTAACCGTTTCAAAATAATTATTAGCAAGACCAAGCGTCCAATATTTCAACTGATCATATAAAGTAGTAAAATCAAATTCGCCCTTAATTTTTCCCTTGGCAAAATCGCTGTATAATGTTATCGATTCTTCTTCGTCATTTTGGGCCTCAATTCTTATTTGATTGATTCTATAAGAATACCCATACTTTTCATAATGAAAATCGTCTATAGCCAATTCGCCATATTGATCGTTTAAATCCTTAAAATAATAGTTGGCTTTAAAAATGGCACCTAGGCTAATTTTCTGATCAGAAAAATTAAGTGCTTTTAGGTTCACATTTTCAATGGCTCCATCTAAAACAAAATGCTTGAAGGAATTAGATAAATCTAATGCTAAGGAAGATTGCATTACTAAATTGGTATCGTTTACATCCAAATTAGCATGCAAGTTTTTATGAATAATATTCCCTTTTAAATTCAAATCATGGTAGACATATTGGTTGTATTCTATTGAATTAATTTGCGTTTCAAATTTGGCATCAATGGTATTTAAATCAAATCCCTTTCCATTTACATGTGCCCTAAAATCTAATACCCCCAGCGATTTATTACTCAAAAAACTCCCCAATTGAAAGCTATTCATTTCAATATTTCCAGAATATTCGCTCAACATGGTGCTTTCGTTTAGCTTCATATTTAAATCGGTTTGGGCCGAACCAAACGCCGTTTCGAAGCTTCCATAACTCACAAAATCTTTATAAAAACCCGTATAATTTCCTTTATAGGTAATCTTTCCCAAATCTGCCAACTCACTTGGCAATTCCACGTCTATAATGGTTTCAAGTTCTTTCTTATTGGTAGAAAAATAATCGAGCCTTAAGTCCATAAATGTTTCCTCTATATTGGGCAAACCTCTAAAAGTTAAATCCCCTTTAGCGCGTGTTTCTTCGCCAACCGATGCCAAAAAGTCTTTGATGCGAAGGTTACTTATAGGCCCTTTTGCCGAGCCACTTACTGTGGCAGCATATTTATAATTTTTAAACTCAGGCACAAAATAAACAATGTCCTTCATATCCACATGGCTATTTTTTAAATTGGCCTTTAAAACAACCTTATTTAAAAAGTCAGCGTAATCTTCCCAAGAATGCGAATTCATGCTAAAATAATCCTTCAAATGACTGTTTGGCGTAACCATGTCTAGGTTCCTTAATTCTATTATTGAAGGCGAAATAATGGCCAAGGCCTTCATGCGCAAAATCTCAAAACCACTGCGCTCTTTGGTGCTAAAATTCTTCACATCAAACACCATTGAATCGTCATATAAACTAAAGCATTTCGACCTAAAATTGGTTTCATAAAAATGCATGCGGTTATAGTCGAAACCTTCTGGAAAGAACTTACCCGTAGAATCAACATACATAAAGCGCGTATCCATGCATTCCAAATTCCTCAATTCAAGGTGAAATGGTGGCGCATTGGGATCGGAAACGGTGGTATCATTTGGATCAGAAAAAAGGTTTATCACATCCAAACTATAGGTTCCATCTTTGTAGGTGGTAATTTTACACAACCCATCATCCAAAACCACATCATTTAAAATAAATTTTGTTGAATCGAGGTGCATTCCAATTAAACTAAATTGCAACCTACCAGCATAAAAGGTTGTATCATTCCTCTGATCGCCAAAATTTACGCGCCTTAAACTAAAATATGTCCAGCCATCATAACTAATTTCGCCTATTTCTATTCTCGTATGAAATGTTTTATTTACGTAGGTAGTTAACCGTTTTACAAGGTAATTTTGAAAAGTAAACGTGTTAAATAGAAGGTATAGCAGCATCAACAGACCAATAAAGCCTGCAGATAAAACATAAGATATTTTGATAAACTTCTTTAGCAACGTAGTTTTGTAGGAAAGTTAACAAATATAAGCGTGCTATCAAACTTGTCAAAGGATATTATTATCCTAGCCATAGAATCATCCTGCGACGATACCGCAGCCTCCATTATTAAAAATGGAAAAATCTTATCGAACCAAGTTGCCACCCAGGCCATTCACGAACAATATGGTGGCGTGGTGCCAGAATTGGCCAGCAGGGCACATCAGCAAAATATTGTTCCCGTGGTAGACATTGCTTTAAAAGAAGCAGGTATCGGTCTGAACCAATTATCGGCTATCGCTTTTACCAAAGGTCCGGGTTTAATTGGCTCTTTGATGGTAGGCTCCTCTTTTGCCAAATCTCTTGCCTTGGCTTTAAACATTCCCCTTATTGGTATTCACCACATGCAAGCCCATGTGTTGGCTCATTTTATTGACGACCCAAAACCTACATTTCCTTTTTTATGCTTAACCGTTAGTGGTGGACATACACAAATCGTAAAAATGACTAACTATTTTGAACAGGAAATTTTGGGTAAAACCATTGATGATGCTGCCGGGGAGGCATTTGATAAAGCCGCCAAAATGCTGGGACTCCCCTATCCGGGCGGACCCTTGGTAGATCAATATGCACAATTGGGGAATGCAGATGCATTTGCTTTTCCCAATCCCAATATTCCAGATTTAGACTTTAGTTTTAGTGGTATAAAAACCGCTATTTTATATTTTATCAGAAAACAAGAATTATTGAACCCCAATTTTATTGAAGAAAATTTGAATGATTTGTGTGCATCCATTCAAAAAACATTTATCAAACATCTGATGAAAAAACTGATAAAGACATCGGATCAGACCGACATAAAACAAGTAAGCCTAGCAGGCGGAGTAAGCGCCAACAGCGGGTTAAGAAGTGCCATTGAAAGTGAAGGATTGAAGCGCGGATGGCAAACATTTATACCTGCCTTTCAATATTGTACAGACAATGCCGCGATGATTGCCATGGCTGCGCATTATAAATTTTTAACCCAAAGTTTTGAATCTATTGAAACTACTCCATTTGCAAGATAATTGTATCTTTGATTTTAGTTTTAGGTATACTTTTAAACATTTAGTGCGATGAAACAATTAATACTGATGAGACATGGAAAGGCCCAAAAAGGCTTTGGTTTGGTAAGCGATTTTGATAGGAAATTGGAGGAAAGAGGCTTTCAGGATGCCTTGCTTGTGGCAAAAGCTTTGGGTAAGTCTAAGTTTATACCGCAATATTTGGTTGCTAGTCCGGCCATGCGCACAAAATCTACCGCCTTGGTGGTTTCGAAAGAACTTAAAATTAAAAATTTAGAACTAGATAATGCTATTTACGAGGCAAGTATAGACGACTTAATGAAGGTAATAAGGGGCTTTGACGACCATGTTGAAACGGCAATGTTGGTTGGGCATAATCCATCTATTACAGGCATGGTAGGCTATTTAACCGATACCTTTATAGAACATGTTCCAACTTCTGGCATTGTTGTTGTAAAGTTTGCAGAAAGTACCTGGAAAATCACAAACAACAGAACGGGCAAACTCATTTGGAATCAAACGCCAAAGGGATTTTCGCTTGTTTGAACCAAGAAATTAGGTACTTTTATGGCATTAAATTATTTGAATTAACTATGAGAAAAATACTTCTGATCCTTTCCATACTATGCTTTTCCATTTTGGTTAAGGCACAAGATTTACCCTTTAGTGGGACAAAAAACAAGAAGGCAGAATATTATTTTGGTGAAGCTTTAAAGACTTTTCAGCTACAAGATTTTATGAAGGCACAAGGGTATTTAGACAAAGCCTTGGCACTCGATCCTAATTTTATAGATGGGTATATGATGTTGGCTGAGATTAAAAAGGACAATGATAAATTTGAAGATGCCATAGTTTTATATAATAAAATTGTAGCCATCAATCCAGATTTTCCCATGAGTTATTTTGGTCGAAGTAAATGTTATTTTGCCTTAAATAAATACGAACAGGCATTTCAGGATGCCACTAAATTCATGACTTTCCCAGATTATTATCAAAAGAAAGATCAAGTTTCTGTGATTAAAAACAACTCAGATTTTGCCCGTAACGCCATCTTAAGTCCTATTCCTTTTAATCCGGTAAACTTAGGAAACATGGTTAATTCAATGGATAACGAATATTTTCCTGGCATAACAGCCGACGAGCAAGTTTTAATTTTTACCCGATTGGTGAATGGCCGCGATGAAGAATTTTACCGCAGCACCAGAGTTGATGGCAAATATACCTTTGCAGAAAATATGGGTTACCCCATCAATACCGAAAGAAATGAAGGAACCGTATCGCTATCATCAGACGGACAATATATATTTTATACCGCTTGTAACAGGCCTGGTGCCAATGGCAGTTGCGATTTATTTTTAAGCAAATTAGACGGAAATACTTGGTCTGAACCAATTAATTTAGGCCCACCTGTTAATTCGGCTTCTTGGGAAAGTCAGCCTTGTTTAAGCTTTGATGGCAGAACCCTATACTTTAGCAGCAATAGGCCCGGTGGTTATGGTGAAAGTGATATTTGGTATACTACCTTTAAAAACGGCCGCTGGACACCTCCAGTTAATGCTGGTCCAGAAATAAATAGTGCTGGTGATGAACAATCACCTTTTATTGCCAAAGACGATCAAACCTTGTATTTTAACAGCGATGGTCACCCAGGAATGGGTGGTGTTGATTTATTTTTTACCCGCAGAACTCCAGATGGCAGGTGGCAAAAACCAATTAACTTAGGCTATCCTATAAACAGCGAAAAAGATGAAACTTGTTTAATCATTTCTTCCAATGGCAAAGATGCTTTTATGGCAAAAGAAGGTACAGATAGCCGAGGTGGATTAGACATTTATAGTTTTGAATTATATGAATTGGCTAGACCTAAAAAAACAGGCTATGCAAAAGGGGTGGTTTTTGATGCAGTAACCAGAAAAAAGTTAGCTGCAAAAATTGAATTAATTGATTTGGCTACTGGCAAAACAATCATAGAGTCATACTCTAACAAGGTTTCTGGCGAATTCTTAGTTTGCTTACAAGGAAATAAAAACTATGCTTTAAATGTAAGTGCATCAGGTTATTTATTTTATTCAGAAAACTTTGCCCTACAAAATCAAGGGGCCACAGATCCCTTGGTTATTTCGGTTCCATTGCAACCCATTACACCAGGCGCAAAGGTTGTGTTAAAAAACATTTTCTTTGATTCAGACAAATTCGATTTAAAAGAAGAATCGAAAGCTGAGTTGAATAAGTTGGTTCAATTTTTGGGTGCTAATGCAAGTGTTAAAATTGAAATTGGCGGACATACAGATAACACAGGTGATTTGGCAAAAAACAATTCACTTTCGGCCAACAGGGCAAAAGCGGTAAAAGATTATCTGGCTGCCACTGGCGTTCCGGTAACACGCTTAACGTATAAAGGTTATGCAGATACGCAACCCATTGCAGACAATAAAACGGTTGAAGGCAGAGCCCAAAATAGGCGAACAGAAATCAAAATTATGCCTTAGGCCTTAATAATATTTAGCTATATTGAACTTGATGTTCACACAAAATTGATGCATATTGCGGGCTAATTTTGGATTATGAAAGCGCTCGTTTCAACAGACTACCATTTTAAAGAACAAGTAGGATTTTACCGCGGTAAGGTTCGTGATGTATATAATATCAACGATAAATATTTGGCCATGGTTGCCTGCGATCGCATCTCTGCGTTTGATGTGGTTTTACCCAACCCAATTCCATTTAAAGGCCAGGTTTTAAACCAAATTGCTGCACATTTTTTAGAGCTCACCAAAGACCTGGTACCTAATTGGCTTGTGAGCTGTCCTGATCCAAACGTTAGCATCGGTCATTTTTGCGAGCCCTACAAAGTAGAAATGGTCATAAGGGGATATTTGGCAGGCCATGCTTGGCGAGAATATAAAAGTGGCAAAAGAATAATTTGTGGGGTAAGCATGCCCAATGGCATGAAAGAAAACGACCCTTTTCCTGAACCCATCATTACGCCAACCATTAAGGCATCGGAAGGACATGATGAAGATATTTCGAGGGAAGGCATATTAGAAATGAGGTTAGTAACAGAAGCTGATTATTTGGTACTAGAAGATTTTACCAGAAAACTGTTTTCGTTTGGTTCGGCTTATGCAAAAAAACAAGGTTTAATATTGGTTGATACCAAGTACGAATTTGGGAGAAAAAATGATGCCATTTTATTGATAGATGAGATACACACGCCAGATTCTAGTCGGTATTTCTATGCCGACACCTATGAAGAAATTCAGGCCAAAGACCAACAGCAAAGGCAATTGTCTAAGGAGTTTGTAAGGCAATGGCTTATCGAAAATGGCTTTCAAGGCCTAGAAGGACAAAGAGCGCCAGTTTTTACAGAGGAGTTCATATCCTTGGTATCGTTGCGTTATATTGAATTGTTTGAGAAAATAACGGCAAAGAAATTTGTTGAGCAAGATTACAGCTCGGTAAAGGAAAGGGTTGAGTTAAGCATTGGTTCAGCCCTAGAAAAACTCACTTAATGATTGCCATTGTTTTTTCTTTATTGGTAAATACTGCTTATTTTTTGGCAGATATTTTTATTAAATTAGGAAGCAATCAACAAAGTCCGGCCCGACTAATTTACATAAGGTCTATTTTTTCTGTAGCCATTGCCAGCCTTTGGCTATTATCCTCTGGAGACCTCTGGCAAACACCTAGTTTAGGCAATTTAAGTTGGCTGCTACTATGCAGTTTTTTATGTGGAATAGGCTTATATTTTTATGTGAAAGCCTTGCAAAATTTATCCTTTGTAAATGTTTCTGTAATTGGCATCATGGGCGCTTTTATCCATTATGCATTAGGGGTATATTTGTACCATGAAACGGTAAATAGTTGGTTCTTTTTTGCTGCACTTTTATCTTGTACGGGTATACTTATACAATGGCGCAAAAGTAAAAATCACAAAGGAATGTTAGAAGCCTTAATCTCGGCAGTTTGTTGGGGATTTGGCTATGCATTATTAAGTATTCCACTGGCAAATACATCAGCCATTTGGGGCACTTGGGTAATGGAGTTAAGTATTTTGGTAATGGCCGCTTTTACTTTAATTATGCAAGACCCTGCATATTCCCTATTGCGACCAAAGTTAAACCAATGGAAATTAATGGCTGTTGCATTTTTCACCATTTTAGGTTCGGTATTGGTGAATATAAGCTATCAAAAATTCTCCTTAAACATATTGGGTTTTATGCAATTGGCGTTCTTCCCGTATTCAATTTTGGCTGGATACTTCATATTTAAAGAAAAGCTAAACGCTTACGAATGGATTGGAAATTCATTGGTAGTAGCTGGCTTAGTGGTTTATTATATTACTTGCGTTTAAATCGTTTTGAACCAAGCTTAAACCTCATCAAATATTTGGTTATTTAAAACTATTCGTTTGCCCTTAAACCCTTTGTTTGCAAGTGAAACCATTGCCTTGGCTACAGTTGTTCCTTGTATGGCTTTATAAAGTTTTAATGGTCCCAAAAAGAAAGGATTAAGTACGCGCATTAGATATTGGGAAATTGTTTCTAAGGGCCTACTTTCACTTCTAAAACCCAATAATAAGGATGGCCTTAATATGGTAAAACTCTCGAAATTAACATGTTCGATGGCCAATTCTACTTCTGCTTTCATTTTAGAATAAAAAATATTTGAGTTTAAACTGGCACCCATCGAACTAATTAACAAAAATTGTGTGGCCCCTTTTTTCTTTGCCATTTCTGCTACTTGAAGCGGGTACTCATAGTCAATTTTTTTATACGTAGTTAAGTCTGGTGTTTTGGCTTTGGTTGACCCTAAGCAACAAAACACATCATTCACTTCCATCGATTCTTCATGGTTCTCTAAATCATCAAAATTCAAAAGAACTTGTACTAATTTTTCGTGCTTAATAACTAAATCTCTTCTAGCTAAAACAGTAACTTGAGAATAAATAGGGCTTTTTAAAAGCTCAAAAACTAAGCTTCTTCCTATAAGGCCTGTAGCGCCAATAACCAATGCTTTTTTATGTTGAATCATGTTAATTTATATCCCCAGGATAAAAGTCCTTTGTTTCCAAAGGATTTGAAACAGCTACTTCTATCATTTTAGCGGCTAAAATATTTGCCGGCGTCGATTTTACTTTATTTAGAACCCCCAAACTTATGGTATTTACAAGCGAACCAATACCCTTTCTTGCGGCATATAAACTGCTATTAAAATTAACAGGATTACCTACCCTATTGACATTAAAAGTACAAAAATTCTGAAAATTTAATGCCTCAATATCATTCTTTAGTTTTGCTCTAATTTTAAATTTCTGACTGCTTGAATCTATATTAGAATTTGGCGAATTAATTAAAAAAAAGTTCTTAACGCCAGCGGCATGAGCCACTTTAGCAATTCCTAATGGATATTCATAATCGAATAAAGAAGCATCCTCTAAATTTTTAGTATTGATATAATCTGTTCCCAAAATGCAAAACACATCATCCACTTCATTAAATTCATTTTGGTATTGACCTAAATTTCCAAAGTCGATTTTAATTTTCTTAAGGTGAATATTCTTTAAGCGCCTATTATCATGACGGGTAAGCACAACAGTTTTCTTATAGTGTTTGCTATTGATTAAAGCGTCTAAGAGAGACTTGCCTAATTTTCCAGAAATTCCTACTAAGAGTGCGATTCGCATTGTACGAATAAATGCTTTTTAAGGTTAATTATCAAGAAAATTTATTCTTACACATAAAAAATAATAATAAAATCAGGAAAATTAGCGTTGCAACTTTTTCAATTTTGACTTGGGTCAGTTTTTTTTGCCGTATTTTATCATTCCGATTCGTTCAATAATAATGATATTTATTTGTAAATCAACAATTTGCACGTATTTTATTTTTTATTTGGATGCTATTATTAAACTTAAATTAAAATCTAAAACTATTTGCAACAAGTTAAATCCTTTAGCACAAAATCTGCCCTCTTTAAATTTGAAAGAGCAAAAAAATAGTGGCAATAAGGAATAATCAAGTTGTACCAATTGGACCATTATTGCAATAGCGGTTCAGGGTAATTTTATGGGTCTATTAAAAATATGCATTTGTAATTAGAGGCAAAATTGCCTCACATAATTTGGGTCGGTATAATTTCAATTAAAAAAGTATTAGAAGAGACAATAATTTTAGATATTTTCGAATGCTAAATACTCACATTATGATAGAAAATCACGAAATAGATTACCGAATTTTTGGAAGCGAAATGCAGTGTGTTGAAATTGAACTCGACCCACAAGAGACGGTTATGGCAGAGCCTGGCAGTTTTATGATGATGAATGATGGCATTCAAATGAACACCATTTTTGGAGATGGATCGCAACAACAAGGTGGCATTTTTGGCAAATTAATGTCGGCAGGAAAACGTTTGCTAACGGGCGAAAGCTTATTTATGACAGCCTATACCAATATGGGTTCAGGCAAAAGAAATGTTACTTTTGCAGCACCATTTCCAGGCAAAATTATCCCCATTGATTTAAGCAGGCGTGGCGGAAAAATCACTTGTCAGAAGGATGCATTTCTATGTGCAGCAAAAGGCGTAAGCATTGGTATTGAGTTTCAAAAGAAATTAGGAACAGGCCTATTTGGAGGCGAAGGTTTTATTATGGAGAAATTAGAAGGCGATGGAATGGTCTTTGTTCATGCGGGTGGGCATGTAGAAGAAAGAGACTTGCAACCAGGAGAAATTCTTAAGGTTGATACAGGTTGCATAGTTGCATTTACAAGAGAAGTGGAGTATGATATTCAGTTTGTGGGAGGAATAAAAAACACCTTATTTGGCGGTGAGGGTGTTTTCTTTGCAACTTTAAGAGGTCCGGGTAAGGTTTGGATTCAGTCATTGCCAATCTCACGGCTGGCAAGCAGAATCCTTTCATTTGGTTCAGGCGGAAGAAAAGAAGAAGGTGGTATTTTAGGAGGATTAGGGAATATTTTGGATGGAGATGGGCATTAGGAGCGCGAGATGAAATATAAAAAGATAGATGTTCATGCGCATATTTTGCCACAAAATATGCCTAATTTGAAAGATAAATATGGGTATGGAGATGATTTTATTTATTTAGATCACTATCAACCAGGCAGGGCCAATATGATGAAAGCCGATGGTACCTTTTTTAGAACCATTGACGAATTGTGTTGGAACCCAGAATCGATCATAGAGCACATGGATAAGCACGATGTAGAACTGATGGCTTTATCTATTGTGCCAGTTCTTTTTTATTATTGGGCCAAGCCAGAACACACGTTAATTTGGGCAAAATATTATAATAACCACGTTGCTAAAATTCAGGAAACTTACCCTACCCGATTTGTGGGATTGGCAACGCTTCCTATGCAAGACATTGATTTAGCTTGTGAAGAGTTAAACAGGTGCAAACATGAATTAAATTTACCTGGAGTAGAAATTGGGACCCACATTGAACACAGAAATCTAGACGACCCTTACTATTATCCATTTTACGAAACCGCAGAACGATTGGGCATGGCAATCTTTGTTCACCCTTGGGATATGATGGGACAAGAAAAAATGCCTAACTACTTTTTGCCATGGTTAATTGGCATGCCAGCCGAAACATCATTGGCCATTTGCAGCATGCTATTTGGTGGAATTTTTGATAAGTTCCCAAAACTAAGGGTGCTATTTGCTCATGGTGGGGGCTGCTTTCCACAAACTATTGGCAGAATTTCGCATGCTTATCATGCCCGACCAGATTTGTGTAATATTCATAAAGTAGATGACCCAAGAACCTATGCAGATAAATTTTATATAGATTCATTGGTTCACGACAATGATACCTTTGAATTTATATTAAAAATGTTTGGTCCAGATAAAATTGCCATGGGATCAGATTTCCCTTTCCCACTGGGCGATTTAGAGCATGGCTTATTTATTGAGCAAATGAAAAACCTTGACGAAGAGACTAAAATTAAGCTATTAAGAAATACCGCAAAAAACTGGTTAGGCATTTAGAGAAAAAAAGCTTATATTGTTAACTTATTCAATTTGAACCCAACCTTCATGCTAAATTTTGAAGACCTTAATTTAACCAAACCGCTTCTAAATGCTTTAACAGATTTAGAATTTATTCATCCCACACCCATCCAATCGGAAACCTATCCTGTAATCATGTCGGGTAAGGATGTAATAGGTTTGGCTCAAACCGGAACAGGAAAAACCTTTGCCTACCTCCTACCTGTGCTTAGGATGCTTAAATATTCTGAGCAAAAGAATCCACGCGTTTTGGTAATTGTGCCCACCAGGGAACTTGTTGCCCAGGTTTTGGGAGAAATAGAAAAGCTTTGTAAATATACCCATTTAAGATATGGGGGTATTTATGGCGGAAGCAATATTAATCCGCAAAAGAAATTGGTGCTGGCAGGCCTTGATGTGTTGGTATCTACCCCAGGTAGACTGGTTGATTTGGCCATGTTGGGTGTGCTTAAAATAAAACAAGTACAACATTTTATCATTGATGAGGTGGATGAAATGTTAGAGACAGGCTTTAGGGCGCAGTTAACTACAGTGTTGGATTTGCTGCCTCCTAAAAGACAGAATATTTTCTTTTCTGCAACCATGAACAAAGAAGTGCTTGCTTTAATTGAAACCTTTACTAAAAATCCTCAGAAAATTGAGGTGGTTCCGCATGGCACGCCCTTAAAGAAAATTAAGCAAAGTGCTTATGCAATTCCCAACTATTATACTAAAGTAAACCTGCTTAATCACTTATTGAGCAACAAAAAAACCTTTGCCAAAGTTTTGGTTTTTGTGAGTAATATTAAGATGGCCGACCGCTTATTTGGCGATTTAAAAAAATCTTTTGGATTGGACCTAGCAGTTATACATTCCAATAAATCACAAAATGTTCGCTTTGCCACCTTAGATGAATTTCATGGCGGTTTGAACCGAATTCTTGTTGCCACAGATATAGCCGCAAGGGGATTGGATATTTTGGATGTTACCCACGTCATTAATTTTGATACGCCACTTGAGGCTGGGGACTATATGCATAGGATTGGTAGAACTGGTAGAGCGGGCAAAAATGGCAAGGCCATAACGCTTTATAATGAGGCAGAAATGGTGTTTTTAGAAAACATCGAAACCATGATGAACCTTATTATTAAGAAGGAAGAATTGCCTAAAGAAGTGCTGGTATCGGGTCAGTCTATTGAGGAAGAAATGCCTAAAAAAATTCAAGTGAACTATTTAGAGAAGGCCAAAACCAAGGTGTTACCAAAAGGGTTTCACGAGAAGAAGGCTAAGAATATGAAGGTTAATTTAGGCGGACCAAGAAAAAGAAATCCGAATAAAAACAAGCCTAGAAACAGGGCTGTTGAAAGAAATAGGGCTAGAAAATCGAAGTAACTTTATACAGAATTTCCTATTGGCTATAAAATTTCAGCCTAAAGGAAAAATGAACTTTCTGGTGTAAAAAAATAAAAAAGTATTAAGTAACAAAAGTGGAATAATACCGCAAACACAAAGTATCTAGTCCAATTTCGATAAATATCTCCTAGTACTATTATTTTGTTATATTGGCATTTACCCTTGTAAAATTGTTAAACAGCTTAGGGTTATTTAATAATTAGAATTGGTATAAATTGTTTAAAATTGAATATAATTTTGCCTTAGTTTTGACCCAATAACAAATATGATGAGTACCAAAGTAGAACATATAGAATGCCTAATTGTGGGATCTGGTCCTGCAGGATATACCGCCGCAATTTATGCTGCCCGTGCAGATATGAAACCAGTTATGTATGCAGGCATGCAGCCTGGTGGACAATTAACCATTACCACAGATGTAGAAAATTACCCTGGCTATCCAGAAGGAATTATGGGTCCGGAAATGATGGAATTATTTCGCAAGCAGGCCGAAAGATTTGGCACTGATGTTAGATATGGCATGATAACCAGTGTAGATTTTTCTGGCAAACCACCTTATAAATTAATTGCAGATGAGAACCATGAAATTATTGCCGAAACGGTAATTATAGCCACTGGTGCCAGCGCTAAATGGTTGGGACTTCCATCTGAAGAAAAACTGAATGGACGCGGCGTAAGTGCTTGTGCGGTTTGTGATGGCTTTTTCTTTAAAGGAAAAGATGTGGCCATTGTGGGAGCTGGAGATACCGCTTGTGAAGAAGCAAGTTACTTGGCAAAAATTTGCAGCAAGGTTTACATGATTGTTCGCCGCAATGAGTTTAGGGCATCAAAAGCTATGGTTCACCGTGTAATGAACACGCCTAATATTGAAGTGATTTTTGATTCGGAAACGGATGAGATTTTGGGTGATACCCAGGTAAGTGGCGTTAGGGTTAAAAATGTTAAAACAGGCGATTTAAGAACAATCGACATAAAAGGTTTTTTTGTGGCCATTGGTCACAAACCAAATACCGATGTTTTTAAAGGGTATTTAGACATGGACGAAACGGGCTATTTAATTACGGTGCCAGGTACAAGTAAAACCAAGGTAGAGGGCGTTTTTGCTTGTGGCGATGCCCAAGATAAAGTGTATAGGCAGGCTGTAACAGCTGCTGGTAGTGGATGCATGGCTGCCTTGGATGCAGAAAGATATTTAGCGGCTAAACAAGATACTGTTTAATATAGGTAGGGATGTTCTAATTTAATTTTATAAGACTATGAAAAATATTGCTGTATTAATTGATTTTACTGAAGGTTCAATTACTGCATTGGTTCAGGCAGAAACTTTTGCAAAAAAAATAGGAGCCACCTTACATGCCGTTAATATTGCGCCATCGCCAGATAAAATAGCGAGCGCAACCAGCAACCTAACTCAATTTTTGGAAAAGTATGCAGCCAATTCCCAAGACATAAAATTGGAGGTTGGAGAGGGTAATTTGTTTACCGCTTTGCCTACAATTTTAGGTCGGTTTGAACCAAGTCTTGTTATAGTTTGTACACATGGAATAAAAGGCATGTTTCAGCACTTATTTGGAGCGCATATTTTAAAATTGGTTCAGAGCATTCCATATCCTAGCATTGTTATTCAGGAAAACAATCAAACAGACATCTCAAGCATCAATAAAATTTTATTTCCTTTAGGTCCACATCCCGATTTTAGCATTAAAATAAAACAAACAATTGCATTGGCTTTGATATTACAAGCAGAGGTTTATTTGTATAAAATTGAAAGGCCTGGTATGGGTTATGAAGACCAATTGGATCAAAATTTTCAACATGCGAAAAATGCTTTTACCGAAAATAAAATTACCACCCATAGGGTAATCGACGAATTGCAAATTATTTCGGCAGGTTACTCTAGACAAACAATTGAATACGCTTATAAGAATCAAATTCAAATCATTAGTTTAATGGCAAGTGTATCAAACCTTGATTTGTTATTTGGCGTGGGCGACAAGGAGAACTTTATGGTGAATACTTATGGTATTCCCATCTTATGCTGCATGGAATAGTTGTTTTTAATTGGTGTATAAGGTTAAAAATGTGAATAAATATATTTCTATTTCTTGAAGCATTTATGAATCTTGGGCATGCGGGCAACATTAAAAATCTATATATGGTAAATAAAAAAATTGTAGCAAAAAAAGTCTCAAAGAAAACACCTAAAAAGCTAGTAAAAAAAGTTGCTAAAAAAATTAGCAGTGCCCCTATTAAGGAAGTGAGGAAAATTTTTGTTTTAGACACATCGGTAATTTTATACGACAACAATTCCATTAAAAATTTCAAAGAACATGATGTTGCCATACCCATTACGGTATTGGAGGAATTAGATAATTTTAAAAAAGGCAACGATACCATCAATTTTGAGGCAAGACAATTTATTAGGTATTTAGATAAACTATCGGGTGAATTCATTCTTACCGATTGGATACCCATTAATGGTCCAACGAGGGGCAATTTTAAGGTAGTAATGAATGAGAAAACCAAGGTAGATGCGCAAGTTGTTTTTGGGGAAAGAAAGGCCGATCACCGCATTTTAAATGCGGCATTAGCCATGAAAGAACAATATCCTTCTAGGCCTGTAATTATGGTAACAAAGGATGTTAACCTGCGTTTAAAGGCTAAGTCTTTGGGTATTTTGGCCGAAGATTACGAAACAGGTAAAATCAAAAACATTGATGCATTGCATACCGGAAGAACCATCATTGAAAAAGTAAAGCCTTCTGTAATAGATGAGATATATGCGAGGGGTTTTGCTAGCTATGATTTGGCTATGAAAAAGAAACCGTTGGCCAATCATTTTTACATTTTAAAGAATAGCCAAAATTCGGTGTTAACCTTTTATAACTCGGAAACAGAAAGTTTAGAAAAAGTAAATAAAACGAGCGCGTATGGGATCAAACCGAGAAATGCAGAACAAGCCTTTGCATTGCATGCTGTTTTGAACCCACAAATAAAATTGGTTACCATACAAGGAATTGCGGGAACGGGGAAAACCTTGTTGGCACTAGCTGCGGCGCTTGAGCAAAAAATGGATTATAGGCAAATATATTTGGCTCGGCCTATTATTCCTTTAGGAAATAGAGACATTGGTTTTTTGCCAGGGGATGCTAAATCAAAGATTAACCCTTATATGGAACCGCTTTGGGATAATTTGAAACTGATTCAAAATCAATGGAAGGAAACGGATAAAGAATACCAGAAAATAACCGATTTAGTAAATCAAGAGAAATTGCTTGTAACGCCTTTGGCTTATATAAGAGGCAGAAGCTTATCTAATATAATGTTTATTATTGATGAGGCGCAAAACCTAACTCCTTTGGAGGTTAAGACAATTATTACTAGGGCTGGTGAAGGAACAAAAATTGTGTTTACGGGTGATATTTTTCAAATTGATACGCCTTATTTGGACTCACAATCGAATGGCTTATCTTATTTAATTGACAGGGTTCAGGATAATCCGTTGTATGCGCATATTACACTTGAAAAGGGGGAGCGATCAGAATTGGCCAATCTCGCTAATCAATTATTATAGTTTAGTTAATTATTATAGTTTAATCAATTATTATAGTTTAGTTAATTACTGATCACAATTAAATGAAAGCAGCAGAATTAGATAAAAAGAAAAACCAGAACAGTGAAAGAGACTTCCTTACAGGACCAAGGGAAAGAAATCTCGAATTGGGCTTCTTGTATAGGGTTTCTAGGGAGTTTTTGAGGGGCTTGAGGGCATTGCACTTTTTGGGCCCTTGTGTTACCGTATTTGGCAGTGCTAGGTTTAAGGAAGATCATATTTATTACCAAAGGGCGCGTGAAATTGGGGCAGGCCTGAGTGATTTGGGTTTTGGGGTAATGACAGGTGGAGGTCCTGGAATAATGGAGGCTGCTAATAGAGGGGCTTTTGAAAACAATGGACTAAGCATTGGCTGTAATATTGAACTGCCTCATGAGCAAAAGGAAAACCCATACCTTCATAAATGGGTAAATTTTAGGTATTTTTTTGTTAGAAAAACTTTGCTTATAAAATATTCGTATGGGTTTGTAATTATGCCTGGTGGTTGGGGAACCATGGATGAAATGTTTGAGGCATTAACCTTAATTCAAACAGGAAAAATTGAGGAGTTTCCAATTGTGCTTTTTGGCAGAGAATATTGGAGAGGACTTATCACTTTAACAGAAGACATGATAGAAAACCAAACTGTTTCCTTAAAGGAAATAAAAGAGAATTTATTGGTAACAGATTCTGTTGAAGAAACGATGGAACATTTTAATAAATATGCCATTCAAAAATTTAAGCTTAGCAAGAAATTTAAACCTTCGAGTTTATTGGGCGAAAAGTAGGCCTAGTTTTTTTCTTTGGCCATTTTTAGGGCACGCATAAAATTTGCGTAGTACCCAGTACCTGAAAAAGTTTTGTAATGACAATGGTTGCTAATGGTTCCAGTTTCTTCGCACTTGCAAGCCACAATTTTGCTATTTTCTAAAAAGAATCGACAATTTTCGCAAGCTACGGCAGAGCAAATTTTAAATTGACCGTCTTCATACAATACAAATTCAATTCCCACTAAATCTATGTTCACCGCGGCCATTCTTTTTCTTCCTTGGTAGGCGCAATTGGCCACAATAAAATAAGCATTTCCCAATTGTTGAATGTCCATTTCAACCACCTTGGTTCCGTCTTTAAACGTCCACTCAAATGCCTTTATCAATTGATCCTGGTTTTCCTTTAATTGATAAACACCGTTGTTTATTTCTCCAATGGTAGTACCCGTACTTTGCGCAAAAGTTTGGGTGGAAACAAAGAAAAATAAAATAAAAAGTAGTTGTTTTACCATTATGCTTTTTTACAAATATAGTTTATCCGCTGATTAATCTGGCAATAATATAAGCTGAACCAGCGGCAATTGCACCAATAAAGAGCGTTTTAAATGCACCCATTAAGGGAGGCTGACCAATAATTTTAGTTTTAAAGAAGCCAAATGCAAATAAACAGATTGCTGTAACATAACACGAATAGGCAAATCCATCATTTGGATTGTCTGTAAAAAAAGAAAAATACGGACTTAAAGGGACTATACCACCTACTACATAAGACAATCCAATTGCTAAAGCACTGTGATGAGCTCGGTTAATATTGGGTTGGTCTAAACCCAACTCATACCGCATCATAAACTTCACCCATTTGTCCTTATCAAGCGAAAGTTCATTCACAATTGCCTCAGTTGATTCTTTGCTTAAACCATACTCTTCAAAAACCTCCCTCACTTCTTGCTTCTCTTTTTCGGGATACATTTCAACCTCCAAATATTCCCTTTTGAGTTCACTGACATAATGTTCTATTTCTGTTTTACCAGCTAAGTATCCACCTAAACCCATTGCAATACTTCCAGCAACAATTTCGGCCAAACCCGCAGTTACAATTACGCTATTTCCTTGAGATGCACCTGTTAATCCAGCGGCCAAGGCAAAAGGTACCGTAAGCCCATCGCTCATGCCAATAACAATGTCTCTAACAATTTCGCTGCCACTAAAATGCTCTTCAGTATGGATATGCGTCATAATTCACTTGTATATTTTTAGGTAAAATGTTTTATTAATTCAAATTTATGTTTAAGATTTTATTTTCTCGTACTTAGAAATATTGGCAATATTAATTTCACTGAATAATTCTATGGCTTTAGGCTTTTCAATTTCATCTGCCCCTTTAAAAATGTTCACCAATTCATCGCTTTTAGCCTCAAAAAACACCAATAGCATAACAGTATTAGGAGAAATTTTAAACACCTTTTTTACTTGCTCCATAGCTTGCATTATTTGCTTCCTTGCCAAAAAAGGGTCCTTTGCAAACTGATCCAACCCCTTTCTGTGGTAAATATACAAAGCACTGCGTAATGGTCTAAAACGCTCATTCAAAATATTATCAATTAAATTATACCTGGTTCTAACCGTTTTCTCAAAAGGCTTCCACCCCGCTCTGCTGCTGCTTTGCTGAGCCAAGTTTGCAATCTGAAAAGCCTTATTATAATAGGGTGAACCTCCTTCCAAAGAAAAGCTATCAAAATCCAATGCAATAATATAGTAAGCATAGAAACTCATAAGCGAAGATAAATCGCCCAAATATTGCCCATCTTGGAATTCTAAACGGTCTTGTTCTTGGTATTTAAAATCCCAATTTTCATCTCTAAAACTTAGCAAAGTGGTATTATAATTTGAACCAAAAACAGGCCTCCTACTTTGGATAATTGCCGATGCCCCAAACTCATAAGTATTTTGGTCATAATTTGAAATGATAATTTCAATATTTAGTTCAATTCGTTCCTGATTTACAATGGGCTCATTGGTCCATTTAACACTATTGATAAATTCTTGAAGCCTTTGCTCCAAGTTTCTAAAAATTGTTTTATCGGTAATTTGAACCTGTTGGTCATTTATCTTAACCCTGCAAGAAAACTCTTGAGAATAGGCAAGATTTTGAAACAAGAATATAAACAAAAGAAAGCTAATAATTTTATGCATGAATTAATTGAATAATTTGATCAACGATATCATTGGCAACTTCGTGCTTTGGTTTCAAACCAAAATCAATTTGCTGCCCATTCTTATGTAAAATTTTTATTTGATTGGTGTCGAATCCAAATCCAGCGCCCTTATTTTTAAGGGAGTTAAGCACAATAAAATCGAGATTTTTCTCTTTTAATTTTTTTAGTGCGTTTGCCTCCTCGTTATCGGTTTCCAAAGCAAATCCAACCAATATTTGTTTATTGGTTTTGGTTTGACCCAATTCCTTTAAAATATCTCGCGTCTTTTTTAGTTTCAACTCAAGGGTATCCCCGTTTTTTTTGATTTTTGAGATACTCGTTTTTTCTGGCGTATAATCGGCCACCGCAGCACTCATTACGGTAATATTTGATTTAACGAAATGCTTGGTGGTAGCTTCAAACATTTCTGCAGCAGAGGTTACGTCTATTCGCTGAATATTTTTTCCTTTATGCTGCATAGAACTTGGTCCAGTAATTAAAGTTACTTGGGCGCCCTTGGCAGAAAAAGCCTCCGCAATAGCAAAACCCATTTTTCCACTGCTGTGATTCCCAATAAACCTCACGGGATCAATATGCTCAAATGTTGGTCCGGCTGTAATTAATACCCGCTTGCCACTTAACAAGTTTTGTGCTTGAAAAGGAGAGGCCAAAATCGCACAAATCTCTTCAGGTTCAGCCATTCTACCTTTGCCTTCTAGGCCACTTGCCAATTCCCCATAGTTAGGTTCAATTAACTTGCAACCAAAAGAAACCAATGTTTGAATGTTTTTTTGAGTAGCAGGGTGCATATACATATCCAAATCCATTGCAGGCGCAAACCAAACATCACACCTGGCAGAAAGGTATGTAGCCAATAACAAATTATCGCATATCCCATTGGCCATTTTTGCTAAGGTATTTGCTGAGGCAGGCGCAACCACAAAATAATCGGCCCACAAACCCAAATCCACATGGTTTGTCCATTCGCCCATATCACCTTTAACAAAATGGGTATAAACTGGCCCCTTACTTAAAGTGGCCAAAGTAATAGGCGTCACAAAATTGTGTGCAGCCGGCGTAAGAATGATCTTAACTTCGGCACCTGCCTTAACAAATAAGCGGGTCAAAACAGCCGATTTATAGGCCGCAATGCTCCCGCTTATTCCTAATAAAATTTTTTTCCCTTCAAGCATTTGAAGGCAAATTAAGTATTTAGTTTCCTTCTGCCAAACGCTTTTCTTTTTCGGGGTTGCGGAAATGAATTTTATTGGCTAAAAACTCCTCCGTTGCAATTAGAGTCGACTTAGGTAATCGCTCATAATGCATGCTTATTTCAATTTGTTCACGATTCTCAAAAACTTCTTCCAAAGTATCGCTATCGTTACTAAATTCGTCTAATTTAGCATGCAATTCTTCTTTCAATTGTGCGCTAATTTGGTTAGCCCTTTTTGAAATAATTGCAATCGACTCATAAATATTGTCGGTGCCATTTTCCATTTTCTTCAAATCACGCGCAATGGTGGTTGAAGGTACATTTTGATAATTGTTGTTCGCCATATTATTTTAATTTATTTCTTTAGTATGATATCTTCCACACAAATGTCGTTATCGAAAGATAACTGGTGGTGGTGATTGTTTACAATAAAATCCATGTTAGCTATGCCATCATGGCTATCATTCATTTCAAAAACTTTTGAATCTGGCCATTCATAAACCATCTCCAAACATTTTGCAAATTTTTTTCCCAAGAACAATTCACTAGGCTGCCTTTTTATGGTGGCTGGTATATAACCCATTACAGGATCTCCTCCGCCAGTTTCTAGAGCATTTCCTACTTTATAATCAATGGTATCGATTTTAAGGTTTGAATGTGGAATTTCATAATCATCCTTACTTAAAATTAAAAGGATTGCCAAAACCAATACACCCAAGACAATCCACAGCCAATTTTTTGCCATTACTAACTTTTTTTATCTCCTAATTTTTTTAATGCCAAGAGAGATTTTTGCTCAATATCCTTGGCCTCCTTCATATACTTGCTCGATTCTATATACTGTTCAGAAAAATCCTCATAGGCCAATAATGTATTTTTATAACGCTCTTCTTGCTTTTCAATAATACTATTTTGTGCCAACAAAAAATTAGATTTTAACACTAAAAAATCAACTTCCTCCTTTTGAATCATTTCTGGAAACTCTCTTGCCGTATTTTTTAGAGCCACAATAGCACTTTTATATTCACCCATATCGTAATATAAATGGGCTGTTCTGTACGATTTTAAGCTCAATTTTGCTCTTAATTGATCCAAGTAATTATTGCATTCTGGCACATACTTACTTTCTGGGTACACATTTATAAATATCCTAAACGTTTCAATGGCTTTATAGGTATCGGTCTGATCCAACTCTGGTTCAAAAGATTCCAAATAAGCACAATACGCATTCATATACAAAGACTCCTCTGCATAATCACCAGAAGGGAAATTTTCAAAATAGGTCTTAAACTGAAAACCCGCCAAGGCATACATTTTTAAACCAAAATTACACTGCGCACTGTTATACAAAACCCGCTCTGCCGTTGGTGTGCCGCTATAAGCTTCCTCAATTTGCTCGTACAAACTTACAGCCCTCACAAAATCCTTCTTTTTGTAATAGGCATCAGCCATTTCTAATTTAGCCCTGTTATCTGGACTCTTAAGCGTCTTCTGGTACTTGTTTGCACAAGCAGACAGCAGCATAGAAAAAATTATTAAAATAAATCCAAAATACCTCATAGTTAGCAGTCTGCAAACATACACTTTTTTTTTAGCCATTTTCAATTATTTTTACATCGGTTTGAACCTAAAAACACCATACATGCTGCTGATTGCCTGCTTATTATTAAATATACGCGCGCTTTACGGGCAAATCGACACGCCGATGCAGTTTCATTTATTGGTTCAGACCGGAGACTCTTTAACGTTTAAACCCAAGAAAAGGATACAAGCTGATTCGGTTATAAATTACGCTTATACCTTTATGGGCGACCGATATATGCGAGGCGGAACAAGCACCAAGGGCTTTGATTGCAGCGGATATACCATGACCGTTTACAAGAATTTTGGCATTAAATTACCGCATACCTCGGCCGGACAAAGTTTTATTGGGGTAGAAATTCCTCGAAAACAGATTTCGAAAGGTGATTTGCTCTTTTTTAGGGGCAGGAGTAGCAGGCGTAGAGGCATAGGCCATGTTGGCATTGTGATTTCTGAAAAAGGGCAACCCGTTCAATTTATCCATTCTAGCACCAGTTCGGGCGTAAGAATTGATAGAATAGAGGCCGAATATTATAAGAAAAGATTTATGAAGGCTACACGCGTTTTGCCTTTGAATTAACGTTTTGGGTTATCTTTTTGGCGATTAATACCCATTAAAATAATTGAAAAACCAAAAGGTATTTGATGATTTTACAATCATTTTGGTATAGTTAAGAATTTCTACCCAAAATGGGTTTATATTCAAAGCACATAAACATTTCCAAAATGTTCGTCGCCAAGGGGCGAATGTTAATTTATTATACCTATTTGATGCCGTAAACATCTTAAAACCCCTAACTAATCTGCATTGATTTTACTTAGGTTAATACCGATAAAAAAAATATAACATTAGGAGATATTTGTAGAAAATGGCCTGTATTATTTTTCGCATAATCGGTATAATTTATATCCTTGTTAATGTTTGTTTTAGCGATACCTGCATAAGTTTGAGACACCTCTTTTAAATGTATAAATACAGAAATTGGCAAATTGGTAAACAGACTGCGAACTAAATGGAACTACATCCTCTAAATTGACTTCGGTGAAATTTCATTTCATTTGTTATATTTGCTAATGCTGTATTCAATTAATAGTTTCAACAAAAGCAAAAGAAACGGATTCAACCTTGGCTTGAGCCTAATTGCTTTAAGCATCATCCTTGTATCTTCATGCCAAAAAGAAACAACTGGAATAGCAGGTTCGAGCAGTTTTATAGACCAACCACCAGCAGGATTTTTATTTCCTCATACCTATTCAGTAAGCTCAACGCCTGCTCCTTATGAACTATATAACAATGGGAAATTGGTTCAGCCTAATACAGTTAATAAGGACGTTTATTTTAAATCGTCTATAACAATTGTTGAGAGTGGGGATGCAACACCAAACAACATCATTTTTAAAGATAAATCAACTGTTTCTATTGAAGGATATCCAGATTATAAATTTTATTTTAAAGATAGGGTTTTAAATATTTTGGTGGATGCAGATACTTTTGAATTTGCAAATGGCAATTACGAAAGCTTTAAAGTTTATTGTAACATGTTATATTTTGCCCAACGAATTAACAGCGATACCTATTCTAGGCAAAATCAAATTAGTGTAGATTTAATTCCAAACAGTTTACCTAATGCACTAAAAGAAGTAGATTTAAATTCATTAAGCGATATCAAAGAATTGGACACCTTAGCATTATATAGCATTATTCAAACGTATAAATAAAAACACATGAGCATACGCAAACCTTTTAACTTACCTAAATGGATTTTAGAAAACAGGCATTTATTAAAACCACCTGTTGCCAATAAAAACCTTTACCCAGAAGGTACAGATTATATTGTGATGATTGTAGGCGGACCAAATGCACGCAAAGATTTTCATTACAACGAAACAGAAGAATTATTTTACCAATTGGAAGGAAATATTACGGTAAATATTCAAGAAGAAGGTCAAGTTGTGCCAATACATTTAGGGCCTGGCGACATGTTTTTATGTCCTGCTGGCATACCACATTCACCAGGCAGAACAGAGGGTTCCATAGGCTTAGTTGTTGAGAGGAACCGCAAAGGAACAAACTTAAAAGATGGTTTGCTTTGGTTCTGCGAAAAATGCAACAACAAATTGCATGAAACCTATTTTACACAGGACAATATTGAAACCGATTTTCAGCCTAGGTTCAAAGAATATTATGGCTCTGAAAATTTGCGCACCTGCAAAAAATGCGGCCATGTAATGGAAACTGACCCAAAGTTTTTATAGGTTTCCCTCGCCTCGCCTACTCATGTTTTTGAATAGTTTCGTTATTTGAGGTATGTTGGTTGATGTATTAATTAAGTATGCATGGTTGATATCGGTCATTGTAAGCGCGATACGAGGTCGCTCAAATAACTGTTAAACGATGTCTTTAACCACCCGTGAGGCCATTAAAGATTCTCGATTTAACCTCTTGTTCCATCAAGAGTAATCTAT
>JAWXAZ010000072.1:0-11395 GCA_034439755.1 bacterium
ATGTAAGTCTAACGATTTGGAAAGAATTCGCAGGCCTTTATGGGTGCGTACAACTTTGTTTTTTCTAGATGTAAAAACCTATCGCTGCATGAAGTGCTTTAAAACACATATAAGCAAAGTAAAAAAGGAAGTCGTTAATTAGCTTGATTTCTGGTTTCCATTCTTTTCCTACTCCTTTACCTCCTCCATTCCATTTTCTTATCCTCTTCCATTTCCAATTTCTCTACCTACCCCTTTTCCTTTTCTTTTCCTACTCCTTTAACTTCTCCATTCCATTTTCTACTTCATTTCCTATTTCTTTTCCTATTCTTTTCCTACTCCTTTAACTTCTCCATTCCATTTCCTACTCCATTTCCTATTTCTTTACCTACCCCTTTTCCTATTCTTTTCCTACTCCTTTAACTTCTCCATTCCATTTTCTACTTCATTTCCTATTTCTTTACCTACCCCTTTTCCTATTCCTACTCCTTTCCCTTTTCTTTTCCTACTCCTTTACCTCCTCCATTCCATTTTCTTATCCTCCTCCATTTCCAATTTCTTTCCCTTTACCTACCCCTTTTCCTATTCCTACTCCATTTCCTATTTCTTTTCCTTTACCTACCCCTTTTCCTATTCCTACTCCATTGCATTTTCTTTTCCTACTCCTTTTCCTTTTATTGAATCTGAACTACTAATTTGGTATTTTAGCCGAATCTTAAAATACACCAAATTATTGTCTAAAATGATGCTAAAAACGGTCTTTCTTGTGTCGCTAATTAGTTATGTTTTGATATGCGTTGTTTACTACCGCATTCAAAATAAAAGTAAACAAATTGGCGGCCCAATATCCAAGCCAAAAATGTTCTGGTTGGGCTTTGCGTCTTACCAATATTTTATACTCTCGGCAATTTTGTATTTTACCTTGGATCAGCCGTCAACTTGCTATTCTATGCTTACAGTCCTCCTGTTTCTTTTATATTTTCGCGGCATCGTGCAATCTATTTTTATGTTTCTCTTTCATATTTGGACACCACCTATGGGTATGTTATTCAACCTATTTTGTTTCTTATATTTAATGTTTCAGTTTTATCTAAATTCTCATGTTTTTTTTGGTCCGAACCAAGCACAAATCATAATTTCTTTATACTTAATATTGGTGTCGGGTATCTTAATTGTTGATTCAATTTATGCCTATAAATTCTACAAAATTGTGGGTTCAAAAACAAAAGGAAAGGATGCCATTTGGTATGCCTCGGAAACTGATCCATCGTTTCTAGGTGTTATAAAGTTAACAAGGATGTTGAATGCTCCATTCTTACTTTTTTTTGTATATTTAGCCATTAAAATATTGGCCTATTCATGATACTTTACCTTAGTCTAAAATAATCACCTATTAAATTTAAAAATACCTTAACCCAAAAATCACCTATTTACGTTCTGATGCCTCCGTCTAAAATAATTACCTGTTAAATTTAAAAATACCTTAACCCAAAAATCACCTATATTCGTTCTCATGCCCCCGCCAAAAATAATTACCTATTAAATTTAAAATACCTTAACCCAAAAAGCACCTATTTACGTTCTCATGCCTCCGCCAAAAATAATTACCTATTAAATTTAGTTTACCTTAACCCCCAAAAGCACCTATTTATGATGTTATACCTAAACCCCAAAAACTGGCAAGGAGATTATAAATTCCCCTCCATAAAAGATACCCGATGGGTTTTTGGCGGACTATTATTTCTTTACCTCATACTTGGCGAAACCCTTCTTGGGTTCAGCCGAAAGCCTCTGCAAATTGCCTTTTTAATAGGTCTTGGTGCCATACTAGAAATTATATTCTCTGGCATTTTTAAAGGAAGAAAAATCTTTCCTTTATCGGCCATTATTTCTTGCTTGTCTATTTCCATTATCCTCAATTTTTCATTTGGCTATCAAAACCTGTGGATACCGGTATTTATTATGGTTGCCTCAAAATATCTTATCACTCTAAACGGTAAACATTTCTTTAATCCTTCTTTATTTGGAATCGTTTGTTCGCTCTTGTTCTCTAATGAACTCGTGAGTCTTGCCCCCGCATATCAATGGTATGGCACAACAGAGTCGGCTGGCTTCATGCTGTTTTTTGTGATAACGGCAGCCGTTTTATTCTTTATCGTAAAGATTAACCGCATTCCCTTGGTCTTGTCTTTTCTAGTGGTTTATACCTTGCAAACTTTACTGCGTTCCTATATTGTTCGCTATATTATTCCGCCCGAAACATTGTTTATTGGAGCGCTAACTTCGCCGGCATTTTACCTTTTTTGCTTTTATATGATTACCGATCCGGGCACTAGTCCGAACGATAAAAAAGACCAAATTATCGTTGGTTCGAGCATAGGTTTTGTGGACTTACTCTTTCATTTGAAATTTAGTTTATACACCTTTTTCTTCGCCGGCATTACTGTGGCTGCTATAAGATTTTTGTATAAACTTTGGCAGAAATACCAACGCCAAGAAGTCGAATTTGTCTCAGGGTTTAAAAGATTGGCTGTACAAATTCCCGTCATCATTTTGTTTGCCGTTCCTTTTCTCATTTCCATGCAATGGGATCAATCGGATGGCTCAAAACTATTGGCAGAACATCCCTTTCATTTAAAATTAATTGGCAGCAAACAATCACAACTTTTTTCAAAGCAGAGTGATATTTTATCTCGGGTTGATCCAAAGCTGACGCACGTGGCCAAATGGATTTTATCTGTGGGCGATGCAGCTGCCGTGGCCGATGTAAATGGGGATGGATTGCAGGATATTTTTCTCACCCAAATTCTAAAAGATACTTCTTGTAAGGCAAAAATTTATTTGAATAGAGGAGGCTTTCAGTTTCATAAAATAGCCATCCCCGATTTGGAGCAATACCTCGATTCGCCCGAGGTGAATGGCTTGCCAGCATTTGGTTTGTTTTTGGATTATGACAATGATGGCGATCAAGATTTGTTTGTGGGTTTTGGCTTTGCAAAGAGTCATCTTTTCGAAAACCGCCTTATTCAAGATGGGCAATTTAGCATGCGTGAAATATTGGTGCCAGATTTATTTAATCAGTCTACTATTTGTTTGGCGGCCAATGCTTTCGACTTTAACCGCGATGGCAAGAATGATATTATGGTGGCCAATACGCTAGCTGCCTATTTAAATGATTACCCAAATAAGGTGTCTTTAAATGTATTCAAATTGCCAAAAGCCGAACATGCAGGCGACAGAAGGATGCTGCATTTTATGCACGAATCTTGGCACAATGCCAATAATGGGGGCGAAAACTTTATGCTCATGAATTTGGGAAATGGGCAATTTAAGCAAGCCAATAGCAAACAAATTGGGTTACCAGAAACCCGCTGGAGTCTAAGCATTGGGTGTTCCGATTTTAACAAGGATGGCTATACCGATTTATATATAGCCAATGATTTTGGTCGCGACGATTGTTATTTAAACATGGGTGGTAAACGCTTTCAAAGACAAGAGGGACGCTTTCATGGAGAAGTGGGCTTGGATACGTATAAAGGCATGAATTCGAGTTTGGGAGATGTAGATGGAAATGGGCAAGAAGATGTTTATGTAAGCAATGTGCACCATGCTATGCAAGCCGAAGGAAGCTTGTTGTGGTTGAATTTTACCGATTCAAATGCACAGCAAGTAAACTTAAAGGAAAGGGCCTCGGCCATGAATATGCTTAACACCAATAGGTTTGGTTGGGGAGCCGCCTTTGCAGATTTGAACATGGATGGCCATCCAGATATTATTCAGGCAAATGGCATGGTAGGAGATAGCTGGGATCACTTATATGAAGAGCGAAATGATTATTGGTATTACCAAGCACAGATTGCAAGAACGGGTCCCGAAATTCACAGTTATGCCGATAAATGGGCCGATTTAAGAGGGAGAAGCATTTATGAGAATGAAGCCGACGGTATTTTCTTAAACATAGACGGTCGAACTTTTAAAGATGTGTCTGGGCAAGTAGGGTTTAATCATAGGGCCAATACACGCGGAGTTGTGACAGCAGATTTTGACAATGATGGCGATGCAGATATTCTTGTGACCGACCAATTTGGCGAACCAAAATTGTATGAAAATGAAATAGAAATAAAAAATTGGATTGGTTTAAATCTCCGAGGAAATGGCATTGGATCGGCCCGAGACCCAGTAGGTGCCAAAGTTTGGCTTAGTTACCAAAAAGATGGGCAAGCAAAATATAGGTACCAAGAATTTCATTTGGCCAATGGTTTTTCTGCGCAAGGCGATAGTCGGATTTTGTTTGCTTTGGGAAAAAATACGGAGCAAATAAGCAAGCTTCAAATTAGGATTATGTGGCCCGATGGGACTATGCAGGTTTTGGAGAATTTGAGGATCAATGGCTATCAAAATATCAATCAATAGGAGCAAAAAAACAATGAAAAGGTAGCCTATATTTTGTTATATTGGCATAAAATTGTTTTTATACATGAATAAAGAACAAAAGAAATTGATGATAGATAATTGTGGCAATTTAAAGAATGCTTGGTATGCGGTTGCCTTAAGCAGTGAGTTGCCTAAATCGCAGCTTTTGTCTAAAAGCATTATGGAGTATCCTCTGGTATTGTGGCGCAACAACCAGGGCATGGTGCAGGTGCTTAGCGACCGATGTATGCACCGAAATGCGCCCCTAAGCAAGGGTAAACTTGCCGCAAATTGTGTGGTTTGTCCTTACCATGGTTGGGTGTTTAATGGCGAAGGCCATTGCGTCGAAATTCCTTCTGAAGGTCCTAATACAGACAGAATTCCCAAGCATAAAATTGAGTCGTTTCCGTGCAAAGAAGAATCGGGGTTAATTTGGGTTTGGATGGGCAGAGAAGTGCCTGTGAATACACCGCCATTTTACCTGCCAAGATTTGAGGGAAAAGGTTGGCAACACTATTTTATGGTGACCGATTTTGAGCAAGGAATTACAGATTTAGTAGAGAATTTTATGGATGTTCCGCATACGGTTTTTGTGCATAAAGGTTGGTTTAGAGAAAGAAGTCAGATTTGCATTAAAGCCAATGTGAAAAGGACATCAGATTCGGTTTTAGTTACCTATGAACAAGGCAAGGATGCCATTAGTTTTAGCAGTAAAATATTAAATCCGAAAGGCCTGCCCATGAAACATACCGACAATTTTTATATGCCCAATACCACAAGGGTAGATTATGTTTTTGGTGAGATGGAAAGGGCGTTTATTATTACCAGCACATGCACGCCCATTACGCCAGAATTGAGCAGGGTTTATACCCTTATTACGTATCGTTTTGGCAGGTTAAATGCCTTGGCAAAATTGTTTCTACCCTGGTATACAAAAAAGGTGATTATGCAAGATGTAAAAATCATGAAAATGCAGGCAGACAATATCAAAAAATTTGGTCAAAAAGACTTTCGTTCAACCAAAGTTGATGCCATGCATTTATACATTGAAAGCTTGCGCGAACATGCAGAGAAAGCCTCCGAAGAGCCAATTCCACCCGTTATTAGCAAGGAAATAGAGTTTTGGGTATGAGCATAAAAAACAAGAGACCGAATTTGCATTATCAACATGCGGCTTGCACAGAAATAGGTCCTTTTCTGTTTGAACCAATGCTTAAGCTGATGCAAGAAAATTATACGGATGTAACAAAGGAGCAGTTTTTAAATGACCTTGAAAAGAAGCAATATATTGGCTTGCTTTTCGACGATAACCACATCTTGCGGGGATTCACCACCTATGCCATTAATCCAAATAACAGCGGAGGGGATGATTATGCTATTTTGTTTTCGGGCGATACCATAATTTCGCCCGATTATTGGGGCACCATGGAGCTTGTGCGCGGTTGGTGTTTAACGGTAGCTAGCATTATGAAGACGCATTCGGCCAAAAATTGGTATTGGTTTTTATTGTCGAAAGGTCACCGCACGTTTATGTATTTGCCGCTTTTTTTTGAGGCATATTATCCAAGTTTGGAGGCTGAACCAAGCGAGCAATTGGCACAATTTAAATTGATGGAAGAGATGGCCTTGCAGATCTATCCAAACTTATATGTAAAGGGAACGGGTATCCTTCAATTTGCCACAGAAGGTGGTGAGTTGAAGCAGGAGTTGGCTCAGACCACCTTTGAGCGCGCAGGAAAGAAACACATTGATTGGTTTGTTAAAAAGAATCCTGGTTTTTACCAAGGAGATGAGCTTATTTGCATTGCCAAAATTGACCCCAATAACATGAAAGGATTTGCCAAAAATTTCCTTGTTAGAAATTTGAAAGAGGATGAAAAAGTATAATTATGCCTATACGGTATGGATTTATTTTTGCAAGAATGAATATAATCGATTTGTGAAGGGTTTGCCTCATTTGCAAAGGGAGCAAGGTGCCATCTTATTTCGTTATTTAAAAGGCAATGCCGGCACCGATTATGGGAAAAAATATAGGTTCAGCCAGATTAATAACTATGAAGATTTTGTGGCCAATGTGCCTTTGATAAATGATTGGCAGCAATTAGAGGAAGAGCTTAACCAGCTGCAAGCGGGAAAGAAAAAGGTGTTAACAGCCGAGCCTGTACTTGTCTTTGAAGAAACTTCGGGCAGCACGGGTTTTTCTAAGTTAATTCCATATACACGGAGTTTAAAAGCCGAATTTGGTGCGGCCTTGGATGTGTGGATGTATATGCTTTGGACGCAATATCCCGCGGCTTTTAAGGGCAAATCTTTTTGGGCTATTTCGCCTGCCTTAAAGGCAAAAAGGCAAACGCCATCTGGCATAAAAATTGGGATGGATAGCGACTTAGAATATTTGAATCCGATTGGTGCAATGGTAATGAATAGTGTACTTGCGGTAAGGCAAGAAAAATTGCCAACGGGAGATAAGGATGCATTTTTTACTGGATGTTTGGTGCAGTTGTTATTAAACGAAAGTCTTAGTTTTATTTCTATTTGGAGTCCCAATTATTTTTTGGTTTTAGATGCGTTTTTGCGTAGCAATTTTGTGGTAATATTGAAGGAAGTTGCCATGCATTCTGCCAAACGTGCGGAGGCTTTATGCTTGCTTGATAAGCAACAATTTACCTGGAAAGAAATATGGCCTCATTTGGCTTTAATTAGCTGTTGGACGGAGGCGCAGGCGGCGATGTGGCTTGGAGCAGTGCATCAGAAATCTGGTGGCATTTTGGTTCAGGGCAAAGGACTTATGTCTACCGAGGCTGTTTGCAGCATTCCTTTTGGTGAAGCAGGCAAAACGCTTTTGGCCTATCGGTCGCATTTTTTTGAATTTAGGGAACTTGATGCCACAAGAATTCTGAGTGCACCTGATCTTGATTTAAATATCTTGCTTAAAGGAAAGAATGTTTTGAGTGCACCTGAATTTGGTAAGGATGAATTGGACAAAGTTGCTAAAATTCTTAGGGCACATGAGTTAGAGATAGGTGGTTTATATGAAGTGATTTTAAGTACTGGGTCGGGTTTAATGCGTTATGCTAGCGGCGATATGGTGGAGGTAACTGGCAAAGAAAAATCGGTGCCATATTTATCTTTTAAGGGTAGGGTGGGTGCCAATTGTGATTTGGTGGGAGAGAAATTGCATGAAAACCATTTAATGGCGGCCTTGCTTGAGGTATGGTCGAAGGAAATGTATGGCATAGAAGGTGTATTTTTTTATCCAGAAAAATCTACAGATGGTGTGCATTATGTATTGGCCTTAGAGATGGAAAAGTTGCCCCATTTATTGGCGCAAAAATTGGTTCAGACCGAAGCTGTTTTGTGCAAGAATCCGTATTACTTACAGGCCATAAAAAGCGGACAATTACAGGCTTTGACCTGTAAAATAGTTGCGGCAGGAAGCAGCAAGAAAATAAAGCAGCACATTCAAAGCGCGCGCAGCATAAAAGAAGGCGATTTTAAAATGCCACTTCTGTTGAAAGACCCAAATTTAATTGATTTGCTAAATGAGCAGAAATGAAAATTAGGGCAGCAACTTTGGCCGACAATGATGCGCTTTGTGAGCTATGCGAACATGGCATGGCTGGGAATATTGACCTTGCCCTTGAGCGCAATCCTAATTTTTTTGCAGGCAGTTATGTGCAATGTGAGGAGCCTGAGGTGTTTGTTTGTGAAGCGGCTAATTTGAATGTGGTGGGTGTTTTTTCTATTGGCAGCAGGCGGGTTTGGTTGCATGGAGCGGTTAAAACAATAAGGTACTTATCAGATTTAAGGTTAGATGAACATACCCAAAGGGCAAAGGCGCTATTTTTTATTTGTGATTTTATTAATAAGGAAGGATTTTTAAAAGGCAATTTGGCTCAAACCATTGTTTTTGAAGGCAATGCGGCCATGCACCGCGTTATAGCTTTGCTCAATGAAAGAGCCAAAAAACATCCGTCTTACCAATATTTTAAGCAGGGTGTGTATGTGAGTACCCTGTTGAATTTGAAGAACAAAGCTGCCTTTGTGAAGCAGCAATATCGTTTGAGCAGGGCAACAAAATTAGATATAAAAAGGATGAATGATTTTATGGAAAGGGAGGCTCGGCTGAGGCCCTTTTTCCCATATTATGTGATTGGTGAAAATCAAACTCCCTATACAAATGGGCTACATTTAGGCGATTATTATATTGCCGAAAATGAGCATGAAATCCTTGGAATTGGTGCTGTTTGGGATCAGGGTGCTTTTAAGCAAACTAGGGTAAAAGGGTATGCTAGTTTGTATAAAATTTTGCGGCCATTCCATAATTTATGGGTATATTTTATGGGCGGATTTTCCCTGCCGGCGGCTGGAGAAATAATGCCTTACCTCAATTTGCACGGGGTGTTAATTAAAAACAATGATGCAGCGGTTTTTAAGGCCCTGCTGAACCAAATTCTGGCTGATTATAGGAGCTCGCCTTATAGTTATTTGTTATGTGGCATGGATGAAAATAGTCTTTTAATGCCAGCGTTTAACAGCTATGTTTCGAAGAGAAGTATACGTGGAAATCACTATTTGGTAAGCCACGAAAAGCCAACAAGTTTATTGGATCAAACCTTTTATCTTGAGCTAAGTAGGATTTAAAATTCTTGGTTGCAGGCCTGCCAAGTGTTGTAACCACCAGAGAGGTTAAAGACCTGCTCAAATCCGTTTTGATTTAAGATGCGATTGGCCAAATATCCCCTTTGTCCTACAGCACAATAAACAATGATTTTTTTACTGCAATCAAGCTCCTTGATGCGCGTGCGCAAATCGTCTATAGGAATGTGTATAGCCCCTTTAATATGCCCCAAATTGTATTCGTCTTGCGTTCTAACATCCACCAGTAAAGCATCTTCGTTTTGGCTCAATTGGTTCCAATAAATTGGATTCATTTTTTTCGATAAAATATTATCGGCTACAAATCCCGCCATGTTTACCGGGTCTTTTGCCGAAGAAAATGGTGGCGCATAAGCATGCTCAATTTGCATTAAATCGTAAATGGTTTGGCCTTGTTTTATCGCTTGCGATAGCAGCTCAATTCGCTTATCAACCCCATCGTAACCTGCAACCTGCGCGCCCAACAACCTGCCATTGTTAGTGCTAAAGGCAATTTGAATGGTCATTTGCTTGGCCCCAGGATAATAGCCAGCATGCGAGCCACTTTGCGTAGTAGAAACTTGGTGTTCTATATTGGCCTTACTTAAATGTTTTGAAGCCATACCTGCCGTTGCAACGGTTATATCGAACACCTTTACAATGGCGGTATTTATGGCACCTTTGTACCATTCTTTATTGCCATTTACCACATTGTTGGCGCAAATTCGTCCTTGCTTGTTTGCTGGTCCGGCAAGGTAAGTATTCATCGATTGATTTGTAATGGGATTTTCAAATTCAATGGCATCTCCCACCGCATAAATATCTGGGTTAGAGGTTTGCAAATACGCATTGACCCAAATGCCTTTTGCCGCACCTAATTTTAAGCCAGCTTGCACGGCCAACTTGGTATCTGGCCGCACGCCAATAGACAAAATAACCACATCTGCTTCAATGGATTCTTGGTCTTGTATGAGTACTTTTAGTTGCCCATTTTCTTTGTCAAACCCTGCCACAGTGGTGCTTAATCTAAGGTCGATGCCCTTGCTGCGAATATGTTGTTGTAACTCGGCCGCAACAGGAAAATCTACTGGTGCCAGAATTTGATTGCCCATTTCAATAATACTTACTTGCATGCCCAATTGATGTAAGTTTTCGGCCATTTCTAAGCCAATAAATCCAGCGCCAATTACAACAGCTTTGCCGCTCTTATTTTTGTCAACATAGGCCTTAATATAATCGGTATCTTTTACATTTCTTAAGGTAAAAATCCCCTCGTTGTGAATGCCTGGAAAGGGTGGTTTTATGGGTTCTGCGCCAGGAGACAAGATTAATTTGTCGTAACTTTCTTCATAACTATTGCCGTTGGTCTGATCCAATGCCATCACGGTTTTTTTGCTTGGGTCTATGGCGGTTATTTCTGTTTTAACCCGCACATCAATGTTGAAACGTTGGTTAAAAGCCGTTGCGGTTTGAACAAACAATTGGTTCCTATCTTTTATCACATTTCCGATATAATAGGGCAAGCCACAATTGGCATAAGAGATGTATTCCCCCTTTTCAAAGATGATAATTTCTGCGTGTTCATCTAACCTGCGTAAACGGGCTGCGGTGCTTGCTCCGCCTGCTACTGCGCCTATAATTAAGTATTTCATTTGTTAAAATTACCCCACAAAGTTGCGCTTATCTAAACTGGTATAAAGTTACAAATGTTACACAGCAAGCTTATTTATCTCATACTGGTTTATCCGCAATTTTTAGGTTCGATCCAATGTGTATTATGGTTGTTATATGACCATGGTTTAACCCAATTTTTCAGATAAATTCAAGTTAGCAGAAGCCCTATTGGCGACCGTACAAACTCAGATTGACGAGCTATGAGCAGCCAATTATCTGACGACTTGGACTACACAGACACGGCTTCGAATGCATCCGCTTCAAAAATAAATTTGTAAAAAACCCCATCCACTCCACCACACAAAACACACTTTCATTTTTTTTGCCGACACACAAATTCACCTGAAAAAAAATGAAAAAATGTTTTCGTCAACGCTCTAAGGAAACCTACCGAATTGCTATCCTAAGTCTCATCTAATACAAAATATGTTTGTATTGTGTTGGGATGATACTGGTATTCATTCACAACTTCTAACGCTTTCTTCCTGATTAGGTCTTTACTCGATTCAGGAATGTTACTCACGACATTGTTTGTGTTCTCAGGGCTGACAAGCCTTATTGTGTGAATACTTTCTCCAATGTATTCTAAAACCATCAATAATTTATTTGTCAATTTGCTTGGAATATTATTTCTATTCTTTTCATAAGCCTTGGTAACAAAAAGTTGAATCATATAAGAACTAATAGGAAC
>JAWXAZ010000073.1:0-4344 GCA_034439755.1 bacterium
ATGCCCTAAAAAATAACGATCAAACCGAAGTGCCCGAATTGGCAGTAGCATGATCAAAAATAATTGTTAAGATATTTGCCCCGAAACTTTAGTTATTTAATTGTAAAACACCTTCATGGAAATATGAAAAGTAGGTGGTCAGATTTCTTATGCTCGGATGGTGAAAAGGCATGGCGACAAAGGGATAATGAGTTTGAAGAGGAGCTGTTAAGCGATGAAGATATTCTAAGTTTATACCATGCTGGTTGGGATGTTTTGTTTTCTACCTTGAATTCTCTCTCCGAAAGTCAGTTAAAAGAAATAATCTATATTAGGGGAGAAGCACATTCTGTATTAGAGGCCATTAACAGGCAGATTGCCCATTATTCGTATCATGTAGGCCAAATTGTATATTTAGCAAAGGCCATAAAAAGTAGTTCTTGGCTTAGCTTATCTATCCCTAAAAATAAAAGTGCCGAGTTCAATAAAGGTATGAATCACTAATGAGATGAGTAATTGCGGAAATATTGGGTAAATCCTTATCTTAGTATCATGGAAAAAATATTATTTCTACATGGGGCGCTTGGGTCAAAGCTTCAATTTGTGCCTTTAATGGCAGCCTTAAAGGACGATTTCGAGTGCCATTCGCTCAATTTTGCTGGACATGGTGGCGAAATGATTCCGGGACAAGGGCTCACTTTTCAAACCTTTTCTCAGAATATAACAGATTATTTGGAAGCACAAAAAATTGAAAAAATCAATTTATTTGGGTTCAGTATGGGTGGTTATGCCGCCTTGTATTTTGCCCATTTACACCCAACTCGGGTAAATAAAATTTTTACTTTAAATGTAAAATTTAATTGGGATCCTATCACCACTGCAAAAGAAACTGGTTTGCTAGACCCCGATAAAATGTTTGAGAAAGTGCCAGCTTTTGCCAATAATTTGATGGTTCTGCATGGCATGAATATATGGAAAAATTTATTGAAGAGCACCAGTGATATGATGAAAAAACTCTCCGAAACCGTGGTGATGAGCGAGGAGGAATTGAAAAGTATTGCGCACCCAATTCTACTTGGAATTGGCGATAGGGATAATACCAGTAGTGTAAAAGAAACGTTAGCTATTTTTCAGAAATTTCAAAAGGCCCAATTATGGGTTATTCCTAATACCGCGCATCCTTTTGAGCGCATAGACCTGAACCAATTGGAAATGATGACAAGGAATTTTTACAAAAATTAGTATTTTGGTCTAATAATTGCGTGATTCAAAATAAAAAAGTTATGAAAAAGATTCTATATGTAACCTTCGCATTTTTGTTGTTAAGTTCGTTTACCAAGCCTTCAGACAATGAGCTTAAATGGTATGCATGGAATGAGGGTTATCCAATTGCACAAAAAGAAGGGAAAATTGTTTTGGTTGATGCCTATACCGATTGGTGTGGTTGGTGTAAAAAAATGGATAGAGATACGTATAGCAATGCAGACGTTATTAAGAAATTAAACAAAGACTTTATTGTAATTAAGTTTAATCCAGAGCAAAGAGAAAAAACCTACGATATAGATGGGCAAACATTTACCGCCCGCGATTTCTTTGCTCAGTTAACTAGGGGCGAAAACACAGGTTACCCAACCACCTATTTTATAGACCCTAAAAAGAAATCCCTATTTATTGACGCAGGTTACAAAGATGCCGCCAGCTTTATGCAGGTTTTAGATAAGGTTTTATCAGACAAATAATACCAATTGAAATTATTAAGCTATTTGATAATTTTACTAGGGTAAATGACGATATAATTATATATTATGTTATATCGGTATAAGCATAAAAAAACCGGACAATTGTCCGGTTTTTTTATGGATTAAACTTCAATAGTTATTAGTATCTATACATTTCTGCTTTAAATGGACCTTCAACCTTCACGCCAATATAATCGGCTTGTTCGTTATCTAAAACGGTTAAGGTAGCACCAATATGCGCTAAATGTAAGAAAGCTACTTTTTCATCTAATTGTTTAGGAAGAACGTACACTTTGTTTTCGTAATTAGCACTGTGGTTCCACAATTCTATTTGAGCCAAAGTTTGGTTCGAGAATGAGTTACTCATTACAAAACTTGGGTGACCCATAGCACAACCTAAATTTACCAAACGACCTTCGGCCAAGATGATAATTTCGTTGCCATCTACATTGTAAATATCTACTTGTGGTTTCAAGGTATTTTTGGTTGAACCAAAAGTTCCATTTAACCAAGCCATGTCTATTTCATTATCGAAGTGACCAATATTACAAACGATAGATTTATCGCGCATGGCTCTAAAATGACGTTCAGTAATAATCTTTAAGTTACCTGTAGCTGTAACAAAAATGTTAGCACGCTTACAAGCGTCTTCCATGGTTACCACTTCAAATCCGTCCATAGCAGCTTGCAATGCACAAATTGGATCAATTTCTGTAATTAAAACACGCGCACCAGCACCACGCAATGATTCTGCAGAACCTTTACCTACATCACCATAACCAGCAACAACAGCAACTTTACCTGCCATCATAATGTCTGTAGCTCTGCGAATGGCATCAACCAAAGATTCTTTACATCCGTATTTATTGTCAAATTTAGATTTTGTAACTGAATCGTTCACGTTGATAGCAGGCATCACTAAAGTGCCTTTTTTCATGCGCTCGTATAAACGATGAACGCCCGTAGTAGTTTCTTCAGATAATCCTTTGATTTCTTTTGTTAACTCTGGGTAACGGTCAAAAACCATATTGGTTAAATCGCCACCATCGTCCAAAATCATGTTCAAAGGTTTGCCACCTTCAAAAGCCATTAAGGTTTGCTCAATACACCAATCAAATTCTTCTTCGTTCTGACCTTTCCAAGCATAAACTGGAATTCCAGCAGCAGCAATAGCAGCAGCAGCATGATCTTGTGTTGAGAAAATATTGCATGAACTCCAGGTAACCTCTGCACCTAAATGCTTTAAGGTTTCAATTAATACAGCAGTTTGTATGGTCATGTGTAAACAACCAGCAACGCGAGCGCCTTTAAGTGGTTGTGATGGACCATATTCTGCGCGGATTGCCATTAAACCTGGCATTTCAGCTTCAGCTAAACGAATTTCTTTACGGCCCCATTCTGCTAGGGTGATGTCCTTAACTTTGTAAGGAAGTGCAGTTTTTGCGTCTGACATATTTTATCTCTTTAAAAAATTTAGTGTGCAAATGTAAGTCTAAGTACCTGATAATAAAAATAAAAATTGGTCAAACTTTTCCAGCATAGACTTGTTTATCTGCCATTACTGCAGTATTGTCAAGATTGGTTCAGTTCTTGAGAAATGTGGTAAAATAGTACATCTTTGTAAAAGGAAAATTTCACTTATTAATCTTTAAATTGTATATAAAATATGGCATATCCAGAAATGTTGGTTGCTCCAATGAGACAACAATTAGAAAATGTAGGATTCAAATCCTTAATGAATGCTTCTGAAGTAGAAGAGGCAATGAATAGCAATCAAGGTACGCAGTTATTGGTTTTCAATAGTGTGTGTGGTTGTGCGGCTGGTACTTGCAGGCCAGGCGTTATTGAGGCAGTGAGTACAGCAAGCAAAAAGCCAAGTGAATTGTTAACGGTTTTTGCCGGACAAGAAGCCGATGCAGTTGCTAGGGCGCGTGAATTTACTTTACCTTATCCTCCATCATCACCATCTATTGCCTTGTTTAAGGATGGTAATTTGGTGCATTTCATCGAGCGCCATAATATTGAAGGTCGCAGCGCCGAAATGATTGCTCAAAACTTAAAAGCAGCTTTCGAAGAATATTGTTAGGTAAATAGCTTTTGCCCTATGGCTTGTTAGAATTTGGCAATTTTTTCAAATTTTTTCCCCAATGGTTGTTGGCATAATTGCCAGCAACCATTGGCACCAGCAATATTTTTAATTAAGACAAAATCCATATTCCCAAACCCTAAACCCCAACGCCTAAACCCCAACGCCTAAAGACCAACGCCCAACTCCCAAACCCCAACTCCAAAAACCCAACTCCCAAAACCCAACTCCCAAAGCCCAACTCCCAAAACCCAAAGACCAACGCCAAAAGACCAACGCCCAAAAGACCAAAAGACCAAAGTCCAAAACCCAAAAGACCAACGCCCAACAACTAAAACCCAACGCCCAAAACCCAACGCCCAAACCCCAACGCCCAAAACCCAAAACCCAAAGACCAACGCCCAAAGACCCAACGCCCAAAGACCAACGCCCAAAGACCAACGCCCAACGCCCAAAGACCCAAACGCCCAAACCCCAACAGCTATCTATTCCCTCCTCCATGCTCAATCTCCTCATCTCCTTTTTGCCAAGGCAAATAGG
>JAWXAZ010000074.1:0-21178 GCA_034439755.1 bacterium
ATGCAAGGAGCAAAAGGTTAGCAACGTTAGTCGTTGGCTCGTAGCAAAACTATATTCGCTTAATGCAAGGAGCAAAAGGTTAGCAACGTTAGTCGTTGGTTCGTAGCAAAACTATATTCGCTTAATGCAAGGAGCAAAAGGTTAGCAACGTTAGTCGTTAGCTCATAGCAAAACTATATTCGCTTAATGCAAGGAGCAAAAGGTTAGCAACGTTAGTTACAATTGCTATTAGTCGTTGATTAATAGCTTTAAGTAGAACAGTGGATTGCGCAATTTGGCGCGCATATCGAGGTCCTCAAACATGCAACTGATGGTTTGACGGAGGGTTTTGTTTTTGTTGGCTTTGTTTACCACAAAATTGAAGAGCCACGGGTACTTGCAAAGTTTTTGCATGGTGTGGCTCAGCTTTAATTCATCCCATTGGCGGGTGTAGAAAGCATGGTCGTATGCGAGGTTAAATTGCGCGTCGAATTTATTTTGGTTCAGGCATTTTTCTATGTGTGCTGCTGCCAACATGCCGCTATAAAGTGCGTTGCCAATGCCTTCTCCGGTAAAGGGATCAATGAGGCTTCCGGCATCGCCTGTGAGCAAGAAATTTTTGCCACTTAAAGGTCTTTTCTTTGAACCCAAAGGAAGTCCCCAACCTTCAATTTTGCCTTCAATTTTGGCATCTGCAAAACGGTCTTTGATGGTGGCATTATTTTTAATAGCCCGCAGCATGTCTTCTCTTAGGTTGATTTTTTTCTTGCTGGCAGTATCGCTTAACATGCCTGCACCCACGTTTGCCATGCCATTGGGCATGGGGAAAATCCAGAAATAACCTGGCAACATTTCTTCTAAGAAATGTAATTCTATATAGTTTTCTGGGTGGAGGTCTTTTACGCCACTATAATATGCGCGAATGCCTGCGCAGTAATGTAAGTTGTCTTTTTGTATGCCCGCTAGTTTTTTTCCAATGATAGACCTATCGCCCTCTGCGCCCACCACCATTTTTATTTTTTGGAAGACCAATTCTGTTTTTTTGCCTTCATTTTCTTGCTCACAAATAAGGTCTATGCCATCGCTGTGTTGTATCACTTCCCTTAGGCAAGTGCCTTGCAAAATGTTGGCATACGTAGGATTGAGCAATTGAAAAAGGGCATTGTCGAAATCTATGCGCTTGCTTATGAAGCCGGGCGGTTTCATGTCCTTTGTTGGGTTTTGTTTAAAAGGAATATCGATGCCTTTGCCGTTTGGCGCCACAAATTTTACACCCCAACTTGGCATAAATTCATTGGACTCACTGGCAAAAGTATCTAGTATTTTTTCGTCGAGTTGCTTTAATACATACACTACTTTTCCGCTTAGTGCATCACCACAAACTTTATCGCGCGGGAAAACTGCTTTTTCAATGATGGTGTGGTGTATTTTTAATTTGCTTAAAAATAGCGAGGTGGCACAACCCGCAGGACCAGCACCTACAATGACTATAGACGATTTTGAATCACTCATATTAAAAAAAAACCTCCAGGTTTGGTGGAGGTTTCGAAATTAAGGTTTTGCTAAATATATTTTAGGATTAATCCATTTTGTAAAAGACACCGCCGTTTACATATCCGTTGAAACCTAGTCCGCACTCTGCATAAACGCCAATTTTATTGCCATATCTTGCCCCTAAAAAATTAACTTGATAGGCAGGAGTAAGGTCGTTTATTTTTTGGTTGGTGGTTTTGTTTTTACCAGTAGTATAGCATACGCCAAAATCGATTCCAGAGTACAAGGTTAAATTGGGTTTGTCGATGTATTTGTATTGCGTTGAGGCGGTTAAGCAATAGAAAGCAAAATTGCTTGATTGGTTCAAACCGGATTGGTTTTCTGTTTTAACCCCAACATTGGTATAGCTAAAATCTGCTCCTAATAAGAAATGTTTTCCTTCATGCGATTTTATTCCCAACCTAATTGGGCCAGTGGTAGCATAGGAATAAGTAGGTTTATCGCCCCCTGTTTTGGCAACTGATAATAAGGGGTTGTTGTTGTTTCTAATGGACGCATTTTGGAATGAACCCACGCCAATACCCAAATGATATTCTATAGTGCTTTGGGCTTGGGCTGAACCAATTATTAGGAATAAACAAAGAAATAAGTAAGACTTTCTCATGGTAATTATTTATTGTGTGTCACGAAAGTATCAGTTTTTTGATTATTTTTATCTGACAATCTGTCAATGGCTTAATTTTTGGTATTTTCGTTTGCACAAATTTACAATGGAAACATTTTCAAACATAGCATCGAATGCCCGCGTCTGGGTTTATGGGTCGAATAGAAAATTCACGCCTAGCGAAAGCATGACCATACAAGATAAGTTAGATAATTTTACTGCTTCGTGGAGTTCACACGATATGCCCATGAAGGCCGAAGGCGCTATTTTATTTAACCAATTAATTATTATTGCCTTAGACGAGCGTGTAAATTCCATCAGCGGATGTGGCATAGATAAGTCGGTTCAGCTCATGAAAGATTTAGGGGCGATGTATCAAATCAATTTCTTTGATCGTTTGTTAATATTTACAAATATGGGTTTAGACCTTAAGGCATTTGATAAAAAAAGTTTGCAGGCGGCAATAGATGCAGGAGAAGTGAGCGAAGATACTTTGGTATTAAACCCCATTTTAAAGGATTTGGGCGATTTTAATCAGAATGGTTTTGTTCCTTTATCGACGTTTTGGATGGCTCCACAGCTTAATTTTTTGGTTCAGCCTTAATTCTATAAATAATTAAAAATATTTTTTCAAATTGCAGCTTCAAAAGAGCTGTTCAAATAAGTACGCATGTCAGAAAATAATAATCCGCCTAAGGGCCAAAACGACCCTTTTAATAAGAAACCCAAATTGCCACCTATGATGCCAAAGTTCAATTTTTATTGGATTTATGGAATTATTGCCGTGGTATTTTTAGCGCTTCAATTTGCGCCGCATGATGTTTCTATTAAAACTTCGAAGACCAAATTCTTTACCGAGATGTTGCCTTCGCATGATATTGAAAAAATTGTGGTCATTAACAAGGAGCGTGTTGAGATTTACATAAAGAAGGATGCGCTAAAAAATGAAAAGTATAGCGATTTAAAAAACCGCACGGGCATTTTTGCCGCTTCTGATGTTGGGCCGCATTACTTTTTTGAAATTAGTGATGTGGGAAGTTTTGAGACCGATTTAAGTAAACGTCAGGAAGCTTTTCCGCAGAATGAGCGATTAATTGCCGAAACGGATACGCAGCACAACTATGTTGGAGAGATTATAAGTTGGTTATTGCCATTTGCTTTGTTAATTGGATTGTGGATGTTTGTTATGCGCAGAATGGGCGGCGGTGCTGGCGGCGGCGGCGGACAGATATTTAATATTGGAAAGAGTAGGGCGCAATTGTTTGATAAAGACCAGCATGTAAACATTACTTTTAAGGATGTGGCTGGTTTGGATGAGGCCAAAGTAGAGGTAATGGAGATTGTGGATTTCTTGAAGAATCCGAAAAAATATACGACGCTTGGAGGTAAAATTCCGAAGGGTGCTTTGTTGGTTGGCCCTCCAGGAACGGGTAAAACTTTATTGGCTAAGGCCGTTGCGGGTGAGGCAGGCGTGCCATTTTTCTCTTTATCGGGTTCAGATTTTGTGGAGATGTTTGTGGGTGTGGGTGCAAGTAGGGTGAGAGATTTATTTAAGCAAGCAAAAGAGAAAGCGCCTTGTATTATTTTTATTGATGAGATTGATGCAGTAGGCAGGGCACGTGGCAAAAATTTGGTTCAGGGCGGAAATGATGAGAGGGAAAATACCTTGAACCAATTGCTAACTGAAATGGATGGTTTTGCAACCGATTTGGGTGTTATTATTTTGGCGGCTACCAATAGGCCCGATATTTTGGATACAGCATTGTTGAGACCGGGTAGGTTTGATAGACAAATTTCCATTGATAGACCCGATTTAAATGGTCGTGAAGAGATTTTTAAGGTGCATTTAAAGCCTATTAAAACGGCTGAGGGTGTTGATCCAATGAAGCTGTCTATACAGACTGCGGGATTTGCTGGAGCCGATATTGCAAATGTGTGTAATGAGGCTGCTTTAATTGCGGCGCGTAACAACAAAACTGCGGTGGATATGCAAGATTTTCAAGATGCAATTGACCGTATTATTGGTGGCTTGGAAAAGAAGAATAAGATTATTTCTCAAGAAGAAAAATTGATTATTGCCTACCATGAGAGTGGACATGCAATTTCGGGATGGTTCTTAGAAGGGGTTGATCCGTTGGTGAAGGTGAGCATTGTGCCGCGTGGTGTGGCTGCTTTGGGCTATGCGCAATATTTGCCTAAGGACCAGTATTTGTATACCACACAACAATTAGAGAATATGATGTGTATGACCTTGGGCGGACGCGTAGCAGAAGATATTGTTTTTGGAAGAATAAGTACGGGTGCGCAAAACGATTTGGAGCGCATAACCAAGATGGCTTATGGCATGGTAACCATTTATGGCATGAATGCTAAAATTGGCAATGTGAGTTTTAACGACACCAACCAAGAGTATGGTTTTACCAAGCCATATAGCGAGAAAACTTCTGAGATGATTGACCATGAGGTTAGGTTGATTATTGATGCATGTTATCAAAAAACAAAAGAATTGTTGATTGAGAAGCGCGATAAATTAGAAGAGCTTGCTAAGATATTGTTAAAGAAAGAAATTTTATTCCAAACAGATTTGGTAGAAATTTTAGGTGTTCGTCCGCACGATAAAGTGGAAGAGGCGGTGCCTGCAATTGACATGGAAGCCATTGAGGTTGCGGCAGCCATTGAGGTGGAGCAAGCAGTGCTAAACGTGGAAGAAATGGGAGAGATTACTTTAAAGGTAGCGCCTGTAGATCCAAGTTTACCAAGCGAGAGCTAGTTTGCAGCAAAAAGTATATTGTTAAAAAAAGGCATCCTATTGGGTGCCTTTTTTTTTATGGAACTACTAATATAATTATTTAGTGATCAGTTAAATTAGGTAAGAGGTAAAATCAAATTAACTATTGCACCACATTTTTTTAACATATAGGATCCATTTTGATAGGCGCTATGTGATTTGTAGTGGTTAAAATTTAAAGTTGGTACACGGCTAATGGAAAAGGAATAATTTGAATTTTTAAATATGTCTGAGCTTCAATCGTTTTATTTTATTGATACCCCCTAAAGTTGCATTTGTCTCTTGAATCTAAGGGAGAATATCAATTATGATTGCCGAAATCAGGAAAAGCCTTGTAAAAATTGGTTGCTTTTATTCGGTCAAATTTAAAATGGACTGCTATATTTTGTTTCATTTATGAGTGTATAATCGGTTAGTGTTTTTAGAAATGCCACTAAAGCCTCCTTGTCACTTACACTTAATTTAAGACCACCATATGGTAATTGTTGCTGAAAGGAAGCATCGAGTGTAGTTGAATTGGCAACCAAATTATAATGCTCAACTACTTCCTCTAATGTTTTGAAGCGGCCATCATGCATGTAAGGATGTGTAAGTTCAACATTTCTTAGGGAGGTAACTTTGAACTTGGCTTTATCTATTGTATTATTTGTTACTTTTCCCCTGCCAATGTCTTTAATGCTTGCATCATCATCAAGACCATTATTCATGTATTTATCATTTTCAAAATTAGCACCTCCATGGCAATGCTGACAGTCTGCGCCTGAAGCATTTGGAAACGAAGGATTGTATTCTGTAAAGAATAAAAATCGCCCACGTTCTTCCTTTGCTGTTAAGGTAGTTTTTCCAGCAACAAAGTCGTCATATTTTGAATGAAATGAGACTATAGAATTCATAAATTGTTCCATTGCTTTAGACATTAGTTCAGGCGTAATTGTCTCTTGACCAAATGCTTTTTTGAATTGGTCTTTGTACATTGAACTAGCGTTTAACTTTGCTATTACACTTGGTAATGTTTCGTGCATTTCAAGTGAATCTTGAATAGGCTTTAGAGACTGGTCGCGGAGTAAATTAGATCTGCCATCCCAGAAAAAACCATTTGAGTTCCAAGCCATATTAAAAACGCTCATAGCGTGTCTTCCTCCCGGCAATCCCAACACTCCAATTGAAAATGTATTGGTATCTGAGAAGGCTGTTTTTTGATTATGGCAACTGGCACAAGCCATTTGGCTATTACTCGATAACATTTTTTCGTAAAAAAGCATCCTGCCTAATTTAACTCCTTCCACTGTCAATGCATTGTCTAATGCAATATTAGGATTTGGCAGGGCACCAAATTCTAAAGTATAGGGACTATCAGACTCTTCAGCTATTTTAGACTCTTTTTTACATCCTAAATTTAAAATGATGATAGCAAACATTGTGGTCATTGCTAATTTATAATATTTTTTCATTGCTTAAAAATTTTATTGTTATTGAAAGATTCATCAGAAAGGGATTCTAGAAAAACGCCAAGATTGTTCATTTCTTCCTCACTTAAGTTGAGGGGTTTAATAAGTTCACTTTTATTTTTGTGGTATACACCTCCCAGATTATAATGTAATATTACCTCTTTTAATGATTTTATAGAGCCATCGTGCATATAGGGTGCGGTTAAGTTAATGTTCCTCAAGGTGGGCACTTTAAATCTTGCTCGGTCACTCTCTAATTTTGTCAAACGCATTCTTCCACTATCTGCATAATTGGTAAATAGACCATTATTTTCAAAACTATAATTGGTGAAATTGAACCCTGAATGGCATTTGGAACAATTGGTTTTGGTGCTATAAAAAAGATTCATGCCATTAATTTGCTGTTCTGAAAGACTGTTTTTTTTTCCTTGATAATTGTATTGGTCGAAACTAGAATTCCCACTAATTAAACTTCGTTCAAAGTTTGCCAGTGCTCTTACAATAACATACGAATCGAAGTCTCTACCGTAGGCCACATTTGCAGCCTTATTATAATCAATATCGTTTTTAAAACGCGCTACCAAATCCAAAATATTCGTATTAAATTCATTGTGCTCTTGAATCGGTACTAGTATTTGCATTTCTAAAGTTGGCACGCCACCTGCTCTAGTAAAATAAGGGTGGTAAGCAATGTTTGTGAGGGTAGGGGCATTGCTATTTCCAACCAAATTATTATCGCCTAAACTAAAAGAGATTGTATCACTAAAGGCATTGTTTGCTTGATGACAAGATGCACAGCTCACAGTATAATTCTTTGACATTGCTTTATCGTAAAATAACTTTTTACCTAATTCCCAACGCTCTTTAGTGAATTCATTACCTAATGGAAAAACAATCGATGGAAACCCTTTGGGAATTTGCATCATAGCTTCTTCTGTGTTCGTTATTTTAGGGTCTTTCTTACACGCGCCTAAAAATAACGCTAAAGTGATAATTGTTGCTAATATTTGCCGGGTGCTTGGCATCATTTAACCTATTGAATGATAATTTTTCTTGTTCCTTTTAGTGTTCCCATTTCAAGAAATAGAATGGTATAAATTCCTGGTCTAGCTATTTGTAAATCTATATTGCTGTTACCACCAATAGTTCTATTGATAATTTCTCTTCCAAGAATATCTATTACGATAATATCAGAAAGTTCAACATTCTTATTACCTAAATCTATGTTTATTTTTTGTGTACTTGGGTTTGGATAAATGCTAACTTCTATTTCTTCATTTACACTTTTGATGCCAGTAGGAATGACAGTACCAACTGAAAAAACATAATTTTTAAAATTTTGTAATACCGTTAAATCTGTTGCATCTACACCATGATCAATCGGACCAGAAGCGACATTTATTCCTTTTAAAGCAAGTGTGTAATCTGCATTTAAATTGATATAAATATTGCCATTGGCGTTCGTACCGTTTGTCATTTTTGTTTGAGAAAAGTAATTAGTGTCGCCTAATCCATGCATTTGATAACCAGTGCTTAGTGAAGGTCCTGCCATTCCCTCGATTGCCACAAATCTATATCCAGCAGTCCACCCCCATTGCATAGAAGGTGATTGAGGAGATAGCGGATTAAGCGGACCATAAAGAGTTGGGTCGGTATGATTATAGCTCAGGGGAACACCAATTGAGAAAGTAATGCCTTCTACATTGGTAACATTAAAATTTCCTAATTTCTTTACTACATTGTTCCACCCTTTTGCAAGTATAATTATGCTATCTGGTAAACTTAATAATTGCCCTCCATCATGTATGATTACAAATTTAGACATGTAATAATCTATTCTTGAAACATTTAAATTATTACCTAAATCGTTTGTTGCAGCTTGATTAAAGTTAAAGTTATTTGATCCCAATTTGTGGGTGATAGTTAAAAATACATCTTTTTGTGCAGAGGAATTGAGTGCAAAAAGTAAGATTACTATAAGTGTTGTAAATTTTTGTCTCATTTAGTTTGTTGATTATTAGGTTTGTATAAATTAAAAATTATTGATTTTCTATTTGTTGTTGTTTTACAAATAAACATATTATTTTCTAAAATGGTTTCGAAATTTAAATTTGTCAAGTCTTTTAAATCAAGGCTTTAAGAAGGAAATATTTGTCAGTATACTAATTTAAACGCATTTTTAGGTTATTTGTTTTGTTTTATTCACGTCAAATCTTGTTTGTAATAACCTTGTTGTTTAGTATTTTTTGTTCATGCACAATGTAGGATTTATAATAATAACTGATTTTTTTTGGAAATACTTATTCATATGGTTTTCTCTTCAAAGTCGATTGCACAAAATGCCAATTTTAAATGAAATTTATTGTAAACCTTCAAGAAAAATGGCAAACATCATGTTCTATTTTTTAACAAACAACACCACAATTAAACCTATATACAAAAATAGAATGATGAGGGTATCAAAACTTAAACGCCAGAATTTTTTGGTAGGCTTAATCATTAATCCCAAGCCAACAATGGCTGTCATTATAATCACAATTAATACAGAATCTAAATGGTCTTTTTTGAGAATGGCAAAGAGCGACCCTTTGGTGTAAAATATATCGTCGAGAGCAAGTATTAAGATATTGAAAATGTTGCTGCCAAATAAATTACCCACTAACAAATCAAATGCACCCATTCTGATGGCTGCAATGGATACCACCAATTCTGGCAACGAGGTGGACGCCGCTAAAAACAAGGTTCCAAAAAATGAATTTCCTAATCCGGTTTGAACCGATATTTGCTCGCCAAAAAATGGAAGTAAAATGGCTGCCCCAATCACCAAAAGTGCATTTAAAATGTATGCAGTAATTACTTTTTTTAGTTCTGCTTTATTTTGTTCGCCATGATTGGTTTCAGACGACTTGTCGAATTGATATATGCCATAAATTGCAAATAGGTAGACCACAATAAGCAAGAGTGAAAACGGACTAATCCATAGCAAGTTGGGGATGGTATCGCTCATCATAATCGCAAAGCCGCTCAAGGCAAGGAGTATGATGCCAAATAGCCCAGCAAAAAGGTGACTAGTTTTTACCAGCGAAGTAAGAGGCTTTTGAATTCTCACATCAATAAAAGAAAGAATAAGCAAGTTAAAGACACAACTCCCAAACACATCACCAGCGGCCAAATCTGGCGAATCAATTATAGTTACCGAACTTATACCAGTCATTAACTCTGGTAAAGAGGTTACAGAGGCCATTAAAATCAAGCCAACCCAGGCTTTTCCCCATCCGGTAAGGTCGGCAATTTTATCGCCATATTTGGCTAGTCTTGTTCCGCTAAATACAATCACTAGCGTGCAACCAAGAAATCCTAGTACATTTAAATACATGCCATTCATAAGCGTCTGCGTTTAAAAAATTTTTCAATTTCAACAGCCCAAAATACAATGCTCGATAAGCCAATACAGATGGCTAATTCCTTTAAAGTAAGTGCTTGTGTTCTAAAAATATCCTGCAAGAAAGGAATATAGATTAATGTCAATTGTAAACCAAGCGTTACTAGTACCGCAAAAACTAATTGTTTATTTCCAAAAACACCCATACTAAAAAGCGATTTGTAGTCGCTGCGAATGGCCATGGCATGACCCATTTGCGAAATGCTTAAGATGGTAAATACCATCGTTGGCCATTTGGCATTTCCTACATGAATTGCCCATGCCTCTGTTCCTAAACAAACCAAGCCAATGAGTAAGCCAACCCAGAGGATGTGAAGGCCAATTCCGCCAGCAAAAAAACTTTCATCGGTTCTTCTTGGCGGACGTTTTAAAATGTTTTCTTCGGCAGGCTCTGCGGCAAATGCCAAGGCTGGTAATCCGTCCGAAACTAGGTTGATCCATAAAATTTGAATGGGTAAAAGCGGAATAGGTAGGCCAATCAGTGGCGCTAAAATAATGGCCCAAATTTCGCCACAATTGCCCGAGAGAATATACTTTACAAACTTGCGAATATTGTCATAAATCCTGCGTCCCTCGCCAACCGCACGAATGATGGTAGCAAAATTGTCGTCCAGTAAAATCATATCAGCTACTTCTTTCGAAACATCAGATCCCGTTATACCCATGGCAATGCCAATATCAGCGCGCTTTAAGGCCGGCGCATCATTTACACCATCACCTGTCATGGCTACAAAATGATTTTTCTTTTGAAGTGCCTTTACAATATTGAGTTTTTGTTCTGGTGATACTCGTGCATATACTTTTATGTTTTCAATTTCTTTGTCAAATGTCTCTTCGGAAAATTTTTCAAGCTCCGTTCCTGTTATAATTTTATCTGTTTCGTTCCTCAAAATACCCGTCTCAGTAGCAATAGCCTTGGCTGTAATAGGATGGTCGCCTGTAATCATTACAGGCGTAATTCCTGCGGTATGACATTCGGCAATGGCTTGTATCACTTCTTTGCGAGGCGGATCAATCATGGCGGCAAGCCCAATAAAGCGCATCGTATGTTCAATGGCTTCAACCGAATTATCTGGAGGCAACTGTGCTAATTCTTTTACAGCATATGCCAAAACCCGCTTGCCTTGATGCGCAAAATTTTCTGTCACCAAATTTATTTCATCCTCATTTTTCTCCCCACAAATTAAGAGAATATTTTCCACTGCGCCCTTCGTAACAACTAGCCAACGCCCTTTCACTTGAACAACAGTAGTCATCCTTTTTCGCTCCGAATCGAAGGGTAATTCCTGCTCCCGTTTATAGTCAGTCTGCCATTGTTTGTCGTAGCCAGCATTCTTTCTTGTAAATTCTACCAAGGCTATTTCAGTTGGATCGCCCTTTAATAAATTGTTTTCATTTATAGAAACATCGTGGTTCAGTTCCATAGCAAGCAGCAACAATTGGTCTGAACCAAAATCAAGGATGGAATTTGCATCTGGTGAAACCCAAGTATCCACTACCGTCATTTTATTTTGCGTGATGGTGCCAGTTTTGTCAGAACAGATATAGGTAACAGAACCCAGTGTTTCCACTGCGGGTAATTTTCTAATGAGTGCATTTTTACGAACCATCCGTTTAGCCCCTAAGGCTAATGCAATGGTAATAACAGCAGGCAATGCTTCTGGTATGGCTGCTACAGCCACAGAAATGGCCGTGAGCAATAATTGAACAGGATCTTCATTCCGCAACCAACCAACAACATATAGCGCAATGCAAATACCAATGACGATAAAAGATAATTTTTTTCCGAAATCGGCTAACCGCTTTTGCAAAGGCGTTTTTATTTCATCTTCTTGTAGCATTTGAGCAATGCGACCAACTTCGGTATTCATGCCCGTTGCTACTACAACGCCTTCGCCTCTTCCATAGGTTATAATGGTGGTGTTATAAGCCATATTGCATCGGTCGCCAAGAGGTAAATTTTCTGTGCCGATGTTGGCCATAGATTTTTCAACCGCATTAGATTCTCCAGTAAGCGATGCTTCCTCAATTTTTAAAGAGTGCGTTTCTGTAAGGCGAATGTCGGCAGGAACCAGCGCCCCAGCCTCAAGTAATACCATATCGCCCAACACCAATTCAGAAGCAGATAACTGAACAATATTGCCTTCCCTGCGCACAGAGGCATTAAGCGACGACATTTTTTTCAATGCTTCCATGGCCTTTTCGGCACGAAATTCCTGTACAAATCCAATGATGGAATTCAACAATACAATGATTAAAATAACAATTGTATCCTTTAAATCGCCAACGGTGTATGAGATTGCAGCAGCTATGAGCAAAATATAAATCATTACATCTTTAAACTGATGCAGCAAAAGCAGCAGAACGGAGTTTTTCTTTTTTTCTGTGAGTTCGTTTTTGCCGTTTTGTTTTAGCCGTTCTTCTGCATCCGCAGCAGTTAGGCCCAGCTTACTTGAGTTTAGCTTTTGATAAGTTTCGGAAACAGATAGGAGGTAATGGTTCATTTTTTAAAATTCAGAAAATGATTTATACATTCTGAAAAAGAATTGGTTATATACTAAGATTAAGCAACTGCTAAGGTACACCGAAAATCCAAAATATATAGTCAATTTCGATAAATATCTCAATGTGCTATTATTTTGTTATATCGGCATTTACCATTGTAATTATCAAATAGCTCTGGTCTATTTAACAATTACAACCGGTATTACCCCAAAGCAAATTAGAAAATCAACATTACGCCGATTTTAATTCAAGATAAACTTTCCTCGTTTTATATAGGCACCTTCCGTAAGTTGAATTATATAGAATCCTTTCGCAAATTCTGAAAGGTCAATTATTGGGGTATTTTTATAAACTTTCAATTGTTTTCCTGTCATGTTAAAAAGTTCTATAAGCTCTTTAACTATTTCATAAGTTTTGCCATTATGGTTAAAGGTGTATATGTTTGCAGGATTAGCACACTGTGAAAATAACTGATTGATAAAAAATACCAATATATTAAACGTAAAAAAGATTTTCATAAAATTCTTGTTTTACTTATTTTTTAAGGAGGGTACAAGGTACTCCTATTTGGGGTGATGACACACATTTTCAAATGACTTTTTTAGAATCATTTTATTGAGTAAATTGTTTTACAGTTTATCATCAACTAGGAGGAACCGTTTTGTTATTTGTGTTATTTTAGATTTAGCTGTCAAATACGATTGTAAATTCAGTTCCTTTATTGGGTTCGCTAGCAATAGATATTTTTCCGCCAAGCGATTCTACTTGTGCTTTCACCATGAATAGGCCCATGCCTTTGCCTTCAACGTGTGAATGAAAGCGCTTGTAAAGTCCAAAAACTTTATCGGCTTGTGTTTTCATGTCAAATCCTAAGCCATTGTCTTTAAAAGTTAGAATTATTTTCCCATTTTCTTTTTTACTTTTTATTTCAATACGAGGGGATTCGTTTGGCATACCGTATTTAATGCTATTTCCTATGAGGTTATAAAAGATGCTGTATATATAAATTTTAAGGGAATAAATTTCATCCACTTTCGAAAAGTCGGATATAATGTGTACACCATGTTTTTCAATAAGATTGCCTATACTTATCTTAATATCGCTAACGAGTTTTGAAAAAATTACAACTTCTTTTTGTTCGTTAACTTCACTTTTTACTTGTAAGATTTTGTTGAGGTCTTTTATAATGGTATCGAGTGCCGCTATGGCTACTGAAAGGCCATGCAGAAATGCTTTTTGCTCTTGTGGAGTGATGGTTTCATCTTGTAAAATTTCGGCACAAGCTATTATGTTGGCTGCTGGTGCACGTAGGTTATGTGAAATAATGTATGAAAATTGTTCGAGGTCGCGGTTGCGCTGAATTATATCGGCAGTCATTTTTTCTTTATCTAATTGGTCTTGTTTTTGTTTGGTAATGTCATATACAAAACACGAAAGTCCAATGATGGTTTTGTTTTCCCATAACGGGTAAAGGGAAAAACTGGAGTGATTGTGAAATTCACCAATGATGAACTCTTTTTCAAATTTAATGATTTCGCCTTGAAGTACTTTGGAATATATTTCTTTCCAAGCTTTTGCCTCTTCGGGTTCTAATTTTTCGAGAAAATTGAACGAATTTTCACCTATTTTTATATCTATATTATAAGCCTGCTTTATGTTTTCGTATAAAGTTTTATTGAAGGCTATATACCTAAATTCGGTGTCTAGCGAATAGATAGAAGCATCAGTGTTTTCAATAATGGCCTGGAGATTAGCTTGTGACTGTTGAAGCAATTGTTCGGCATTTTTGCGAATGTTAATATCCTGGAAACTTCCATGTATCTTTATACATTTCCCATTTAAAAATTCTCCTTCACCAATGGTGCGTATCCATTTATGATTCCCTTTTAAAGTAATTATCTGCAATTCTTCATCCCATGACGTGCCATGTTCTATACATTCTTGTACTCTTTGATTAATGGTTTCTTTACCAATACCTTCTTTAAATTGACTTATTCCTACCTCCAAAAGTGGTACATAATCTTTGTCCGCTTCGCGTATTTCCTTTGTAATGTCCGACCAAAATACGGTTCCTTTTACAACGTCAATTTCCCAACTACCAATAGCTGCAAGCCTGTTGGTTTTTCCTAAAAGGTCTTCCAATTTTTTCTTTTCGGTAATATCAGTCGAAATTCCAATGATGCCTGATAGTATATTATTTTCATCATGAATGGGAGAATTGGTAATATGCACAGGAAAATTAGTTCCATCCTTTTTCTGCACTTTAAATTCTCCTGCCCATGTTTGCCCTTTTTTTAGTTCTTCCATAATCTGGATAGCCTGTTCATTGGAGGTCTCAGAGGTTGTTAAATCCATTATGTTTTTCCCTAAGGCTTCTTCTTTTGTCCACCCATAAATATTTTCTGCTGCTTTGTTCCAATAATTTACAACGCCATTAATGTCTGTTGCTATTGCCGCCTGTCCTATAGTGTTTAATAAATTGGCTTTGAACCTATTTGCCTCTTCGGCTATTTTTCGATTGGTAATATTTTGATGCGATATCACTACTTTAGCATCATCTTCCCCAAAATTCATAATAGAAAGATTAAACCATCGCTTTTCTGTTAAAGAATGACATGGGTATTCTAGTTCGAAGTTTTTTATGTCCTTATTAAATACCGATTGGATGCCCTGTAATGTTTGCCCTGCTATACTATTACCCGAAGCCTTGGCTCTCTGGCATACTTCAATATAGTTGCTTCCTACAGATACTTTTTGCAATGAGTTAACGCCATTAGCTTTGGCAAAGTTGTTCCAGGCTTTGTTTACAGCTATAATATTTCCTGTATCATCAATTACAGCTATATGAGAACTGAGGGATGAAAGCACTCCCTTATTAAATGATTCGCTTTCGCGTAATAGTTGTTCTGCATTCTTTTGCTCTGTAATATCGTGTGTTACACACAGATTTGTAGTAATCTTTCCCTCCGAATCTTTTAAGGGCACCGCATGCGTTTCTAACCAGCGATTAGATCCTTTCAATCCAGTAATTTCAAATTGAAGTGTCCTGGATTCACCTTTAAGAACAGCATTGTTCATATCAATAAAGGCTTGGCGGTGATGTTTGTTTACAATATTGCTTATTGCCGTACCCTTTACCTGCTCAAGGCGTTCGGCTTCAATTATAGTCAGGCCGGCAGGGTTCATTTCGAGCAATTCGCAATTTTTATTTAATATCTTAATACATTCAGGATTGCTTTGTATTATGGTTTCCAACCGATTCTGGCTTTCGCGTAATAGTTGTTCTGATTGTTTCCTGTCAGTAATATCGGCAGATGTAATACAAACCCCTATTATATTACCTGCATTGTGGGCTGGAGTGATTGCAAAATTAAACCACTTTATTTCACCATTTTTTCTCTCATAGTAGTGGTCATATTTGATAGTTTCACCCAACAATACTTTTGAAACAGTGAGTTTATAATTTTCTTTTCTTGATGGTTGTATATAGTCAAAAATATTGCTTCCTATCGTAATTTCTTGGCCAGAATTTAAGAGGGTATTATTGTTTGCGTTTTGATTAAACACCTTAATATTGCCATTCAAATCAGTAAGGATAAATCCTTCGGAAGTGTTTTCAAAAATGGCTTGCAGATTTGATTCAGATTTCTGCAAGGCTTCTTCTGCTTGTTTTGCTTCGGTTATATCGGCAGATTTAATGCAAAATCCTTCAATTACCCCTACCTCATTATATGCAGGGTTAATGGTAAAGCTAAACCATTTTATATCGCCATTTTTTCTCTCAAAAAAGCGGTTGTATTGTATGTTTTCACCAGCCAGCACTTTTGAAATATTACTTTCGTAACCTTCTTTTCGGGAGGGGAGAATATAGTCATAAAGGTGGCCGCCAATTTTTATTTCCTTTTCTGTATTCAGTAAAATAGTTTGAGCAAACTTTGTATTGAAAGACTTTACAATTCCATTGGTATCAAATAGGATAAATCCTTCGGAAGTGTTTTCAAAAATAGTTTGCAGGTTCGATTCTGCAGTTGCTCTTAATTTCTCCTTTTCTAAAAATTCTAATGCAAATGAAATATCATCCGCTGCTTCTGTAAGTAATGCTATTTCTGCCGCATTAAAAAAATTTATTTCTGCTGCATATAAATTAAAAGTACCAATAATGTTTCCCGATTTTCTGATGGGTAAAACCATTAGCGCGTTAAATCCATTTTCGGCTACAAATAATTTCCAGTCTTTTAATTCTAAATCTTGCTGAATATTATTGCAGATATAATAAGAGTTGGTTTTTAAAACATGATATTGAGGTCCATGATCTTGGTATGAAACGTTTTTAAATTTCGCTAAGTATTCTGGCAGTATTCCATTACCTTCCTCTAGGTTTATTTTTTGATTTACCGTATCAATCAGCCCGATCCATGCGGCTTTAAATTTTCCAAATTCAATGGCTATTCTGCATACTTCTTTAAAAACCTGCTGTTCATCTGTAACATGAACAATGGTTTGACTAACATGGCTAATGAAAGAATACAAACGGTTGGTATACAATATTTTTTCATAGGCCAATTGCAGATCAAGTACGGCCTTGTTTTTCTCCATTGCATTCATCACAGCCTGTGGTAGGCGATGCAAGCGGTCTTTGAGGACATAATCATCAGCCCCTGCTTTCATTACTTCTACTGCATATTCGTCAGATACCGTTGCTGAAACCAGTATGAAGGGAATTTTTATTCCTTTTTGCTTCGTTATTTGTATGGCTTGTATTGAATCAAAGGAAGGAAGCGAATGGTCTGATAAAATGATATCAGGATTAAATTCGTTGAGCGCCTTTTCAAAGGCTGTCTTATTGCCAACAACCAATTTCTCAAATTGAATGTTTCCTTTTTTCAATTCTCTTTCTACCAATGCAGCATCAGAAGGTGTGTCTTCTAAGTGAAGTATTTTTATTATATTTTTCAATTTGTTAGCATTTTTGTTTGTTGTTTAAACATTATGTTGTTTAAACATTATGTTGATTCATCAGCAACCAATAAAAACCAAGGTCAGTGACGGCTTTCGTAAATTCATCAAACTCAACCGGCTTTACAATGTAGCTATTGGCACCCAGAGCATAGGCACGTTCAATATCAGGATGCTCTTTAGAAGAGGTGAGTATCACTACAGGAATTGCTTTTGTAAGTTTGTTTGCCTTTATCTGCTTAAGTACTTCAAGTCCATCTACTTTAGGCATTTTTAAATCGAGTAGTATTAATTTTGGTTTATGGCTACTATCTCTGTCTTCAAACTTTCCTGTTCCAAAAAGAAACTCAAGTGCATCTACTCCGTTTTTAAGGTGAATAAGGTGGTTGTTGATTTGGCCTTTGCGAAGTGCACGAATTGTCAACTCTGCGTCGTTCATGTTATCTTCTATAAGTAAAATTTCGACTGTATTATTTTCCATGATAGCTTGAATTTTTGGTTTTCTACTTTTCTTTTTTAGCGGTATCGGCCAAGCTAAAATAGAAAGTTGCGCCTTGCCCTTCCTTCCCTTCTGCCCATACTTTTCCATCGTGCTTACGAATAATGCGCTTTACAATGGCAAGCCCTACCCCCGTGCCCGAAAATTCTTCCTCAGCGTGAAGCCGCTGAAATACCCCAAATAATTTATCTACATAGTGCATGTCAAAGCCTACACCATTATCGCTAACAGAATAAATTAGTTCCCCGTTTTTTCGCTCCGATTTTATTTCTATCAGGGGGTTTTCATTTTTAGAAGAATATTTAATGGCATTGGAAAGAAGGTTTGTAAATACTTGTTGCATTAAATTATAGTCTGCCACTGCTGGAAGCAGGTAACTAAATTTTATTTTGGCATGATGTGTTGTACTTTGTTTCATTTCTATAAGCACAGTTTCAACCAACTTGTTTATATCTACAAGCGACTTTGTAATCTCTTTTCTACCCAATCTAGAAAATGTTAGCAGGTCATCTATCAACAAACCCATTTTTTTTGCATTGCTCCTCACTTCTCCTAACAACCTTTTACCTTCGTTATCAAGCACTTTGCCATAATCTTCTTCCAGAATTTTTGCGTATCCATTTATAGCACGAAGCGGTGTGCGTAAATCATGAGAAACAGAATATGAAAATGATTCTAAATCTTCGGTGCGCTCCTTCACTCGCTTTTCCAATACGTCAACTGCTTTGTTAGAATTAACTATTTCAACAGCTCTTTTTATCCTTTCACGGTTTTGAAGAACAAGTTCTTTGTTGGCAATAATGAGTTCTTTTCTGCGTTTGCGGTTTTCCTCTATTTGAAAAGTAAGTTCTTCCTTTTCAATAAACAATTCGTTTGATTTTTCTTTTTTTCCCATTTTTTTTTGTTTAATTCTTTATTTGAAAGAACTGGGCAAGGTATCCAATGGCTATATGAAGTGTGGTTTTCCTTATAAAACAACCATATTTATTTGCTAAGCTTTTGAACTAGCATTTATATGTTTTACAAAGTATCTGCAAAGGTCGACATTTTAATTAACATCTAAGTTTTTAATTTCACTTGTTTTAATTTTTTTTGGCAGGTAAAAAACTGAAAATCAATGAATCGGATTGGCCATTTGCATTTTTTATTAGGAGGCATGCCCCCTATAAAAATAACTATGTATTCCTTGTTTCCGATTATTGTGTATCCTTATTTACCAGAACTGTGTTTTATTATTTACCGTTCACAGTTTTATGACTTTTTGAGCCCAACTATAGCAATTAGCTCAGCTTTGACCGCTGAAAGCAAGCCGTTTTCGATTTTGAATTATTACTGTGTTAACCATTCCTTTAACTTGAGATTCTCAGGAGTAGCTTAGGTTTATCACAAATTTATGCAAAATTTATGAACAGTACTGCCCTTATTGGTTAGAGGAAGATAGTTGAGGTATAGTTTCGCCACTACTGTACGTGAGAGCTTGATTGATACTTGTAATTGTATGCCTAAGGTAATTTTCCTCGGCAACAAGGAATAGATAGAAAAATAGTAGGTGCCTTGCACCATCATTGGCGATGAACCGGTTTAAGCCATTTTATTGGCCATGGAAGTTTATTTATCCTGAGATGATAATACGGTTGATGGGTTGCGCCAAAGCCCTTATAAAAAGTTTCAATGCTACTTATTTCTGAACCTTCAAAGTCAAGCACAAATCCGGTACCAGCATATTGTTGAATAATATAGTCGATTATAGCATACATAGCCCGTTGTTTTCTTCATTCATAATTAACCGTGGCGAGGTTAATTGTAAAATCAAAGGACAGGATTTGGATATTATTTTTACGCGAAAGAAGGATGTTACGCCATGCATGAGGTCTGAAGTTTTTCTGGATGGCTTCGTAGGGTAAATCAAGTGGTAAAAGATAGTTTTTCTTGGCTCTCGCTAATTCAATGCATTGAAAAGACTCATTCATATGAATATCAATGAGCTTGAATTTTGAGGGTATGTTTTTTAAAAATTCATCTTGGTGTATTGAAGATCCTTTTGCGCCAAAAATCCCTAGTTGCTTTACAAAGAATGGTTGAAAGAGGTAATAAATTCCAGCCTTCTTTTTTCAAGTAAGTGGCATTACTTCTTCGTAATTGCCCTTCACCAGGGCTTCCCATTCGGTACACATGATATCCAAGAACCAAGACAAACCGTATATCAGATGGTTTTCAGCCGTTCCTATACAATGGTCCCATTTTACTTTATCGATTGCACTATGTGAAAGGTATCGAATCATAGTTTATTAATTATAATTGTTGATGTTTTGTAATTTTTATAGTTAAAAGAATTGCATTCACTTAGATTTTTTTTAATAAACTTCCTTTTTATCAATTTAGTATGCCCTATTTATATTGCCGCAAAAGTGGCTTCATTGCAAGTCCATTTATTTTAAATATAACAAGTGTTTGGATCAAACCGAATAGCAATTTAACTGAAACATTTCTGCAGAAATAACAAAATAATTATTCAATTAAATTGCACTCATATTTGGGGGTGATAACAGTCAAGTAATATTTAACCATTTGCTTTTCTCTTAGCTTTTGGAATTGCAAGATGTTTTTTTTAATCAAAATCTTCAGCGCGTCCGCTTTCTACACCTTCATTTATGGCTTTTCGCAATGCAATTATTTTGTTTTCTTCGACTTCTAAAAGGCGAAGACCAGCTCTAACAAATTCACTAGCATTATTGAATCTACCGTCATTAATAATATGTTCTATAAAACTTTCAAAATGGTTTCCTAATGATACCGAAGTATTGCGTACAATGATTTTTAAATTTTACGCTAAGCTACCAAAAAAGGGTAAATTAGCGTAAAATTCCACTGCGATTTTTTTGGGAATACTTATGGATATCGTTTTGGCGCTTGGCGAATAGGCGGATTATGTAGGTCAAATTTATCAACCACCGCAAAGCTAAATGCGTTGGGTTGACCTAATGTCAATGTGCAATTTGTGCAATTAATGTGCAATAGATTTATGTCTGTATGGCTTTTCATTTCAATGTTTAACATTCACTATTCGTAATTTTCCCCTTGCCTTTTGCAAACAAAAAAGCCTTTATTTGTCGCTTGTTTAGGTTGAGCGATCGCTTGCCCTCACATTTACTTTTGCTTGTTCCATTAAAAAATAAAAATCAAGCAAAAGGAAATGTGAGGGAAAATAAAAAATAAAAATCAAGCAAAAGGTAATGTGATGGCAAATGGGTTGGCTGTCGGAGAAGTATTTGTCCGCTTTGCTGTAGGTTGTTTCCTTTTCTCGGGCGGGAGATTCCTTTTTACAGGTCGGAGTTCCAATATCACATGTAATACTTTTTAGTTAATTTTTTGCTTTAATTTTAATAACGAAATACACAGGCGA
>JAWXAZ010000075.1:0-6084 GCA_034439755.1 bacterium
AATTTCACGCATTTGCTTGGCTCGTTTGAACCGAATTTAATTTCACTCATTTGCTTGCCTGGCTGATTTGAACCGAATTTAATTGCACGCATTTGCTTGGCTGGCTCGTTTGAACCGAATTTAATTTCACTCATTTGCTTGGCTGATTTGAACCGAATTTAATTTCACTCATTTGCTTGGCTGTTTTGAACCAAATTTAATTGCACTCATTTGCTTGGCTGCCTCATTTGAACCAAATTTAATTGCACGCATTTGCTTGGCAAGATTGGCAATTTAAAAATAGGTATTGTTAAAGAATGAACAGAAAATGTTACACAATTAACGCAAGTCCCAAAAATGTTCTTGTGATAAAACCCCATTACTATTTCTTTCTAAATGCCCTATATTTATCCCTCGGCGCAACCAAATTATACGCGTTTAATTGCTGATATGCCTCTAAAAGTGCCTCTGGAATTTTCCCCTTGTAATGCAACTCAAAACTAGACAATCCATTAAAAGGAATCCCATTTTTATTGCTCACAATTTTAATTTGCTTACCCGTTCCAGCTTCATCAAAATACGCCTTAAATGCCTGCGTTCTACTGTTTTTTAACTTATTAAATTCGCCATTTATAAACGCCTCCCCAACTAGGCTATAGCACTTTTCTTGCACCGTAAACAACAAGCTATCTGTTAAGTGCTTGTTTAAGTATTTTATAAAGGAAGGGTCCTTTACCGACAACCTTTCAACGGCCAAGGAATCTTGCTTAGTGAGGAATTTTTCAGTCTTTCCTTTGCGCAACAAATAGTACTTTTTCTTGGCCTCAAAAAACAAAATATACTCCTTTTCTTTTTCAGCATATGTTACGGGCTGAACCAATATGCTTGCGCTTGGATTTTCCTTTAAAAAATCTGAAATTTTATTCAAAAAATTCTCTTGTCCAATATTTAGTTGTGCTTGCCGTCTGAACCAAGCCAATGCTTGTGATTTTTCTATTTCTGTCTCCAGATTCTTTACCTCAAAACGATAGGGCGTGGTTGCTGGCTTAACAAAAATATTTTTAAGCGCATCCATAATAGGGTCCATATAATGAAATTTTGGATCTTTTAAATTACCCGAAATGGGTATTTCGTAATCTATTACATTTCCCCTCTCTCGCACAAACAAAAAAGCCAATGGAACAGGCAACCACTGTGCGTCTTGCTTTCTAATTCTCTTTGATAATCTTGGGTCAACCACAATTAAATGGTTGTTGCTTTTAATCAAATCATTTCGCACCTGCCAGTTTCCAAACAACTCCAGTGTACCTCTATCTAACGGAAAAGAAGTATAACTAATCACATAGGGATTAAATTGCGAAGCAGAAACCTTTTGTAACTTATAATGCAAGTCGAAATCTTTATTGGTACTTGGATCAACACTTATATTTACCGTAAGAAACCCATAAGGCTTAATGCCACTTTTAAGATACACCCGCACCAATTTATTTTTATTGCTAACCGAATCCGATTTAATGTTAAGCGGATTAAGACTGGTAGAGAATTTCTCGCTCACAGAAAAGTCGTTAAAAACCAAATTGGCATCCACCACTGCAAGGCTATTGATTTTATAATCGCTTTTAAAGAAGTTTTTGAAAAGTGTTTGAATATATTGCGATACCGTAATAATTAGGTTGAATTTTTCGGGGTTATTTTTAACTTCTTTTACCTTGGCACCCTTTTCTCCAAACATGTTTTGCAGGTTGTCTAATTCATCGTATTTCTCATACTTAAAATAGGGTTCTTCGAGCCTAATTGTATCAAACAAATACTTCTTATGAGCCGGGGCAAGCCGAATAATTGCAAGCGCCAATTGCTTATAAGAAACATAATCGGTGAGCGAATCTTTGCCAAAATGAAAATCATTGATCACAATACGGCCGTGCCCATCAATGTTCTCCTTGCTATTAAAATTCCCCTTTGCTTTAATGTTGCCATTGATAAAACCCGACAAGCTTCCATAGCTGGCAAGGTCTTGCAAATATTGGTTCATCACGCCCAAATTAAAATTTGTGACTACAGCTCCAAATCTATAATCAAGCGTTTTTATATTGATTGAAAAATCAAGCTTTACATCCCCACTTCCTATGCCAGATTGAAGCGATAAATTTCCATTGATGGTATCGCGATCCCAATATTTTCCATCCGAATTAAAGTTTACATGTAAGAACGAATAGTTGATAGGCGTATTGGGTTCAGACATATAAAATGCACCCTCACTTATTTCGCAATTTAAGAGATTGAAATGCAGCGGATCCTTTGCAGTGAGCGTATCTAAGGTATCCTTATCCGAAAACTTTTGAATGATATCGTTAAAATTAAAAACATTGTTGTTGCGAATAATAAATCCTCTGGGATTACTTATTTTAAGAGCGCTAATTTCATACGTTTTAGCGAGCAATTTAAGCATCGAAAAGTTAACACTCAAGCCACTGGCATACAAAAATACTGTATCGCTTTCTGCCTCATAAATTTCCAAATTATCGAGGTGTATATATCCGGTAAAGGGGTTAACATACACCCAATCAACCTTTATCTCCCTGCCCAAGTATTTGGTATCGTATTTCTGAACCAAGTATTTAGCAATGGGCGAAATAAAAACAATCACCAATGCCACCAATATGGTTATTATAAGTAGAATGCTAAATAAAAGTTTCAGCCACTTGTTTTTAGGCTGCAGTACTTTAAAATTCATGTTAGTTTAAACTTATACCGATTATACAAAATACACAGTCCAATTTCGACAAATATCTGTTTATACTATTATTTTGTTATATCGGCATTTACCCTAGTAAAATTCTCGGGTAGCTTTGGGCTATTTGAGAATGACAATTGGTATTATTTGTTGCCTCGTATAAGCCTCAAAATAATTGAAATAAAAGCTATCAGCAACAAAATATGAATGATTGACCCTATGCTATATGCTAAAAAGCCAATAGCCCAAATGATTATAAGAATTAATGCAAATGCATATGCTATGTTTCCCATTTCAAATTTTTTTGTTTGCTTTTTAAAATTTGCCTGACTAAACTTCACGCGTTTTCGCTTAAACTTTGTGTAATTTAGTTATAGCAAAGTTGGTTACTTATAAGAAATAATGTATTACACAACTCTTCTTAATTATTACAACATTTCCACATAAAAAAGCTGCCTTACAACAATTGTAAGGCAGCTTTTACCGATACACAATATGGAATAGTCCTAAAATATTTGGACTAAACATCTTGTCGTTTTTACTAATTAAATAATTACAATTGGCATTGTTATCAACCTATTGAAATTCTTATTTCTTATTGGCATTTGTTTTTAAACCCCATATTTCGACTTGCGATTTTACATCCTTGCGGTTAGGCAGTGTTTTATAAACAAATTCAATTTTCTTTAAATTGCGTTCACCCCCATTTAAAGTAATAAAGTTACTCTGGCCTGGCGCTTTAATGTTCTTGTTAGCTTTAATTTTTTGTGAATCTCCACTTTCATAGAAAACCACAATACTTACCAAGTGAATAGGAGCCTCTGTTACTTTAAATTGAAGTGAAGCAAATCGGTCTGCACCCATTACCGTAATAACATCACTTTCCCTCGTAAAGTCAACCGTAGTTTCGCCAATTTTGTGCCATCCCGCTTTGTCGTTCATCACAACTTTCGGTTGCTGAGCACTTGCTGTAGTCAAACTTGCTGCTACAGCAAATATTATAATCATTACTAATTTTTTCATTTCGCTTTTTTAAATTGTTAATTGTTTTATTATCTAAGCAACAAAGATGAAAACAAACGAAAGGAAGCGCATTACAAAAGTTAAACGATGATTTGCAGCAATAGCACATCAGCACGGAGTGCACAAATAGAGCAAGAACACCCAAAACCCAACAACCAAACCCCAAACCCCAAAGACCAAAACCTAAAGCCCAAAGCCTAAAACCCAAAGACCAAAGACCAAAGCCCAAAGCCCAACAGCTATTCCCTCACCAACTTCACTACCATTACGCCATCGGCGTTTGATATGCGTGCTATGTATACTCCAGAAGGCCAAAGAGCGCCATCAATCTCATGAGAAGCATCCGAAGAAGTTCCAGTATAAACTACTTTACCCTCCATGTTTGTTACCAGCACCGAGGCTCCCGACATGGCCTCGCCACGCATTGCAAAACGGCCTGCACTTGGGTTGGGATAAACCACCAAACCATTCGCTAAAAGAGGTGCTCCAATTAAGCCCGTTACGGCTGTTCCTGCAACATAGCCATTGGCAATGGCATCACTCAATGAAGTACTGCTTCCATTGTCAATTTTACCAGAAGCATCTATCAACAAGCCCACAATATGCAACTTCTCCACCTTCCAAGAAGGATCAACCCCAACCATAAAATTATGCGTAAAGCTATCGCCCATATTTGGCGAAGTACCAAACGCATTATTTAAGCCATTAAAGTTCGGATAAATTACCCTGCCCACATGGTCGTAAACCATTAAAGCCGCCGGCACTGGGTTAGGCAATTTTTCAAAGCCACCCATCTCCCCACGTGAACCGCCTGCATAAGCATTTACCTGATCCCATCCCGCACCAGAGCCGGTTACACTGTCTTCTACCAACACAAAAGCCAATTTATAGCCACTTACTGTTGCATTAAACTTGGTGGTTAAACTCACTTTTAATTCGCGGCTAGTGGTATTAAATGTAGCACCACTTTTGATGCCACCCTTAGGCGCAACCATCAAACGCGCAACCACATCGGCCTCCATAGCAGACGGGTCAATATCGTTACCCCTATCCACCACCACACTTGGGTAACCATTAATTAAAGAACCCAGGCCGCCGTTATAATTTACATTCATCATAGGGTCGTTGTTATGCACCGCAATGCCAATGAAATTCTTCTCATACTTCTCATCCATTTTGCGTAAAAACACAGCACCACGCGGACACCAAGTACACCAGGTACCCGTTGCTTCCTCGGCTACCACTACTTTTCCGGCAGCAGGCACCACTGGATTTAACGAAATTTCCTTTGAATTATCACCCGCATTATCGTCAGAAGATGCACCATTTACGCCTGTAAGCGTAGCCTTCATTATATTAGAGCCCGCCACAAGTGTAAACGAACCATCCATTTTCACCAAAGTGCTTGCATTTTTGGCTAGGTTCAGACCGATAACATTTTTGCTTAATGTAGCACCATTATAAGTTACCTCTAAATTCACCGCCGTAACTGCGCCTGTACCCAAGTTTTTTACCTCAATTTCTGGCACCACTTTTCCTCCAGCTAATTTACCCTGAACCTTGTCAATTAAAGTCACCGCAGCATTTAAAGCCGTTGGTGTATAAGCCGTATAGGCATAGCTCACATCGTCTACATAAAACGAACTATTTTGCACCGCATAAATATTCATCGACGCAATTTGACGGTACGTATTTTGAAACGAACCCTTGCTCACATCATTCAATAAAAAATCCCACGTATTGGTATTTAAATTAATGTTCAAAGTAATTTTATTCCAAGCACCTGGTGTATAAGAGCCCGTTAACAAAGTGCCCGCCGTGGTATTCACCAAATTAAATTGGCCCAAAGAATCAAAATTCACATCCACGCTCCAAGCCTGCCCAGCAACCGATTTTTCCTGCAAATTGAAATATGCTTTTTTCTGTGCATCCACAAACAACCACAGGTTCAAAGAAAACGTGCCCGTGTTATACTCGCCACCAAAAGGCAAGAGAATATCTGTGGGACCACCCGTTGCAGCCGACGAAGAAAAATACAAAGCATTGCTGCCACTCTTGGCCTTGGCATCCGTAACCCTTACATCCTCGGTGGTACCTGGCTTATTGGCCCAAGTTTTCCAAGCACTGTTGGTCTGAGCCAAAAACGCGTTAGCGGTATAGCTATCAAAATTATCAGAGAAGTTTTGTGCACCCGCCGAAGCCACCATAGCACAACCTAAAATTACCGAGTAGATTTTTTTCATATGATAAAATTATGGACTTAGGACCACAATTCCAAATTTTTAAAAGAATTATGAGGTGTGAATTATGAATTATGAGTTATGAATTATGAATTATTAATTATGAGT
>JAWXAZ010000076.1:0-20666 GCA_034439755.1 bacterium
AAGAACCTCTGTCAGTTACTGCAAACTCATTTAATTCATCCGTATTGGCAAAATTTTGAATGATGGTACATTCATTTTCTGAAACAAAAAACTTAGTCAAATATTTTGGATCAGCCACAACTACAATATAATGTAAAAACCTAGCCCCGATAAACAAAAGTAAATTATAACAATTTGCAATCAATAGCCTAAACGACTTGTTTACCCAAGGCTTGAGGAGAATATCATCGTACGCATTTTCGTGAATATCATAGATTACTTTTTTACCTAAAATACTTAAAGCAATTCCAAAAGGAATCATTTCAGCATAATGAATATGGTATATTTGAGCATCCTGTTTTACTGCTTCTATAAACACTTTGAATACAGTATAAAAAACGAATAAAGAAATTAGCAGGCTTAGGAATACCTATCACTCTAACCCCATTAAGGGTACTTGTACCAGAGCCAATTGCAATTAAGGTTACATCAAAATCATTTGCCAAAGAAACACACTCACGGTAAAACACCCGCGTATCCCAAACATGGTGAACAGAAGAAAAATGGCAAACTTTTATCTTACTCATACATCGTAATGTTTTCAATGATGGGAATTTCTTATGATGTGAGGTTACAAAGTTGGCAAACCTTAATTGTCATGAAATTTCGTGACTAAAAAATTATCAAAATAAATTCGCTCTTCTTTTTCTGATTGGTATATTGGCTCATCTCCACCCATAAAAACACTAAATATTAATTGATCAATTTTTAATCCCTCAATACTCCTAAATTCAATGTTATTTCTGCAAGCCCAAAGTGTATCGTTGATATAGCCTTCAATTAAGCCATTTTTTTTCCCAGGTTTGTTCAAGTAAATATGGTGTTTAATTGTGTACCAGATTCCTCTTTGGAATTTAAAATAGTTGTTATTCTTTTTAAAAAATAAACTATCACCAAATTCTCCAGGTTGATTTTTATGGTATATCCAAAAACAAAGTTTCCCTTCTTCCCAGAACATCATTCGTGCGCTCCAACCATCCATTCCATTTGGCTTTTTACCTCCAGTATTTGCTTTGCCACCAGCCAAGCCAGGAAGCTTTCCACCTTTAACAAAACAGAAATTACTGTCAAACTTCACATCGAATTGAAACAGTAATTCATTATAGGAGTTTTCAAATTTTGTTGACCATTGAGAGCCTGCAATAGGACCAACGGTTTTTGAAGGAATTCTAACCAATAATTGTTTATTTACGTCACCAATAATTTCTGGTGTGCTTCCTTTGATTCCCAAATAAAAAAGGAACCTATCTTTTAAGCCCCAAAGAAATTGTGGACTGTCCCAATCTTTCTTTATGCTAGCCACTGATAAGTTACCATTTGGAGTTTGATCAAAGTTTTGATTAAAAACAAATTGATCTTCTTTCACTTTTTGTTTCTTTGGCTCACAAGCCTGAACCAATTGAATTGCCAGAATCAAAATAAAGATTTCTTTTCTCAAAATAATTTCACATTTAGGTTCTGTTTAAAATCTTTAATAACTCTAAGATTGAATTTAGAAACGCCAGATTGATTTAAGTGATGCTCATCGTAAAAATCTATAGTGTCTGATAGGTTTAATTCCTTGTCCTCATTGTAATTTTTATATGAACCCAATGAAAGAAAAAAGCTATCTATTTCAACATTGTTTGAATAAGAGCTATAAAGTGCTTTGGTTATTGGGCTTTGAACCAATAAAAAAGGAACTTTGTTTTCTTTCAAAAAAGTCAATGTTTCTTTAAATGCAAAAACCTGGGTATTATTCAAATTCCAATTTTTCTTTTTTTGGTTCACACTTATACCTTTTTGTTTTGCATCCTTTTCTACATATCCACCTTCAACATAAGTATCATTACCAATACGTTTATCTTCTACGAAGGATAAATCATTAAAAAATATTTTTCTTAAACTCGAGTATACAAGCGTGTTATAAGAAATAATATGATTCACCGAAAGGGCATGTAAAAATGCAAATTTAAAGCTTGAACAATTGGAAATAACATCTACAGATGACTCAACACCATCCATTTCAAATATCTCTGGATAAACTTCAAACACAATTAATTCTGGTTTCAAATTACCTAAATATTGTTTTAACAAAAGGTTGGTTTGCAGGGGAGTTTGATTGCTCGAACCAAGATTAAACGTTCTTAAATTAGCTTCTGCAAAAATTCTTGGATCAAAGCCACGGTAAGCATGAGATGACCCGATAAACAGTATTTGTATTGTATGCGGCAATTGACCATTTTTATATTGGTCTGCCTCAAGAAGTCGGGTATGCATAAACCCTTCCAAACCAAGTTTATATTTCAAGTTCTTATTTAAAAATCTAGGCAAAACATTCCCCCAAATGAGTAAAAGAAAAACATATCCCATTAAAGCAAAAAGGATAAAAAATAAGAGGGATTTAATGAAGCTACCCATATTAGAATTGAAAGTAAATAAATGGCGAAGTTCCAGCGTGCATATACATTCCGATTAAAAAGAGCAATGAGGAATAAAATGACCAACGAATAAATCTCGATTTTTGAACCAAAACCGCTTCAATTGCAAAATTGTTATTTCTTCCCACCCATTCAATACAATTAAAAAAAATCAATAACAAAATAACTAAAAGTGCTTTTTTAAACATTGGGTCAAGAAAGGGATTTATCCAAAATGGGTGCGTGCCAATTGATTGAATGTAGCCAATGGCATGATCTAGATTGGTGGCCCTAAAAAAGATCCAAGCAAAGGATACCAAACAAAAAGTGAATAGCATTGAAACCAATTGGAATAAACCAGAACCTTTGCTTTCTGAATTAATTTCACCATTATCTATTTGATTGTTCCTAGATAAAAGTCCAGGTAAGAAAAAGCTAAAATGAATTAATCCCCAAAGTATAAAAGTCCAATTAGCACCATGCCAGAATCCACTCACTAAGAAAACAACCAACGTATTCACTATGGTTTTGAATTTCGATCCTCGGCTTCCACCTAAAGGAATATATAAGTAATCTTTAAACCATGAGGTTAATGAAATGTGCCATTTCCTCCAAAACTCAGCAATGCTGGTAGAAAAATATGGGAAGGAGAAGTTTTTGAGTAATTGAATACCAAATAATTTACCTATTCCAATTGCCATGTCGGTATATCCTGAAAAGTCGCAATATATTTGAAAGCTAAAAAATACAACTCCAATTGCCAATGTAGAACCCGGAAGACTTTCATATTGGTTAAAAGCATAATTTACATACTCTGCGCAGTTATCGGCTATTACAACTTTTTTAAATAGACCCCAAAGTATTTGTTTTAAGCCATCTACTGCATCTTCATTTGAAAATTCACGCCTTTTTTTCAATTGTGGCAATAAATGATTTGCCCTTTCAATAGGTCCAGCAATTAGGAGTGGGAAAAAACAAACAAAAAGAGCGTATTCAGAAAAGGATTTTGTTGGAATAATTCTTTTAAAATAGATGTCTAATACATACGATATTCCATGAAAGGTATAAAAAGAAATACCTATAGGAAGGATAATGTTAATTATTGGTTGTATTGTATTGTATTGTATTGTATTGTATTGTATTGTATTGTATTGTATTGTATTGTATTGTATTGCTTAGCGACCCAATGCTTTGGAATAGAAACATAAGATTGTCAGCTATAAAATTGAAGTACTTAAAAAAAACTAGAATCCCTATGTTTAAAACCATACTTATTGTCAACCAAATTTTTTTATTGAAACTCGTTTTGGCCTCAAATATCTTTATGCCAGTAATGAAATCAATCAATGTTGACAGCAGTAATAGCAACAGAAACCTATAATCCCAACTAGCATAAAAAAAATAACTTGCAAGTACCAAAATAAAATTTTGCTTCTTCATTGATTGAGAAAACAGAAACCAGTGAAGAGAAAATATTATAGTAAAAAAAAATAAGAAATTTATTGAGTGAAATAACATAAATTTATGTGTAAAAATACTTCATTGATAAAATTTCCTATAAATAAACTCGCTTTTATTAAACGTCAAATATAAAAATGTATTCGAAATATCACAATAGCGTTCAAAGTTCATAAATGATTGTTACAAAAATCGGCACCCAATTAAATTGAATTAAATAGAGATATTGCTTAGAATATTTGAACAATACATCCTAAATTTCGGCATTTAGGATATTAAAATCAAACCGTACGTTTAACAAATTTAATTTAAGTATTGGCGTTAATTGCTGGTTTTCAATAATTTACAAATAGTAAAAAAATTTGGTAAAAAAAATTTGACCTTGATAAAACCTCGCAATACCTTTTCTTTGACTATATAAAAATTGCTTTTGTGCTAAATAATAAACTGATACATACCGCTTCGAATAATGTTGTTGATTTTGTGCTAGAAACACTCCATGATGAAACCATGACGCTTGACTATTCTTTGCCCAGTAGAATGTATATGGTTATATTTTTAGAGGAGGGTGAAGGCTTGATTAAATATGGTGGCAATGCGTTTAATTTTGCGGGTCCGTCTGTGTTTTTCTTCGCTGCCTACCAGCCTTTTCAAATTATGGGTCGAACCAAACTTTTGGGGAAGTTGATACATTTTGCTCAGGATTTTTTTTGCATCGACCACCATCATTTGGAGGTGGGATGTCAGGGTTTGTTATTCAATAATGCCTACGACATTACATATATCAAATTAAGAAACAGTATTGGTATTGAGTTAAATGATTTGGTTCAGAAAATAGAAAACGAAATGGCGTTAAGCGAAAATGCAGATGCCGATTTAATTGCTACTTATTTAAAGTTAATTTTAAAAATTTCGGTAAAGGAGAAAAAACTACAGCAAGAAACCTCTGTTGCCTCTTTTACTGCGGCAGAAAAGCCCATACACAATAAGCTAAGGCAATTGATTGAGGCAAACTTTAGAACGGGAAAAAGCTCATCTGACTATGCCGAACTATTGAATATTTCGCAAAAGGTTTTAGCCAATCAAACTAAATTGTTCTTTGGAAAAACAGTAACACAATTGGTGCAAGAACGGGTAGTCTTTGAGGCAAAAAGTTTGCTTTTTAAAACAGCTAAATCTATCAAAGAAATTTCTAACGAATTGGGATTTGATGACTCTTCCTATTTTAGTCGCTTGTTTAAAAATGTTACCAGCGTTTCTCCAGAGAAATATAGGGATACCATTTATAACACGCCATAAAGCATTTTGTCCATAAGAAATTCCTTTTAGTCCATTTCACAGCATAAAATACCTAGGTATAATTGCGACATGAGAAACTACATCGGTTATACTTTCCTAAAATGGGTGGCCGCTTACTTCTTATTAATTTGTCAACCAATGGCATTATTGGCTCAAACCGAAACCAGGGAGAGAAAGACGCATTTTAATATTGATGAATATAATGTAGCATTGGAAGGTTACGATGTGGTATGCTATTTTGAAGGAGCGCCTTGCAAAGGCAATTCAAGCATTTATTATTTTTACAAAGGTATACGATATGAATTTAGCTCTCAAAAACACCTCAATCAATTTAAATTAAGTCCAGAAAACTATGAGGTAGCTTATGGGGGCTGATGTGCTCATGGGGGCTGGTGTGCTTATGCCATGGGCGCTACGAGTGAAAAGGTGCGTGTTGACCCTTCAAAATTTAAGGTTATTGATGGCAAGCTTTATTTGTTTTACTATAGTTTTATAAACAACACCTTAAACAAATGGAATGCTGATGAAAAAAAGTTGAAAATAGCAGCAGATAAAAACTGGAATTTAATTTTATTAAAGAAATGAAAAAAAACATCTTATTATTTCAATTCCTTGTGGTATGTGGAATTAGTCGGGTATGGTCGCAGGTTACCCAAAACGTGGTTGTAGAACATTTTACAAACACAAATTGCAGCGTATGCGCTTCAAGAAATCCTGGATTTTACAGCAACTTAAATGCAAAACCAGAAGTGTGGCATATTGCGTATCATCCAAGTGCGCCTTATGCTAGCTGCTTTTTTAGCATGCAAAATAAAATAGAGAACGACGATAGAACCAAATATTATGGCATATTTGGAAGTACCCCTAGGTTGGTTATACAAGGCAAAGCAATTGCAGCCAGTGCTAACTATAGCGATGCATCCATTTTTGATCCCTATTTAAACAAAACAAGTCCGATACAAATTAGTACAAGTGTAACAAAGAAGGGAGAGGATTCTTTGCAAGTGGAGATTGTGATAAGCACTAAGGCTGTTCATTCATTGGGCAATTTGAATTTATTTGCAGGGCTAGTTGAAAAGCGGGTTGATTATAATGCCAATAATGGCGAGCAGATACACCACGATGTTTTTAGAAAATCTCTTTTTGAACCCATAGGAAAAAGCGTTGTTTTATCAACGACTGTTCAAGATTCAATAACCTTTTCATTTGTAATCTATAAAGCCCCCAATTGGGCGGCAAATCGGCTATATACAATGGCAATTTTGAATAAAGAATCGGATAAGAGTTTGGTTCAGGCCGGGCGTTCTGAGCCTACCATCGTTTCTGCGTTGGACAAACAATTTGTGTCCGATTTTAACATCTATCCTAATCCAGCTTCGAATTATATTGAGGTAGAAAAAGGTAACCTTACAAAAGGAACTATTTCCATTTTTTCTGTTCAAGGGAAACAAATTTTTAAGGAAGAAAACTTTGAGGGAGGAAACATAAATATAGCAGGAATTTTACCTGGAATTTATTTTGTAAAATATGAAGCCAGCGGGTTAGAACAAATAAAGAAAATAGTGGTTGAACCAATTAAATAAAACAACATGAAAGTAAATTTTGAATTGATTTTAAGGATTATTTTAGCGGGTATATTATTGCAAACTCTTTTTTTTAAATTTATTGGTGCACCAGAATCCATTTATATTTTTAGCACATTGGGCATTGAACCTTGGGGTAGAATAGGTTCTGGGATTGCAGAACTCATAGCAGCATTGATGTTGTTACATCCTAGATTTATAGGATTTGGTGGGGCAATGGCTGCTGGGATAATGTTTGGTGCCATAGTATCGCATTTGGCAGTTTTGGGAATTGAAGTGCAAAATGATGGAGGACTTTTGTTTGGGTTAGCTTGTATTGTTTTTATTGGCAGTATATTTCTTGCTTGGAAACACAGACAAACGATTCCATTTATTGGCATACATTTACCGGGTAAAAATTTTAAATAATAACATCAATGAATATGAAAAAAATATATATTTCAATATTACTTAGCTTGCTGTTAGTAGGCAATTTGAAGGCTCAATACTTTAAAGAAAACAACTATTATGATTTATCCCTTTCCACAAAGGGTAATCAATCGTTGGCATCTATTAGTTGGAATCACTTGCATGGAATGGGAAAGTCAAAAAAATTTAGCCTGGGATATGGACTTAGGTACAATGCGAATTTTGGCAAGGATGCTGATTTTATTACTGCGCCAGCCAAATTAACTTCTGGCAGCTCTGGATTAGGAGTTTTATTTTCGGAAAATAAATTGGGAAATTTTGATACGGTTTTTATCCCAAAATATATGGTTCATTCTATTAATGCTTCCATTTATTTAAACTATCAATTTAATCAAAAATGGGGCATGGCTTTTAATATAGATGCAGTTGGTTTTTCATTTGGTTTGAACCAAGTTTCGCAATACAATAGCAGCAAAAAAACGCAATCTCCCAACCAGGCAATTGAACAAAGTGCATCTCCTACCAAAACCAATTTACTCTTGGTGAGCGACAATGATTATGGGTCGCTTAATTCAGAAATCTATGTGATATATTGGTTCAAACCGAAATGGGCGCTAAAAGGCGGTGCATCTTTTAGTTTTACAGAATATACTACCGTTAACAAGTTATATTTAGATAATGATCGGTTTAGAAATAAGTCCTTACAGGGTATGATTGGAATTTCTTACTCCCCTTTTAGGAATTAATTGGCATGAAAAAAATACTATTTGTCGTATTCGTTTTTTCATGTTATTTTGTTAAAGGTCAGGTGCTATTTTCTGAGGTAACATTTGAGATTCGCAATGCAGGTTTAGTGGTGAATGGCCATTTTGAGGAAGTAAAAGGAGTCATTAAATTTGATCCAAATGCTTTACAGAAATCGAGTATAAAAGCAACAGTGGGGGCGAACGACATAAACACAGGGATTGCGGCAAGAGATAAGCATTTAAAAAAAGACACCTATTTTAACGTAGAAAAATTTCCCTTAATATTGCTCGAATCTAAATTTTTTGGCAAAACTTCTGATGGGTTTAAAGGGTATTTTTTACTAACTATGAAGGGCGTTAGTAAAGATGTTATTATTCCATTTACCTATGTTAGCGGTGAAAATCATTTTTATTTAAAAGGCTCATTTGAATTAAATAGATTGGATTATGGGATTGGAGAAAAAAACATGTTTATGTCTAATGAAGTGAAAATAAATATTTTCATCAAACTCGAAAAAAAATGATAAAAGAATTGGCAAATGCGTCTGTTGTTTTGCTTGAGCAAATAGCGGATTTGGTGAAACAACTTGATAAGAATAGGTATGCTAAAGAATTGCCTTTATTAAATGGCAATACAATAGGCAAACATGTTAGGCATGTTTTAGAGGTTTATGGCGAAATGGTAAATGGAGAATTGGTTGTTAATTATGATGCCAGAAAAAGGAGTTTAAGTTTAGAAACTGATGTAGATTTTGCCCTTCATTATGTATCAACTTTAAAGACGCAATTAAGGCAATTAAATGAAGATGCATTAATAAATTTGAGGACTAAATTTGACATAAACAGTGATGTTTTAGTTCATACCAGTTTAGGCAGAGAGCTTGCCTATAATATAGAACATGCCATCCATCACATGGCCATTATTCAGATTGTGGTGAAGCATTACCATAAAGACATTTTGCTATCGGATCAATTTGGGGTTGCATTTTCAACCCTAGCGTATTTAAACGAAAATGTGTACACTCACTTACCTTCCTAATAAACATGGTGGATTTTTCTTGACCTCCAATAGGGATGAAAAATTAAAGAGGGCCGCTGCGCTTGAGCCCGATTATTACAGGCATGGCGATTTACAACTATTGTATCCAAAAGATGGTCAATCGGGAGGCACATGGCTGGCTACGGCAAATAATGGGTTTACCATTTGTTTTGTTGAATGGCGCGTTTATAAAACATGAGCCCAAACCGCCCTATGCCAAGAGTAGGGGTTTGGTTTTATTAGATTTCTTTCATTATAACAATGTTGAACTGTTCTTAAACAACTATGATTTTTTGGGTATTGAACCGTTTACCCTACTTATTTTTTCTGATCAAGCGGCAATTTCTGAAATTAGGTGGGATGGGCTTACTACCCATTTTAAGAGTTTGGATGCCACCAGTGCGCATATTTGGTCTTCAGCAACCTTATATAGTTCAGAGATTGTGAAAGCACGTGAGGAGGCTTTTTATTCATTTATTGAAAGCAAAAACAGCATTTTAGCCAAGGATTTAATAGAATTTCACCATTTTGATGGCATTGATTCTCCATTAACGGCCATTAAAATGCTTCCTAATAACGGAACGCAAACTTTAAGTGTTACTTGTATTAGTCGTACCGGCACCATGGCTATGATGAATTATGCCAATTTGGCTGATAAAACTGAACACACCTTTGAGTTAATCTGTCATTGATTTTGAGCAGTATTATTTATACACCCAACCTTAACTTTTTAAGATATAGGACTTATCCATTTTGGTTAAAAAAAATATTGCATTTTGAGTTCTGGCCCGTTTACATTTTGTATTTTCCTGTATTTATATATTTGTTGTGGTTGGCATTAAAGGCTAGGTCGCTTACGTTTTATACCTTGGCAAATCCAGGGATATTTTTAGGCGGAATAAGCGGTGAAAGCAAATGGGATTTACTAAAAAAAATCGACTCAAAATATTTACCCAATAGCATTTATCTAGCTAAAAATCTTTCGCATTTTGACGCCAGGGATAAAATTAAAAATGCCCATATAAGCTTCCCATTTATTGTTAAACCCAACCAAGGAGAGCGTGGCAAAGCGGTTGAAAAAATTGAAAACGAGGAGATGCTTATGGCTTATTTAAATAGCAACTCTGGCGAAAAAATTGTGCAATCGTTTATTTCGTTTCCCATAGAATTAGGGGTTCTTTTTTATCAGGTGCCCAATAGCCAGGAATTTGGAATTACTTCTGTGGTGATGAAATCCTTTTTAAGCATTGTTGGGGATGGCTTTAAAACAATAGAAACGCTTATTATGGAAAGTGAGCGCGCTAACCTTCAAAGGCCTTATTTATTAAACAAATTCAAGTTACGCTTAACCGAGGTTTTAACCTTTGGCGAGGTTCTTATGCTTGAACCAATTGGCAACCATTGCAGGGGCACCACCTTTATGAGCAAACAAGAATTAATTACCCCTCAATTGGAAAAGGTTTTTAAAGAAATTAGCAAAAACATAGAAGGATTTTACATTGGCCGTTATGATTTAAAGGTTAAGTCAATTGAAGATTTATACTTAGGTAAAAATATAAGCATTATGGAATTGAATGGAATTGCTTCGGAACCAGCGCATATTTACGACCCAAAAGGTTCACTCCTTGATGCCTATCGTGCTTTATTTAAACATGTTAATTTAATCTATAAAATTGCTTTAGAAAACAAGAAGATTGGGATGCCTTATATATCCTTAAAAAACTTCTATTTTGCACTCAAAAACCCACCTATCATATAGCATGTTTGCGTTTTATTTCCTCTTTGCCACCTCAGTCAGCTTTTTTGGATCTATGCAACCCGGCCCTGTTAATTTAACGGTTTTGAGTGCATGCGTTCAAAGTAATTTTAAAAAAGCCTTTTATATTGCCATTGGGGGATCCATACCCGAGGTGTTCTATTCATTTTGTGCCATTCTTTTTGCGTATAAAATTGAAACTTATACAGCGCCATTGCAGAAATTATCTAGCTATGTTGCCCTTGTATTTATGCTTATTGGCGTGATATTATTTTTCATTCAATCTAGTGCAAATACTTCACCTAAAAAGGAATCCAAATATGGATTGGTAACAGGTTTTTTAGTTTCAATCATCAATCCGCAATTGATCTTGTTTTGGATTGCCATTATAGCCGCCTTGCAGGTAAAACAATTTAGTTTAGTGAAAGCTGGGTTTATAAGTCAGATGAGCTTTGCCCTAGGCACAGGCGTTGGGGCTTTCCTTTTGCATTATGCATTAATTTATTTTGTTCGAACCTATTCAACTTCTAATGCCATTCAAATGCTTAGACAATATGGCAATAAAATGATGGGCGCCATGTTATTTGTTTTAGGGCTAGTACAGTATTTTCTGTCCTAATTGATGTAATATATTTTTCTTAGAAAATGCTTTTGGAGCGCATTTATACCGAAATAAGAAGGAGCTTCTATAAGCAAATTGCAAAGCAATTACGTTAGAAAAAAAATTGCTTAAGAAAATAAAATGTTTTTTACTGCTTAATTATTTTAATGTTTTGAACCTCATCATCTGCTTTAACCATGAGCAAGTATATGCCATTAAACAAATGTGATAGGTTAATTACATTTTTAAAGTGATCTAATTTATAAGAATCAATATATCTGCCATGCATATCTGTAAGTTCCAGTATTAAGGGTTTCGAAATTTCCTTGGTAATGGTTATTTCCTTGGCAAATGGATTGGGGGACACTGTTACAAATTTGGGTTTTGAGACCTTATCAATCCCTATTTTTACGTTTGTTGCACTGTTCGAAAAGGCACTTGAAAAGCTTCTTTTTAGCAATACATCGGGATCACAAGTGATACCAAAATAGGCTTATATTATATAATAATTAGGACCAATCAAAGGAAATTGATCAACAAACTGATTTAAATTTCCTTGAATATTGGTTAAGGCAGTTAAGGTACTATCTGTAGGTCCTCTATAAACATTAATGGTTAAGGTTTGTAGCCCAGAATATGAATCCCAGATTAGGTTATAGGAATTATTTAATCCTTGATTTATGGTAAGGTGTAAGGTCTTGTGCGGCCATGAAAGTGGACCCTCATTTAAGCAAGTATCGTTTTTCGAGATTTTGTATCTATCTGCCTTCTCAATAGGATTGGAGCTTAAGTTTACATAATAACCTGGTGAATCTGCTGACGGGTATAAGTACCTTTGCTTAAAGTAGAATAGGCTGAAAAAACGAAGTTGTTTCCAGTAAAACATTGATAAGGATTGTTAATGCTAAAATTAGCAACTGGTGAAGGATTAAGCGTGATGATGACGGTATTGGAAGTAACTCTAAACAGACATTCATTGGTATATAAAATACGGCGGTATAGTTTATTCGCAATTACCTTACTTGGAAGAAAATTTTTGTTTGTGCCAGCATTTTTAAAAATCAGTAAGTCTATTTTACCGTCATTATTTAAATCTTCCAACCTAAAAAACGTATAAGATTCTCCTCAATAAATAAACGGATTAATGGCAATTGGTGGTGCAAAGGACAACATGGAAATGTTTCCTCCTAAACCCAAATTTCTATAAATTTGTAGGCCGCCGTTATTTAATAAAATCATATCTTTAATTCCATCTCCATCTAAATCTTCAAGGGCTCCATTATTATGAGACGCAATAAAATAACTTGGATCAGCAAATTGAAGGCCACCTGTTGAGAATGGAACATTGTTTTGAACGCCATTACTCCATTGATACTGGCTAGCCCCTGTTCCAGTTAAGGATACCGAATTCCCCATGCAAGGTCCATTTGGCGGCATCATAGAGACACCCACATTTGGCAATGCATTTACTGCAATACTTAAGCTCTGGGCTGAACCAATATTTGGGGTAACGGTGATGTTACCTGAGTTGCTCCCAAACTTTACTAAAATACTATCATTGTCTTGCCCTTGCAATATTTGTGTTCCTAATGGAACTTGCCAAGCAAAAGTACTCGCCCCAGAAACATTTACAGAATATAATACCGTATCAGAAAAACAAACAGTAGCAGGACCTGATACTTGACCAAGGCAATTTTTATTTAGCAAGAAAAAAGAAACCATTGCTAACAAATAAATCTTTACCATTATAAGGCGCTCAATTGATAATCAAATGTAACTAAATTAAAGCAAACTAATAAGATAAATACTGCAGAGAATTTAATATTTGACAACCCAAATGGTTGCCTTACAATCCTATTTCTTTTTAAACGTTTCCATTGGCAAGTTAAATCCAAATTGCAATGCAAGTGCGCCAGAAAAGAAATGGTGCGAAAGTTGCCCTCGATGGTCGGCGCCAAGCTCGGTATTTAGGTAATGTGCAAAGGCCAATTGACCTGTTGTTTCTAAAAAGAAGTATTTAAAAATGTCGCAACGTAAGCCAGTATTAGCTCCCAAAACATAGCCTTGAATTTTAAAATGGCCAGGATCGTAATTGCCCAAAACAGTAGAAATAGTAAACGAATACAATACGCCTGCACCCAATTTGTTGTGAATGCTTAACTCGGTGTGATTACCTTTATACAATGAATGTTTTTTAACAATATTACCCATTAAATAATTGTTGCCGTTGGTATGCTGTATGTGCACAAAATCTGGGTCAACAAGGGTATCTAAATCCAATTCTCTGCCCCTAATATTTCCTTTAACATGAACCAATTGATTGTCTGTTACCACGTATTTTAAATGGTCCCAACTAAGCTCAACACCTAAATTTCTTTTATCATTAAACAAGTAGCCAATATGCAAATTGTATTGCGGTATGGTGAGTTCATTGAGCGCACCAATATGTTCAAAATTATTCTTATCGTGGGCAGTGGCTTTAACCATGGTAAAATCGTAATTATCTGTGCTGTGGTTGCTTAAATGCAGGGTGCTTTTGGTGTAAGCTTCGCGGTTGTAGCCCCAAGATAAATAAAATGTTCCAGGCTTTTTGGCCTGACCCAAAGCCTCAAAAAAAGGGAGAATGAGTAGCAAGAATAAAATGCCTTTAAAATTGGCAGAACGCAAAATAAACATGATGAGTTTTTTAAGGAGTGCAAATATGCCGCTTTTACTATTAATTGTTTATTAAATCTCCCAATTGTTCGGAGAAAAAATATGAGGTAATACCGCTACCCATTATGTGCAATAGATAACTCCGATGTGCATTAGGCAATAGTCCAAAAATCGTTGGAATTAACAACTTGTCACTTGGCATTTATCAATGCTAAAATAAAAATTGTCCATTTGACTAATTTAATTTTTGGATCAAATTAATTTAAATAAAGGTATAAATTACCACAAATCCTTATTTGCGAACAGAAAAAATAGGTCTATTTTCGCCCCACAGATCAATAAATTATGAGCAGAGTAATACATGCCGCTACAGGCAATAAACTAAGTTGTAAGGGATGGGTTCAAGAGGCAGCCTTAAGAATGCTGCATAATAACCTAGATCCAGATGTAGCCGAGAGACCCGAAGACTTAATTGTATATGGTGGTATAGGCAAAGCAGCCCGTAATTGGGAAAGCTTTGAGTTGATAGAAAAAGCATTAATGGATTTAGAGGAGGATGAAACTTTGCTTATTCAAAGTGGTAAACCGGTGGGCATTTTACCTACTCATAAAGATGCACCCAGGGTAATTATTAGCAATAGCATGTTGGTACCTAAATGGGCCAATTGGGAAACCTTTCATGAGTTAGACAAAAAAGGCCTCATGATGTATGGTCAGATGACTGCGGGTAGCTGGATTTACATTGGCTCTCAAGGTATTGTTCAAGGTACTTACGAAACTTTTGCAGAGGCTGCTCGTCAGCATTTTAATGGCTCGCTTAAAGGCACCTTAACGGTAACCGCAGGATTAGGTGGCATGGGTGGCGCACAGCCTTTGGCAGTGACCATGTGCGATGGGGTTTGCTTGGCAGCCGAAATGGTTGAGTGGCGCATCAAGAAGCGCTTAGAAACGCGCTACCTCGATGTAATGAGCAGAGACATAGACCAAGCCATTGACATGGCTTTAAAAGCGAAGGTAGAAGGCAGAAGCTTATCGATAGGAGTTGTTTGTAACGTGATTGATTTGTTGGAACGTTTAATTGAACGCAATATCACGCCAGATTTGTTGACCGATCAAACTTCGGCGCACGACCCATTAAACGGATATTACCCAGAAGACCTAGCAGAAGAAGTGTCGGATAGAATGCGCAAAACAGACCCCGATAAATATACCCGTTTAAGTTTGGATACCATGGCGCATCATGTGAAGTTGATGTTGGAGTTGCAAAGCCGAGGTGCCATTACTTTTGATTATGGCAACAACTTACGCGGCCAAGCAAAAGACCAGCGCGGAGTGGCCAATGCGTTTAATTTTCCGGGCTTTGTGCCTGCTTATATTCGTCCGTTATTCTGCGAAGGAAAAGGTCCGTTTAGGTGGGTGGCATTGAGTGGCGACCCCAATGATATTTATGTAACCGATCAAGTAATGAAGGACTTGTTTCCTGAGAATATTTCCTTGCACCGCTGGTTAGACATGGCTAGGGAGCGCATTGCCTTTCAAGGGTTGCCTGCGAGAATATGTTGGATCGGACAGGGAGATAGAGAAAAAGCAGCTTTGGCATTTAATGAATTGGTGAGAACGGGTAAGGTTAAGGGCCCAATTGTGATTGGCAGAGATCATTTGGATACGGGATCTGTGGCTTCGCCAAACCGCGAAACTGAGGCAATGAAAGATGGCAGTGATGCTGTTGCCGATTGGCCAATTTTGAATGCTTTGATTAACACGGCAGGTGGTGCAAGTTGGGTAAGTGTGCATCATGGTGGCGGCGTGGGAATGGGTTATAGCATACACGCTGGTATGGTAATTTTAGCAGATGGCACTGAGGATGCGGCGCGTAGGTTAAAACGTGTATTGCATAACGACCCAGCGATGGGTGTAATAAGGCATGCCGATGCGGGTTATGATATTGCCATTGATACAGCACGCAAGCACCGTTTGGATATTAAAGAACGCTTGAAGGATAAATAAAAAAAAGCGGCCAAAGTCTCTACAGACTTGGCCGCTTTTTTTATACTAAATGCGCCTACTTGCAAAAATTATTTTGAAGCTACTACCCTAACTTTTACGTTAAATTCATCGGAGATAGCTTTGTCGCCAATACCTTCGAAGAAACTTTTTGAACCGTAACGAATATCAAATTTTGTGCGATTTACATTGATGTCTGCATTCACAATTACTTGATGGGCATTTACCACAACAATAGCTGGGAAGCTAATTTCTTGCGTAATTCCTTTGATGGTTAAATCTGCCACAATGGTGTAATTGTTTGCATCTTTTTTGTTACCCTTAATAGCTGTTGCCGATTTTACTTTAATCGTAGCTGTGTTAAATTTAGCCACCGAAAAGAAGTCTTCGCTCTTTAAATGATTTACCAATTTATCGTGGTATTCACCTGTTAAATCTGTTGCATCAATGGTAGTCATGTCGACATTGATTTCTGCAGTTTTCAATGCATTACCAATCGTTTGGATTGAACCATTAGAGAACTTGGCAACGCCAGAATGTTCGCCCGTTACTTTGGTTGCATGCCACTTAAAAGTGGATACAGCCGCATCAATAGAATAAGTTGCTTCCTCAGCTTTTTTAGCTGGTGGATTTGCGAATGCAGATAAACCCAGACCTGCAATGGCTAATGTTAAGATATATTTTTTCATTGTTTTTTAAATTGCATTTTCAGCCAGTTTGTCGAGCACTCTATTAAGCTCATTCGCCTCACTTGGTGTGATGCAACAAAGCTTTTGCTCAAAATCTTCAAACTTGGTGTCAATTAACTTGAGTAATTTCAACCCATCCTCACTGATTACAACATCCATCTGACGTCTATCATTTTTACAGGCACGGCGTGTAAGCAATTTCTTCAATTTTAATTTTTCAATTAAACGCGAAGCATTGCTCATTTGGTCTAGCATGCGTTCTTGCACCAAACCCACACTGGCTGGGTTAGGATACTGACCTCTCAAAATGCGCAGTACATTATACTGTTGCGGCGAAAGGTCGTAGGTTTTAAAAAACCTCGCTTGCTCGGCATTAATCATTCCGGCGGTGTAAATAAGATTCAACAACATCTTGTGGTGTTCACTCTTAAACGTGGTCTGCTTGATCGATTCCTCTAGTCTCATTTACTAATGCAAATTTATGTGTATATACATTTATTGTCCAAACATTATTTATTTTTAATCTGTATTAATCTTATTATCAAGGCTAAAAAATAATTTCTTTTCCATTAATGAAAGTGTGTTTTGCTTTAGTTTCACGAATTTTATTCAAATCCGACTTTAAAAAATTGATATCAAGCACCACAAAATCGGCTGCGGTACCAGGCAATAATGTTCCCATTTCCTTTTCTTGAAAGGCCCCTTTTGCCGCCCAAATGGTCATGCCTTTTAAAGCCTGTTCGCGGGTTAAACCATTGTGATATTGGAATTTTTCTTTGGGCATTCCGTTTTTATCGGTGCGCTCTACGGCAGCAAAAAAGGTATAGAAAGGCGATACATCTTCTACTGGAAAATCGGTTCCAAGCGGCAGCCATCCAAGTTGTGCAAGCAAATCTGCATAAGCATAAGCACCTTTTATTCGGTCTGAACCAAGGCGTTCATCTGCCCAAAACATATCGCTGGTGGCATGTGTGGGCTGAACCGAGGCAACTACGCCGTATTGCTTAAACAATTGAAAATCGGCTTGATCTACTACCTGTGCGTGCTCTATGCGCCAGCGGCGTTCGGGCTTATTTCCAATGGCCTTGCCGTATAATTTCAACAACAACCTATTGGTAGAATCGCCAATGGCATGGGTGTTTAACTGGAAACGCGAGTTGGCAATGGCCGCAATATATTGCTCCATTTTATGGAGGGCGGTAAGCAAAAATCCGGTATGATTGGGCTCATCGCTGTAGGGTTTAATGAGGCAAGCCCCACGAGAACCCAGGGCACCATCGCCATACATTTTAAAGGAGTTTACTTGTAACAAATCTGTTTTATACGGACCTCTTTTTAGCCAATACGCTAGGTTTTCATCGGTTAAACTCACCATGGCATTGATCTTTATTTTAAGACTTCCGCTTTTTTGTAGCGAATCTATAAGCCAAATAACATCGGTATCTAAGCCGGCATCGGTTACTGCTGTTAGTCCGTATTGCAGGCAAACTTTTTGTGCATCGAGTAAGGCATTTACCCTATCGGCGGTATTTGATTTAGGCAGAATTTTTTCTACTAAATCAACCGCATTGTCTATGAGCACACCTGTTAATTGGCCATTTTCTACTATTAATGCGCCGCCATCAATTTTAGAATGAATGTTTAATCCTGCGAGTTCCAAGGCATAATTATTAACCAATGCGGCATGACCATCTACCCGTTTTAAGATAACAGGCTTATTAGGAAATGCTTTGTTAAGTGCTGAGTTATTCGGGAATTTTTTGTTGTTCCACTTGCTCTGATCCCATCCCCTACCCAATAAATTAGCGGAATTTTTCTGCGAATCAAAAGCCACGCAAGCGGCCACAACATCTTCTAGTGAGGAAGTTTTTGTAAGGTCTACCATTTGCAAGAATCTACCTAAGCCATAGAAATGACAATGTGCATCTATTAGTCCGGCATAGATATACGAATCGTCATAATTACTTTCTTGCGTTACCTCATATTTTTTTAGCAGCTCTTCCTTGGTGCCTAACTCAAGCACTTTACCCTCATTAATAACCATGGCACTTGCGGTAAGCAAAACAGAATCCATGGTTTGAATCTGCTTTGCTGTGACCAGGAGCGCTGCTTTTTCCTTGTGGCTACAAGCGCTCAGTAGGTTCAGACCGAAACCAATAAGGATTATTGATAGGCAATGTGTGCGACATAATTTTTTCATTTCTGTATTGGTTTTTGGTGTTTCCAGCGGCGGTGACTCCAGAGCCAGTCTTCTGGTTTGTAGCGAATACTTTGCTCTAGCAGTTGCATGTGTTTTTCTGTAATTTCGAATTCTGGAAGGTCTTTTGGGTGCTCGGTAAGCATTTGAAAATTGACTACATAATTTCCCCTTTTGGCTCTAAATATATCGCCGTACACAACAGGGTAATTGAACTTTTTTGCCATCTTTTCTACGCCCAAAAACACGGGAGTATCTTGGTTAAGAAATTGCATCCAGTGGCAACCATCCCGACTAGGAGTTTGATCTGCAATAAAGGTTATGGCCGAGGGAATATTTTTACGTTGCAGCATCTCACGCAGCGCGCTTTGCATGGGAATTAAGTGTAGGTAAAAACGGGTGCGCACATGGTACATAAACCAATCGAAAAACTTGTTGCTAAGGGGATGGTATAAAACATCAACTTGGGCAGAATTGAGTTGAAGTCTTTGTCCTGCATATTCCCAGTTTGAGAGGTGACCGCAGACCAAAATAAAGGGTTGTTGGCGTTGGTTCAGACCGCTAATAATATCTAAATTATTTAGTTTAACATGCTTGCGGTAATAGCTTTTTGTTTGCACGGCCATGGCAATGGTTTCTATGCTGGTATCGAAGAGATTTTGGTAGAATTTCCAGGCGGTATGTCTGATCCAATTTTCGTCTTTTTCTGGAAAGGAATTTTTTAAATTTTGAAAAACAACATCCTTTCTATAGCCAAAAACGTGAAAGACCAAGATGCGCGCAAAATCGCTAATGAGATATAAAACCCGCATGGGCAGCAGGGCAACAAGATACAATGGCACCGCAAGAATTGGATAATACCAGTTTTTTTTAGGCATTTTTCTTTTTAAAAATTGCGGCGGCTAAAAGGGAGAGAAGAAACCCAAGGGGCAAAATTTCTGTGAGGGTCATGATGAAGACCCAAAAAGGATTTTTGTATAACTGCACATAGCCATCCATTTCTTTTCTGAGAGTTTCTAGATTTTGCACCGACATACCGCTATTTTGTGCGTTTATAATTTGATTTTGGGTATAATTTGTCATAAATTCTGGGTAAATAAATTGGTTAACGACCAACCAAGTAAAGGTATAAAACAGGCTGGAGATAAGGGCAATGAGCAGTGCGGTAAGAAAGGCCTTGTTAAAGCCGAAGGGCTGTTCTGGAAATTGCTTTTTGGCTTGGTAAACGCCTACAAATATAAAAGAGAGCGCCACTGCCATGGCCGCATAGCCTGTAATTAGGCTATGATTAAAGTTTGGATTAGCTTTAGTAACGAGTGCGAATACCACCAAGTAAATGGCATTAAGGAAACCCGAAATGGTTCCATATCTCCAGATAATATTTTTCATTTATTAAAATTTCTTCTCAATAATAAGCCGAAAGTGCAGCAATTCAAAGTGAAAAAGAGCGCAAGAGGTATTTGAAAGGGAGAAAGTAAATAAAAAAATCTTGTTCGGTATTCCGAAATTCTTATTTTTGCGCCTCGCTAATTTAATTAGCAGGGCCTATAGCTCATTCGGTTAGAGCATCTGACTCATAATCAGGGGGTGCCTGGTTCGATTCCAGGTGGGCCCACAACAGGAGAAAGAGAATGAGAAAGAGAAAGTGTATTTAAACGCCCTTTTTCTTTATCGTTCTCTTTTTTTTTGGGGTTTATTTAATAATCTATTATCCCTTCTTTTTTGATACAAAAATTATAGAGGGGATTTTCTTTAGGTTCAGCCAGAAAAGATGTTTTATACAGCCTTTAAGT